>NZ_CBFHMI010000047.1:0-17600 GCF_965656915.1 Winogradskyella sp. | reverse complement strand
ATAAATATTACTATATTTTTCATATTCTTGGGGTTTTAATTAATAATTACACAACAAACATAACATTTTTTTTACATTTTCGCAACACTTACATAACTTTTATTTAACATTGGGTCTTTAACTTACTGATTTACAATTTTTTATATATTATCAAAATTACGTTGTTAATGACTCAATTACAGTCATTAACTTGTGACTGAATAAATCAACTAGTTACAAAATGAGATTCAATCTTTTTTTTACAACTTTACTTGTATTCTCTTTTATACAATTCTCTGTATGCCAGACAAAGAAGGAAAAAGAAGAGCGTATTAAACTATCAGAATTTCCTGTTTTAGCACAAAGCGTCGTGGAGTTGTTACCTCAAAAATGTAAACGATTAAAATTTTATAAAGAAACTGACGGAAATAAACAAAGCTTTGAAGCAAAGTTTAAATACAAAAGAGAATACTATAGTATAGAGTTTGCCAAAAATGGCATTGTTGAAGATATTGAAGTAATTACCAAGTTTAAAAGTATTGGTGACTCGATAGAAAAACATATAAAAGGGTATTTTAAAGCATCATTTGTTAAATACAAAGTGATCAAAATTCAACAACAGTTTGTTTATTCTAAAGATTTAGATACTGTAGAATTTGTTAGAAACGTTATATCAAAAAACTCTAAAATATACCCTAAGTTTGAAATTATTGCTGAGGTAAAAACAGAAAACGAACGTACTATTAGAGAGTTTACTTTTAATAAAAGTGGTGCATTTATAAGTTTTAGGTTTTTAAATACAACATCTTACGAGCATGTATTATATTAAAAGTTTTTTAACTTTCTGTACATGCCTTAGTGGATTAATTTTATCTTCTCAAAATGATTTTGAGGGATTAGGCGAAACTAGTGTAGCAATAAATTATAGGATTAATAGTGATTACAAAGTAAACTTTGCTGTGAGATCGCGTTATTATCTGTATCAAGATCAAAACTTTAATTTTGAAAACAGACAATTAGACGTTGTCCATTTTTCTACTTTCAATTTAGATTATAGGCATACAGTGAGCGTAGGAGTACAATATCGCCAAAGAGAATCTATCGATGGAGGCAGTAACGAATTACGTTTTATCCAGCAATTTAATTTCATCAAAAAGAATTTAGCCTTACGTTTTGGACATCGTATTAGCTTTGAACAACGCCTTCTGGATGATTTAACCATTCTACGTTCGCGTTATCGTTTTGCACTAGACTTCCCTTTAAATGGTGAAAAACTCAATATTGGTGAAAAGTATTTGGTCACTTCAATGGAAGCACTATTAAGCAATAGTGAAAAAGTAAAACCAAAAATTGACCATAGAACCACAGCACATTTTGGTTGGTTAGTTTCAAAGAAATTAAAACTTCAATTAGGACTAGAGTATCGTTTTGAATCCTTAAATATTAATACAGAAGAAAAACTATTTCTACTTACTTCTTTTATTCTTAAAATTTAAACAATTGTATGAACTTGCTTAAGGGTTAGCACGTCTATTTGGAAGTTAAAAATAACGTTTACATAACGTAAGTTTAAAAATAATTAAAGTATTTTGCGTTCAATTTTAGCCAATCTAATACATGGAAAATCTTTATATCTATATGCTGGTTGCCTTAGCCATTTTAGCTATTGCGGATCTAGTTGTTGGTGTAAGTAATGATGCTGTTAATTTTTTAAATTCTGCCATTGGCTCTAAAGCCGTTTCGTTTAAAACTATTATGATAGTTGCTAGTTTAGGTGTGGCTGTTGGTGCCATGACCTCTAGTGGTATGATGGAAGTCGCACGAAAAGGTATTTTCAATCCTGGCGAATTTATGTTCAATGAAATTATGGTCATTTTTATGGCTGTAATGCTCACGGATATTCTACTTTTAGATTTCTTCAATACCCTTGGTTTACCTACAAGTACTACCGTTTCTATTGTTTTTGAATTATTGGGTGCATCTGTCTCGGTAGCGTTGATTAAGATTTATGCTAATGACTCTGAGTCAATTACCAACATAGCTAAGTACATTAATAATGAGAAGGCAATAGAAATTATACTAGGAATACTCCTATCTGTCGTTGTTGCCTTTACTATAGGTGCTATTATTCAATATATATCGCGATTATTTTTATCCTTTAAATTCCATGAAAAACCCATAGGGTTTAGCTCAATTTTTAGTGGTTTCGCAGTGACCTCTATAATGTACTTCATCATTGTAAAAGGTTTAAAAAATGCCACCTTTATGTCTGACACTGTTAAAGATTTTTTAAGCACTAATCCATTTACATTTATTGGCATAAGCTTTTTAGTATTTACAATTCTATCTTTTTTAGCAATAAAATTATTTAATGCTAAGATATATACCATAATTATTGTTGTGGGTACTTTTGCCCTAGCTGTGGCTTTTGCTGGCAATGATTTAGTGAATTTTATTGGAGTTCCAATAGCAGCTTACAACTCATATGAAGTTTGGTCAACAAGTGGTGAATTAGCTACTCAATTTGCAATGATAGATCTAGCTAAACCAGTGCAGACCGAACCTTATTTATTATTGATAGCTGGTCTAATAATGGTAATTACTTTATGGTTTTCCAGTAAAGCAAAAGCCGTGGTAAAGACTTCGGTTGACCTATCAAGGCAAGAAGAAGTCAAAGAACGATTTGAACCTAATTTTCTATCTCGAAATATTGTAAGATTAACTATAGGGTTATCAAATAGCATTAATACTCTATTACCTGAGTCATTTAAGACTTGGTCTGATAAACAATTTATAAAACCAAAAGTTGTTGCCAGAGCACAAGATCTGCCAGCTTTTGATTTAGTAAGAGCAGCAGTAAACCTAATGGTTGCAAGTGTCTTAATATCTATAGCTACTTCTATGAAATTACCATTATCCACTACTTATGTAACATTTATGGTCGCCATGGGAACATCTTTAGCAGATAGAGCATGGGGAAGTGAAAGTGCGGTGTATAGGGTAGCTGGTGTTTTAAATGTTATTGGAGGTTGGTTTTTTACAGCTTTTAGTGCCTTTGTGGCTGCTTGTATTATGGCTACTATATTATATTTTGGTGAAGGTTATGCCTTGGCAGGTCTTCTAATTTTAGCTTTTGTTTTAATTCTAAGAAATTATTTATCACATAGAAAGAGCTCTAAAATAATGCGTGAAGAAGACAGATTAGAGAAAGCAGAAAGTAGCTCAACTCAAGGTGTAATTCACGAAAGTGCTAAGAATATAGCCAATGTTGTAAAAAGAGGGAACAAAATATATACGTCCGCTATTAATGGTTTAGCAACTCAGAATTTATCCTTATTAAAAAAGAATAGAAAACAAATTCAGAAACTCTCCAATGAAATTGACGAGTTAAAAGACAACATTTTTTATTTTATACGAAACCTGGAAGAGCCAAGTGTCTCTGCCAGTGATTTTTACATTAATATCTTAGGTTACCTGCAAGATATGACACAATCCTTAGAATATATTTCTAAAGCCAGTCATAAGCACGTTAACAACAATCATAAAAAACTAAAGTTTAGTCAGATAAAAGAACTTAAAGACTTAGATGACAACTTAGAAACATTGCTTTTAAGTACTCAAGATGCTTTTGAATCTCGTTCTTTTGAAAAAATAGGCGCCTTACTTAAAGATAAGTCTAAATTCTTTGACACTGTAAAAGAAAAAATTCAGAAACAAGTAGAGCGAACACGAAGTGAAGAATCTAGTCCTAAAAATACAACCCTGTATTTTAGTTTACTACTAGAGACCAAAGATTTGTTCACCGCTATGATCAATTTACTTGAAGAGTATTATCATTCTCATGATAGTTCAGTTGAACCAGCTACAGTGAGCGATTTAACCACTGAAGAAGAATAACTACTTAGTCTATTTTGGTCCATCCTTGTAAAGAGTTAGATCCATCTTCAAAAAATGAAAATGTTATATAATCTTGAGACTGACTCATGGTATAATTATAAATGCGTTGTTCATCATCAAACAAAAAGGTTATAGTTTCACCTGTTTCATCTACTATGAAGCTACCTTCAGTAAATTCATTTGTATCACCGGTATATGTAAATAATCCCGTAAGATCTTGCTTATTTTCATCTACTTTAAATTCAAAAAACTTGCAACATTTGGGCAGTAAATCAGATATCCCATCTATTTCCTCGTCACTAAACTCCCAATTTCCAATAATTCCTGTTTGATTTAAATTATCGGTACTTGTTTCGTCGTCATTTGAACATCCTAATAAAAATGTTAAACAGGCTAGAATCAATAATATCTGAAATTTCATAATTTTAGTTTTCCATAAAAATAAAATTATATAAAGATTCGTTAATAGATTTTTATTTAATTAATTATTACTAAACTGTAAAGTAAAACCACATTATAAATACCATATGCCTTTTTAAACATCACTTTCTAATAGTGAATCTTGCTTACCATATAATAAATCTGCAACATCAATAAGGTTTTCTATCATATCATTGACATTATCATAATCATTAAATAATGAAGACGCCATATCTACTGTAATTAAGTCATTTCTAATTAACTCATCAATTTTAAGATTATTAGAGTGAAAGATTTCCCTCGCTTCTTTCTTTAGTTGAACTAATTTGTTGTGATAAACCTCGTTGTCTTTTTCTGTTCTAAATAGATGAATGGTACGTAATACTTTAACCACTCTATTTCTAATTTTATCATATTCTTTTTTGATATGCTTATTATCAGAGTTTAGATAGAGCCCAACATTTCTGCTTAATTCGCCAACATAACGCAATATCTCAACCATTTTTCTATTGGCAATTTTCAGCTCTAATAACTGATTGTTTTGAGCCTCTGTCAGTTTTAGCACTGTCTGTGCTTTAGTAGCATAGCTTATAATTTTTCCATATATATTTTTAACTTTTGTGATGTACAATTCTCTCACATTAGTTTCAAATAAAATATTAGACTTTTTAATCACCTTTTTAACTTTCAGGTCTGATTTTATATCTGTTCTGTGAATATTCAATGCATGAGATACAATTTCAAACACAGCATTTTTAAATAAGTACTTAGACTCTTTTCGTAATGTTGAAATTGCAGTTTCTGGATATTTTAAAGAATTTTCAGTTAAAAATTTTGGTTCATCAATTTGTTTATATTTTTCTAGGCGTTCAGGAATAATTCGCTCTACTAACTTTGCTATGGGTTTTACAAACCAAACTAATAAAAAGGTATTAGCAATATTAAATATTGTGTGAAATAATGAGATGGCTACTGGTATAGCAGCAGCATTGACATATGGTGATTCTGATCCCAGGTATATAGCCAACCAGCTAATCATTTTTAAAAATGGATAAAACAAAATAAGCATCCAGAAAACACCCATAAGATTAAAAATTAAGTGAGCTCTTGCGGTTTGCTTGGCTTTATAATTGCCTATAATCGCGGCTAAATTTGCTGTAATAGTTGTACCAACATTTTCTCCAAGAACCATGGCTGCCGCTAACTCAAAAGGTATCCAGCCTTGCGCTGTCATAATTAACGTTAAGGCCATTGTAGCACTAGACGATTGTATAACTACCGTAAGCACAGTTCCTATTAATAAAAACAATAAAATAGACAAATAGCCTAAGTCTGTATAGCGCGATAAAAATGCCAGTAACTCAGGATTATTCTTTATGTCTGGCATCGCTTCTTTTAGAAACTGTAGGCCTATAAAGAGTAAGGCAAAGCCTATGATAAAGCTTCCTAAATTTTTTAGTTTTTCTTTCTTTAAAAACGTAAATCCAAAACCGAAGCCAACAAGTGGCAAAGCAATAGTACTCATACTCACTTTAAAGCCCAGAATGGTAATTAACCATGCCGTAATGGTTGTACCAATATTAGCACCCATAATAACACCAATAGACTCAACTAAAGTTAATAGTCCTGCATTAGCAAAACTAACCACCATTAATGTCGTTGCTGATGAGGATTGTATTACGGATGTAATTAAAAATCCTGTACCAATTCCTAAAACACGGTTAGATGTCATTCTCTCCAGAATAGATCTCATTTTACTTCCGGCCAATAAAAGCAGAGCATCGCTCATTACCTTCATACCAAATAAAAACACACCTAATGCGCCTATTAGCTGTAGTATTTCATAAAATTCGTATTGCATAATATGTTAATTCAACATTAAAATAATGTAAATTAATTGTTATGCGAAAAAATTTGATTTTATTTTTTTATAAACATCTAATCATACACTTTGTACGTATATCTATGTGTATTGAATAAATTAACAAAAACTAAAACATGAAAAAAATTTCAATCTTATTAGTAACAGCTATTTTATTTAGCTCTTGTGTTTCAAAAAAGAAATATATGGCCTTAGAACAAGAAAATGGTCAGATTAAAAGTGAGCTAACTAAAACTAAAGTTGAAAAGGAAGACTTAGAAAATAAGTTTGCAAAAATTCAAGAGCGCGTTGATACTTATAATGCAAAAATCAATTCTTTAAATGAAGATGTTGAGGGATTAAAAATAGAAAATGACATAAAGCTAGATGTTAACGCTGATGGCACGGTAATGTCTAATGCTACTAAAGAAAAAATGTTGTCGACGTTAGCAAATATAGACTCTGAAAAATTGGCGCAGGCAAAAACTTTAAAGGATTCTATGAATTTAGCAATACAGTACAATCTTGCTAAGACCATGGATACGTCTAATCTTAATGAAGATGAAGATATTGCTGTGAACATCAATGAAACTGTAGTGATGATCTCTATTTCTGATAAAATGTTATTTAACTCTGGGAGTTATAGAATTAGTAGTAAAGCAAATAACATACTTCAAAAATTAGCGAATGTGATTAACTCTGAAGATAGCATAGATGTAATGGTTGAAGGTCATACAGACTCAAGAAGCATTAGTACAGATAAGATTGCTGACAACTGGGATTTAAGTGTATTGAGAGCCACTTCTGTAGTTAGACAATTACAAAACAAATACGATGTAAATCCTGAAAAATTAATTGCTTCTGGTCGCAGTAGCTACCAACCATTAGTAGAAAACAATACACGAGAAAATCGTTCTAAAAATCGAAGAACTCGTATTATACTTTTACCTAATATTGATAAGTTCTTTGCTCTTATGGCAGCAAAATAATCCATTGAACTAAAAACAATAGGTAAAGCAAATAAGCACCCTTCCGTAAAGTTCGGCATTGGGTGCTTTTTTTATGTCTTAATTTGTAATTTGCATACAAACAATAATCTTATGAAAGCCATTCTTTCCTTCATTTTAGTATGCTTTACATTGACTTGCATTGGTCAAAATCTCACACCAGAACAGTTATTATCAAACGCTATTTCATATCACGATCCTAATGGCAACTGGACAAGCTTTAATGATGAGTTTACTGTTGTAATGACTACACCTGATGCTTCAAAACGAACAAGTGTTATTTCTATTGATTTACCAAAGGAATATTTTAGTGTAGAAGCAACAAGAGATACTGTGACAACGACATACACTCTTTCTAAAGGAAAATGTGACATGCGTTACAACGGTAAAATACTTGACAGCACAACTACAAAAGCAAAGAACATGACTTGTGACAGAGCACTACTTTACAAAAACTACTACTCCTATTTATACGGCTTGCCTATGAAGCTTGAAGACCTTGGTACCAATCTTAGTGATACCGTTGAAAAAAGAAATTTTAAAGATAAAGACTATTTAGTTACTAAAAGTAACCTACGACGAAGCCGTTGGGAGTGATATTTGGTACTTTTACTTTGACCCTGAAACTTATGCCATGGAAGTCTATCAGTTCTTTAAAACCGATGAGAATGGCGCGGAAAAACCTCATTCTGGTGAATACATATTACTATCTGAAGAAGTAACGGTAAATGGCATTAAAATGCCCAAAGTAAGAGCTTGGTACTATAATAAAGACGACAAATATTTAGGTATAGATACCTTGATTGAGAAATAAAAAAAGCACCTCATTTCTGAGATGCTTTTTACTTATATTGAAATATCTTCACTTAAAGAAATTCCTAGCCTTCACAACTAGTACATTCCTTCTTTTGCTTAAATTTTTGAGCAGCATTCATACTATGTTGGTAGTACAATGACTTTACACCTAATTGCCAAGCGGTAACATATATTTTATTGATATCCTTAACGGGCATATCAGGGTGTACCATGATATTTAACGATTGACCTTGGTCAATATGATTCTGTCTGTTTGCCGCCTGATAAATAAGTGTCATTTGGTCAATTTCAGAATAGGTTTTAAATACGTCTTTTTCAAGATCTGTTAAACCTTCTAAGTGCTGTACCGAACCATCATGATCACGGATACTTCTCCAAATTTCACTTGTATTCATTCCTTTGTCTTCTAACAAGGCTAGTAAATACGGATTCTTAATCGTTGTCTTTATTTTGGCAATATCCTTTACATAACAGTTAGACCATATTGGCTCAATACCTTGAGATACTTGTCCTAAAATAAATGCTGAAGATGTCGTTGGTGCTACAGCATTTAATGTTGCATTACGTCTTCCGTAGCCTTTTAATACTTCAGGCTCACCAAGTTTTTCTGCTAATTCTTCAGAAGCTTTAACAGATTTTTCTTTAATGGTTTTAAAGATTTCACTATTCAGGTTAAACGCTTCAGCACTATCAAACGGTAACATTTTAGATTGCAATAAAGAATGCCATCCTAAAGCTCCCATTCCTAAAGCTCTATTCTCCTTCGCGAAGTTATAAGCTTTTTCCATGAAAAGGAAAGTTTGCTGGTCATCACGATCTGCTGAGTCTCTGTACACTTCTAGCTTAGTTACAAATTCTTCTAAAACAGCATCTAAGAAATAGATCATAGTTTCCACGGCATCTGTATCCTTCCACTTATCGTAATGCAACAAGTTAA
This sequence comes from Winogradskyella sp., assembly GCF_965656915.1. Classification (GTDB taxonomy): domain Bacteria; phylum Bacteroidota; class Bacteroidia; order Flavobacteriales; family Flavobacteriaceae; genus Winogradskyella. Next base: position 8,683 of record NZ_CBFHMI010000047.1, on the reverse strand, counting down.
TTGAAGATAATACACATACAAAAGACCATCTGTCATTTGTTGGTAACATTATTTCTGAGCACAAGTTACTTGCGTAGATTTCGTGCTTGTTCTCCTGGTAAACTTCTGGTGCAGTATTATTAGCATTGTCTTTAAAGAAGATATAAGGATAGCCTATTTCTCCTCTACGTTGTAATACTTTTGCCCAAATAGCTCGTTTTTCAGCATCTCCATCAATCATTTCTTGCATCCACTCATTACCAACAGTAACACCATGTGTTAACTCTTGTATTGGATTACCTTCTGTACCGATTTCTAAAAACTCGTGTATATCATTATGCTCTATGGGCAGGTAAGGGGAAAAACGACCTCTACGCACTGAACCTTGGCTTACAACATCTACCATTTTTTCAAACAGTTGCATAATGTGTACGGCTCCAGATGATTCTCCGTTATTTTTTACTGGCGCTCCTCTATGACGAAGTTTACCAAAGTAACCCGAAGTACCACCACCTAGCTTAGACATCATACCAACTTCTGATTGTGTGTAGAGAATATCTCCCATATCATCAGAAATGTGCGAACCAAAACAACTAATTGGTAAGCCGCGTTTTTTACCAAAGTTAGACCACACTGGTGATGCTAATGAGTAAAAACCTTCAGCCATGTAGCCATAGAATTTATCTGCAAAACCATCAATCTTTAAGATACGCTCGGCATTATCAGCTATTTCTCTAATACGTGCTTCTGGTGTCGTACCTTCTGTAAGGTAACCAGATGATAAAAACTTACGGCTGTGCTCTGTTAACCATTTTATTTCTGGCTCAGCGTTAACCTCCTTAATGGCTTCTTTCCTGGCTTTAATTAATTCATCATGTGGTGAAGTTGCGGTAGTTTGAGGGTTTACTACATTCTTTTCGAGGTCTAAGTTAGTTTTGTCGTTCATGGTTTAAAATAAGTCGTCGCTAGTTATACTTTTTGTTCTTTTGCTATAGTTGATAGAGCGTTTTACGAAGAAATCTCCGTGTTTAGTTCCGATGATCTCATCATCAAACCATTCAGTTTGCTCTAATAAGCTATCGTCAATATCAAATATTTTATCAATGCCGATGCTTTCGAGGGAATTATTAAATCTGTTTTTTATAAACTCGTTAATGACATTTTTAGGAAGGAAGTCTAATTCACCTGCCTCAAATATCCAGTCGACGATTCTGCTTTCAGATTCAAAAGCTTCTTCACACATTAGCTTAACAATGGTTTTGTATTCATCACCAAACCATGTTGGGTTTTCGTCTTTTATAATTTTAATCACATCGATACCAAAATCTCCATGAATTTGTTCTTCTTTTGATGTAGCTTCAACAACATTAGATATTCCTTTAAGCATATTCTTGTGCTTATTGAAAGCCATGATGATTAAGAATTGTGAAAACAAGGATACGTGTTCAATAAACAATGAGAATAATAAAACAGACTCTGCATATTCCTTATTGTCTTCACTCTTCGCATTTTTTAACGCCGATTCTAAATAATGCACACGGCGCATTATTACCGGGTTTTTCTTTAATCTTTTAAATTCGTTATTAAGTCCTAATATTTCTAATAAATGAGAGTAAGCATCATGATGACGCACTTCACTTTCAGCAAACGTTGCTCCTACAGATCCAATTTCTGGTTTTGGCATTTTGTGATAGATATCTCCCCAAAATGACTTTACAGCAACCTCAATCTGAGAAATTGCAAGCATTGTATTTTTAATCGCATTTTGTTCTACAATGGTCAATCTTGTTTTAAAATCTTGAATATCACTTGTAAAGTTAAATTCTGAATGTATCCAGTAAGAATGTCTAATGGCATCTACATATTCATTTAATGCAGGATACTCGTAAGGTTTTAAATTGATACGCTTTTCAAAGATATTTGTCTTTCTATTTCTGGCTTGCTCATCTCTGTATAAAATGTATGCTTTTGCAACATCTAAAAACTCACTATCCATTAATTTAATCTCTACCAAATCCTGAACTTCTTCTACAGTTGGCACATATCTATAATCTTCACCTTTTCTGTCTAGTAATTCTTGCAACACTTTTACCGCAATTGTATTGGCATCTTCTTTTGTTCCATGCCCTACAGACATCATTGCTTTTTCTACAGCGTTAGAAATTTTATTTAAAACAAAAGGGTTTGTTTCGTAGTCTCTTTTAATAATTTCCGTGATTTCCAGTTGTGTGGTTTCCATATTCAATCTTAATTTTTGAAGCTAACGATCCTCTAGAATAAATACATGATTATTCCCAAATCAATTAGCAAATGCTGTAAATAGTGTTAAAATTTTTCCTTTATATAGGAACAAAAAGGGCTTGAAATTTTCAAAAACAGAGGTTTTTTAATCTAGGCTTAAAAAACCGCTATTAAAATCTATTTTTTACTTTGCCCACAACAAAGATTGATAATTGTGCTTTAATTTAAAAGACAAAATAATAAACGTTGTCAACAAGTTTTTAACAAACATTAAGAAAGCCCATAAACAAAGGAAATATTGAAATATTATCATAAATATATGATAATCAGTTTTTTATGTTTTTATATTTTGATTTATATTTGTAAGTAATATCTTATTAAAAGCACACCTAGCAATTGTGTTTATAGGCACTTTTAGATTACTCAATACAAAAAAATATGATGTATAAAATTCAAGGATAAAAAATTAAAAAAATTACTTTTTTATTTTTTTTCTGCAACATTCTCTAATTCTGAGTACCAATCTTCTCCAAATTTTCTAATAAGTGCTTCTTTCACGAATTTATAGATTGGCACCTGTAATTCTTTACCTAAAGCACAGGCATCATTACAAATTTCCCATTTATCATAGTTGACAGCTGAGAATTCTGAATAGTCCTTTACCCTAATTGGATACAAATGACAAGACACAGGTTTTTTCCATTTAATATCACCTTGATTATAGGCTTCTTCTATGGCACATAACGCGGTGTTCTTTTCATCAAAAATAACATAAGCACATTCTGCTCCATTAATCAATGGCGTTTCTAGGTCACCAAAGGCAGTAGTTACTGAAGTACCTTGCGCATCTATCACCTCAATACTTTCTTTTCTTAAGTAGGGTCTTACTTTTGGATAAATATCTTTAAGAATTTGAACTTCATCCGCCTCTAATGGTGCTCCCGCGTCTCCATCTACACAGCATGCACCTTTACATGCTGAAAGATTACAAATAAAATCTTTCTCAATAATATCTTCAGAAATTATCGTTTTACCTAGTTGAAACATGAGGCAAAAATAGTTAAACTTTACTATTATTTAATATTGAAAATCAGTAATTAAATTGCACCTTTGCCGCAAATTTCAAAAACGGTTAAAATGAAGTTAGTTTTTAAAGAAATATTTACTGCATTTATGGTTCTTTTTGCTGTGATTGATATTATTGGAAACATTCCAATAATTATTGATCTGCGCAAAAAAGTTGGGCATATACAAAGTGAAAAAGCATCATTAATTGCTGGCGTTATAATGATTATATTTTTATTTGTTGGGAAGAGCTTACTTAATCTAATTGGTGTCGATGTAAATTCTTTTGCAGTAGCAGGTGCATTTGTTATATTTTTTATCGCCTTAGAGATGATTTTAGGTATAACCCTATATAAAGATGATGAAAATAGTGCCATGACTGCTTCAGTTTTTCCTCTTGCATTTCCTCTAATAGCAGGTCCTGGAAGTTTAACAACCTTATTATCTTTAAGAGCAGAATTTGCAATAGAAAATATTATTGTGGCTGTTATCTGCAATGTTATTGTTATTTATATTGTCTTAAAAACCTCAGCAAAAATTGAAAGAATTATAGGTGCCAATGGTATTAACATAATAAGAAAAGTTTTTGGTGTAATTTTGTTAGCAATTGCAGTAAAATTATTTGCACATAACATTAAAGAACTACTAGTTTAAGATTATTACATTATGAAGATATTTACTTTAATATTAACCTTTATTGCTACGGCATTGATAGTTTTTAATGCCACAAAACTAAATTTTGAAGCGCTTTTGTCAGGTGAAAGTTATACAGCCGTACTCACCATAATTACGGCGTTATGCGCAATTATATTATTACAAATTCTTAGAATTTCTAAGAAAATTGAGAAATTAGATAAAAAGCGCTAATAATGTTCGATGCTTTAATTATTGGTGGTGGTGCTGCAGGGTTATCTTGTGCGTTGGTATTAGGATCTGCAAAAGATAAAGAGTATGCCAAGGATAAAAAAGTTGGCATAATTACACATCAAAAAAGCTCCCATCTACAGAATGCACTCTTTAATAATGTGCTTGGTTTACAACCAGGAACCTTAGGAAAAGACATTCTCTTAAGCGGAAATAAACAACTATACGATCTATATCCTCATGTTACTCAAATTGAAAAAGAGAAAGTTGTAGCTCTCACAAAAACTACAGAAGGTTATATAGTAGCGACTAATAAAAACAGTTACTCGTCTAGAATTGTTGTCATTGCAGTGGGCTACACGAGTCTTATGACAATTAAAGGCTTAGAAGATTACCTAGAGCCACATCCTAGAGCAGTTAAAGAAAAAGATAGAGTTTGGCTAAGGAACTTAGATCATAAAATTGACGAAAATCTTTATGTTGCTGGCACTTTAGCAGGTTGGAGAAGTCAGTTTGCAATGGCTTGTGGTAGCGGCGCTCATGTAGCAACTGATATATTAACACTATGGAATAATGGAAAGCACACTAAAGTGCACGATAAGTCTACTGCTTAAAATTAGGGTACTCGGTACTTAATAGTATCACTTCTTGTACCATGATATCTTCTTTATTTATTATTTCCTCGAACGCATCATCATCAAATAATTGACGTGCTACTGTAGCTTTTATAAGTCGTCTAATTTCATCATTGTAGGCAACGAAAGTGATATTAGTTCGTTCTTTCAAATTTACATATTCTTCAAAGCGTACAACGATGTCATCAGAAACTTCAAAATTATTGATGAAATCGTATTTTGAAACACTCTCGTAAGTCTTTCTGTCTTTGTCTAATTCTTCAAAAACAAAATAACCAAAATGACCTCGTCGTCTTAAATAATTGATCGTCTCATTTTCAAACAAACGATCTACTGGCACAAACACATCTGGAATAATTCCTCCTCCTCCATAAACCACTTTACCTTTAGGCGTCGTAAATTTCAAAGAATCATCCACTTCAATATTTTCTTCATCTACTAACTCACCCGTGCGTAATCTTTTGAAGTAGTCATTATAATAAGATCTGTTATCTCCGTTAGTGTATGGCCGTTGTATAGATCTACCTGTTGGTGTATAATAACGAGATACGGTCAATCGGACAGCACTACCATCACCCAATGCCATTTCACGCTGTACCAATCCTTTACCATACGAACGCCTTCCCACAATAATACCCTTGTCATTATCTTGTAGTGCACCTGCTATAACTTCACTCGCGGATGCAGAGTTTTCATTCATCAAGATATATATTTCACCATCTTCGAAATCTCCACGCCTGGTAGCATAGGTCCTTTCTTCTTTACCTTTCTTATCCTTGGTAAACAAAATTAACTTATCGTCCTCTAAAAATTCATCAGCAATTTGTTCCGCTATACCTAAAAAGCCACCTGGATTATCTCTTAAATCTAATGCTAATTTGGTCGCTCCCTGATCTTTTAACTCGCGCAGAGCCGCTTTAAATTCTTTATAGGTAGATTCTGCGAAACGATTCATTTTAATATAACCTAATTCATCTGTAAGCATGTAGGCTGCAACAACACTTTTAATTGGTATATCTTCTCGTCTTACCACGAAATCTAATAATTCTTCTTCACCTTTTCTGTAAACGGTTAATTTAACTTTGGTGTTTTTATCTCCTTTTAGTTTTTGGGTGATTAAATCATTGGTAATCGATTTTCCAAAAATTGTATCTCCATCTGCGAATAAAATTCTGTCACCTCCCATGATGCCAGCTCGTTCACTTGGCCCGCCTTCGGTAGGTCTAACAACTGCGATAGTATCTTTATATGGATAAAAATTAATACCAATCCCAACAAAATCACCTTTCATGTTCTCAGTAATTCGTTGTAAGTCTTCTTTTGGGATATACGTGGAATGTGGATCTAAATTATCTAAAATACCATTTACGGTTACATCAACAATACTATCTGTATTTACATCATCTACGTATTCGTAATCTATATAATCTATGAGTCGGTTGAGTTTATCTTTTTTACTGTTTGTTGTAAAAAGATTGTCTGACGGATCAGTGAAATTCATTTTTCCACCAATAAAAACACCGGCCGCAATTGCAACACCAACAATTAATGGTATGTATTTATTTCGTTCTTGCATTAAGCTATGACGTCTTCTATAAACTCTAATTCTATACCTGCTCTTTTTAAAAATTGCAGACCAGAATCATCTTTGTAGCCTTTATGATAAACAACTCTTACAATTCCAGCCTGATGTATCAGTTTACTACACTCTTTACATGGTGATAAAGTTATGTAGAGTGTTGCTCCTTTACAAGATTGCGTTGATGCAGCTACTTTTAATATTGCATTAGCTTCTGCATGTAAGACGTACCATTTGGTATAGCCCTCATCGTCTTCACAATAGTTTTCAAAACCAGTGGGTGTACCGTTATAACCGTCAGAAATTATCATACGGTCTTTTACGATTAAAGCGCCAACTTGTTTTCTTTTACAATGCGATAACTTTCCCCATTCTTTTGCAATGCGCAGGTAAGCTTTGTCGTAACGTAATTGTTTTTTCTTTGACATTAAATTTCTTTATTGTACAAACGTACAATGTGAATAACGAAGATAAAAGGATAGTATTTTATATACAATTTACTTGTAGTTAAAGTTTTACCAAACTTTAAGGACTATTTTAGGAGATCGCTCTGCATAATCATTGGTAATACCAGACCGATTACAATTGCGGAAAGAACCATGACCCAATCGCGTCTTGTAAATCTGAAGATAGTTTGAAACAAGTAACCAAGAAATAAAACCACAAATACTATTATAATTTGAGCAATCTCAATTCCTAATGCGAATTCAAGGAGAAGTTCTAATTTATTCTCAGATTGCCCAGCAAACATTTTAAATTCTCTAGCAAACCCTAAACCGTGGATTAAACCAAAGAATAATGTTGCAAAAAACAATAAACCAATTTTTTTGCCTTTATCCTTTTTACCAGCTGTAAACACATTATAAACCGCCGCAACTAAAATAGTTACAGGTATTAGAAACTCAACTAACTTACCATCAACACTGACAACTCCATAAGCCGCCAAAACCAACGATAAGGTATGTCCTAAAGTGAACATGGAAACTAAAAGTAATATGCGTTTCCAATCTCTAAAAACATAAGGAACAGCAAGCACCATTAAGAAAAGCACATGGTCGTAACCGTTGATGTCTAATACGTGATTAATACCATATTGAACATTAAACCAAAAATTTTCTAACATAATTAACTAGTTTGGGATGGTTCAAAGTTACAACTTATATCTATAAAAAAAGCTTCAAGAAAATCTTGAAGCTTTTTTTGTACTCAAGGTGGGAATCGAACCCACACTTCCGAAGAAACTGGATTTTGAATCCAGCGTATTTACTACTAAATTTCCATAAGTTATATTATAATCAACTGATTAGCATATATTTAATTTTATATAATATCAATTGATATCGTTTAAAATCATAATTTGTTGTACCTATGTTGTACCAAAAATGATTATCTTTATATCCTAATATTTAAGATATGTCATCAAATGCAAAAATAGTACTTCGGAAAAAGCCTAATAAAGAAGGACATTGTCCTCTTTGTATTCGTATCACAAAAAACCGTCGCTCAAATTATCATTATATAGGTCATAATATTGACCCAAATGATTGGGATGTGAAAAATATTAGAGTTAGAAAATCACATCCTTACTCAGATAGGTTAAACGGTTTGCTTAGTACCAAACTGTCTGAGGCAAATAAAATGCTGATTGATTTGCAGTCGAGCAAAAAGGATATATCGGCAAATCAAATAAAAGAGAAACTTTATGCTTCTTCGGAATCAGTTACTTTTTTTGAAGTGGCACAAGACTTTCTTGATGATTTAGAAGCAAACGAAAAGCTGTCTAGGCTTTCAACAGATAAAGCAAGAATTAATCACGTTTTAAAATTTACCACGTCAAAGCAGCTAACCTTTCAAGAAATTGATGAAAATTTTCTAAAGAAATTTAAAACCTACCTCCGTACAAAACACAACCTATCAGAAAGGTCGATAGTAAATAATCTTATTGTGATTAGAACTATCTATAATAGGGCCATAAAATTGGGTATCGTAGATAGAAAACTTTACCCATTCGGTTCGGATAAAATACGAATTAAGTTCCCTGAAACTGAAAAAATAGGTCTTACTCGAAATGAAGTCATAGAGCTAGAGTCAGTTGATAACCTTACCAAGAATGAAACTCACGCTAGAAATCTCTGGCTTTTCAGTTTTTACTTTGCTGGCATCCGTGTAGCTGATATATTAAAAATTCGTTGGAACGACATTTTTGATAATAGACTTCACTATCGAATGAACAAGAATTCAAAACTGTTATCCTTAAAAATTCCAGATAAAGTTTTTCCAATTTTGAAAGATTACATAAATGACAAGCAGAGCGAAGAGG
>NZ_CBFHMI010000046.1:0-18320 GCF_965656915.1 Winogradskyella sp. | reverse complement strand
GTGCCTTTAAAAAAAGTAGGTGGTCTTATAGTGCCATCAGAGTCAGAAATTAAAATGAATAGTAGAGCAAGAAGTGCAAAACTTAGAATTGCTGAAAAAATATGAAGAAAAGTATCTACAGCATATTGCGTGGTAAATTTCTAATCAGTGATGATTCGTTTAAAAATTGGCGCATCATCATTTTTATTTCAGTATTGGCTATAATAATGATTGCAAGTTCACATAGCGCAGACAAGAAGGTGCATGAAATTGCAAGATTAACAAATGAGGTAAAAGAATTACGATCTGCATTTGTTGACGGTCGCTCAAAACTAATGCGATTAAAAATGGAGTCAGCCATTATTAATAAAGTGGCAGAAAAGGATATCAGAATATCTGAAATCCCACCAACAAAAATCAGAGTAAAATCAGAACAAGAATAAACTTTGGCAACAACAGAAACCAACATATTAAACAGATTGTACTTTGTGGCAGGCTGCATGTTTGTCTTTGCACTTGCCGTAGTTTTTAAACTCTGTAGTATTCAGTTTATCCAGGGCGATACTTATAGAGAACTTGCAGAAAAACGAACAGTAAAAGATTTTGAAATAGAACCAAATCGCGGTAATGTGTATTCTGCGGATGGAAGTTTATTAGCGACGTCCATTCCGAAGTACGATATAAGAATTGATGCGATTCAGGCGAAAGATGCAACATTTGAAAAGTACATAAATGGCTTAGCGGATTCACTGTCAGTCTATAAGGGGAAATCGGCATCATACTATAAGAATGTCATAAGAAAAGCGAGAAAGAACAAAAACAGATATTTCCTTTTAGCGCGCAACATTAGTTATTCAGACTATATCAGAATGCGCAATTTCCCACTGCTTAATCTTGGAGCTATTAAAGGAGGTCTTATTGTAGAGCAAACTACGAGAAGAGAACATCCTATGGGAGGGATTGCTTCAAGATCTATTGGTTATGAGCGAATTGATGAGAATAATTATGCAACAAGAGTTGGTATAGATGGAGCCTTCGGTGAAAAGTATTTGAAAGGGGTAAAAGGAAAACGATTAAAACAAAAAATAGGAAATGGGCAATGGAAGCCTATTGCAGATTTCGATCAGGTTGAACCTCAAGATGGCTATGATGTGTATACGACTATTGATGTTAATATTCAGGATATAGCACATCATTCTCTGCTTGGTCAACTAGAGAAGTACGAAGCTGAACATGGTTGTGTGGTGGTTATGGATGTTAAGACGGGTGAAATTAGAGCGATATCTAATCTAGCTAAAACATCTAAAGGAACGTATTACGAAAAACTTAATTATGCAGTTGGTGAGAGCCACGAGCCAGGTTCTACATTTAAAGTCATAGCTATGATGGCAGCATTAGAAGATAAGGTCATCGATACATCAACTATAATAGATACAAAAAACGGCATAAAATATTTCTACGGTAGAACTATAAGTGATTCACATCGAGGTGGATATGGTAAAATATCGGCAGCAAGAACACTAGAGGTGTCTTCAAATATTGGACTGGCAACAATTATAGATGATCATTATTCTCAGAAACCAGAAAAGTTTTTAGATAGACTTAGTAAATGGAAATTAGATCAAACACTTGGTGTCTCAATAATAGGTGAAGGAAAACCAGATATTCCACGACCTGGTGCTTCTAATTGGAGTAGAAATGCACTTCCGTCCATGGCTTATGGTTATAATTTAACTATGACTCCTTTGCAAACATTGGCATTTTATAATGCAATTGCAAATGATGGAGAATTAATAAAACCGCGCTTTATAAGATCTGTAAAATCCTTTGATAAGGATGTTGAGGTTTTTGAAAAGGAAATATTGGTCGATAAAATCTGTTCCGATAAAACCCTAGCTGAAATAAAAGATATCCTTAAAAATATAGTGATTAGAGGTACAGGGAAAAGAATGTATTCTGAAACATTCTCTATGGCAGGTAAAACAGGCACTGCTAGGACTGATTATGCAAATTTTGAAGAATGGAAAAAGGATAAGAAGTATATCTCATCATTTGCAGGATACTTTCCCGCGGACAACCCTAAATACTCATGTATAGTAGTCATTCATAAGCCTAGTACTGAAGTCGGTTATTATGGCGCAGATGTTTCCGGGCCTGTGTTTAAACGTATTGCCCAAAAAATCTATACAGATACACCAATTATAGACGAGATTAAAACATTGGATTTCGATAATAATGTTGTAGATGAAGATTTTGAAAACTACTACCAAAATGCGCGTAAGTACAAAGAGCTAATGCCTAGTGTTGTTGGTATGCCTGCCATGGATGCGATTGCACTTTTAGAAAACCTTCAGGTTAATGTAAAGGTGAAATTAAGTGGTAGTGGAATAATAAAGAGTCAGTCTGTTGATAAGCATCAGAAGTTAAAACCCAATCAAACCATAGTCTTAGAAGCATCATGATGATACTAAAAGACATATTGTATAAGGTCACCATAAATGCAGTTGCAGGTAGTACAAATATTGCAGTAAATAAGATTGAATTCGATTCGCGTCAAATTAAGTCAAATGATGTTTTTGTTGCCATAACCGGAACAATTACAGATGGTCATAAGTTTATTGAAAAAGCCATTTCAGATGGGGCTGTTGCCATCGTTTGTGAAAAATTACCTGAAAATTTAAAGGATGATATTACTTATATAGAAGTTGCTAATTCTAACCAGGCTTTAGCATACATGGCAGCAAACTATTACGAGCATCCATCAGAAAATTTAAAGCTTGTTGGTGTCACTGGTACTAATGGAAAAACAACGGTTACGAGCTTGTTGTATCAACTTTTTAAAAATGCAGGATATAAAGTTGGTTTGCTATCTACCGTTAAAATTATGGTAGATAATACCACTTATAAAGCAACACATACAACGCCAGACTCATTAACGATCAATAAATATCTCAAATTAATGAACGATGAAGGTGTCGAATTCTGTTTTATGGAAGTGAGTTCTCATGGAATTCATCAAAGAAGAACAGAAGGTCTCAGATTTACTGGTGGTATTTTCACCAATCTCTCACACGATCACTTAGATTACCACGACTCTTTTGCAGAATATAGAGATGTCAAAAAATCATTTTTTGATCAATTACCTAAAGAGGCATTTGCTCTGTCTAATATGGACGATAAGAATGGGTTGGTAATGCTTCAAAATACGGGCGCGAAGAAATTTACCTATGCATTAAAAAACTACGCAGATTATAGAGCGCAAATTCTTGAAAATGAATTTAGTGGATTGTTATTAAAACTTAATGACAATGAATTATGGACGCGTTTGATTGGAAGTTTTAATGCCTACAATATTCTTGCGATATATGGAGCTGCAGAATTGTTGGGTCTCGAAAAAACTGAAATTTTAAGATTGATAAGTGAGTTGAAAAATGTATCTGGTCGCTTTCAGTATTTCATTTCAGATGATAAGATTACGGCTATTGTAGATTATGCACATACACCAGATGCTTTAAAACAAGTACTCGAAACGATTAACAGTATTCGAACTAAAAATGAAGAATTAATAACTGTTGTGGGTTGTGGTGGTGATAGAGATAAATCGAAACGTCCAAAAATGGCGCATATAGCATCTGTTTTAAGCACTAAGGTGATTTTCACAAGTGATAACCCAAGAACTGAAGTTCCCGAAAAGATTATTGAAGACATGGGGAAAGGTGTTGAGCCTCAAAACTTCAAAAAGACCTTATCAATTACAGATAGAAAACAAGCAATAAAAACAGCTTGTCAGATGGCTGGTGCAAAGGATATCATTCTTATTGCTGGTAAAGGGCACGAGACCTATCAGGAAATTAATGGTGAACGCTTTGATTTCGACGATTATAAAACCGTTCAAGAATTTTTAAAACAATTACAAAAATAGATGCTGTATTACTTATTTGAATATTTAGAACAACAATTCCAGTTTCCTGGCGCATCACTATTTGGGTTTTTAACCTTTAGAGCTGCTGTGGCAATAATTTTGTCATTGTTAATTTCTACGATATATGGTAAACGCATCATACTTTTTTTACAAAAGCAACAGGTTGGAGAAACCATTAGAGATTTAGGACTTGAAGGTCAGGTAGAGAAAGCAGGAACTCCTACAATGGGAGGAATTATTATAATTCTTGCAACGCTTATTCCTGTATTATTACTAGCTAAGCTTGAAAATATTTACATCATACTTCTCATTATAACAACCCTTTGGATGGGAACTATTGGATTTATTGATGATTATATTAAAAAATTCAAAAACGATAAAGAAGGTTTAAAAGGGAAATTTAAGGTGCTAGGGCAGGTAGGGCTGGGTTTAATTGTTGGGTTAACACTGTATTTTCATGAAGATGTAACAATAAAGGAGGAGTTCCCAATTCAAGTACAAAAAGAACTGCTTGCTGAAAATCCCAATATCCCAGAAGCACAACTTTTTGATGCTGCAAGGAAATCTACGAAAACAACAATTCCATTTGTAAAGAATAATGAGTTTGATTATTCAGACCTGATTACATGGATAAGTCCAGATTTAGAAAAGTATGCCTGGATCATTTTTGTATTGGTGAGCATTATTATAGTAACTGCGGTGTCTAACGGTGCAAATCTTACCGATGGAATTGATGGTTTAGCAGCAGGAACTTCAGCAATTGTAGTGCTAACTTTAGGGATATTCGCTTGGGTTTCAGGTAATATTATATTCTCAAAGTACCTCGATATTATGTATATCCCACAAGTAGAAGAAATCACAATTTATATCGCTGCATTTGTCGGTGCGCTTGTAGGGTTTCTTTGGTATAACGCTTATCCAGCTCAGGTTTTTATGGGTGATACAGGTAGTTTAACCATAGGTGGAATAATAGCAGTTATTGCTATTGCAGTAAGAAAAGAATGGTTAATACCGCTACTGTGTGGAATATTCCTTGCTGAAAACTTATCCGTAATGCTACAGGTGAGCTATTTCAAATATACCAGGAAGAAATATGGAGAAGGTAGGCGGATTTTCAAAATGTCACCATTACATCATCACTATCAGAAATCAGGATATCACGAAAGTAAGATTGTAACACGCTTTTGGATTGTAGGCATATTATTGGCCATAATAACCATTGTGACATTGAAGATTAGATAATGAAACGATTAGTGATTCTTGGAGGCGGAGAGAGTGGAGTAGGAACTGCACTTTTAGGGAAGGCAAAAGGATTTGAGGTTTTTGTTTCTGATAAAGGAAAAATAAAAAATAAATATAGAAACGTTCTTTTAAATAATGAGATTGAATTTGAAGATGAAAAGCATACAGAATCAAAAATTCTGAATGCTGATATCGTAATGAAAAGTCCTGGTATACCAGATAAAGTAGTATTAGTGAAACAAATTCGAAAAGCTGGTATCAAAGTAGTTTCAGAAATAGAGTTTGCTTCAAAATATACGGATGCGACTTTGGTGGCTATTACGGGTAGTAATGGAAAAACGACAACAGCGACATTGACATACCATGTCTTAAAAAATCATTTAAATGTAGGTCTGGCAGGTAATATTGGTGACAGTTTCGCGAAGCAAATTTTGGACAAAGACCATAGTAATTATGTGCTAGAGGTAAGTAGTTTTCAATTAGATGACATCTACAATTTTAAACCAAAAGTGGCCATTTTAACCAATATCACTCCAGATCATTTAGATCGCTATGAGTATAAGTTTGAAAACTATATCGCTTCAAAATTTAGAATAGTAGAAAATCAAACGGAAGACGATTTTTTCATTTATGATGCCGATGATGCCGTGATTACCAATTGGCTTCAAAACAATAAAATTCAGTCAAAACAATTGCCGTTTTCTTTAAAAAATGAGATTAAAGAAGGGGCGTATTACAAGAACAAAGAGATAATAATAACAATAGATAATAATCAAATAATTATGCCAACAGAAAACTTAGCATTAGAAGGAAAACATAACATAAAAAATGCGATGGCAGCTTCTACTGTAGCGCATTTACTAAAGATTAGAAAACAAACTATAAGAGAGAGTTTAGAAAATTTTCAAGGTGTAGAGCATCGTTTAGAACATGTATTGAAAATAAACAAAGTACAGTATATCAATGATTCTAAAGCCACAAATGTCAACGCCACATATTTTGCATTAGAGAGTATGGATGCACCAACAGTTTGGATTGTTGGCGGTGTTGATAAAGGTAACGAATACAAAGAACTTTTTCCATTTGTAAATGAGAAAGTGAAAGCGATTATCTGCTTAGGTGTTGATAATTCAAAACTCTTTGAAGCTTTCGGCAATATGGTCGATGTTATTATTGAAACCCAATACATGAGTGAAGCTGTGAAGATTGCCTACAAGGTAGCTGATGCTGGCGATAATGTTCTGTTGTCTCCTGCTTGTGCAAGTTTCGACTTATTTGAAAATTATGAAGATAGAGGACGCCAATTTAAAAACGCAGTACGGAATTTATAATAAAAGAAAAAGATGAATTAGGGACTCATCTATAAAGGTTAAGCATGCAGAATATATTCGCACAAATAAAAGGAGATAGAGCCATATGGGCTATAGCGACGTTGTTGGCTATTTTTTCCTTTTTACCAGTATATAGTGCAGCGAGTAATTTAGCATATACAGGTGGTACAGGTAATACCTTTTCATTTTTTGTAAAGCATTTTATGCATCTTTTTTTAGGATTTGCAATTATGTATGGTGTTCATAAAGTACCATATAAATACTTTAGAGGGCTATCAATGATTATGATACCTATTGTATTTGTGTTGTTGTTGGTAACTATGTTGCAGGGAACGACTATAGAAGGTGCTAATGCAAGTCGTTGGATACAAATACCTATTGTAAATATGTCCTTTCAGACGTCTACATTGGCTGCGGTAGTTTTAATGGTGTATGTGGCGCGTTATTTATCGAAAATTAGAGATAAAGACATAAGTTTTAAGGATACGGTTCTGCCGCTTTGGACTCCGGTATTTTTAATATTACTACTAATACTTCCGGCTAATTTTTCTACGACTGCGATAATATTTACCATGATAATGATGTTGGCTTTCATTGGTGGATATCCAATAAGATACTTATTGATAATCGTTGGTACGGGTTTGGTTGCACTCACTTTATTTGTTTTGGTAGCTAAGGCTTTTCCTGACGCAATGCCGAATAGAATTGATACATGGATGAGTCGCATAGAAAATTTTTCAAATGGTGCAGATACAGAAGCAGATTACCAAATAGAAAAGGCAAAAATTGCTATAGCCTCTGGTGGAATTCAAGGAGTAGGTCCAGGAAAAAGTGTGCAAAAGAATTTTTTACCACAGTCGTCTTCCGATTTTATTTTCGCAATTATTATTGAAGAATACGGCTTAATTGGTGGATTATTTTTACTGATTTTGTACTCGTGGTTGCTTTTTAGAATTGTAATTGTATCTCAGAAATCAGATACCATCTTTGGTAAGCTTTTAGTTTTAGGTGTGGGTTTACCAATTGTTTTTCAGGCACTAATTAATATGGCAGTTGCGGTTGAGTTATTTCCTGTTACTGGGCAAACACTGCCTTTAATTAGTAGTGGCGGTACATCCATTTGGATGACATGCTTGGCCATAGGAATTATTTTAAGCGTTAGCGCAAGGAGACAAGAGTTAAAAGATAAACATGATGAAGACGATGCTGATAATCCATTAAACATATTAAGTGAAACAATATAATGAGTAACTATAAATTCATATTATCTGGTGGTGGTACAGGAGGTCATATTTATCCTGCAGTTGCCATTGCAAATGAGTTAAAGTTGCGACATCCTAATTCAGAGTTTTTATTTGTTGGTTCTTCAGATAGAATGGAAATGGATAAAGTGCCACAAGCAGGTTATAAGATAAAGGGCCTTTGGATATCAGGAATTCAAAGAAAACTCACGTTAAAGAATATAATGTTTCCGTTTAAGCTTATCACAAGTATATGGCGGTCGAGAAAAATTCTAAAAACCTTTAAGCCAGACGCTGTTATTGGAACAGGTGGTTTTGCAAGTGGTCCATTATTGCAGGTAGCCACATTAAGAAAGATTCCAACTTTAATTCAAGAGCAAAATTCATATCCCGGAATTACAAATAAGCTCTTAGGAAAAAAGGTCAATACGATTTGTGTGGCTTATGAAGGTTTAGAAAAATACTTTCCTAAAGAAAAAATAAAACTAACAGGGAACCCAATTAGAAAGGATTTATTAGAAGTAAAAGGAAAACATATAGAAGGTAAAGATGCCTTTCGTCTTATTCATAGCAAACATTCACTACTGGTTTTAGGAGGAAGCCTGGGAGCGAGACGTATTAATGAATTGATAGAGGCTAATCTTGAATTTTTTGAGGAGCAAAACGTACAATTAATTTGGCAATGTGGTAAGTTATATTATGAAAGATATAAACAGTATAATGAATTGAAATATGTTCAGGTTCATGCCTTTTTAAATAACATGGATATGGCGTATGCAGCAGCAGATATCATAATTTCAAGAGCTGGTGCGATTTCAGTTTCTGAGCTGTGTATTGTGGGAAAACCAACCATTTTTATTCCATCGCCTAATGTTGCAGAGGACCATCAAACCAAAAATGCAAAAGCAGTCGCTGATAAAAATGCGGCGATTCTAATAAAAGAAAAAGATTTGGAAGTTGAATTTCAGAATCAGTTTTCTCATTTGATTTCTAATGATGAAAAAAGAAAAGAATTAAGTAAGAATATTGAAGCCTTAGCATTAGTAAATGCTACTAAGGATATCGCCGATGAGGTGGATAAATTATTAAAGAGATAAATGAATTTAAAAGCTATAAATAACGTCTATTTTATCGGTATCGGAGGTGTCGGTATGAGCGCTCTTGCTCGTTATTTTGTAGCTAATGGAAAGCAGGTTGCTGGTTACGATAAAACGGAAAGTGAAATTACAGATGCTTTACAGGATTTAGGCGTTTACGTTCATTTTAATGACAACCTAATTGAGGTAAATCCTAAATATTTAAATACCGAAACGACTTTGGTTATTTATACTCCTGCAATTCCAGATAGTCATTCAGAATTAACATATTTTAAAGCCAATGGGTTCAATGTTGTAAAACGCTCAAAGGCTCTTGGTGAAATAACGAAACAAACAACTTGTTTAGCTGTGGCGGGAACACATGGTAAGACAACAACCACTAGTATCTTAGGGCATTTGTTAAATTACTGTAATGTACCTGTTACCGCGTTCCTTGGTGGTATAAGTGAGAATTATAATTCAAACTTAATTTTAAACGGAACAGCGGTGACCGTTGTAGAAGCTGATGAATTTGATCGTTCATTTCTAACGCTATCACCAGATTTAGCCTGCATCACATCTATGGATGCCGATCATTTAGATATTTATGGTGATGCTAATGAACTTATAAAGTCCTTCAAAGATTTCGCCCAATGTATTAAGCCTAATGGAAAACTATTTGTTAAGAATGGCTTACCGCTTAATGGAATTACATATGGTATTGAAGACAATTCAGACTATAGTGCTCAAAACGTAAAAATAGAAAATGGTAGTTATGTGTTTAATATTAAAACACCTAACGGTTTATATAAAGATTTCAAGTTTAACCTACCTGGTAGACATAATTTGTCGAATGCAATAATAGCCTTGGCGATGGCTGTTGATTTTGGTTGCCCTCACAACCAGCTCGCCAAGGGTTTAGCATCTTACAGAGGTGTTAAACGCAGATTTACCTATCAGATTAAAACAGAAGAGTTTGTATTCATTGATGATTATGCACATCATCCTGAAGAGATTAATGCGGTCCATCAGGCCGTACGAGAAATGTATCCTGATAAAAAAGTTTTAGCTGTTTTTCAGCCACACTTGTTTAGTCGGACAAAAGATTTTGTTATTGATTTTGCAAAAAGTCTTTCAAATTTTGACGAAATCATATTACTAGATATTTATCCAGCAAGAGAAGTACCCATAGATGGAGTGACGTCTAAATGGCTGTTGGATAAAATAGATAATCCGAATAAAAAATTAGTCGAGAAATCAGAATTGATAAATGAGATAAAAAAATCTAGTGCCAATATTGTAATGACACTTGGTGCTGGAGATATTGGAGAAGAAGTGAAACGAATTAAAGAGGCTTTTAGTGTTGCGAATTAATTATAACTACATAAAAATCATTGGCTTAGTCCTTTTAGTAGGCGGTTTATTTGCATTCTCTAAGTATAGAAACAGCAATCGTGAAGTGCCAAAACCGAACATTGAATTTGTTGGTGAGAATAAATTATTCATCACAGATGGGACTGTTAGTAAATTGTTAATACAAAATCAGCAGTCTATTACGGGACAGCCTAAAGAAATTATAGATTTGAACGAGTTGGAAACCGCCCTGAATTCTGACCCAATGATAAAGAAAGCAGAAGTGTTTATGTCAGTAAACGGTGCGCTTTCCGCAGAAATTGTACAAAAACGACCTATTGCAAGAGTAAGTACTAATGCATCGTATTATATAGATGATGAAGGTTCTTTTATGCCTTTGTCATCAAATTATACGGCAAGAGTACCATTAGTTGTTGGTAATGTAAAAAAGAATGACTTGTCAATCGTTTATGAATTTGCCAAAATGGTTGATAGTGATGAGTTCTTAAAAAAACATGTTATAGAAATTCGTCAGAATAATGATAATACTCTTGATTTTAAAATTCGTAAAAGTGATTTTACTGTTCATTTAGGGACATTAGAGCAACTCGAAAAGAAGATAAATAATTTTAAGGCTTTTTATCAAAAAGCATTGAAAGATAAGATTTTAGATAATTACAAGCTTGTGAATCTCAAATTTGATAAACAAGTGATTTGCACCAAAATATAAACTATGGATAAGCATAACATAGCGGTAGGTTTAGATATCGGAACCACAAAAATTGTGGCCATGATTGGTCGCAAAAATGAATATGGTAAAGTTGAGATTCTTGGAGTTGGTAAATCCAAGAGTATGGGAGTGCATCGTGGTGTGGTAAATAATATTACACAAACCATACAGTCCATACAACAAGCGGTCCAGGAAGCTGAGACAGCAGCTTCAGAACGGATAGAAGAAGTAACGGTAGGTATAGCAGGTCAACACATCAGAAGTTTACAGCATAGTGATTATATCACCAGAGCTAATTCTGAGTTGGTGATTGATGAAGCGGATATAGATCGGCTAATTAATCAGGTACATAAATTGGTAATGTTACCTGGTGAGGAAATTATTCATGTGTTGCCACAGGAATTTAAAGTGGACGGTCAGGCAGAAATCAAGGAGCCAATAGGTATGTATGGTGGACGTTTAGAGGCTAATTTCCATGTAGTCGTTGGGCAGGTGTCATCTATCAGAAATATTGGTAGATGTGTTAAAAGTTCAGGTTTACAGCTCGAAGGTATTACACTAGAGCCCTTAGCATCTGCAAATGCGGTATTAAGTCAGGAAGAAAAAGAAGCAGGTGTAGCTTTAATTGATATAGGTGGTGGTACAACAGATTTAGCGGTTTTTAAAGATGGCATCATTCGTCATACTGCTGTAATTCCTTTTGGCGGTAATGTTATCACAGAAGACATCAAAGAAGGGTGTTCAATAATTGAAAAGCAAGCTGAGCTTCTAAAA
This sequence comes from Winogradskyella sp., assembly GCF_965656915.1. Classification (GTDB taxonomy): domain Bacteria; phylum Bacteroidota; class Bacteroidia; order Flavobacteriales; family Flavobacteriaceae; genus Winogradskyella. Next base: position 6,672 of record NZ_CBFHMI010000046.1, on the reverse strand, counting down.
ATAAAATTTGGGTCGGCATGGCCAGGTGAGAATAAGGAGAATGAAATTGTTTCTATACCTGGATTAAGAGGCAGAGAACCTAAAGAGATAACATTAAAAAACTTATCAAAAATAATTCATGCCAGAGTGGTAGAAATTGTTGAGCAGGTTTATGTAGAAATAAAGAATTACGGACACGAAGAGCAAAAGAAAAAATTAATTGCTGGAATAGTGCTAACTGGTGGTGGAAGTCAGTTAAAGCACTTAAAGCAATTGGTAGAGTATATCACAGGGATGGATACCAGAATTGGTTATCCTAACGAGCATTTAGCAGGTGATAGTGATGAAGATATAGCTAGCCCGTTATTCGCAACAGCAGTAGGTCTGGTAATGGACGGTATAAAACGTCAGGATAGAAAAATGGCTGAAGAAAACGAAGCGGAATTAGACGCAGTATCAGCAGAGTCTGAGGCGACTGGAGATACAGAAACAGAAGCTGTAGTGGAAGAAACGCAGAAAGAACGTCGTTCATTTTTAGACAAATTAACAGAGCGGGTTAAAGAGTTTTTAGATAATGCAGAATAAACAGATAATTAATTAATCAAGAATAAAAAATCCCATAATCACAATTAATATGAGTAATAGCAACGAATTTGGAAACATCTCATTTGATTTACCTAAAAATCAATCTAACGTTATTAAAGTTATTGGTGTAGGTGGTGGTGGAAGTAATGCCATCAATCACATGTTTCAGCAAGGTATAAAAGGTGTTGATTTTGTGATATGTAATACCGATGCGCAGGCACTTCAAAATAGCGGTGTTCCTAACAAAATTCAACTAGGAGTTAACTTAACCGAAGGATTAGGAGCAGGCGCCAACCCTGATGTTGGGGAACAGGCAGCTGTAGAAAGTTTAGAAGATATCCGTAGAATGTTAGATACCAATACAAAAATGGTATTTATAACGGCTGGTATGGGTGGAGGAACCGGCACTGGTGCTGCACCTATCATCGCAAAAATGGCTAAAGAGCTAGATATACTCACTGTAGGTATAGTAACAATGCCCTTTCAGTTTGAAGGTAAAATGCGTAATGAGCAAGCACAACGCGGTATCGAAAATTTACGGCAGCATGTAGATTCATTGGTTGTTATTAATAATAACAAGCTTCGTGAGGTTTATGGAAATCTTGGATTTAAAGCCGGATTCTCAAAAGCAGATGAAGTATTAGCCACAGCCTCTAGAGGAATAGCTGAGGTAATAACACATCACTACACACAAAATATTGATTTACGTGATGCAAAAACAGTATTGAGTAATAGTGGAACAGCTATAATGGGATCTGCTACAGCATCTGGCCAAACTAGAGCGCAAGAAGCTATTATGAAAGCTTTAGACTCACCACTATTAAATGATAATAAAATTACTGGAGCTAAAAACGTATTGTTGCTTATCGTTTCTGGCTCTCAGGAAATTACTATTGATGAGATAGGTGAGATAAATGATCATATTCAAAATGAAGCAGGATATGGTGCCAATATCATAATGGGTGTTGGAGAGGATGAGGCCTTAGAAGAATCAATTTCTGTAACAATTATTGCTACTGGATTTGATCTAGACCAACAAAACGAAATTTCTAACACAGAGACGAAGAAAGTGATTCATGCTTTGGAAGAATCTGCAGAAGAAGATTATAGTGCTCAGGAAAGAGATCCTGCTATAATTACGCCAGATATTGTTTTAGAGGATAAGAAAGAAGAAAATGTCGTCAGACATACCTTAATTGACGAAAATGAAATAGAAAATAAAGCATCTCAAGATAAATCAGAAATGGACATCATTCCAACGACTGATTTTTTGAGAAATATGAATGTGGTTTATGATGAAGTCTTAGATTCTAATGCAGAGCAGAGTAATGAACCTGATGAATTCATCATCACACCTGTAGAAAATAAAGAAGAAACAACTGAAATCGAGCAGGAAGAACAGATAACACTAACCTTCGATTTACCAATTGCTAAAATTAAAGATGAAGACAAGGATGTCTCAGAAACTCAAGACGACAAAATGGTCTTTAGTTTAGATGATGACGTAAAGGATATGGATGTTAACGAGCCTGTTGAGATTATTCCAGTGACCGAAGTTAATGAAGAAGGAGAAAAGCGCTATGCCTTAGATGAATTTGAAAGTTTCGAATCGACTATGAATACTAAGGCAGAAGGTACAGAAATCAAAGAAGAAGTTGTTTTTGAGAAGAAAGTGCTTCCAGTAACGGAAACAAACGAAGACTTAGAAGAAGAAATTGATCCAATGAATAGTCCAATTTCAGAACTCATAAAAGCGCGTGCAGATGAGCGCAGAAAACATATGAAAGATTTCAACTATAAGTTTAATAATGCCAAAATAGATGAAATCGAAAAGGAACCTGCTTACAAAAGACAAGGTGTTAACTTAGAAGATGCTCAGCATTCTTCAGAAACCAACGCTTCAAGAATGTCTGTCGGAACGGATGATAATGACGACATACAATTAAGAAGTAACAATTCATTTTTACACGATAACGTAGATTAATAGCAAGTTTAGGTTAAGTGTTTTAACACTCAGGTCAGGCCCAAAAAGTACCACCAACTTTTTGGGCTTTTTGTTTATATCAGATGAAAAGCTTTAGCTTAAAATACACCATAACTTTTTAGTATCTTCGCAACTCAATTAATGGATACAATTATGAGTTTACAGGACGATGTTATGACTGCGATGAAAGTAGCAATGAAAGAAAAAAATCAGACAGCTTTAGCAGCCTTAAGAGCTATTAAATCAGAAATATTACTAGTAAAAACAGCGTCTGACTGCAGCGATGAATTAACTGAAGAGCAAGAAATTAAAATCTTGTCTAAAATGGTAAAGCAACGTAAGGACAGTGCAGCCATTTTTAAAGAGCAAGGTCGAGACGATTTGGCGCAGCCCGAGTTAGATGAGGCAGAGGTTATTGGTCAATTTTTACCAGAAGCTTTAAGTGAAGAAGAAATCGAAAAAGTAGTTGTTTCAACAATAGAAAGTGTTGGAGCAGAAGGTATGAAAGATATGGGTAAGGTTATGGGTGTTGTGAGCAAAGAACTAGCTGGGCAAGCCGATGGTAAAACGATTTCTACGATTGTAAAAGCAAAATTGTCATAGCAAAAATAGATTCCTGCTTTCGCAGGAAGTAATGGCCTCGTAGTTCAACTGGATAGAATATCAGATTTCGGCTCTGAGGGTTGGAGGTTCGAATCCTCTCGAGGTCACGATTTATTCCCGAGAATAATTTTTTATTCTTGGGAATAATTTTTTAAGTCGGTATTAGAAAATCAAAAATCTAAAGATAAGAAGCTCTTTAAATCCTCAATAAAGTTTGAACTTTCATTAGTCGAGGTCACTAGTCGAACCCTCAACCTTTTTGTTGAGGGTTTTTTTTAGTTTTATTATTTATTCAAAATGAATGTTTCTAAATATGTATCATCAAACCGTTGGAATTTGGCATTTGTAGAAAGTTTATGGTATTCTGATTTGTGATTATTTTTAATGTTAAAGTTACCATGGATATGATAACCTAGAATATGATAGAAAATCAAATAATAATCACAAATTGAACCATATTTAATTTTCTCAAGATCTAGATTGCAAAATAGTCTGTAAGCTTTTTTTAAATTATTATTTCTTAAATAAAAGATAACTTCATTGATATTAACAATAAAAATAACAAGGTAAGAATGTATGTTGTAATCATCCATAATAGCATCGTAAAACTCTGTTATTATTTCATCAATCATATCAAATCGTTTAGAAAAAATTAAATGATTAATAAATTCATGTAAATAATTGATAATATAGGTGTCTTGATTCATATCACTTTTAAATTTCTTGAAATAATATATCGCTTTTTCGTTATTACCACATTCGGTGTAATATAATATCTGGTATCCATAGTAACGCCCTTTAAGTATATCAGGTAAAGTTTCTATTTCTCTTAGGGTTGCTTTAAAGAACTTAGGCTTGCGACCGCTTAAAAAACTTCCTAAACTCAAGATTAAATTTAAAAATATTTTCTCTTCAGATTTACAAGTTTTAGAGTTTATTCTTTCTAAAATATTGCCATAACGCTTGTTAATATTTATAATATCTATATAGATATATACAACATGTGTTTTAAAACCATCAACAGACAATAGGCTGTCAATGATTTTATTGAATGTTAAAGCGGGAATTGAATTCAAGAAAATAGATACTTGATAAGAAAACCCCATCAAAAAGCTATTTCTGTGATCTTTTATTACTAATAATTTATGTTGTGACGCATCAAATAATTGTTCTATATATCTCCACTTGTTAAACATAACTGCATGCTCAAATAGTGATACAACAAAATTAGCGTGACCAGATTTGTGATACAAAGACTCGATAAATTTAAAGTCACTATTGCTCAAATCATCTTTATGCTTTAAGCGTTGGATTTTTTCATCTATAAATAATTGTTCAAATCTATTTTTTGATGTGACATAATCTAAATATGTTTTATAACCTAAAAATGCAGCAAGAGCGTTTAATGTTTTTTCATGGGGTTTCCGATCTGGTAATAGCCCCCAAAAGCGTCTTATTGTACTTAGACTTAAATCAAAAATTTCATTTTCCAAAAGAAGATTTAATAAAGTTCTAGCCTCTGTTGTAGATGAGATTTTAAATCCTATCTTCTTTTCAATGTCTATTTTAATTTTTTTATATAACACTTTCATGATACAGAATTAAAAATAAAAAAATAAGAGTCCAATCACTATATATGTAAAGCCAACCATAGGTTTCCATTGTAGTTTTTCTAGACCAAATATAGAAGCTATAATCAAAGTAATCATAGGTGTTAACAGGCCTATTAGAGCAGAATGGAACGGGTGGGTAGATTTTAATCCTTCCAACCCAAATAGTACAGCCAAACTTACAGGTAAAGCGAATAGGGCATAGTGCCACCATACTAATTTTTTGTCTTCATTAATATGTTTAGGGATAAACAACCAAACACAACTAGCTAAAACAAAGACCAAAAGTTCTTGAAAAAAAGCGATAGCGACATTAGATACGCTATCCAATAAATGCCACTGTAAAAACAAGAGTCCGCCAAAGCAGATGTGTGCCAAAATAAAATATATATGCCCTAAAAGTGATGATTTGTTTTTTGTCTTTCTGAATTGCTCCCAAACAAAGGCTAGGTAACCTAATGAAACAATTAAAAGCTCAGGTAATTTTTGGCTTAAGGATATGGCATTGGTTTGCTCACCTAAAAAGCCTAAAACAAAGGTTAAAAGTAGGCTGTACACAGAAAACTGTAATATGTTTCCTTTTTTAAAGCCTAATACCAAAAATAATAAACCGATAAAACCAACAACACTAACGAACAGAAGTTTAAATAAGTGGTTTAGAAACCAGACGTCTTGGGTAAACAAAGCATAAACTAAAATCAGACCCATAAAGATAGTTGTAAATAAAGCCCTTTTGCCAATAAGCTTAAAAGGATACACCCTAGGTGCATAATGCGACCAAAGCACATTGTTTAATGAAAAAAATAAAACACTACTTATAAGATAAATCATAGGAAAATGTAATAAATTAAAATGAACAGTTAATGAGCATAAAATAAGATTTTTAAACAATATATTTAAGTTTTAATATAAAATCCTATGAAAGAAAAAAATTATAGCAAATCACGTATTAGTAGAAGTATGATATTAATAATAGTGTCACTGCTTTATTCGGGGTTCATAATGGCTCAAGAGTCTTCAAATACTTCAGGTGGTGACGCAACGGGCAATGGAGGAAGCGTTGCTTATAGTGTTGGACAATTAGTTTACACTACTAATTCCAATAGTAGTGTGACCGTTACACAAGGCGTTCAACAGGCCTTTGAAATTTTCACCCTTGACATAAAAGACAATCTGTTTAATCTGTCTCTTTCTGTTTACCCAAATCCAACATTAGAGAATATAACCTTACAAATAGGCGATTACAACAGCGAAAAGTTATCGTACCAGTTATTTGATATGCAAGGTAAGCAATTAAGCAAGGGACGAATAGTAGCACAGCAAACGCAAATAAACATGAAGAGTTTGCCAACAGCTACATACTTTATAAACGTTGTAAATCAAGAAAACAAAAAAGTTCAATCCTTTAAAATAATAAAAAATTAAAAAACAATGAAAAAGATTTACTCAACTATCGCAGGCTTATTAATGTCTGCAATTGTGTTCCTGCCACAGCAGGCAAATGCTCAAGCACCTGAAAAAATGAGCTACCAAGCCGTAGTAAGAGATGGAAGCAATAATTTAGTAAGTTCTACCGCAGTTGGTATGCAAATCAGCATACTGCAAGGTTCTCCAAGTGGGACTACTGTTTATGTAGAAATGCAAACACCAACTTCTAATACCAATGGTTTGGTAAGTTTAGAGATTGGTTCAGGAACTTTAGTAAACGGTGATTTTTTCACTATTGATTGGTCAAATGGCCCTTATTTCATCAAAACTGAAACCGACCCAACGGGAGGAACAAATTACACAATCACAGGCACAAGTCAATTACTTAGTGTGCCATATGCGCTATATGCTGCTAAGGCAGGGAACAATCTGCCTGGCCCAACAGGTCCTCCAGGTGCTAATGGGCAAGATGGTGTAGGTGTA
>NZ_CBFHMI010000045.1:0-19372 GCF_965656915.1 Winogradskyella sp. | reverse complement strand
TAGCTTATTTTTGAGTAAGCAATGATTAAGAAAAATGGCTAAGCATCAATTATACCCAAATAACTGGATCAATCAATATTCAGATTATTTGTTTAATTACACAATTACTCGCGTTAGTGATAGAGTAATTGCCCAAGATTTGGTGTCTGAAACTTTTTTGGCAGGATTAAAATCCATGGCAAATTTTAAAGGTAAAGCTAGCGAACGTACATGGTTGATTTCTATCTTAAAACGAAAAATTATTGACCATTATCGTAGACTAAATTCTAATAAAGGCAAAGCTGAAGTTAGAATGAGTTATAATAGTGATACAGAAGCCCAAGGTGATTGGTTAGAAGAACGTGTAGCCGATCCATTTGATAAAACAGCTGAAGATACTTTAGTGAATTCTGAGTTGGGTGATGCTATTTACGATTGTTTGGATAAATTACCAGAAAAGCAAGCAGATGTATTTAAAATGAAAACCATTTTAGGTTATGATACAGAAACTATTTGTAATGAATTGAATATAACTGCGTCTAACCTTTGGGTAATTATACATAGAGCACGTACTGCTCTGGCTGAGTGTATGGAAAATAATTGGTTTAAATAATGAAAAAAAGTTTCTTATTTATAAGCTGCGATGAGGCTAAACACATTTGTGACAAATCGCAATATGGTGAAGCTACCATTTGGGAAATATTTAAGCTCAAACTTCGCTTATCCTGGTGTCATATCTCAAAATCCTATTCCAATCAAAATAAAAAGTTAACGGAAATTGTAGAAAAATCTAAGGTTGAATGCCTTAAAAGCAACGAACGCTCCAAAATACAGAAACAATTCGAAAAAGAATTAACTAAGCGTCAATAATATAATTAGCCAAAATATTGGAATACTTTCCACCCAAAATGCACTATAATACTTAGATTGATTTTTATTTGAGAAAATAAAAAATAATAAGGAAACAAAAGTTATTATTAACGTTGAAATAATTGAAAAACTATCTATTTCGTCCTTAAAATATTCCAGAATAAAAAACAACATGAATAATGATACACCTATAATTTTAGTTTTTTTAATTCCTATTCTTTGTGGTATTGTACCAAGCTTTATACTGTCGTAAATTAGGTCTCTTATTTCAAACGGTAACATTAATGCCATTACTAAAATAAAACGCTGAATTGTCGTAATTACTACATCTGTATTAATTTCAATACCTAATTCAATTAAGGGTAGAAAGACTGTTGTAAAAGCCCAAACCAAAGCAATCACATAAATTTTTAAACCACTAATCTGTCTTAAATTTTTCTGACTATCTCTAAAATACCGCATTGGCAACAAAGGTACTGCGTATAGAAAAGTAATAATTCCGAAAACCGATAAATAAACTAGTGTAATGGTTTTTAACTGTAAAGCATAATAACACATAGCAACAAAAGCTAATAATGAAAATATTTGAATGGTCTTTAACCAACCTGCCAGACTTCTATGATGAAATTTGGCAACACCAAAATATTTCACAAAATTATAACCTGTTATTGTGGCATAAAACACAAAATAGAGCACATCCTCATTGTATTCCATTCCAAATTGAAGTAGTGTAATCCAAGTAAGTGCATAAACTGCTAAAGCCACATGAATACTACTATTAATATAAAAATTAAGAATTCGATTTAAGACCTTCACTCTACAAAAGTAACTATTGTGTTAATAACCCTGAATTTCGGTTAAAAACTTTAGTTTTCATTAACTAAAAAAAAGGGGTAAATCCGTATTTTTGCATATCAAAAAAATTAGCAGAATAAAGAATGGATACAACCTCATTTGCACTAAGACATATTGGCCCGAATTCAGACGAACAAAAAGCCATGCTAAACACCATCGGTGTTACGAGTATCGAACAATTAGTTTCAGAAACTATACCAGCAGGAATACGCCTTAAAAAAGATTTAGACCTTGAACCTGCCTTAGGTGAGCAAGAATATTTAAATCATATCTATAAACTGTCTCAGCTCAATAAAATATTCAAATCCTATATTGGCTTAGGCTATCATCCAGCTAATCTTCCTGCTGTTATTCAGCGTAATATTTTAGAAAACCCAGGATGGTACACGGCATACACTCCATACCAGGCAGAAATTGCTCAAGGGAGGTTAGAAGCATTGTTAAATTTCCAAACCATGGTCATAGATCTTACAGGAATGGAAATTGCTAATGCATCCTTACTAGATGAAAGTACTGCTGCAGCTGAAGCTATGAGCTTACTTTACGCTGTTAGAGATAGAGCTCAGAAAAAAGCTGGTGTCAATAAGTTTTTTGTATCAGATTTAGTGTTACCACAAACCATAGCATTATTAGAAACCAGAGCAACTCCAATCGGAATTGAGCTAGTGATTGGTAATGAGGCCCAATTTAACCTTAGTGAGGAGTTTTTTGGAGCGCTTTTACAGTATCCTGGAAAAAATGGTCAGATTACTAATATTAAAGCATTTATTGAAAAAGCTAAAGTCTCTAATATTAAAGTTGCTGTGGCAGCTGATATTTTAAGCCTTATTAAGCTAGAAGCTCCAGGTAAATTCGGAGCTGATGTCGTATTAGGTTCGACACAGCGATTTGGTATCCCGATGGGATATGGAGGACCACATGCCGCATATTTTGCAACTAAAGAAGCGTTTAAAAGAGATGTCCCTGGTCGAATTATTGGTGTAACCAAAGATACCAATGGAAATCGTGCGTTACGTATGGCTCTACAAACCAGAGAGCAACACATCAAGAGAGATAGAGCAACATCTAATATTTGTACAGCACAAGTTCTATTAGCAGTTATGGCTGGAATGTATGCTGTTTTTCATGGTCCTAAAGGCTTATCCTTTATTGCTAATAAAGTACATAAAACAGCAACTACGTTAGCTGATGCATTAAAAAGTTTAGGGTTAGAGCAAGCAAATACGCACTATTTTGATACTATTAAAATAAAAGCAGATCCTGTTAAGGTAAAATATGAAGCAGAAAAAAAAGAAGTTAACTTTTATTATCCAGATAATAATACCGTAACTATTTCTGTAAATGAAACTACAACTATTGAAGACCTCAACGAAATAATTTCAATTTTTGAAGAAGTAACAGAACAAAAAGGAGAGAAGATAACAGCTATTTCAGAGACAGATACAATTCCTAATGAATTAAAAAGGCAATCTAAATTTTTAAATTATGATGTCTTTAACTCTTACCACTCTGAAACAGAATTAATGCGTTATATCAAACGTTTAGAACGTAAAGATTTAGCCTTAAATCATTCAATGATTTCTCTTGGTTCTTGTACGATGAAATTAAATGCAGCAGCTGAAATGTTACCCTTAAGTTGGAGCAGCTGGGGAAATATGCATCCTTTTGCACCAGCAAACCAAGCAGCAGGTTATAAATTAATGCTAAACGCTTTAGAAAATCAACTTACAGAAATTACTGGTTTTGCAGCAACATCCTTGCAACCGAATTCTGGAGCACAAGGTGAGTTTGCCGGACTTATGGTTATAAAAGCATATCACGAATCTCGCGGAGATCATCATCGTAATATTTGCTTAATTCCATCATCTGCTCATGGTACTAATCCAGCAAGTGCAGTTATGGCTGGTATGAAAGTAGTCGTAACAAAAGCTTCTGATGACGGAAATATAGATGTGGATGATTTAAGAGAAAAAGCAGAACTACATAAAGATAACTTATCAGCTCTAATGGTAACGTATCCGTCAACACATGGTGTTTATGAATCTGCTATTAAAGAAATAACACAGATCATCCACGATAATGGAGGTCAGGTGTATATGGATGGTGCCAATATGAATGCGCAAGTAGGTTTAACAAATCCGGGAAATATAGGTGCAGATGTATGTCATCTCAATTTGCATAAAACTTTTGCCATACCTCATGGTGGTGGTGGACCAGGAGTTGGACCAATATGTGTGGCTAAACAATTAGTCCCTTTTTTACCAGGAAATCCAATTGTAAAAACAGGAGGGCATCAAGCAATATCTGCAATTTCGGCAGCACCTTTCGGATCTTCTCTAGCCTGTATAATTTCTTATGGCTATATAAAAATACTTGGCTCAAAAGGCTTAAAAAAAGCTACTGAAGTTGCTATCTTAAATGCAAATTACATTAAGGAGCGATTAGAAGGCTACTACCCTACGCTGTACACAGGAGAAAATGGTCGAGCAGCGCACGAAATGATTATAGATTGTCGTGACTTTAAAGTAAAAGGAATAGAAGTCACAGATATTGCCAAGCGTTTAATAGATTATGGATTTCATGCGCCTACGGTATCTTTTCCAGTTGCAGGTACTATGATGATTGAGCCTACCGAAAGTGAAAGTAAAGCAGAAATGGATCGTTTTTGTGATGCTATGATCTCGATTCGAAAAGAAATTGACTCAGTTAGTAAGGATGAACCTAATAATATGTTGAAAAATGCACCACATACCTTAGGTATGTTAACCTCAGACGAGTGGTTATTACCTTACACAAGAGAGGCAGCAGCTTTTCCATTAAACTATGTTAGAGATAACAAATTTTGGCCAAGTGTAAGACGCGTAGACGATGCTTATGGTGATAGAAATTTAATGTGTAGCTGTGCTCCTATTGCCGACTTTATAGAAGCATAGTTTAAGTTATTTTAAGAATTTTATCAATTTATTACGAATTCTTTAAAAATATGTGGTTTTAAAAGACTAAAAACAGAAATCTCTTTTATATTAATTAGATTAGTAATCTCAGACATCGAAAGTACATAACTATGGGAATTAGAATAACAGGAACAGGAAGTTATATTCCAAACAGTATTGAAAAGAATGAAGACTTTCATGAGCATGAATTTTTAAATGCAGATGGCTCTTCAATCGATCATCCTAATGAAGTTATTGTCGATAAGTTTAAAGCTATAACAGGTATTGTAGAACGCAGATATGCGGACGGTCAATTAACATCGTCCGACATTGGTTTTCTTGCAGCGCAAAAAGCTATAGAGGATGCCAATATAGATCCTGAGGAATTAGACTACATTATTTGTGCTCATAACTTTGGTGACGTTAAAGCTAACACTGTTCAAAGTGATATTTTACCGTGTCTTGCATCCAGAGTAAAGCACAGTTTACGAATTAAAAACCCTAAATGTGTCGCCTATGATATTTTGTTTGGATGCCCTGGATGGATTGAAGGTGTTATTCAAGCTCAAGCTTTTATCAAAGCCGGAATGGCAAAAAAATGTTTGGTTATTGGCTCCGAAACTTTATCTCGCGTAGTAGATAAACATGATAGAGATTCTATGATTTATTCTGATGGTGCAGGTGCAACTATTGTTGAAGAAACCGAAGAAGAAGGTATATTAACTTACGAAACAGCAAGTTTCACCTATGATGAAGCTTATTATTTATATTTCGGAAAGTCAAATAATCAAGAGCTTAGCAAAGACACACGTTATATAAAAATGCATGGCCGAAAAATCTATGAGTTTGCCTTAAACAACGTTCCACAGGCCATGAAAACTTGTTTAGATAAAAGTGGTATTGATATTTCTGAGGTGAAAAAAATTCTAATTCACCAGGCCAATGAAAAGATGGATGAAGCAATTATTAAGCGCTTTTATAAACTGTATAAAACTCCAGAACCAGAAGGCGTAATGCCAATGAGCATTCATAAACTAGGAAATAGTTCTGTAGCTACTGTACCTACGCTTTTTGATTTAATTAGAAAGAAAATGTTAGAAGGTCATACCATCTCTAAAGGTGATGTTATTATATTTGCTAGTGTCGGCGCAGGTATGCACGTTAACGCCATAGTTTACAGATATTAAAATAAATTCTCGTATTTACGAGACGTGAATATGTACGAGAAGGCTTTTCCTAATAAACGATTTAAACACACGCTACAATTTTTAAAGCGTCATGTCTCAACTACTGAATCTATTTTAGATTTAGGTGTTGAAAATCCATTTTCAGAAATAATGATTTCGGAAGGCTACAAAGTCGTGAATACCATTGGTGAAGACTTAGATGAAGATAGATCGGCCATAGAAAATTCATCAGCAGATGTAGTTACAGCCTTTGAGATCTTTGAACATCTATTGTCTCCTTATGAAGTGTTAAAATCTATAAAGTCTGATAAAATTCTTATTAGCGTGCCACTTAGATTATGGTTTTCTTCTGCGTACAGAAGTAAAACTGACATGAGAGATAGACACTATCATGAATTTGAAGATTGGCAACTGAATTGGCTCTTAGAAAAAACCGATTGGGTTATTAAAGATAGAGAAAAATGGACGAATCCTATTAAAAAACTAGGAATTAGACCTATCCTCAGAAGGTTTACACCAAGATATTATATTGTATATGCAGAAAGAGCTTAACTTTGAGTAAATAGCATTTCAATTTTGAATTTCTACATTATCATACCTGCACACAACGAAGAAGCTTACATCGGTAAGACTTTACAATCTTTAATTCAGCAAACAAAGTCTCCTAAGCAGGTGGTTGTTGTGAACGACAACTCTACAGACAACACCCAATCTATCGCTGAAGACTATGCAACAAAATATCCTTGGATTTCTGTAATTAATTCTAAATCGTCAAATAAACATATACCTGGTTCAAAAATTGTCAATGCTTTCTATAAAGGTCTGGAATCTTTGGATGGTAATTATGATGTGATTTGTAAGTTTGATGCAGATTTAATTTTTCCTAAAAATTATTTAGAAGTCCTATCATGTCATTTTCATACTAATAATAAACTAGGTATGGCGAGCGGTTTTTGCTACATAGAAAAAAAAGGCGATTGGGTTTTAGAAAACCTCACCAATATAGATCATATACGAGGTGCTTTAAAAGCTTACAGAAAAGATTGCTTTAATCAAATAGGAAAACTGAAACGCTCAATGGGTTGGGATACTGTTGATGAGCTTTTGGCAAAATACTACGGCTGGGAAATACTTACCGATGAATCACTACATGTAAAACACCTTAAACCAACAGGGAATTCTTATAACAAAGATTCTAAATACTTGCAAGGTGAAGCAATGTATAAAATGCGTTATGGCTTTATGATTACTCTTATTTCGGCATTAAAACTTGCTTTGAAAAAGAAAAGCCTTCGCTTATTTAAAGACTATATATCTGGTTACTTTAAAGCCAAATCTCATAATATAGATTTTCTAGTATCTGAAGAGGAAGGTATATTTATTAGAAACCTAAGATGGAAAGGGGTATTAAAAAAGTTCTACTAATCTAATACAAAACCCAAAGGTTGACCTGTTGCTCCATTAGGAAAGCTAATACCCAATAAAGCAGAAATCGTAGGTGCAATATCTGGTATTACCGTTTTATTGTATGTTTCACCCTTTTTTATACCTGCTCCAAAGAACAGCAATGGCACATGTGTATCATAATTTAATCCACTACCATGTGTAGAGCCTGTTTTACTATAAGCTATATGAGCAATATCATCGACCACAATCACATCACCAGATCGTTTTTGGTTATAGCCATTTTGTAATAACGCTTCAATACCTGTTGTAAAATTAGTACTATTCATTGCTGTGGCTGTGTACACTTTAGCGATATTAGGGTAACTAATTTGCTCATCAACTAATGCTTGTTCAACGTCATGTATATTTAATCCTAATTCCTTTAGTTTCTCTTTGTTAAAAAATATTTGATTATTACTCACATTTTCTACCACATTCTTAGTACCATAAGTCGTTTCTAAAAAATTTGTAAAGCGATTTTTTCTGTCATTATAATCCAAGTAGCCTGCTGGAATTTTAACCGATTGCAAATAAGCTGGCACATCCACAGCACCATGGTCTGCTGTTAAAAATACCGTATACTTTCCTTCACCAACATTTTCATCTAAATATTTAAATAGACGATCTAAATCTCTGTCTAATCTTATATAGGTATCTTGTCCTTCCTTAGAATTCACACCAAAATTATGACCCACATAATCCGTGCTCGAAAAACTAACTGCTAATACATCTGTGTCGTTGTCCTGACCAAGTGATTCACCCTTGATTGCTGCCATAGCAAAATCTACGGTAAGACTATTTCCGTAAGCTGTTGCTTTTAATATATCAAAATCATTATTCTTAGATTTTAATTCTGCTAAATTATATGGAAAAGTAGCTGTCTCTTTGCCATCAAAACCACGTTCAAAATTATTAAGATCATCTCCACTTTCTACATAAGTTTCTATTGGTAGATAGGTGTCCCAATCCTTAAAATAAACTTCAGCTGCATCAGAAGCATTAAAATCCTTTACCCATTGCGGTAAATCTTCTCTATAGAAGGTACTAGTTATCCATACACCTTCATCTTTTCCATGAAACCAGTACGCCGCATTTGCAGTGTGACCCGCTGGTAAAATTGCACCTCTATCTTTTATAGCAATACCAATGCTTTTGCCACGCATTTGAGTGAATAATCTGTTTTCATCTGCAAAGCTCGTGGTTAACATTCTTTGTGGTGACATTTTTCCTGCATCACTTTCTGTTCCTACTGACGCTACTGAATCGTCTTGTGCGCAATACACGGTTTCTTTAATCTCTTTGTCGTACCAATTATTAGAAATCACACCATGGTATTTAGGCGTTGTCCCTGTGTAAACTGAGGCGTGTCCTGGACCCGTGTAGGTAGGCACATAATTAAAATGATTGTTTTTACAGTTAAATCCTTCCTGCATCATGCGTTTAAAACCACCTTCACCAAACTTATTTTCAAAGCGTGTTAAGTAGTCATATCGCATCTGGTCTACAACAATCCCTACAATAAGTTTTGGTTTAACATTCGTTTCAGCTTCGGTGATTTTTGTAGCTGGAATTATAGTTTTTTCCTGTGAACCACAAGAAAAAAAGAATATTAGTGACGCTATAAGTGATAAGAGTTTCTTCATTTTTATTTTAAGCTTATTAATCGTTTCAAAAATACGGTTTTTAGAATATCTTAATTTAAATTAACATTAATAAACTAATCATTTTTCATAATTTTGCGTTAAGAAATTCTTGCATGAAGTACCTTCATAATATTGGCGTATACTTTATAATGATTAAAGATATATTTCGCAAACCAACAAAATGGTCTGTGATGAAAACTTTAATACTTAAAGATATTGATGACCTTATTATTGGTTCTTTAGGAATAGTAGCATTTATTGCCTTTTTTGTTGGTGGAGTTGTTGCCATACAAACGTCCTTAAATATTAGTAACCCTTTAATTCCAAAATATCTTGTTGGTTTTGCAACACGTCAGTCTATTATATTAGAATTCGCACCTACATTTATATCTATTATTATGGCAGGTAAAGTTGGCTCCTTTATAACATCTAGTATTGGTACTATGAGAGTAACGGAACAAATAGATGCTCTCGAGGTTATGGGAATAAATGCCATTAATTATCTGGTGTTTCCGAAATTTATCTCCTTAATGTTATATCCTTTTATTATATCAATTGCCATGTTTCTTGGTATTTTAGGAGGCTTAGTTGCTTGTGTATATGGTGGCTACGGATCATTTGAAGATTATATTGAAGGTGTACAGACAGATTTTATAGTTTTCCACATGATATATGCCTTTATAAAAACAATGGTATTTGCTATTATACTTGCCACTATACCATCATATTACGGATATTTTATGAAAGGTGGAGCTTTAGAAGTTGGTAAAGCCAGTACCACATCTTTTGTTTGGACAAGTGTTGTTATTATATTACTCAACTTTTTACTAACCAGTTTGTTACTAGGCTAATGATAGAAGTTAAAGACTTACATAAATCATTTGGTGATGCTCATATCTTAAAAGGCATCTCTACCTCGTTTGATAAAGGGAAAACAAACCTCATTATTGGACAAAGTGGTTCTGGTAAAACAGTATTTTTAAAATGCTTACTCGGCTTGTTTCAATTTGAACAAGGTGTCATTTCGTACGATGGAAAGGTCTTTAGTAAATTAACACGTAATGAAAGAACAGATCTACGATCTAAAATAGGTATGGTATTTCAAGGAAGCGCTTTGTTTGATTCTATGACGATTGCAGAAAACGTCATGTTTCCATTACGGATGTTTACTAAACAAAGTAAAAGTGAAATGGAGGACCGCGTGAATTCAGTATTAAAACGTGTGAATTTAGAAGGGTCTAATCATAAAATGCCAAGTGAAGCCTCTGGAGGTATGCAAAAACGTGTAGCCATTGCAAGAGCTATCGTAAATAATCCTAAATACCTTTTTTGTGATGAACCAAACTCAGGATTAGATCCTAAGACGGCCATTGTCATTGATAATTTAATACAAGAAATTACAGACGAATATCAAATTACCACTGTTATTAATTCACACGATATGAATTCTGTGATAGAAATTGGTGAAAAAATAGTCTTCTTAAAAGATGGTATTAAAGCATGGGAAGGCTCTAAAGAAACCATCTTTAGAACAGATAATGAAGCTGTAACTAATTTTGTTTATTCTTCTGAATTATTTAAGAAAGTCCGTAAAATGTATATTGAAGAAAACCAATAACAGCTTTATTTGAGCTGCTTTACGACCAAGGTATCCTTCTTCAGTTTTACTTTTAGCCACTCACCTATTTTTTTTGAATCCTTAACAATAGACTCTGGTGTTGCCAATGAATCATTCCACTTAAATGAAAATACAGAAAGCGTATCTATCTTTGAAAAATTTGAACGAATCTCTTTAGCATAACTAATAGCCTCTAAATTCTCATAATTGATTTTTGCTTCTTGTATGACTTCTTCAAACGGAATTTGATCTTTCTCTAATCTAGATAAAACACGTACTCTATCTTCTAAATACGAAATTTTTTGTCCTTGTGATAATAAATCTAAAGAGTCTCTGGTTCTTAACTCTTCCATATACTCTAAGTTATTAATAGCTCTATTCTTAACCTGGTTAATAGACAACTTAGTATTTGTTAATGCTGCATAATCAGGATCATTGAATCTAGCCTCCAGTAACTTTCTGGTATCTTCAGAAATTTCATCAGTACCAAAAGGTATAAGCTCTATAATAGACTCACCATTTGGATCATAAATAGGATTAGCATTTTTCTTAATGTAGTTTGCATTAGGAAGCGTTTCTAATTCATTATTGATGAAAGCTTTCGCTGCTGATTGAAATCTGCTCTTCCTAAGTACATCAACAAATGTAAATGCAGCAGGTATCATAACAATAATGGCAAGGACAGATGCTATTCTTGCAATACGCTTTCGTTTTGCAGAATTTGCATATTTGAGCATTGGAAAACGTAATACCTTTAAAACCATAAAAGTTGCCAAAGCAATAAAAATAGTATTGATTGAAAATAAATACATTGCGCCCAAGGCATAATCTAAACCAGTAACGATTTCACCCTGCATATTAACAGCTGTCTCTCCGGTTAAGGCTTTTGCTAATCCATATCCAGCAGTACATAGTGGTGGCATTAATGCAGTGGCGATTGCGACTCCAAATATTACAGAAGCTATAGTTCCTTTCTTAGTGCGCGCAATGATTAAAGCAAGTCCACCAAAAAAAGCGATCAATACATCTCGAATATCTGGACTTGTTCTACCGAGTAATTCAGAGGTGTCCTCACTTAACGGAAAAAGATAAAAGAATAAAAATGCCGTTATTAAACTTAAGACAATCATTGTCACCAAATTAATCATGGAGCGCCTTAAAGTGTCAACATCATTTACAGCAATAGACATTCCTACACCCAAAATTGGACCCATAAGAGGCGAAATTAACATAGCACCAATAACTACTGCAGTAGAATCAGCATTAAGCCCTATAGAAGCCACAAATATGGAACATATTAATATCCATGCCGTTGCACCTTTAAACGAAATGTCATTTTTTATGGCTTCAATTGTAGCATCTCTATCTGTATCTTCTCTAAAATCCAGAAGCTCACTTAGAAATGTTTTGATACTAACAAATAGACCTTGAGCATCCTTACGTACTGCTTCTTTCTTCTTCTCAACAGCACCCTCCTTATTCATTTCATTCGTCATTTGCGAATTCTCGTCTTCAGAAAAATTGAATTTATTTTCGTCACTCATACTTTAACCGTATTCTTCTCCAAAATTAGCTTTCACATTTTGAAGCACTTTTTTAATATCTTGTTCTTTAGTCTTAGGAAAGATAAGTAAAACTTCGTCTTTATCTACAATTATATAATCCTTTAGTCCATCAACAACGACAATTTTATCTTTTTTAGATCGTATCATGTTGCCTGATGCATCCTCTAAGAGAGTCTTAGAATTTACTACTGCATTGTTGTTTTGATCTTTACCTAACTTATCATATAGACTTCCCCAGGTACCAAGGTCGTTCCAATCGAAAGTTGCCGGAATAACAAAAACATTATCACTTTTCTCCATGATAGCGTAATCTACTGAGATGTTGTCTGCCTTGCTATAATTGTCTCTAATGAAATCATCCTCAAACTCTGTATTATAGGTACTATAGCCACTTTTAAAAAGCTCATATAATTCAGGCTGATTAGTTTTAAAGGTATTTAAAACTGTTTTTACACTCCACATAAAAATACCAGCGTTCCACAAAAAGTTACCTTGTTTTAAAAAACTTTTAGCCGTTTCATAATCGGGCTTTTCTCTAAATTGATCTACGGGTTTAATTTTGTTATTAGAAGAGTTATTATATTCTATATAACCATATCCAGTATTAGGGAAAGTTGGCGCAATCCCTAAAGTCATTAACGCGTCATTAGATTCGCAAAACTCAAATGCTGTTTGTACATTATTTGTAAACTCAGTTTCATCTTCAATCCAATGGTCACTTGGTGCAACAATCATCACAGCGTTTTCATTCTCTTTCTGAATTTTTAGAGATGCATATAAAATACAAGGTGCTGTATTTCGCATTTCAGGTTCTAGCACTACTTGTCGTTTGGCTACACTTGGTAATTGTTTAAATACCAGATCATTATAGCGCTCATTCGTTAGAATAAATATGTTTTCTTTTGGGATTAAGTTGGCTAGTCTATTAAATGTTTTTTGTATTAAAGTATCACCAGTACCTAACATATCATGGAACTGCTTAGGAAAATCTTGTGTACTTACCGGCCAAAATCTAGATCCTACTCCACCTGCCATTAATATGGCGTAATAATTCTTATTTTTCATTCTTCTATTAATTCTACTTCAGCATTAGGATTAAACAAATATAATTTACCTGTACTAACTTCTACACATTCAAAACGTTTTCTTCTTTTGTTACCTTTTCTAAAGACTTTCCCATTGTAAAGTCTAAAGCTTTGACCCAAAAGTAATTCAAAAACAAAAGACTTATTATTAGGTTCGTTGAATTGCTTTAGAGCTAAGGCGAGTTGCGTATCTGTGTCGCTAGACGCTTTTGGGTTTTTAAAATGATTTGCTAATAATGGCAATAGATCTGCCGGGAAAATATCTGGTCTTAAAAAAGGTAACATTAAATGCTGAAATGTTTGCTTCCATTCTTTTCCATGTGGTTTGATTGACCTTCCAAATTTAGTATAAGCTTCAAAATGGGCAATTTCATGGATTAAGGTAATTAAAAATCTATACCGATTAAGGTTAGAATTGACTGTAATTTGATGTTTACCGTTCGCCAACTGTCTATAATCACCGTGTCTTGTTTTCCGTTCTGATTTTACTTTAACCAAAAGGTGATCTACAGTCAATAATTTTTTAATAAGGTAATGTGATTCACTAGGAAGGAAATCGAAGACTGTTGTTTGCATTTAGACTAAATTAAACTTCGTTAATCTTTAACGACTATCATTTTGGAGTTAGAATTTACTCTTAGTATGTATAAACCTGCTGCAGCAGTTTCAATTTTTATTGAAGTTCTATTACTCTGTTCATCAAAAGATCTACTAATAATATCTATTTTGCGTCCTCTTATATCAAAGACTTCAATAGTGTCTGACTGACTCGTATTGGTAATATTTAGTACTCTATCTGATGTTGGATTAGGATATATAACTTGTTCATTGGTAGTAATCACAGGCGTCTCACCTCTAAAATATGGAACAGCGAAAGTAAATACTTCTTCTGCTACTTCCTGACCAATAAAACGACCAGGTATATCGTCAGCTGGTGGATGGATTCCTCCCCAAATCCTACTTAAACTTGTTTGGTCAGACGCATCTCTATATGTTGCCCATTGTAATACAACATCTTGTGATGGACCTTTCTCAAAAACTAGGAATTCATCTTTTTTAGCAACAAATTCTCCTATACCACCTGGGAAAAATTCACTACCTGTCATCATGGTCATTAATTCTGCTGCTGCTCTCGAATATGTAGAGTGACCAGAAACATAACCTGCGAACGGTGGAGTTACAAATGTCGGTCTTTGATATGGATACCAATTTTCTGCTAATATCCAACCTACACCTGCTTGATCTATTTCAGTATTACTAATAAAATCGTGACCTTTCCATGTGTACAGTTTTATTTTATTAACGTGTTGATTTGCAAAGCCAGCAAGTGGATCTCCTTCTTCTATAACCTCTATATAACCATCTAATAATGGAATTCCTGAAACATTATAATTTTCTAATGATGGATCTGTGCTTTGTCCTCTCTCTGCCATAGAACGTATTGCAGAAATAGGTCTTATATAATCATACCAGCCTTTAACACTCCATGCTGAAACAGCAGAATCATGCATTCCTCCACCCATTATAAAATAAGTTTTTACATCCCATTCTAAAGCATCCAATATGTCACCTTCACCCTGAAAACGTTTTTCAAACTGTGGATGATCATTTACATAGTTTAATAGCGTAAACCAATGACCTGGTGGCGTCTCAGAATCTGGGCCATCTGCCCAAAATTCAGCCAATACTCTGGCATAATCACCTCTAGGAACCATATTTACCTCATATGGACTACCTGTAATTGGATTTAAGGCATGACCATTACTATTTGCACCACCTTCAAAATAGTCATAAAAATCAGGATAGTCGGAATAATTTGATGGGAAGGTACTAATGTCTACATTCCCTATAGAATTTGGCGATATATCCCACATAACCTCATCTCTTGGGTCTAAATGTGCTTGCCAGACTGAAACCATAGTAAAGCCCCATTTATAAGCGTCACTAGCTGCATTATCTTCAGTTAAACTAATGTAAGGTGGATCTGATGGGTCATGATAGACCTGGTACTGGTTACCATCTCTTTCAAAAGTAACCTTATCTTCATCAGTTAAAGCGAAGGTATACACATTTCCCCATTCTGGACTTAAAAAAGAAGGCACATCTTCGCCAATAACGGTTCCTCCCTGATCAATAAAAATATCTAAAGCTAATGGTTGCCATCGATTTGGATCATTAATTGGTGGATTATTACTTGCATCTAATGCATATGGTGCATTCACTGGTTCGTAATAAGCATTGTCGTAACCTGTAGCTTCTCTTGAGCCATCCTGTAAACCATAATCTATTAAGGTTTGCGCTACATAATTTCCTAATGCAGCCGCATTTCCGAATTCGTAAAGTAATGATGTATTTGTAGTGTCATAACCTAATTTATCCATCAATAAGTCAAACCTTGCCTGAGTCTCTTCAACTCCTGGTGAATTTTGAAAACGATGCGACAACAACCTGTACATAGCATAACTAATAGCGCGTTTCTGAGATTCCTCAACGCTTTCAATAAGTACAAATTCCTCTAATTCACTACTAAAATTATTTACTGTATTACCAATAAGGTATGGTGTTGCTTCGTCATCATAAATTGCCCAAATATCATACATAGCAACACTTGAATGGAATAAGTTTCTAGCATGAACTGTTGGTCTGGCAAAGTCATCTCTTATAGCTTCAAGTAAGGCCTCGTTCCATAATCTGGCAATAGATATATCTTCTGGTAAATTATCGGTTCCTAATTCAATATCAAGTGAAACTTCTAAACTTGAACATTGTTCGTCTGATTCAATTATTGATACTTTTCCAGATTCTTCCAAATGCCATTTTACCATAATTGAACTAGTACCCTGACCATTTAAAATTTCACCACCTGTAACTTGCCATGTAGCACTTGAACCATTTGCAATGCTATAACTGTATGTTTCTGTTCTTAAAAAAGAAGACGTTGTATTTCCTATGATAGATTGAGACTCTAAATAAGTACAACTTCCATCATCTAATGTTGCATCAGGGTTATAATTACAAGATACAGGGTCTGTACAACCATAAACTTTCTGACTTGGTTGAATATTAAGCACCACAAAACCTTGTCCTTCGGTGGCTTTAATTGTAGTATTAGAATCTAAATTATTATAAGTTTCAATAAGACCAGAAGGCCACTTTATTTCTAACTCGGATATTGATGTAGCATCATTAAGTCCAAAATGAACTGCTTGAATACTCTGACTTAAAAAACCAACACCCGAATAATAGCGTTTTATGGTTCCGTTGGTTGTAGTTAACGTTAAGGTAGTACCTATAGCATCTCTATTGGAAACTGTACCTTGTAAATGAATTTTAAACCAATTTAAAGTACTTTCGGTATCAAAATTTAGAGTTTTGTTTTCGTAAAATAGAAGGCTCCCATTAGCGTTTGTGACCATTAAATCAAGGTCTCCATCATTATCATAATCAAAATCAACAGCTTCAACACTTAAGGTTTGTGCATTCAATCCTACTTCTACTGAGGCATCTGTAAAACTTGCTTGTCCTTGACTGTGTAAATTTCTGTAATATATGTTCTGCTCAGCTCCTCTTTCTTCAAACTCATAACCATTTACTACAAATAAATCTTCATCTCCATCAAGATCAAAATCAGCAAATCGTGTTCCCCAAGCCCATCCTGTTGCACCAATGCCATAATTATTTGAAGTTTCTGAATAAATATTAGAGCCGTTATTCTCTAAAAGAGCATTTTCATCAATTCCTGTGATAAAAAAATCAAAATCCTGGTCTAAATCAAAATCGCTGATTGCAATTCCCATATCATCAATCATATTATCTAGACCATAAGCTTGTGCAGAATTTACAAATGAAGTACCAGACTGATTTATGTATAAATAGTTAGCATCATCAAAATCATTTGTAACAATCAAATCCATCCATCCATCGTTATTAATATCGAATGGAAATGATGTATAACTATAATTTGCATCTAATTCTGTAAGACCTATATCGGCTGTTACATTTGTAAATGTGCTGTTACCATTATTTCTATATATAGAGTTAGTGTCACATTCATTCCAATCGCTAAAATAGATATCTAAATAACCATCATTATTATAATCAAACCAAGTGGCTCCAGTATTTATACAGTCATTAGACGTTGGTAAGCCTGAAATTCCGGTCACATTTGCAAAGTTTCCATTTCCAAGATTTCTCCAGAGCTGCACTTTTAAAGAATAAGTTAAAAATAAATCTGGAAAGCCGTCATTGTTATAATCGCCCCATGAAGCACTAAATTTAAAACCTTGTTGTGCAAAAGTTTCTTGGGTCTCATCTTCTTCTGTAAGTAAATCTACCAGACCTGACGCTTCAGTAACATCTGTAAAAGAACCATCATTATTATTCCTAAATAAGCGACTAATGCTCGCTAGATTATCTGCAGTATCTATTCCATTAGCTACTACAAATATGTCTAAATCATTATCACCATCATAATCTGCAACTGCTACACCGTTATTTCCCTCTAAAACACTTAATCCCACAACAGAAGCTACGGATTCGAAGTTCTGAGCAATTAATGCAGTATTTGCAAAAAATAAAGAAAAAACAAATGAAAAAAAGACTATTCTTTTGAGTAGATTTTTACTCATATTTCTAATTTTTTATAAATATAAAAATATACATCAATATACGAGTAACTCTTTTAAAATTAACATACTATCAAAGGTTTTTGTAGCCTTATTCTTTAACTCATTATTATAATCATTCGCAGTATAACCAAAAACATCAAACCCACCATTAATTGCGGCTTCCACACCTGTAATACTATCTTCAATCACAACACATTCACTTGTTTTGAATCCAAGACTCTGAGTTGCCCATTGAAAAATAGCAGGATCTGGCTTCCATTTCTGTATGGTATAACAGCTAAAAATATTAGACTGGAAATAATCTATTAGTCCTGTTAATTCTAGATTGAGACGTATTTTTTGTTCTGGTCCACTCGATGCCACACAAAATGGAAGTTCTAAGTTGTCTAATAATTCCTTTACTCCTTCTATTGGTTGAATCTTCTCTTTAAACTTTTGATATGAGCGTTCTCTATATTTTTGTTCTAGATTGGCTGGAACTTCTCTACCAATTAATTCTGCAATTTGAGATGCGCAGTCATTAAATGAGTTTCCTTTAAAATGTCTATAGGCGTATTCTAAATTAATTGATGCGCCCAATTCATTGGCAATATCTACCATTACCTGATTACTTAAAGGCTCGCTATCTACAAGTACTCCATCGCAATCAAAAATGATACACTTGTACCTATACATTTACGGAGTTGAATTAGAAACTTGCAGTACTTTTCCATTGTAATATGTATTACCATTTAATGCAAAACCCTGAATATATGTTGCCATTTCTAGAGCTGATGTTGGTGCTTTATAATCTGGAAAAGCTTCTTCCAACATTTCTGTCTGTACCGCTCCTAATGCTAATACGTTAAATTGCGGACCTGTTTCTTTATATTCTTCGGCAAGTAATTCTGAGAGTGTTATAACGGCTCCTTTGCTAGAGCTATAAGCTGCTAATCCTGGAAACTTCATACTGCCTTGTATTCCACCCATTGAACTTATCGTCACGACATGTCCATCTGTTTTCATAAAAGGTAAAACTATACGTGTCATCTCTGAAACACCGAAAACATTAATTTCATAAACTTTTTTAAAATCATTGAAAGACGTATCTGAAAATGGCTTATTAAGTAGCAAGCCAGCGTTATTTATTAAAATGTCAACGTGCTTCCATTTATCTTGAATAAATTGTTGAACCATACTATAACTTTTTTCATTTGACAAATCAAACGAAAAACATGTCACATTCTGTAATGCTAGGTTGGTGACTGGTTTTGCATTTCTTGATAAGGCTAAAATATTATGACCTTGAGCAGCAAATAATTTTACCAACTCAAAACCAATTCCTCTACTTGTACCTGTAATTATAATATTTTTACTCATCTTTTAATAGGACTTCTTTTGTTTGTGCATTCATCATTCCTTCTAGTGCTGGCACATTTTATTTAAAAAACTCGACATGTGATTGTAATCCATCTTTTCTGCCTCATCATCTACATGGTGATAATAATCGAAGTTAGTAAAATCGAACGTTGAAATAGCGTGCGCAGGTATGTTCAACTCTTTATAAAATGGAAAATTATCCGA
>NZ_CBFHMI010000044.1:0-19582 GCF_965656915.1 Winogradskyella sp. | reverse complement strand
AATAGAAAATAAACATAAGACCTCAATGGTAAATCAGACTTTGAGGTCTTTTTTATTTATGGACGAATACATAGACATTGTTGACCATAATGGTAAGCCTACAGGGACAACAGAATTAAAATCCGAAGCTCATAAAAACGGATGGTATCACAATACCATTCATCTCTGGTTATTTACTAAGAATGGAGAAGTTCTATTGCAGCAACGTTCTCATAAAAAAGCGATTTATGCTTTATTGTGGGATGTTTCAGTTGCTGGACATATTGATGCCGGAGAATCTTTTATTAAAGCCGCTTTAAGAGAGACAAAAGAAGAAATTGGTCTATCATTAGAATCTAAAAACCTTGTAAAGATTGGCGCAAAACTACATAAATCTATTTACGATAATGGAGCCATTAAAGATTTTGAATTTCATCAAGTATACATAGCAGAATTAAATGAAAAACTCGAAAATCTCATTCCACAAAAAGATGAAGTCGAAGCCTTAAAACTTGTATCTTTAAAGGAATTTGAAGAGTTATTATTACATAGCGAAACGAATAGCCATTTTGTTTCAACTAATAAAGACTATTACAGATTTGTAATAGATGCCATAAAAGACGTTTTAAACTCATGAATTTAATTTTTTGTGCTGTTGCACCTATATTAGCCATTCTCATTTATATCTATATTCAAGATAAATATGAAAAGGAGCCAGCAGGATTATTATTGCTTAGTTTTCTGTTTGGTGCTATAGTAAGCATCATCATAGTATCTATTATCTATGTGTTTACAGGTCATTTTATACCGATTACAAACGAGTTTAGTTTATGGCAACAATTTATCCAAGCGTTTATAGTAGTAGCATTATCAGAAGAGTTTAGTAAATATGTTATTGTAAAATACTTTGCGCAAACAAGAAAAGCTTTTAACGAACCTTTCGATGGTATTATTTATGCCGTTATGGTATCAATGGGCTTTGCATGTACAGAAAATATTCTTTATGTTCTACAAGGAGGTTATGAAGTAGCTATAATGAGAGCTTTCACAGCCGTTCCAGCTCACGCGACTTTTGGTATATTAATGGGCTACTTTATGGGCAAAGCAAAATTCTCAAATAACAGATTTAAACTAAACATAGCAGGTTTATTTTTAGCTGTTCTATTTCATGGAGCCTATGATTTCTTTTTGTTTATTAGATTTATCCCAGGTATTTCTATTGGTGCTTTTATCTCATTAATAATAGCCATAATTTTATCACGAAAAGCCATACGAATACACCAAGAAAAATCTCATTTTAAAACATGATAATATTCATATAATCGATACTATTAAATGCATAATTTTGCTATGATTTTTATACCAACTTTTAAAAACAGTTACATATGTACAAAGTAAAAGTTAATGATTCTCAACAGTTTGAATTAACTGAAGAAACTGTTGATGGACTAGACATTATTGAAACTTCAAAAAACAATTATCACATCTTAGAAAAGCATAAATCTACCAAAGCAAAATTGGTAGCTTCAAATTACAATTCAAAGCATTACGAAGTCAGTGTAAATAACAATACTTACAACGTTAAAATTTTAGATACGCTAGATCAGCGCATAGATGCCATGGGCTTTTCCTTAGGTGCTCTAAAACGAGTAAATTCTATAAAGGCACCAATGCCTGGACTAATTCTTGAAATCAACGTTAAAGTTGGTGATGAAGTCAAAGAAGATGACACACTACTTATTCTTGAAGCTATGAAAATGGAAAATGTAATTACTTCACCAAGAGATGGTGTTATAAAAACTATTTTGGTTGCTAAAGGTGATACTGTAGATAAAAATAAATTATTAATCGAATTCGAATAATATGCAAAAGATATTAGTTGCAAACCGAGGCGAAATAGCCATAAGAGTTATGCAAACCGCAAAGAAAATGGGCATTAAAACAGTTGCTGTCTTTTCTGAAGTAGACCGACATGCACCTCATGTAAAATTTGCTGATGAAGCTGTATGTATTGGTCCTGCTCCATCTAATCAATCTTACTTAAGAGGAGATAAGATTATAGAAGTGGCAAAGTCACTGAATGTAGATGGTATTCATCCTGGTTATGGATTCTTAAGTGAAAATGCTGAATTTGCTGAGTTGTGCGAAAAAAATAATGTGATATTCATTGGACCACGCTCAAAAGCCATACAAATGATGGGAGACAAATTAGCAGCAAAAGACGCTGTGAAGGATTATAATATCCCTATGGTTCCTGGTGTAGATAGAGCAGTGACTGACACAAAAGAAGCTGTACAAATTGCAAAAGACATCGGATTTCCAATACTGATTAAAGCTGCTGCAGGTGGTGGTGGAAAAGGAATGCGTGTAGTGGAGCAAGAAAAAGATGTAGAGGAACAAATGAAGCGTGCCATAAGTGAAGCAACCTCAGCATTTGGTGATGGATCTGTATTTGTTGAGAAATACGTTAGTTCACCACGACATATCGAGATTCAGGTTATGGCAGATAGCCACGGTAATGTATTACATTTCTTTGAACGCGAATGTAGTATTCAACGTCGTCACCAAAAAGTGGTAGAAGAAGCGCCATCTTCCATATTAACTCCAAAGTTAAGAGAAGAAATGGGTGAAGCAGCAATTAATGTTGCTAAATCTTGTGACTATTTAGGTGCAGGAACGGTAGAATTTTTAATGGACGCTGACCATAAGTTTTATTTTCTTGAAATGAATACGCGCTTACAGGTAGAACATCCAGTTTCCGAGATAATAGCTGGTGTTGATCTAGTTGAGCTACAAATAAAAGTGGCGCGAGGTGAAGAACTTCAAATCAAACAAGAGGATTTAAAAATTAATGGTCATGCCTTAGAACTTCGTGTTTATGCAGAAGATCCGTTAAATGACTTCCTGCCAAGTGTGGGAAATCTGGAGACCTATAAATTACCTGTTGGTGATGGTATTAGAGTAGATAACGGTTTTGAAGAAGGTATGGATATTCCTATCTATTATGACCCAATGTTGTCTAAATTAATTACCTATGGTAAAGACAGAGACGAGGCTATACAATTAATGATTAAGGCTATTGATAACTATCATATAAAAGGAGTTGAGACAACATTACCTTTTGGACGGTTTGTTTGCGAACATGAATCTTTTAAAAGTGGCAACTTTGATACGCATTTTGTCAAAAACTACTACTCACCTAGCCTTTTAGAAGCACAACATAAAGAAGAAGCTCAAATTGCAGCTCAAATTGCCTTGAAACGCTATTTAGAAGATCAAAAATTATTAAGACTACCAAACTAAGATATTATGGATTCAAAAATTAAAACACTAAATGAAAAATTAGAGTTAGCCAAATTAGGTGGTGGTCAGGCTCGTATTGATAAACAACATCAAAAGAAAAAATTAACAGCCAGAGAGCGTGTTAATTATCTTTTAGATGAAGGTTCTTTTGAGGAAATTGGTGCTTTAGTCACTCATAGAACTAAAGATTTTGGTATGGAAAACCAAAAGTTTTATGGTGATGGTGTCATTACAGGTTACGGAACTTTAGACGGTAGATTAGTTTACGTCTTTGCACAAGATTTTACGGTCTTTGGTGGTTCGTTATCCGAAACACATGCTGAAAAAATCTGTAAAATTATGGATATGGCGGTAAATGTTGGTGCACCAATAATAGGTTTAAATGACTCTGGTGGAGCACGTATACAAGAAGGCGTGCGTTCATTAGGAGGTTATGCAGATATCTTTTACAGAAATGTGCAAGCCTCTGGCGTTATTCCTCAAATTTCAGCCATAATGGGACCTTGCGCTGGTGGTGCAGTTTATTCTCCAGCCATGACTGACTTTACGATTATGGTTCAGGATACAAGTTATATGTTTGTCACAGGACCAAACGTAGTTAAAACAGTAACAAATGAAGAAGTCACCAGTGAAGAGTTAGGTGGCGCAACAGTTCATTCTATGAAATCTGGTGTGGCTCATAAAACATCTGGTAACGACGTAGAATGTCTTGAAGATGTCAAAAAATTAATAAGCTATTTACCACAAAGTAATCGTGAAAAACCAATAGATTTAGACTTTAATATTGAAGATGAAGTAAGAGATAGTCTCTCTACTATTGTTCCTGATAATCCAAATAAGCCATATGACATGTATAATGTTATTACTGGTATTATAGATGAGGACTCATTCTATGAAATCCATAAGGATTATGCAGAGAATATCATAGTAGGATTTGCGCGTCTAGGTGGAAAAAGTATCGGTATTGTTGCCAATCAACCTATGTTCCTGGCTGGTGTTCTTGGTGTAAAAAGTTCTAAAAAAGCAGCACGTTTTGTGCGCTTCTGCGATGCTTTTAATATTCCTCTTTTAGTTTTAGAAGATGTTCCTGGATTTTTACCAGGTACTGATCAGGAATGGAACGGCATTATATCTAACGGAGCTAAATTGTTATATGCCTTCAGCGAAGCTACAGTACCAAGAGTAACCGTAATTACGAGAAAAGCTTATGGAGGTGCTTATGATGTAATGAATTCTAAACACATTGGTGCAGATATGAACTTTGCATGGCCAGAAGCAGAAATAGCAGTAATGGGCGCAAAAGGTGCAGCCGAAATTATATTTAAGCGTGAAATTATGGCTGCTGAAGATCCGGAAGCGAAATGGAAGGAAAAAGAAGCTGATTATGCTGAGTTATTTGCAAACCCATACAGTGCTGCTGAGCGTGGATATATAGATGAAGTAATTCTTCCTAAAAATACCAGACGTAAATTAATTAAAGCGTTTAGTATGTTAGAGAATAAAGAAGTTAATAAACCTAAAAGAAAACATGGAAATATTCCGTTGTAAATAGGTTTACACGAATCATTATAGACCCATAATATGCTAAAGTATTATGGGGCTTTTTTTATAATTAATTAACACAGTTAAGGATAATTATTGACGTACTTTTGCGCCATGAAAATTCAAAAGCGTTCTCAGTTTGAATTTGTAGTACTTATGGCTGCACTAATGTCTATTGTTGCACTTTCAATTGATGCTGTTTTACCTGCCTTACCAATGATAGGTGATTATTTGAGTGTCACTAATCCTCTAGATAATCCAAAACTTATCACGTCAATATTTCTAGGACTAGGCATTGGTCAACTTATTTTTGGTCCTTTATCAGACAGTTTTGGTCGAAAACCAATTGTTTATGCTGGCTTTATATTATTTGTAATTGCATCCTTTATTTGTGTTACCACTAAAAGTTTTGAAATGATGATTTTTGGTCGTGTTCTCCAAGGTATAGGCCTGGCTTGTCCCAGAACGATGTGTATTGCTATGATCAGAGACTCTTACGAAGGTGATTATATGGCAAAGATAATTTCTATAGTAGTCATGGTATTTATTCTAGTACCTGTCGTGGCTCCCACACTCGGTCAGTTCTTAATGAATACTTATGGTTGGAAATCTATATTTACCTTTACTTCAATTTTTGGCGTTTTGGTAATGCTTTGGTTTTGGTTAAGACA
Organism: Winogradskyella sp.; assembly: GCF_965656915.1. Taxonomy (GTDB): domain Bacteria; phylum Bacteroidota; class Bacteroidia; order Flavobacteriales; family Flavobacteriaceae; genus Winogradskyella. The sequence continues at coordinate 14,087 of NZ_CBFHMI010000044.1, read as the reverse complement.
ACCCGAAACTTTAAAAGAGAAATATAGGATTCCTTATCGACTTAAAATATTTAAAACAGGGACGATTCAGTTTTTTAAAATTAAATCTGCAGTTATTTATACCTTACTTTCAGGATTTATCACTGGTTCCTTTATGGTATACCTTAGTACTTCTCAGCAAATATTTGAAAAGCAATACAATCTAGCGGAAGAATTTCCATTAATTTTTGCCAGTTTAGCCATTTCAGTTGGTTTAGCGACTTTTATGAACAGTCAGTTGGTGATTAGATATGGTATGAAGAAAATTGTACATATTGCCATGCTCAGCTTCGTTTTTATTTCATTAATATTCCTATTAATATATAATTCTGGTCAAAATCCTTCCATCGAAATATTGATAAGCTTCTTTGCGCTGCAGTTTTTTACTATAGGATTTTTATTTGGAAATCTTAGAGCTCTAGCTATGCAGCCTATGGGACATATAGCCGGAATTGGCTCTGCTCTTAATGGTTTTATTTCAACAGTTATGGCTGTACCTATTGCTAACTATATTGGTTCGTTTATAAATAATTCTGTAACGCCATTATTCATAGGTTTTCTTGTATGTGGTCTAGTATCAGTAATGTTGTTCTATTATAACAATAGTGAATTCAATAAATTATTCAGAGTTAAAAAATCCTAAACGGAGCGAAAAATCTGCTTTAATTTATTCAACAACATAATTACAGATGGCATTGGATCGCTAATCAAAAGTGGTAATGCTGTATTGTTCTTTAAATACTTGTACATAAAAATAAGCTGAGGTTTTTTTACTACTGTTTTTAGTAGTCCTTTAAGATTTAAGTATTGAATTTCCTTATAAAGTATTTTTGATTTTAATAATTCATCCTCTTTTAAGCTATATAGATAGGGAAAATTAACACCTGCTGCTGCCGAGGCATCTAATGAACTCCAGAATCTACCATTTATCTCTATAACTTTATAATCACTTGTTTCTTTGTCATATCTTAAGTCAATATGAGCCACGCCTGACCATTTTAATGACTCCATTAGTTGTTTAACAACTTCTAATAAACGATCATTAATTAAAAATTGTAATCCTATTGCTGGCGCATACTTCTGATTTCCAAACAATATTCCCTTTTGTATGGTATAGGCTTTAATCTTTCCATCATTGCATAACAAGCTACAATCTATATCGTATCCTTCAATAAATTCTTGTAACACGTAAACCTTTACAGACTTTTTCTTAGCTTCAAAATTTTTGACCTCTTCAATATTTTTTAAAATTTCAATTCCCTCACCACCACATCCAATAGCAGGTTTTGCAATAATTGGAAAATCTAAAGGTTCAATATTTATCTTATCATCTGAGGTATTATAAATGGTTGTTTTGGGATGTGGTATTTTATTTAATAAAAGATGTCTATAAAGTTTAGATTTATCCTTGGCATGAATATAAGTGTCCATGTCAGATAAATAAACAAGTTTTTCCTTTGCAACTATGAGATCTTGATGCTTAATAATTGATGTTATGCCTTCTTCACTTATTGGCATAATTACATCAACACTGTCACTTGAGACAATTTCATTTATGCAATTAATAAACCCTAATTCATCTTTATATGTAACGAATTTTATGTTTTTAATATAACGCGAATAACGCATTGGAAAATGTCTTGTATTAGACATTATTACTACCTTAAGTTGTTTAATTTTTACCAAGCAATGGACAACGCGCATAAGAAATGGGTGTTCACCATCTGGTATTAGAATAACCTTGTCTCTATGTTTATCTATAGTATTCAAATTTAGATTGCTTGTTTTCTTAATCTGGATTTACTAAAAACTAACGGTGATAAAAAGAGCAAAAAGGTCCATAAGAAAAGAATCATAGCTAAATACTTAGGTATTCCATTAAATAAGGCTCTTATTCCTAGCTGTATAAAAAGTAAAGCGTAAAAAAATCCTGGGCTATTCAATAAAACCTGAATTATAGCAGAATACCCAGTAATTGACTTATCATCTTTTATTAATTCTAAATTGTTATTTATTGAAGCATCCTTTTTATACCAAATTCTATTATCCCAATCTAAAAAACCCATTATTGCTATCAATTTTTCCATTGATTTGGGTTTGTATTTAAAAATTATTTGCTCTTTGGACCAATTTAAAAATGCTATAAGTATTATTAAAATATCTTCCATAAAAAACCCAAAGGATTCTCCTGTGAATGTAAATAGCATTGTATGGAAAACCAAAATAATTGCTATAGCACTAAATCGTAGTTTTGGAATAATTAGGAAGATCCCAATTAATAGTTCTGATAACATCGCTGTGTAAGAAGTTAACTTTGCCAATAATAAATCAGGCATCAGCTTAGACACGTTTATATAAAGCGGGTTTTCTAGCGCATTAGATAACCAATTATGCATAAATTGACCTGACCACCAATCTAATTCAATGGCCTTGTTAGTTAAAGCTCCAAAATATACTAAACTCAATTGAAAATAGATTAACCAAGGCACTTTGGATTTATCTGATAAACCAGACAATAAAAACATGCATCCAACAATAAACAAATGATTTCTAAAGAGTGGTTTGAGGCTATCAAACTTATAATTATTGTTAAGCCTAGTAAAATAGCTATAGACCTCACTTTTACATTAAAAAGTAAAAGCAAGCTAAATATAAGAAATAGTGATTTTGTTAAATATTCGAAAACCTGTGGGCTATCATTGAAAATATCAAATTGTGCGATAAAAGGTATAAACGGATCCTTTAAATAAAATAGAAAACCATGAGCATATAATAGTAATATTAATATTTTACACATCAAGAGTAAATTTGGTTTCATTGAAGTATCATATACTTTGAACGGAAGACCAAAAAAAGAAGATTGTAATTTTAACCTTAGTGCTTCCATCGTTTTTCTTTATGACCATTGGTACTATAAACAATTTCGACACTAGCATTATCATCCATACCATAGGTTTCTTCATACTGCTTTACAATTGAAAAAACATTATACATGCATCTTGGTTCCCAACCTTTGGATGTATACCTATAACGATTTTGCACGTCATATTCAGAGAGCCTTTTACCGTTAATGGTAACATTAATCTCATAATAAGAATGTTCATCATAAGGTGCCCAGCAAAAAAAGCGCTCAGGAATAAATCTGGCATAAATAATTGAGGACAGCTGAATTAACAGAAATGCAATTCCTATATAAATTAAAGTTTTTTGAGAAATTTTCAATCATAAAACATGATGGTTAACTCATTACAATATGCGAAAATCAGATTAACTTATAGCAATAATTAAGATGAAAGGATTATAAATCTGCCGAAGTAGTATTAATAAATCTAATTTTTAAAATATCTCTAAGCTTCCCTTACCTTCTCTAATTATTTCGGGAGGATCTGTAGCAAGGTCGATAATTGTAGATGCCTCATTACCACCATAACCACCATCAATAACAATATCTACCAAATTATCCCATTTTTCTAAAATCAACTCAGGATCAGTAGTGTATTCTAAAACATCGTCTTCATCTCTTATAGAAGTCGATACTATAGGATTACCTAAAGAAGAAACCAGCGCTAATGCAATAGAATTATCTGGTACTCTAATACCAACTGTTTTTCGCTTTTTAAACGGGTTTGGCAGACTCTTTGAACCTGGTAAAATAAAGGTATAAGCACCTGGCAAGGCACGTTTGAGAATTTTAAACGTGGTCGTGTCTATCTGTTTTACATAGTCACTTAGGTTACTCAAATCTTCGCAAACAAAAGAGAAGTTAGATTTTTCTAGTTTCACTCCTTTAATTTTTGCGATTCGTTCTAAAGCCTTAATGTTAGTGATATCACATCCTAGCCCATATACAGTATCAGTTGGGTAAATTACTAAACCACCACTTTTTAAGACATTTACAACCCTTTGAATAGCTTTAGGATTTGGGTTCTCAGGATATATTTTAATAAACTCGGCCATAGTTTAAGGTTAGCTGATTATTTCAAGCTTAGCAAAGCGTAATAGAAGTTTTTTAGTATCACCATTTTCAAACTTAATCTCAGCTTTCAAATCTCCACCAACACCTTCTATCTTTATAACTTCTCCTCGACCAAAGCGCTGATGATTAACGATATTGCCCACCGTTAACTTACTATCAAATAAATTAGACGTATGACTCGATTTACTGACCGGTTTAAGCTTTTTAGGAGTACTTATCTTAAAGTTTTCAGGTTTCTTTTTGGTTTCTTTCTTTTTAAACGTTGGTGTTTTTGGTTTAGCAAATCTGACTTTGTTAGGTTCTATGTCACCAAAAATAGAAGCATCTAACATTGGATTGAAACGTTGCTCTTTAAGAGGCGTGGTAATATTTACAAATTCGTCATCAATTTCTTCAATAAAGCGACTTGGCTCTGCATCTATTAATTTTCCCCATCGATAACGTGACAAAGTATAAGTTAAATACGCTTGCTTTTCGGCTCTGGTTAAAGCTACATAAAACAAACGTCGCTCTTCTTCAAGCTCACTTCTGGTATTCATGCTCATGGCACTAGGAAATAAATCTTCTTCCATACCTACAATAAAAACATGAGGAAACTCAAGTCCTTTCGCAAGATGAATAGTCATTAACGCAACATGATTAGGATCGCCTTTATCACCATCTAAATCCGTAGCTAGAGCAACATCTTCAAGAAATTCAGCCAACGAATCACCAGCATCCGCTAATTCTATTTGACCTTCTACAAAATCTTTAATACCATTCAATAATTCTTGAACATTATCCATTCTTGTTACTCCCTCTGGAGTGCCATCTTTATTTAACTCACGTATTAAACCACTCGTTTTAGCCACATGCTCAGCTAGGTCAAAGGCATTTGCAGTTTGATTCATTACCTTATAACTTTCTATAAGTGTAACAAAATCTTTGAGCTTATTTTTTGTTCCATTATTTATATTGACTGATTCATTATCAATATTTTTCATAATATCATAAATCGTTTTACCTGTCGCATTTGCAGCAACAACTAAACGATCTACCGTAGTCTGCCCTATTCCTCTTGCTGGATAATTGATAACACGTTTTAGTGCTTCTTCGTCTGAAGAATTAAGAATTAATCTCAAATAAGCAGTTACATCTTTAATTTCTTTTCGCTGGTAAAAAGACAATCCTCCATAAATACGATATGGAATATCACGCTTTCTTAATGCATCTTCAATAGCACGTGATTGGGCATTTGTTCTGTATAGCACCGCAAAATCGCTATTTGGTAATTGCTGATTCATTTTAGTTTCCCAAATAGTACTGGCCACATAACGCCCTTCATCACCATCAGTCATAGATCGGTGAACAATTACTTTATCTCCAATTTCATTGGCTGTCCATACAATTTTATCAAGCTTGGTTTTATTGTGCTCTATTACAGAATTAGCCGCTCCGACAATCATTTTGGTAGAACGGTAATTTTGCTCTAAACGATAGACTTTGACATCGTCATAGTCCTTTTGAAAATTGAGAATATTATTGATATTAGCACCACGGAATGCGTATATACTCTGTGCATCGTCACCAACAACACAGATATTCTGAAAACGATCTGACAATGCTCTGACGATAAGATATTGTGAATGGTTGGTATCTTGATACTCATCTACTAATATGTACCTAAACTTATTTTGGTACTGTGCTAGCACATTTGGAAAACGCGTCAGTAATTCATTAGTTCTAAGTAATAAATCATCAAAATCCATAGCACCAGCCTTAAAACAGCGGTCTACATATTCCTTGTAGATATCTCCCATTCTCGGTCGTCGTGCCATAGTATCGGCTTCCATTAATTCGGGATTACTGAAATAAGCTTTTACTGTAATCAGGCTATTTTTGTAAGATGAAATTCTACTGTAAATCTGTTTGGTCTTATAAATATCTTTATCCAGACCCATTTCTTTTATAATAGAACCTAACAGCTTTTGAGAATCTTGAGTATCATAAATTGTGAAATTACTCGGAAACCCAAGATGATGTCCTTCAAAACGTAAAATCTTAGCAAACACGGAGTGAAAAGTTCCCATCCACAAATTCTTTGCCTCACTATCTCCGACAATATCTGCAATTCTACCTTTCATTTCTCGAGCAGCTTTATTTGTAAAGGTCAATGCCAAAATATTGAAGGCATCTACTCCCTGACTCATCAAATAAGCAATACGATAAGTCAAAACACGTGTTTTACCAGAGCCTGCACCAGCAATGATTATCATTGGTCCATCTTTCTGTAAAGTAGGTGCTAATTGTGCGTCGTTAAGTTGACTAAGATACTTTTCCAAGACTGTTTTTTTCGAACTGTGAAAATACATATACTCTTAGGTTTTTCCATATTTAAAAACCAATAATTATAAACAATATATTAAGAGTTTTGTTTTATGAAATTTCAATATCTTAGTGCAAATTATTTTTAAGATGAGAACTATTTTTGCAGTATTCCTTTTTGTGTCTTCAATGGCTTTTGGTCAGAATTCATTAGAAGACGATATTATTAGTATTGAAGACAAACTTATTAATTGGCGTCACTATTTTCACCAAAATCCAGAATTATCTAATCGAGAATTTAAAACTGCAGAAAAAATTGCAGAACATCTTAAGTCACTTGGTTTAGAAGTAGAAACAGGAATAGCAAAAACAGGTGTCGTTGGGCTTTTAGAAGGAGATTTACCTGGTAAAGTTGTGGCGTTAAGAGCAGATATTGATGCACTTCCTGTGACAGAACGCAATGATTTACCTTTTAAATCTGAGGTTAGAACAACATTTTTAAATACAGAAACTGGTGTGATGCATGCTTGCGGACACGATACACACATTGCTATATTAATGGCAACGGCCGAAGTCTTATCTAAGCATAAAGACAAGATTAAAGGCACCATAAAATTTATTTTTCAACCTGCTGAAGAAGGTCCGCCACCAGGCGAAGAAGGTGGTGCAAAACTAATGATAAAAGAAGGTGTACTAGAAAACCCTAAAGTTGATGCTATTTTTGGACTACACATCAATTCGGAAACTCCAATTGGCACAATTAAGTATAAAACTGGTGGTATTATGGCCTCTGTGGAACGTTTTGTTATTAAGGTAAAAGGAAAGCAAACGCATGGTTCGCAACCTTGGTCTGGTGTTGATCCTATTCTTATCTCCGCAAAAATCATTGATGGACTACAAACCATTATTAGCCGAGAAGCACGCCTAATTGATGAAGCTGCAGTAATAACCGTTGGAAAAATAACTTCTGGTACACGATTTAATATTATACCAGAATCAGCTGAAATGATTGGTACCGTAAGAACTTTAGATCCTAAAATGCGTTTAATGATTGAAAAACGCATGAAAGAAATGACTAAAACTATAGCTGAGGCTTATGGTGGTGAGGCAACTATTACATTTCAAAATAACACATCTATTACTTTTAATGATCCTGATTTAACAGCTCAAATATTACCATCATTACATAAGGTCGCAGGAGAAGACAATGTGCAACTCATGAAAGCCACTACTGGCGGTGAAGATTTTTCATATTTTCAAGAAGTGGTACCAGGTGTCTATTTCTTTCTAGGTGGTCTGACACCAGGGAGTACAGAAGCCTTTCCACATCATACACCCGATTTTAAAATTGATGATAGTGGCATGTTACTCGGAGTAAAAGCATTCACGCAACTAACTTTAGATTATTTAAATAACTAAAAAATGGATGCAATCTTAGAATTCTTAGGACGAATTCCTTGGTGGCTATGGATTATTGTTGTTTTAGTGGTTATAGCTATCAGAGATATTTTCCAACGGAAACACACCATTGTTAGAAATTTTCCGATAGTCGGGCATTTTAGATATTTTCTTGAAGGTATTGGTCCAGAATTGCGCCAATATTTAGTAGCTAATAACCGAGAAGAACTTCCATTTAACCGTATAGAACGTGGTTGGGTCTACGCTTCTTCAAAAAATGAAAACAATTATGAAGGGTTTGGTACCGATAGAGATATTTATGCCCATCAACATATTTTTGTAAATAATGCGATGCTTCCTTTTAAAATTGAAAAGGATCACCCGAATGCCATAGATAAAACATTCTTACCCTGTGCAAAGGTTATGGGAGCTTACAATAAAAGGCGAAAACCTTACAGACCAGCATCGATTATAAACGTATCTGCAATGAGTTTTGGCTCACTCTCTGCTAAGGCTATAGAATCTCTTAATAAAGGTATTAAAATCGCTCACGCTTATCATAACACAGGGGAAGGTGGACTATCACCTTATCACAGTAATGGTGGTGATGTGGTATTTCATTTTGGAACCGGTTATTTTGGAGTTCGATCTGATGATGGCAATTTCTCTATGGATAAAATGAAAAAACTGGTTAAAGACAATCCTTTTATTCGTGCTATAGAAGTTAAATTATCACAAGGTGCAAAACCTGGTAAAGGTGGTGTATTACCAGGAGAAAAAATAACACAAGAAATTGCAGACATACGTGGTGTAGAAGTTGGTAAAACTGTATTATCACCACCCAATCACAAAGCCTTTTCTACTATACCTGAAATGGTAAATTTCATTGAAGCTATTGCTGAAGAAACCGGCTTACCTGTTGGTATTAAAGCAGCAATTGGAAAACTCGGTCAGTGGGAGGAGTTGGCAGATATTATGTTAGAAACGGGAAAAGGTCCCGATTTTATTACTGTAGATGGTGGTGAAGGTGGTACTGGTGCTGCACCACCAAGCTTTGCAGATCATGTTTCATTACCTTGGGTGTACGGTTTTGGTGATTTATACAAACTTTTTAAAGACAAAGGACTAACCGAACGCATTGTATTTATTGGAAGTGGTAAACTTGGATTTCCTGCTAAGGCCGCTATGGCTTTTGCTATGGGAGCAGACTGCATTAACGTAGCAAGAGAAGCCATGATGAGTATAGGATGTATTCAGGCACAGGTTTGTGACACCAATCGATGTCCTACTGGTATTGCCACCCAAAGTAAATGGCTGCAACGCGGTATAGATATTACTTTAAAATCTGAGCGCTTAGCACAATATTTTAAAACTTTTAGAAAAGAGCTTATTGAAATCGCACATGCTGCAGGTTATGAGCATCCTTGTCAATTTACAATGGACGACATTGACGTTAATGTTGATGATCATAACCTATCAGAAGATTTAAGTAGAACATATCATTATCATAAAACCAAAGTACCATTTATTTCTATGCAACATTTAAAAGATTGTGAGTATCTTGGTGGTCAATTAAATTCAAATTAAACTGATGGATATAGACAAAATTATAGAGTTACTTTTAAGTTTATTACCAGCATTAATTGTTGGAGCTATTGCTTATTATTTCTTTAAGCAACACATACAAAATGAAGATGGAAGAAGACGCTTTTTATTACAAAAAGATATGCAAAAAGAAGCTTTTCCTTTACGCCTACAAGCTTATGAACGTATGGCGCTATTTTTAGAACGCATTGCACCTTCAAAACTATTAACAAGAGTACATCCAACGTCTTCAAATAAAGAAGATTATGAGAATCTACTTATAGCAAATATTCAACAAGAATTTGAACATAATTTATCACAACAAATCTACGTGAGTGATGAATGTTGGAACATTATTTTAGCCGCAAAGAATGCAACGATTCAGCTGATTAGAAAATCTAATATGTTAGAGAAAACTGATACCGCAAATAAGTTACAAGAAGTTATCTTAACCGAGCTTATGGATAAGCAACCACCAAGTGGAGCTGCCCTAGCGTTTATTAAAGAAGAGGTTAGTGAAATGTGGTAATTACTGAGCATGCTTTTCCAAGGCATAATCAAAACCTTGCTTCCACCATTTTTCCATTAATCGTTTGCTGAAAATTAAAGAGTTTTCCGTAAGGCTTGTTGGCGTGTAATATAAATTAAGTTTTACATCTCTATTTTTTGCAGCGAGCTTTCCAATCAATATGTCATTCCTCTCTACCTGATCAAGAAGATGCCCAAACAAGTTCATCATTAGTGAAAACGGGTTTTTACCTAGTACACGCTGTTTACCTAAGTTTTCAGCTTCTAAAACAACAGCATCAACCTCTGTAGCACCTCTTTGAATAGCTTCTCTAATAGGGATTACACAACCCAAACCACCATCAGCATACTCATAACCATTCATCGTTGCTAAAGACATAAACGGTATGTAATTACAAGAAATCCATATCCAATTACAGAATTCTTCATAGGTACAATCATTTATAGATTTATACTCTACTCTATTCATTGAAAGATTAGAAACAGTCACTACGACATCTTGTTTTGTTTCTTTAATCTTCCGATACTCTTCTAAAGTAAAATTTCTTCGAATATTTCGTTTTAACGCCTTACTCTCGCCAAAAGTTCGTTTTAGCTTAATGAATTGCCACAAGGAATTCACAAAGTCAATAGAAACATATTCTCTATCACCTTTTTTACGCTGAACGAAAGGACTGACACTAAAAATATCTTGCTGCTGTACGTTGGTGAAAATATTGTACAATTTTGAAATGTTGTTTACAGCTAAGTGAGGCACCAATAAGCTTCCGGTAGAAGTTCCTAAGAACATATCGTAATTGCGATTTTCACGCTCCATTAAATACTGTGCAACACCACCTGCAAAAGCACCTTTACTTCCTCCTCCCGATATCACTAATGCTCGCATTAATCTTGTTTTTGTTGTGATTTTTCTATTTGCTGTTTTGCAAACTTAACCAATCTCCAGTTATGATGCGATTTAGCATTCTCTAAGTTGGATTTACACTTATCATTACACGACTTTATAAGATCTAAATACCGAAAAGCCTTAATTCTTAAATCTGCATTGTACTTCTCACCTGTATAACTTACGAGTTCATCGTAGATAACTTGTTTATTATCTGCCTGATAATATGGTGTATTCAGATTTAAAACCAACCACAACAATCGGACATTCTTATCACTAAACCCATGAATGTTTCGTGTTTTAGTAAGATATTTAGAGCGCTCTAATGGAAAATTAACCCAAAGATTATATAAGGCATTTTCAATTGTTATATACGATTTGTCATCGAGTAATGATTCGTATTCCTCTTTAAACTCTTTAGAGATTTTAGTGACATATTGCGAAATAGCTTGCCTAACTTTTAGACCACTCTTAAACACATCTTTAGTCACCAATTCTGGTGCTTGAGAAATAATCTTCACTTTTGCCTCGTCTGATGCATAATACTTAAGGTATTCACTGCATTTAGAATTTTTAACCTCACAGTCTATCATTAAATACTCATTAATAAATGTAGATTGTGTTTTTAGCAAATTTAAAGCACTATCTACTGGAAAGTTCTTTGCTTTTATCCAATAATTCACGAAGCTAGTTAAAGATTGACCGTACAGACGCTCAACTTCGTTGATAAAATTAGACGTTTGCACATTTTCAAACTGATGTTTTTTCAAGTAATTCTTTATAGCGATTTTAAACACCTTATTACCGACTATAGTACGCAGAGCATGCAAAACCCAAGCACCACGCTGATAAAAGGTTAAACTACTGGATTTAGGATTTAATAAGGACGTCCCATTACCTTCTAAATCTTGACGACCTAAATCCACAATAGATTCATACAACTTGAAATAAAAATAGTCATCACCAAAAACTTCACGCTCAGCTAACAAGGCATAATATGTCGCAAATCCTTCTTGTAACCAATGGTACTCACCAGATGTTGCGGTTACTAAATTTCCAAACCATTGATGCGCTAATTCATGCGCATTAACGTTAACGTAATTTTTATCATTAAAACCAATAGAATCTACCACGAAGGCATCAGAAAAAATAGTACAACTTGTGTTCTCCATACCAGCATATAGAAAATCGTGCACTGGCACTTGCTTATAATTTTGCCATGGAAAAGCAAAACCTATTTCTTCTTCTAAAAAATCAAACATTTGCTTTGAGTAGCGATACGTTGGCTCAACTTTTAAAGAATCTTCGGGATAGTAGTAATATTCCAACGGAATCCCATTTTTGGAGGTTTCTGTTTTTTTGCTGTATTTACCAAGTGCTACTGCCGCCAAATAACTCGACATTGGTTTTTCCATATCATAGCTCCAAAGAATACTCCCTGCAGTTTCCTCTTTAGATTTTAATTTACCGTTTGAAATAATTTCATAACCTTTAGGACCTAAAAACTTCAGATCAAATTCTATTTTATCATTAGTATCATCTATACTCGGCAACCAATTACTTGTATACTTTCCTTGACCTTGTGTCCAGATTTGATTTCTCCCTTCATTTTCCCAACCCAAAAAATACATCGCTTTTTTTGGTGCATTAAAAAAAATGAAACTCAATTTATGTTCTGAGTCTTTCTGAAAATCACCATAAATAATCAGCTTCTTATCATTATTTTTATATGTTACTGCAACTTCATTTAGTGCCACGTGCCTAAACTCCATATTAACAGCGTCTAAATAAATTGAATCTGTTTGCTTTAGAATCTTAAAATCAACCTCATAAGTATTATATATCGTACTATCAACTGTTAATTGATTAAAAACCACTAAGGCTTCGACCTTTCTAAAATCAACTACATCAGTTTGCTGAGCAAAGGAAATACTCATTACAAAAGAGCAAAAAACAACAAGAATTCTATTCATAATTAGATTTAAGCAAGAATAAGACCAAATTACAATATTTTGTTATTTCAAAAGAAGAACCTTCGAGAAATCTCACAGTGAAAAGCTTATGCGCTTTACCCTGAATGACAAAATAATAAGAGATTCTTTTTTACAAAGTAATTGAGTAATTTCGCGCTATGAGTGTGAATTTACAAACTCCGATTGATTACCTCAAAGGCGTTGGTCCAAACAGAGCAGACTTATTACGCTCTGAGCTTGGTATTCACACCTACCAGGATCTTATCAATTTGTTTCCAAATCGCTATATAGATCGCACTAAATACTATAAGATTAACGAGCTGCAACGCAATAATGCAGAGGTTCAGATTATCGGTACCATTACAGGGTTTAGAGAAGTGGCTCAAAAACGCGGTAAACGCCTGGTGGCAGATTTTAGAGATGACACAGGTATTATGGAGTTAGTTTGGTTCAGAGGCCAGAAATGGATCAGAGAAAGCCTTAAAGTCAATCAGCCTTATGTGATTTTTGGTAAAACCAACTGGTTTAGCGGTAAGTATAGTATGCCTCATCCAGAATTAGAGTTGCAATCCGAACACGACAGTAATTTACGTTCTGCTATGCAAGCCATTTATCCATCAACTGAAAAATTATCAAATAAAGGCATTACCAATAAGGTCATCACAAAAATAATGCAACAATTGTTCCTTGAAACTAAAGGTCGCTTTATTGAAACCTTATCAGATTCTATTAAAGGTGAATTGAAATTACTTTCAAAATCAGAGGCACTTTTTAATATTCATTTTCCGAAGACTCCAGAGCTACTTTCAAGAGCACAATTCAGATTAAAATTTGAAGAATTATTTTACATTCAGTTGCAATTGATTTTGAAAAATTTAATTCATAAATCAAAAATTAAGGGCTTTACTTTTGATAAAGTCGGAGACTATTTTAATACGTTTTATAAAGCGCATTTACCTTTCGAATTAACCAATGCACAGAAGCGTGTTCTGAAAGAAATACGAAATGATTTAGGTAGCAATGCGCAGATGAATCGCCTTTTACAAGGAGATGTAGGCTCAGGAAAAACCATAGTTGCATTCATGTCAATGCTTATGGGACTTGACAACGGGTTTCAATGCTGCTTAATGGCTCCGACTGAAATTTTGTCAGTTCAACACTATAACGGATTAAGTGAATTAGCTAATAAATTGAATATCAGTATTTCACTATTAACTGGCTCAAGTAAAACTTCAGAACGTAAAGAAATTCATGAAAATCTTGAAAATGGTAATTTACAGATCCTAATTGGTACACATGCGCTACTAGAAGATAAAGTAAAATTTAAAAATTTAGGGCTAGCAATTATTGACGAACAGCATCGTTTTGGAGTCGCACAGCGAAGTAAATTATGGCACAAAAATACCACTCCTCCACATGT
>NZ_CBFHMI010000043.1:0-21160 GCF_965656915.1 Winogradskyella sp. | reverse complement strand
GTACGTATCACTTTCATAATCGGTCCGTTCAGCTAATTGTATATTTATGTCTTCGAGTTTAGCTTCACAAGCTTTAATTTCCTTGAAGGCTTGGTAAGCTTCTTGCAGAACTGTTTTACCAAAGTCGAAATCAATATCTTGTTTTAAAAACCCAATTTTCAGGTCCTTATCAGCTGCTATCTGTCCGGTATCTGGCTCTTGCTCTTTGGAGAGAATTCTGAGCATGGTAGATTTACCCGCTCCGTTTTTACCAATAAGTCCAATACGGTCTCCCAAACCGAGCTTAAATGTAATTTCTTCAAAGAGATACTCACCTTGAAATGATATAGAAAGATTATGAATATTTAGCATAAATAAAACAAATATTACAATTGCTATAAACGTTACAATTGTTACAGAATTAGAGCAATAAAAATTTATATTTGCTCTATTCTAAAAAATGCAAAAGTAAAGGTTTTTAACTATGATTAGAAAAGGAATGAAACTTTATAGTATTCTTTTTGGAGCTTGCCCAAAATGCCATCAAGAATCTATGTATGTAAATAAAAATCCCTATGCACTTTCTGAAACTTTAAAAATACATGATAAGTGTTCTCATTGCGATACCAGATATAGAATGGAACCTTCATTTTTTTATGGATCTATGTATGTAAGTTATGGTGTTGGTATTGCTTTTGCTGTTGCTGCGTTTGTCGTTAGTTTTTTACTAATTGAAACTTCACTCATAGTGGCCTTTATAGCTATTGTTTTAACTTTAATAGGCTTTATGCCCATAATAATGCGGTTGTCCAGAAATATTTGGATTAATTTATTTATGAGCTACGATAAGGAATTGGCTAAGAAATAAAACGGTTTATATTTATTTCATTATCTAGAGGATCACCGTTTTCAATAAAATTGAATAGCTTTTTTGCAACATATGGAGCTATCATTACACCTCTAGATCCTAAACCATTCATTACAAAAAGATTATTGTACTCCGGATGTTTCCCTATTAAAGGTCTTCGGTCGGTAACTGTTGGTCTTACACCAGCTTCGTGATTTATAACTTCAAAATTGCAAGTTATGAAGGTTTTCAGTTTGGTTAATAATTCATTCTTTCCATCATCGGTGGGAAGTTGTGTTTTATCTTTCCTATTATATGTGGCACCAACATAGTATGTGTCTTTCTCGATTGGAATTATAAACACTGATGATTTTATTCCAAAATCAATTTTTAAATCTGGTGCTTTAATTGTTAAGACTTCTCCTTTTGTTCCATTTAGCGGAATAGAATTGAAAAACGGATTTTTCTTCACACCAAAACCTTCTGCAAATACAATGTGTTGTGCTGTGAAATCCTTGTACTGTACGTTGCTTTTATTAATGTCTAGATTATTGTGTTTAAAGGTATCGTGTAAGAGACAATCCTTTTCTTCTAAAAAGCATTTATACGACTTAATCAGTTCTTCCGTATCTATACGACCAGAATGTAATACTTCTCCCAAACCGTAAGGTGCATCAACATTAGTATTATAATTTTTTAAAAGCTGTGTAGAAAGAAACGGCTCTAGGTTGGGTTTGTCTGACGCTGTAAACCACATGTTTTGTTCTTCAATAGAAGTAAATCGTCTTAAAAGCTGAATTTTATGATCTATTTTTATATTTAGATCGTTTTCAATCTTCTTATAAACAGGTAAAGCAATATCTAATTGTTCTTTTGCCTTCCATACTTCCGTAAAGCGCTTTAAAATGACCGGGTTATACATTCCTGCTGCGACTAAAGAGGACTTCTGAGAACTATCATCAAAGACGATAAACGATTTGTTATTTGCTCTTAGTCGCTCGCAAAAGGCAATACTTGCTAAGCCACATCCTACAATTATATAATCTACTTGCATCATAAGTACAAAAGTAAAACGTATAAACTAAAAACGCCCACTAAATTAGTGAGCGTTTTAAATTTATTGTTTTGAAGATATTAGTAACTCCACATATCTTGTTCAAAGTTTCTAATCTTGTCTTTGATACGTTCTGATTCTAAAAGTTGCATTAAAGCATTCTCAGCTACATATTCCTTAACTTCTCTATCACCAAAAATATTTTCTTCCTAGTAGATTAATACACTAAAACGTCTACTGTTTAATAAATGGTCAAAAGAAATTGGTGCAGCACTATTTTTATTATTGAATGCTTTAGCTTCATGAAGAATATCTCTTATTTCAGGGAAAAACACCCAAAATAATCCAATAGGTTCTTTCATAGCTTCGTCATCTGAATCAATAAAGTTAACATCTGGTGCAGCAGGTGCTATACCTAAAATACGATACTTTAGCTCTCCTTGACGCTTATCAAAATACCATAAGCCTTTAATAAGATATGAGCTAATATCTGCAGCTCCAATTTCACGCCTAATTACGTATTCTTCTGGTACCATGTCAGGATCAGAAACACCTTCGGCATTCATCCATTCAATACCTTCATCTGTAATTTCCTGCTTTCTTAACGATGGAGCTAAATCTTCCATTGTTCTTTCAGTAGTGAAATATCCATCAGCATACACTTTACTAATCATACCACTATTAATATTTTCCATTAATACATGGTACAAAGAACGTCTGTCCTTACTCATATTCACCGTATCAACCGGAAAATATAATGGGAAATTGGCACGCTCATCTAAGACAACTTTCTCCCAAGTCATTTTAGAAAATAAGATATCCCTATCATCAACATAACCGTATTCTAACGGTTCGTCGTTATCGAGAAGTAATTGTGCTTCTGTTTTCATACCAATTTCCTCAGGAATCTTAGCATTGAGGATATTAGCCTGAGCAAACACAGTATGCGTTGCAAATAGCGCTAATCCGACATATATAAAGCTTTTTAATTTCATCTTATTTTGTATTAATAATTTGGGTTCTTCTTTATTTGAAACGTTACCTTACTAGTTAAAGTTTAGTTTGTTACTTCTACAGTCACTGGAGATACTCCTTTTAACTGATATTTTGTGTTACCAGCAATTTTAGCTTTAATATCAAAAATTGCAATAACATCACCTCTACGTGCTCTGGCAATAGCTGCCTTAGCCTGGCTATTCATTTTAGTACCTGCCACTGCAACCGTTGGTTGACCAGGAACTTTAATTTTAAATGATGTTACGTTAATTGGTAAATCGAAAACAAAATCATCTAATTTTGCAGCAACCGTACCAACTTCTACATTACGCTTAGGTAATTTAACTAAACCATCTTTACCAGCAATAGTACCAGTAGGTTTTGGAATATCTTTTATTCTAAACGTCTTTTGATCACTTGCTTTTGATCCATCGTCTAATGTAGCAGTTACATTAATTGTAACTTCTCTACCTGTCCCAGGATTCATTACATATTTTCCAGTTCCTGAACCTTTAGATAAACCAGAACCTGATGCATTTACTTTATTATCCGGCACACCAGCAAAAGAAATAGTCATTGGGTTAGCAACACCACGATAAACAACATTCATCTTATCCGCAGAAATTGTAGCAGAATTAGGTCTTGGTACAACCACGTAGTTACCTATTATATCAATTTCTAGTGGTTTCCCATCTTCTAAGAACGTAAACTTACCATCTATTTGGTGCTCTCCTACATTTCCAACATTGAAATCTAAGGTTGCAGCTCCTGTAGTATCTACAGCTTTAGCAATATCAATTTCATTTCCTTGTACCGTTAATTTAGTTGGTGTCACATTTGCATACTTTCCTAATACAACCTTACCTTGGAATTTTTCTCCGGCGAAGAATGCAGATTTATCAGCTAATACAATTGCCTGGTACTTTTTAAGCGATACTGCTTCATCTAAGGTGTTCCCCATAAAAAGGTTGAACAAGTTAGTTTCCGTAACCTTAACATCATTTTGCATAGCTGTTAGCTTAGTATATGATGCAATTGCAGGGAATCCTTGGAAATGATAATTTAACCAATCGATTTTTTTACCATCTTTATTCTCAACCTTATTTAAGCTAAAACGATTCTCAAAGCGCTCAATTGCCTTTTGATATTTTACATCAGAACCTAAGATTTCTTTAATTTCCTTCTTATACTCTTCAATTTTGCCTACAACTTCTTGACCTTTCTTAGTATAGCGATCTCCCGTAAACCATGCTTCATCTAGAATATCAGTTTTATCCATAGCTTCAAAAGGCAATTTACCTTTCTCATCTGTTTTATATCCGCCTTCTCTAATTAAGTCAGCTTTTAAAGATTCTATATACTTATAAAATTTATCTGATACAATACTTACTTCAGCCGCCTTATTCGCTGGTACGGCGAACTCTGCAGGCTTTTCTTCAGCTTTTGTTGCCAAATTAGTTAATAATGCATCATTTTTTTCATCAGCAACCGTATTCGACGCTGCAAATTTTGCTTCCATTAATCCGAAAGCGGATAGTACTTCTTTAGACATATTCATTGCCATCATAGCAATAAATACCAAGTACATTAAGTTAATCATTTTCTGCCTTGCAGATAATTTTCCTCCTGCCATTGTAATTAGTTTTTAAATGTTAATTAATTAAATTGATTATAAAAACTAATTAGTTTTTGTTCATTGCAGATAACATACCACCATAAACACCGTTTAATGATGAAAGGTTAGATGCTAATGATTGCATTTGTTCTTTTAACTTAGTAGCATTCTCAACTGCTTCTTCGTTAATAGCAGCTTGACGATTAGCACTTTCCATCTGAACTTTATAAAGACTATTTAAAGACTCCATTTGTGCAGCAGCTAGAGATAATTCTTCGCCGTATTTCTTTTGAGCAGACATTGAATCTACTGTTGGACTAATATTCTTAGCGGCACCTTCAAAGTTTTTGATACTATCACCTAAGCTAGCCATTAACTCACCATCGATTTTAGCTTCTTTTAATAAGTTGTCTAATTTTTTAGATAGCAATCCTTCTGCATCTTTTGGCTCTTCTTTTTTCTTTTTGCCCATTGTTTGACCGCCTGCTAATTCAGGATACACTAAAGACCAATCCAATTCTGATTGTTGCTTTTCGAATGCTGAATAAGTAAATACCAATGCTTCAACAATCATACCTAAGGTTAAGATTTCTGAACCATAAGGCCAGTGCTGTATTTTGAATAATGCTCCTACGATTACGATTGCTGCTCCTAATCCGTAGATCATGTTTGTTAACGTTAGTTTACCTTTTTGTGCCATAATTTGTTTAGTTTTAAGTTTAAGTTAATGGATGTAACTTAAGTAGGTTAATTTAATTTGGGTTATTGTTTATGTTTAAATGTTAGTTTGTTGCTGCGTTTTTAGTGACTTCAGTTCCCATGTAATCTTGAACTGTTCTGAAACCGATATAACTTCTCGCAGAATCTGCATACTCATAATCTCTTGAACTTACCTGTAAGAAATAAGCAACATCTTTCCAAGATCCGCCACGTACTACTTTACGAGCATTATCTTGATCATTAACGTTAGGATTGATTGTTGATACATATTCATAAGATGCAGGATCGTAAGAACCATTGACCCACTCTGAGACATTCCCTGCCATATTGTATAGGTTAAAGTCATTAGGATCGTAAGCATCTGCTTCTACCGTATATAATGCCTGGTCTGCCGCATAATCACCTCTTAAAGGTTTAAAGTTAGCCATGAAACACCCTCTATCATTTTTAGTGTAAGGCCCTCCCCATGGATAAGATGCACCTTGAAGTCCACCACGTGCTGCATATTCCCATTCTGCTTCAGAAGGCAATCTGTATGAATTTACGGGCTGCTTTCCTTTACTTCTCTGGTAACCGTTATGATTCAATGTTCGCCATTGACAAAAAGCCTGTGCTTGTTTCCAAGACACACCAACTACAGGATAATCGCCATATGCGTCGTGCCAGAAGTAGTCATTATGCATTGGTTCATTGTATGAATAAGCAAAATCTCTAATCCAAGCTGTAGTATCTGGGTAAACTTCTACTTCTTGCTGAACTATAACTTCAGAACGTTTTAAGCCTCTGTCTTTTGCCGCTTTTTGAATATCCATATAAGTATACTGGAATTTGAATTGCTTTACATCCCATGTGCGTTGACCATTATATGACTCTTCTAACGGTAAATACATACCATCCATAACCTCAGCATATAATTCGTCTGGATAATCATCAGTATCGTAATATAATTCTACATTACGATTTATTTTTCGTTGATCGTTTCCATAAGTATTAATCATGTAACTTTCGTAGGCATTCATATTATCTGGATCGGCATCTACATAGGCAAATTCTCCAATATCGCCATTTCCAGGCGTTTTCCCCTCTAAATCAGCCATCTCAGCTAATTTTAGCCTTAATATAGAATCGCGTACCCAAAATACAAACTGACGATACTCACTATTTGTAATTTCGGTTTCATCCATATAGAATGCGCGTACAGTTGCTGTTTTTGTAGGTGCATCCTGTACTCCTGCTAAATCATCATCTGATTTCCCCATAATAAAAGCTCCGCCAGGCACTAAAGTCATACCGTAAGGCTTTTCTGGGTGCCATTTTTTACCTTTTACACCTACTAATTGGCCACGATCACCAGAGTTACAACTGGCAACCAAAACTAATACAGTGGTTAGTAAAATAAACTTCTTAATATTCATAGTAACTCGAGGTTAAATTAGTCGTCCTTAATTTTAAGGTGGTAAACATATTTATATATTTTCGAAAAAACAACTTTTTTTCAATTTTTTTTGCATTTCGTCCTTAAAATTGTGCATTTCATCGACTAAAATTGTGTTAAATCTCGATGAAATGCTTATTTTAAAAGCTGTTCTTCCTATAGGCTTTATACCATCTTTCTGGTATTTCACCTGATGTTGCACGCACATAATCGGAGTGCATGCATGGTAATAACGTATGCTTTTTTAATTTATTATTGACATCTGGTAAAAAAGGAATTTCAATCCACCAGCGGCCGGTTTTTAAACTTTTATAAAAAATGAGTTCATCATCTTCCACTAATACATTATACTTTTGGTAGTGCTTTTCATTTTGAAAATCATCATCGTTTACACGGCAGTTAATTCCTTCTACAAAATACCATATCATTTGTGCCACCAACATTGATGTTGCACTATCGTTTTTAGAGCCATGATATTCGTATATGCCAAAAGATGATACTTTATTACTTATACCAGCATACCTACTTATAGCGCAAATCTCTTTTCCCGAGAATCCATTAGGAGAATATTTTTGGTTATCACTAACCTCAGATGCCTGTACAGATTTTAAATCTACTGAAACTATATGTGCATCTCTTAATAATGGTTCAACAAAATTTATATTTCCAGATATCTCTCCCAAACGATAAGCTTCAAAATACAACTTCTCTACAAGGTCAATTTCTTCTTGTGAATTAAAGTAGGTTTGATAGCCAATAGTTGTATAATTAAATAAGTTATATGGCTGCTCTACTATAACTTTACCCACATAACTATTATTCTTTATTGGAAGATTGGCATCTCCTAAGTCAAAATTTGTATCTACATTAACAATATTTACCATTGGCATAACATTATCGTAAGCCCTGTAATTGGCATAGGTTAAATCTTGACTTCCTCCTATTATAATAGGTACAATATCTTTTTCAACTAAAACTGTTATTGCTGTACGAATGGCAAAATAGGTGTCCTCTACTGATTCACCAGGCTCAATATCTCCTAAATCTGCCATAGTTGTATGCCAGTTTCCAGGAAATAATGTGTAAAGTGTTTTTCTAATGGAATCAAAATTAATGATGCTACCCATATAGTTAACATCATTTCTATTTTCTTTTACTCCTATAATTGCAATTTGAACATCGCCTAAGTCTGGAATTCCATTTTGACGTGAATGGATCTTAAATTTTTTTCCTAGCGCTTGTTGCGCTATTAGTTCTGTGTGAGCTAAAACCGCATCTGAAACAGGCGTTAGAAAGTTAAAATTCATAGTGTATTACTTCTTTTTAGCTGTCGTTTTTTTCTTTTTTGTTTTTCGGGTTTTCTTCTTAGGAGCATTTTTCTCTAGGATAGCCTTAGCTTCTTCTAATGTCATATCAGAAACATCTACAGTTTTTGCCAGCTCAACTTTTTGCTTACCTTTTATAACATTATGTCTTCCCCATCTCGCCTTTTCTACTCTAATGCCTTCTTCTTCCCAAACGTGAATAAGTTTATCTTTTTCTTTCTGAATTTTTTGTTCAATCAAAGTTACAATGTCTTCTTCAGATAAATTATCCCAATCGTATTTTTTATTTACATTTATAAACATGTTATTCCACTTTATAAATGGACCAAATCGGCCTTTACCTTTTGTAACTTCTAAGCCTTGATACATGTATATAGGAGCATCTGCTTTTTCTTTCTCCTTTATATATACTATAGCTTCATCTAATTCTACACTTAATGGATCTACTCCTTTAGGTAAAGACACAAACTTTTTACCATATCTTACATATGGACCAAAGCGACCATTATTTACCTCAACCTCATCATCTTTATAATGGCCTAATGCTTTTGGAAGCTTAAATAAATCCATAGCTTCCTCATAAGTTATTGAGTTTAACTGCTGGTCTGGAGACAAACTTGCAAATTTTGGTTTCTCTTCATCGTCCATAGTACCTACTTGAACCATTGGTCCAAACTTACCTAATCTCACACTTACCTGACGACCTGTTTTAGGATCTGTACCTAATATTCGCTCTCCAGATTCTCGTTCTGCATTTTCTTGAACATCTTCAACCTGTGGATGAAAGCCTTTGTAGAAATCTTTCATCATAGCTCTCCAGTCTTCCTTACCTTCTGCGATATCATCAAAGCTTTCTTCTACCTTCGCTGTAAAGTTGTAATCTAGTATACTTTCGAAATGATTCACCAAGAAATCTGTTACGATCATTCCAATATCGGTCGGTACAAGTTTTCCTTTATTTGACCCTACCTTTTCAGTTAGATCTTTGTCTGATATTTCTCCTTGTTCCAAGACCAATTGTTTGTACTGTCTTTCATCACCTTCGTGGGTACCTTTCTCAATATAATTTCTATTCTGAATTGTAGAAATTGTAGGTGCATATGTAGATGGTCTACCAATACCTAATTCTTCGAGTTGTTTTACTAAAGCTGCTTCTGTAAAACGTGCAGGTGGTCTTGTGAAACGTTCAGTCGCAGTAATATATTTATTCTGTAGTGATTCACCAACCTTTAAATCTGGTAGTAAACCATCTTGTTCTGTTTCTTCATCATCTGTTCCTTCTAAATAGACTTTTAGAAAACCATCAAACGTTATAATTTCCCCATTCGCTGAAAACTGCTCACTAACATTTTTTGAAGAATTAATTTCAATCTTCAAATTAGTTCGCTCTAATTTCGCATCACTCATTTGAGACGCAATAGCACGTTTCCAAATGAGATCGTAAAGTCTGGCCTGATCGCGTTCAACTTGTACAGTATGGTTTGAAAAATCAGTAGGTCTAATAGCTTCGTGAGCCTCTTGTGCACCTTTTGATTTTCCTTTGTAATTTCTAGGCTTACTATATGTTGAACCAAATGCTGAAACGATTTCATTCTCAGCTCCTTTTTTAGCTTCATCAGATAAATTAACACTATCTGTTCTCATATAAGTTATTAAACCTGCTTCGTAAAGACGCTGTGCATTACTCATCGTTCTACTTACTGAAAATCCTAATTTACGCGATGCTTCTTGTTGTAAAGTCGATGTTGTAAACGGTGCAGCTGGCGACTTTTTTGCTGGCTTTTTCTGTAAATCTGAAACCTGATATGAAGCATTTAGATTTACATGAAGGAAATTAAGCGCTTTGGTTTCAGTACCGAAATTTTTAGGCAACTTTGCTTTAAAAGAATTACCGCCCTCAGTTGCAAATTCTGCATCTACTCTAAATGATGCTTCTGGTTCAAAATTCTGAATGTCACGCTCACGCTCTACAATTAATCGTACTGAGACTGATTGTACTCGACCTGCTGACAAACCTCCTTTAACCTTTCTCCACAATACTGGTGACAATTCATAACCAACAATTCTATCTAAAACACGTCTTGCTTGTTGCGCATCAACTAAATTATAATCTATATTTCTTGGATTCTCTATTGCCTTATTTATAGCACTTTTTGTAATCTCATGAAATACAATACGTTTTGTCTTTTCTTTATCTAATCCTAATGTCTCTGCTAAATGCCATACTATGGCTTCCCCTTCTCGATCCTCATCACTTGCCAACCAGACCATTTCGGCTTTTTTAGCGAGTTCTTTAAGTTTCTTAACTACATCTTTTTTATCTTTTGAGACCTGATATTTAGGCTTAAAATCTCCATCAACATCTACTCCTAATTCTTTGGAAGGCAAGTCTGCTATGTGTCCAAAACTGGACTCAACTTTATAATCTTTTCCTAAAAATTTTTCTATGGTTTTAGCCTTTGCAGGTGACTCAACAATAACTAGATTCTTCGGCATTCTTTCTTTTTTTGAGGATACAAATGTATATGAAAATTAAGATACAAACCTAATTTGGTCTTAAATAGCATACATTTTATCGTTGTTTTAACAACATTTTAAACTATAAAAGCCCTGCATTTCGCAAGACTTTTATTAAGAATTATTAATTATTTGTACCTAGTAATTATATTCTAAAGGTGTTGAAAAATCTTCAATATTTAAAATTACTGAATCAACTCCTTCTATCTGCAGAGAACGCAAATCAAAAGACATTTCTCTACTAAAAACGGCTAAACACGCTTCATTATTTGTTAGTCCAAATTTCAAGTTACGTTGAGGAGGCATTGATTCTGCGATATCACCTGAATCAACCAGAGTAAACAGCCACGAATTACCATCACAACCACTAGCAGAAACTGCAATAACTAAACAATCATCAATTATTTCAGCACTATCTAAACTATAAAAATCTGATTCTAAATTTTCGTATTCAGTATTACTCGTTACTATTAGTTCGTCGCATATATCTGATAGTGGAATCACATCATCCTCATCACATTGCATGTTCAATACTAAAAGAGCGCAAAACAATACCTTAAAAAATTGTTTCAATTTCATTTCATTGTTTTTAATAAGATGCTAAAAACCATAAATGGTTGCGTTAGACAGTTGCATTTTCTTCTATTTGTAAATTTTCATCGTTGTCAGTAAATCCTACTACATCCTTATAAATAAGGTACGGAGGCAAATAACTAAACGAAGCTGTTACATAAATACCTACAAAACACATTAACATACCAACAATACCAGCTAGGAAACCAGCTACAATCAAAATCCCAAAAGTGATTAACCACTTTTTATTACCTAAATCAAAACTTAACTTAATAATTTCAGAAATAGATAACTCTGGATTAAACGCATAGATCACAATCATATAAGAGAGCGGCACAAAAACATAAATTATAGGAATTACACACAATAAGGTCGCCAATATCGAAATTCCAATATATGCTAATGCAATGGTAATTGTTTTTTGCAAATAAGGCTTTTTAAAGAAGTAGAAGTAATCTTCTTTACCCATTTGTTCTAAATCTTTCATTTTACAAATTCTGTAAAAAGCAGCTTTTAGCCCAAATGCAATGGTACTCATGGCAGCAATTGCAATAAGATAAAGTACTAGCATTACTATTAACATTACAGGACTCACATCTGGTTGCGAATAAGAACCATAAGGATCATAACTATTATAAATAGACATATAACCATCCATAACGCCCATAGCTATTAATGGTATATAAATCAGTAACATCACTGGGATGGCTAGCACCATATTTAATAATAAAGTGACAAGGCCTTGCACCCAAACTTTCTTAAAAAGTTCTATGGACCTGTTGAATAAATCTCCAAAATCGAGATCTTTTGCGTTTTGAATGCGTTGCAGAATATCATTTACTCTCATTTTTATTTTATTTGGTTAGTACATCAAAAGAAACCTATTTTTATGAGAATATCAAATAATATAATAGCTGACACTTTGTCATAATCATGAAAATAATCATATCTTTGCATGCTTATTGGAAATTACTTAATTTGAGAAATACCTGCATCTTGTAGCATTAGCAATGGAAAAAACAATAGACGAAAACAAACAAGGAGAATCCTTAATATTAGATCAAAAAGAAGGTAATCAACGTAAACTTTATATAGAGAGTTATGGTTGCGCCATGAACTTTAGTGATAGTGAGATTGTAGCTTCAATTTTATCTGAACAAGGATTTAATACTACCCAAAACCTAGAGGATGCTGATCTTGTGCTAGTAAACACCTGCTCCATTAGAGATAAAGCTGAACAAACCGTTAGAAAGCGACTACAACAATATAATGCGGTTAAAAAGATTAATCCAAAAATGAAGGTTGGTGTTTTGGGTTGTATGGCAGAACGATTAAAAACTAAATTTCTTGAAGAAGAAAAAATAGTAGATCTCGTTGTTGGACCAGATGCCTATAAAGACCTACCAAACCTATTAACCGAAGTGGATGAAGGTAGAGATGCGATTAACGTTATCCTTTCTAAAGAAGAAACATATGGCGATATTTCGCCAGTAAGACTCAATAGCAATGGTGTTACGGCATTTGTATCTATAACACGTGGTTGCGACAATATGTGTACCTTCTGTGTTGTACCATTTACACGTGGTAGAGAACGTAGTAGAGATCCGCAAAGCATCATTGAAGAAATCAATGATTTATGGTCTAAAGGTTACAAAGAAGTGACTTTACTTGGCCAGAACGTAGATAGTTACCTTTGGTATGGTGGCGGCTTAAAAAAAGATTTTGATAAGGCTACAGATTTACAAAAAGCAACGGCCGTAAACTTTGCTAAGTTACTGGAACTATCGGCTATGGCACAACCAAAAATGCGCATACGTTTTTCTACGTCTAATCCACAAGATTTTACGTTAGATGTTATAGAAGTAATGGCCAAATACGATAACATTTGTAAACATATTCATCTTCCTGTACAAAGTGGTAGCGATCGCATCTTAAAAGAAATGAACCGCTTACATACACGAGAAGAGTATTTTAAACTTATAGATAATATAAGACGCATAATTCCAGAATGTTCTATTAGCCAAGATTTAATTGCCGGATTCCCAACAGAGACCGAAGAAGATCACCAAGACACCTTAAGTTTAATGGACTATGTAAAATATAACTTTGGGTATATGTTTGCCTATTCTGAGCGACCAGGAACAATGGCTGGTCGTAAAATGGAAGACGATATTCCAGAAGCGGTAAAGAAAAGTCGTCTTAACGATATTGTACAGTTACAACGTAAGCATAGTGCATACCGAACAGAACAGCATCTAGGAAAAACT
Organism: Winogradskyella sp.; assembly: GCF_965656915.1. GTDB lineage: Bacteria > Bacteroidota > Bacteroidia > Flavobacteriales > Flavobacteriaceae > Winogradskyella. Next base: position 7,832 of record NZ_CBFHMI010000043.1, on the reverse strand, counting down.
GTAGAAATACTGATTGAAAAATCGTCTAAAAAATCTGATTTACATTGGTCTGGAAGAACCTCTGATAATACAGTTGCTGTATTCCCTAAAGAGCAGTATAAAGTTGGTGATTTTGTAAACGTTCATGTAACAGATTGTACCAGTGCCACACTTATTGGTGGGGCAATTGGGTACTCAGAAAATAATTAATTATTGAGTAGATAGATAATGGAATCCATACAAGCCATAAAACAACGCTTCGGCATTATAGGAAATGATCCTAAGCTCAATCGTGCCATAGAAAAAGCCATACAGGTAGCACCTACAGACATTTCTGTATTAGTAACTGGTGAAAGTGGTGTTGGTAAAGAAAGTATTCCTAAAATAATACACCAGCTTTCACATAGAAAACACGGTAAGTATATTGCCGTAAACTGTGGAGCAATACCAGAAGGCACTATTGATAGTGAACTTTTTGGGCACGAAAAAGGAGCCTTTACAGGTGCTACGCAAACCCGTTCAGGTTATTTTGAAGTCGCAGATGGTGGCACTATTTTTTTAGATGAAGTTGGCGAACTGCCACTAACCACACAAGTACGATTATTGCGTGTTTTAGAGAATGGTGAGTTTATAAAAGTAGGCTCGAGTAAAGTTCAGAAAACCAACGTGAGAATCGTAGCCGCAACAAACGTTAATATGTTTGAAGCCATTAAAAAAGAAAAGTTTAGAGAAGACCTTTATTACCGTTTAAGCACTATAGAAATTCCATTACCTCCATTACGTGAGCGTAAGGACGATATACATTTACTATTCAGAAAATTTGCCAGTGATTTTGCCCTAAAGTATAAAATGCCAACGGTGAAATTGACTGATGATGCTATTAGCATTTTGCTTAAATACCGCTGGAACGGGAACATACGACAGCTAAGAAATGTAGCAGAGCAATTGTCTGTTTTGGAGCAGGACAGAACTATAAATGCAGTAACACTTCAAAATTATTTACCAAACGCAGGAAGCAATTTACCAGCCGTAATTAGTACATCTAAAGCTGAAAGTGATTTTAGTAGTGAACGTGAGATTTTGTATAAAGTCCTTTTTGATATGAAAAGCGATCTTAATGATCTTAAAAAACTCACAATGGAGCTTATGAAAAAAGGCAGTTCTTCAGAAGTTCAAAAAGAGCATGAGCATCTTATTCAAAAAATATATGGTGATGACGATAAGTCTGAAGACATTGATAGCGCTGTAGAAGATTTAGAGGTCTTATCCATACCAGAACATTCTGAAGTCATTGAATCTGACTCTAATACTGTTGGAGACAAATACCATTTTGCAGAAGAAATTGAAGAAGAAGAAACCTTATCATTACAAGACAAAGAGTTAGAACTTATTAAAAAGTCTTTAGAACGTCATAATGGTAAGCGTAAATTAGCCGCAGCAGAATTAGGTATCAGTGAGCGGACGCTTTATCGAAAAATTAAACAATACGATCTTTAAGATTTAAGTATATTTTATGAAAGCTGTAGAAATATTTATGATACGCAATTCGTTTTCAAGAAACAGCTCTGAAGCTATTAGAAAAGAAGCCGAAGACTTAGTAAACGAAAAACATTATCAAGGCTATCGTTTAATAAATGTAGATTTTGATGTTGCAGATAACGAAGGTTACATCTATGCATTTATTACTATGAAGCGCCCAAATACCTATTAAATGAGTAAATTAAAATTTTTAGTAATAATAGTTTTGAATATCACTGTGGTGAGTTGTGGCATATACTCTTTTACAGGAGCAGATACAGGAAACGCTAAAACGTTTCAAGTAAATTTCTTTCAAAACAATGCAGATCTCATTGAGCCGGGTCTAGACATAGATTTTACCAATGCGCTACAAGATTTAATGCAAAATCAGACCAATTTAAATTTGGTAAACACTAATGGTGATTTGGTATTTGGAGGAGAAATAACAGAATACAGAATTGCCCCTATGACAGCTACTGCCCAAAATACCGCGGCACAAAACAGACTAACCATAAGTGTTAATGTGAGATATTTTAATACCTTAGATGAAGAAAAAGATTTTGAGTCTCGCTTTTCATTCTTTTATGATTATCCAGCCAACGCACAACTAACTGGTAGTACAAAAGACGAAGCATTTGAAGTCATTTTCGAACGTTTAACTCAAGATATTTTTAATGCGTCTTTAGCCAATTGGTAATTTATGCAGCTTCAAGAACTCACATATTTACTACAACATCCAGAAGCTGTTACAGCTGAGCAAATTGACGCACTCTCAACTCAAATTAAAGCCTATCCATATTTTCAATCGTTACATGCATTGCATTTAAAGGGCTTAAAACAAAAAGAAAGTTATAAGTATAATAATGCCTTAAAGGTTACAGCTGCACATACTACAGACAGAAGTGTATTGTTCGATTATATTACTTCAGAAGTATTTAATCAGAATGAAATTTCTGACCACATTAAACAGAGTTCTGAGTATATAAAATCCATGGAGGTGAATGCTGAAGATGATATTTCTATTCAAAAAAGTGTCACAATTGATGATGCCTTAAAAGAACATATTAAAGCTACTGAAGGAGTACTAGACCCTAATTTGTTTAAAGTCAAAACACAACCAAAAGTTGAGGTTAAAGAAAGTGAAATAGAAGATGCAATCATAGCAGTTGATGTAGAAAATATTACACCAGAAAAGCAATTGCAGATTGGTAAGCCTTTGGACTTTGATAAGTCTGAAAGTCATTCTTTCACAGAATGGTTAAAAATTACAAGTTTTAAACCTATTGTAAGAGACGAGGAGCAAGCTAATGAAAAAGACAAATCTGTAGAACCACCACTCCACCAAAAACTAAATGTTATAGATAAATTTATTAGTGAAAACCCAAAAATTTCTCCTATCAAAGGAGAGGTATCTAAACCACAGTTAGTTAATAATGACGAAAGTATTTCAGAGAGTTTAATGACAGAAACTTTGGCTCGGATTTATTTAGAACAAAGGAACTATGACAAAGCGATTCAATCTTACAAAATTTTAAGTTTGAAATATCCAGAAAAAAGTAGTTTCTTTGCAGACCAAATAAAATTGGTAAAAGAATTAAAAGACAATAACACAATATAAAATGAGTGCATTTACAATATTTTTAATACTAATCGTAATCGTTGCATTTTTATTAGTAGTAGTAATTATGGTTCAGAACCCTAAAGGAGGAGGTTTATCATCATCTTTTGGAGGTGGTGGCACACAACAGTTAGGTGGAGTAAAGAAAACCGGAGACTTTTTAGACAAGAGTACATGGTTTTTAGCAACAGCTTTAATTCTGTTAATATTAGCTTCTAATCTTACTATAGATGCTGGTAGTACTGTAGAATCTAAAGCATTAGATGCTGATGAGGCCATAGAATTACCTGTTACACCACCAGCAACAACTGATGATACTGGTACAACTGACGGAACAGACAGTAAATAATCGTTTACTCAAAAATATAGTCTAAAGCCAACTTTTTAGTTGGCTTTTTTTATTCCTTAATATTGAATAGACATATCTGCAAGTTTGTCAGTATATAAGTCTTGGCATAATTTTCGAATAACGCTTTAGCGTCAAATAACATTAATTAATTAAAAAATTATATAGTAATGAGTTTAAACATTAAACCTTTAGCAGATCGTGTTCTAGTAGAACCGATGGAAGCTGAAACAACTACGGCTTCTGGTATTATTATTCCAGATAATGCGAAAGAAAAACCGCAAAAGGGAACTGTTGTTGCCGTTGGGAATGGTAAAAAAGACGAGCCTTTAACTGTTAAAATTAGTGACACGGTACTTTATGGAAAGTATGGCGGAACTGAACTTAAACTAGAAGGTAAAGACTATTTAATGATGCGCGAAAGCGATATTCTAGCGATTATCTAAAACGCTTTTCGCTATTGGCTTAATAGCCTTTAGCTGATTCAAAAACAAAATAAAACTAACATTTTAGCTAATAGCCAATGGCCAATAGCTAATAGAAAATTTAAAACAAAATGGCAAAAGATATAAAATTTGATATTGAAGCACGCGACGGTATAAAGCGCGGAGTCGATGCTTTGGCAAACGCAGTAAAAGTAACATTAGGTCCAAAGGGTCGAAACGTAATTATAGGTAAATCATTCGGTGCACCACAAGTGACAAAAGATGGTGTGTCTGTTGCAAAAGAAATAGAATTAGAAGACGAGCTTGAAAACATGGGAGCTCAAATGGTGAAAGAAGTGGCATCTAAAACTAATGATTTAGCTGGTGATGGTACAACTACTGCTACCGTTTTAGCACAAGCTATAGTTAAAGAAGGACTTAAAAATGTTGCTGCTGGTGCAAATCCTATGGATTTAAAACGTGGTATTGACAAAGCAGTTGAAGCTCTGGTAAATGACTTAGACAAACAATCTAAAAAAGTAGGTAACAATAGCGATAAAATTAAGCAAGTTGCAGCGATATCTGCAAATAATGATGACACTATTGGAGAATTGATTGCACAAGCTTTCGGTAAGGTTGGCAAAGAAGGTGTTATTACAGTCGAAGAAGCAAAAGGCTTAGAAACTTACGTTGATGTTGTTGAAGGTATGCAATTTGACAGAGGTTATTTATCACCTTACTTTGTAACAGATTCTGACAAGATGATTGCTGATTTAGAAAATCCATACATTTTATTATTCGATAAGAAAATCTCTAACTTACAGGAAATTCTTCCAATCTTAGAACCAGTTGCACAATCTGGTCGTCCATTATTAATCATTGCAGAAGATGTAGAAGGACAAGCATTAGCTACTTTAGTAGTTAATAAATTACGTGGTGGCTTAAAAATTGCCGCTGTTAAGGCTCCTGGATTTGGTGATAGACGTAAAGCTATGTTAGAAGATATCGCTATACTTACTGGTGGAGTTGTAATTTCTGAAGAAAGAGGTTTCTCTTTAGAAAATGCAGATCTTTCAATGCTAGGTACTGCTGAAACAGTAACTATAGATAAGGATAATACAACTATAGTCAATGGTGAAGGTGAAGCTGCAGATATTAAAGCTCGGGTTAACCAAATAAAAGCACAAATAGAAACCACGACATCAGATTACGACAAAGAAAAACTACAAGAACGATTAGCTAAGTTAGCTGGTGGTGTTGCTGTACTTTATGTTGGTGCTGCTTCTGAAGTAGAAATGAAAGAAAAGAAAGACCGCGTCGATGATGCTCTACATGCAACTAGAGCTGCTGTGGAAGAAGGCATCGTTGCAGGTGGTGGTGTTGCTTTGGTTAGAGCAAAAAATACTTTAGAAAAGTTAGAAACTGAAAATCTAGACGAAACTACTGGAGTGCAGATTGTAAACAAAGCAATTGAATCTCCATTAAGAACTATTGTTGAAAATGCAGGTGGAGAAGGCTCTGTAGTTATCAATAAAGTTTTAGAAGGCAAAAAAGACTTTGGTTATGATGCTAAGTCAGAGCAATACGTAGATATGCTAAAAGCTGGTATTATAGACCCTAAGAAAGTAACACGAATCGCCTTAGAAAATGCGGCATCTGTTGCAGGTATGATCTTAACGACAGAGTGCGCTTTAGTTGATATTAAAGAGGATGAACCTGCTATGCCACCAATGGGTGGAGGTGGAATGCCTGGCATGATGTAGTCCACAATATAGACAAGCAATAAGCTCACTGTTATGGATAGTAAAAGTGAGTCAATAAATTATAAAATTGAAAAGCCTTTGATGACAATCAAGGGCTTTTTTATGTCTTCTAATATTTAACACAAAAATATCTCTTAGCTGATATTCCTCATTGATAATGAAGTAAATAGTCATCAAATTTGTAAATAAACCAATAAACTTAATGTCATGAAAACAATGGAAGAAACTCGATTCATCGACAATATTGTCGAAACATTGAGAAAAGCAGCGATTGAAATAGAAGAGCTTCAGGTACAAGCTGCATTAGGAAAAGCTGAAGCTAAAGACAAGTATGAAGAGATTAAGAAAAAGTTTAATCTGGTGCTTCATGAGGCAAAATCTAAAATTGATTCTGGAAAGGAAAAGGTTGAGGATATAGATACTAAATTTGATGAATTACGCGTACAATTAGAATTAGGTAAAGCCGAAGGTCTTGATGCATTTAAGGAGCAAAAGAAAGGCTTATTGAATAAACTTCATGAAATTGAAGTGAAAATTAAAACTAACAAACGCTTGAACGACATTTATGCCTTTATTTTACTGGAAATTGAAAAATTCAAATTAAAACTAGAGGTTCTGGAACAAAAATTTGAAACTGGTAAGGAAAGTGCAAAAACTTCTTTTGAAAAGGGAAAAACGGAATTCAATACATTTATTGAAAACATAAAAGCCAAATATGGTAAAAAAGAAGAGACCAAATGGGAACATTTTCAAGATGAAATTTCTGAAGCATTTACACACTTTAAAAAGGCCTTTATACAGCCTTCGTAGATTTTAGAATTGCGTAAATTAAAAGCGCAGTGAATTAAAATTCACTGCGCTTTTCTTATAAAAACCGTAGATATACTATTCATTCATATACCACCATTCATCATGGTCTCCTTTTCTTATATCTCTTATCATTCCAAATGCAAGTACAGCAGCGATAGCAATAAATACAATCCCTATTACTGAAATATTTCCCCATAAAGGTTCTATATCTGATATTATAAACATAGACGCGCCAATAATTAATGCCGCCATTATAAATGCCGTAATAATTTGTTTTGTTATTCTATGTATAGTATGCACTACAGGATCTATACCTTTATGCGTTAAATCTACCTTTACCTCTCCTCTGTTTATCTTTCGTATGGCATTTTTTAAATCTCTTGGGAAGTCTTCCATATAATTTCCTAACTCGTAAATAGAATTAATGGCTTTTTCACCAAATCTAATTGGACTAAAAGTCTTGGCGACTGCTCTTAACAAAAATGGTTTGGCTAATGTATACTGATCTAATTCCGGGTCTAATTTATGTACGACACCTTCAAGGGTAACCATCGATCTTGCCAATAAGAAAAAATGAGTTGGCACTTTTAAACCATGCTGTATTATAATATCTTTTAGCTCTATTAAGATGGTACTCATCTCATTTTTATGTACAGATCTTACGTAATACTTCTCTACAAATTCGTTTATGTCAAATTCTAAAGCGCGTATATCGTCAATATTGGTATAGTTAGACAATTGCTGTAAGGCTTTAATTATACTATTAACATCTCTTCTGGTAATCGCAATAAATAATTTACCAAATACCTCAATATCTCTAGGTAATATGCTTCCCATCATTCCAAAGTCTAAGTAACAAATATGACTATTAGGAAGAACTAACAAATTACCAGGATGCGGATCTGCATGAAAGAAGCCATACTTAAAAATTTGTTTGAAATAACTTTTGGTTAATCGTCTTGATATAACCTTAACATCTATGTTCTTTTCTATTAACTCTTCAAATTTGTCAATTTTTGTCCCTGACATAAATTCCAGAGCCAATATTTTTGTCGTTGTAAATTCGCGATAGACTTTTGGTGCTCTCGCATAATTATCTGAACTTTTATCATTATTAATATTGTTATAAAAACGCTGCGCATTTATAGACTCATTAATAAAATCGAGTTCTTTTAGAATGGCATCTTCAAAGTTTTGAACCAATCCAATAGGATCAAAGGTTTTAATAGAAGGAATACGTTTTTGAAGTACCTCAGCAATACTATACATTACTTTAATATCTTCTTCAATAGTTTCTTTAATTCCTGGACGTTGTATTTTTAATGCAACACGCTTACCATCTTTTAAGGTCACTTTATGAACCTGCGCCATTG
>NZ_CBFHMI010000042.1:0-21543 GCF_965656915.1 Winogradskyella sp. | reverse complement strand
TCTTTTTGCCTTGCATATCAGTAAGTTAATGATTTTTATTGCAGATTCATAACCATGGTAGTAACTTTATAAACAAAGTTGTGCAACAGGCACACTGTGGAAGTTGTGTCTCATTAACAATATCAATCTAGACAAATCATGAAATATCTTTTTCCTAAATTATTTTTATCTTTCAACACTAAAACAATATTAGATTAATGAAAAAAATATTACTGTTATCAATCATCACCTTAACTTTCTTTGGATGTAAGGATAACCAAAACAAACATCAAAGTTCAATTGAAGTAAAAGAACCAAAAGGAGTTGATAACATTGCTTATAAATGGGGACAAATGGCTTTGACTGCAACAGCTAACGATACAGAAAAATTTAAGCCCAGACCAACAATAACCTCTCGGTATTTAGGTCTAATTTTCGTTTCAGTTTTTGATGCTTGGTCAAGATATGATGAAAAAGCAATTCCTGTTTATCTTAATAATGTAGAAAGGACACCAGAAAAAGAACATTCTTTAAAAAATAAAGAAATAGCTATAAGCTATGCTGCATTTCGAACAATGAATGAATATTATTATTCTGATAAAGAACTGTTTGCAGATTTTATGACCGAATTAGGGTTAGACCCAAACAATACAAGTTTAGACCCAAGTACACCAGAAGGTATTGGCAACTTAGCAGCCAAAGCAGTAATTGAATCAAGAAAGGGAGATGGTGCAAATCAATATGGAGAAGAAGATGGCTCAAATGGAGAACCTTATTTCAACTATGTAGGATATGAACCGGTCAATTCTGCAGATAAAAATGTTGACCCAAACCGTTGGCAACCTAAATACTTTTCAGATGGAAAAGGAGGGTCTTTTGCACCTGGTTGTCTAACACCTTATTGGGACAAAGTAAAACCGATTGCACTTAAATCAGGAGACCAATTTAGACCAGGACCACCACCAATGATAGGTTCTGAACAGTTAGAAAAAGAAGTGCGAGAAGTAATAGAGATGCAAGCTAATTTAACTGACTATCAGAAAGCGTTGGTTGAGTTTATGAGAGACGGACCTCAATCTGTACAACAAGCAGGACATTGGCTGAAATTTGCTCAAGATGTTTCAAGAAGAGATAGTCATACACTTGACCAAGATGTAAAAATGTACTTCTACAATCAAGTTGTAGCAATGGACGCTTTTATCGCGTCTTGGGACTCTAAAATGTTTTATGATTATGCAAGACCTTACGCATTAGTTCACGAGTATTATGACAAGCAAAAAATTAAGGCTTGGGGAGGAGAAGGAAAAGGCATGATTGAAATGGACGGTAAGCAGTGGAGACCATATTCTCCGGAAACGTTTTTATGTCCACCATTTCCAAGCTACGTTTCAGGTCATAGTACAATTAGCGGAGGATGTGCAGAGGCATTAAAAATATGGACTGGAAATGATAAATTTGGTTCTAAATCTGTAATAGTTGCAGGAGCGATGACTGAACCTAATAACTTGGGAGATACGATAACTTTAGAATTTCCTACTTTTACTGAGACAGCAGAAATGGCTGGTATTTCGAGAGTTTTAGGAGGCTATCACATTCAAGCGGATAACGTTGCAGGACTTGAATTGGGAAGAAATGTAGCCAAAGAAGTTTGGGGATTCTATAAAAAACATTTAGGAGAAAAATAACGAGACATAACAATAGCTATAAGTAATCGCTTATTCTCGCCTACTTTGAAAATTCCTTCGGAATTTCTAACTTAGCTTGTATTTATAAAGTTAAGTGCTAAACCACTCAACTACTCATAGCCGAGAACGTTGTGCGTCATATCCCAAAGTGACGAAATTGAGTAAAAAACTAGAAACAGAATAGCCGAAAACCGACCAAAGTAGGCACTAAACAATCAGAAATATGAAAAAACTAACTAACCGACTAACTTTACTCGCAGCACTTTTTGCATTCTCTTTTGGATTTCAAAATTGTGAACAAAAACAAAAGGATGAAACAAAAGAAGTAAAAAAAGAAGTAATAGTTGAATCCGAGAAACCTGAATACTTTTTACTTCGACCAAAAGTGGAAAAAGCATACGGATATTCACACGCTGTGAAAATTGGAAATGACATTAAAATTTCTGGAGCTGTAAGTATGGACGATGAAGGACATCAATGCACATCTACGTAATCGGTACAAAAAAAATAAAAAACCACAGAAAAAAGATATACTGGAATTTAAAATACTTAAAGATTCTATAGCCTATTTAGGTATTCATACGTTCGATAATGGAGATATAAAGAAAGAGTCAAAAGAAAAGAATCTAAAATCATTTTTAGAAAACAGTTTTAAAACTATCACTTATGAGAACATAAAAACACTCATAATTGATGTAAGCAAGAACACTGGTGGATCAGAAGGTAACGAAGGGTTAGTCTATTCTTACTTAGGCAATAATTACCAAAAATACAAGAAAGTTAGGGTAAAGGCACAAACAGCGATTTTAGATAATGGCATAGATAAACCCATTAAACTAAACGCACTTGGAGTGTTAGAACGTATTTTCGCTAACAAAAAAATAAGGATGGTTCCTTAGAGCGAAAAGAAGGGATAGGGTTCGGCCTAATGGCTTATAAAAAAGAACCTGAGTACAAATATAAAGGTAAGACTTATGTGATTATTAGTCTTGTCACCTATTCTGGTGGAAGTGAATTTAGTAATATGATATACACAAAGGGATTAGCGACGTTTGTCGGTCAGGAAACTGGTGGTGGTTATTTAGGGAATACAAGTGGTTACAGCAAAAAATTAGTACTGCCAAATTCAAGAATTGAGATTTTTATTCCTGCCTTACAATTTATAATGAATGTAGACCCAAAATTACCATTCGGTAGCGGAGTAATACCAGACTATGAAGTCATACCTACTTTTAAAGAATACACAACTGGAGAAAATGCATCTCTCAACTTTATTTTAGAAGAATTATTAAATGAAGATTAACTAATTAAGATACCAGAATTTTTGTTGTTAGTAAATAATAATACTCACCAACAAGTATTGAAAGACCTAATTATATATCCATAAAAAAACCATCTATCTAGATGGTCTTTTTATATTATGATTTAGCCGGCTTATTAAAACATCTCCCTACCTGAGAAATGAAAAGCACCTTCTATAGCTGCATTGTCATCACTATCACTTCCATGAACGGCGTTCTCACCGATAGAAGCCGCATATAATTTTCGGATAGTTCCTTCTGCTGCATCTGCAGGATTTGTAGCACCAATTAAAGTTCTAAAATCTTCTACAGCATTTTCTTTTTCTAAAATTGCTGCTACGATTGGTCCACGAGTCATGTATTCTACTAACTCACCAAAGAACGGACGCTCTTTATGAATTCCGTAAAATTCCTCTGCATCAGCAGTAGTCATTTGTGTTAGCTTCATTGCTACGATTCTAAATCCTGAAGCCATTATTTTTTCTAATATTGCGCCAATGTGTCCTTTTTCAACAGCATCTGGCTTTAACATTGTAAATGTTCTGTTAGTTGCCATGTAATTTTTTTTAAATGTGGTGCAAAAGTAATGCATTTCTTTAATTTATCAAGACCTTTTTTGTCATTCTGTATATGATACGTAACCTATATTTTAGTTCAGTATTAAATTCTAGCTTATGCAGTACTAAAAATGCTTCTTAATTTCATATTAAAATAGTTTTCAAAACTTCTAAAAATCGTAACTTCGTGGCTTATGATTAAAGCGCAAATTTCAGATATAAAATCACTTCTTAGTTCACCAAAGTCTATTGTTATTGTTCCTCATAAAAATCCAGATGGAGATGCTATGGGTTCTACATTAGCTTTATATCATTATCTAAAACGTTATAATCATAATGCAACAGTTATTGCTCCCAATGATTATCCAGATTTTTTAAAATGGTTACCAGGTGATGATTCCGTATTAAAATACGATTCTCAAAAAGAGGAAAGTGATGCATTATTAGAACAGGCTGAAATTATTTTTACATTAGATTTTAATGCCTTACACAGAGCTGGAGAGCAATTGGGTAATACAATTAAAGCTAATAATTGTACTAAAATAATGATAGATCATCATCAGGAACCTGATACTTATGCCAACTATACTTATTCTGATGTAACTATGTCATCTACATGCGAGATGGTGTATAATTTTATAGAAATGCTGGATGACACCAATAAGATTAATGCATCCACTGCTACTTGTCTCTATGTAGGTATTATGACAGATACAGGCTCATTTCGGTTTCCAGCAACAACCAGTAGAACACACCAAATCATTGGTGATTTAATTGATAGAGGTGCTGACAATTCTCAAATTCATAATAAGGTATACGATACTAACAGTTTTAGTCGTTTACAGCTTTTAGGAAGAGCATTACAAAATCTAAAAGTGATACCAGAATTAAGAACGGCTTACATAACATTATCTCAGGCAGAATTAGACAAATTTAATTTTAAGAAAGGCGATACCGAAGGCTTTGTAAACTATGCCCTATCTGTTAAAGGGATCATCTTTGCTACTATTTTTATTGAAAATCATCAAGACGACATTATAAAAATATCTTTACGAAGTAAAGGGACGTTTTCTGTCAATGAATTTTCGCGTGCACACTTTAATGGTGGAGGTCATACTAATGCCGCTGGTGGACGAAGTGAAAGTGATTTGCAATCTACCATTGATAAATTTATTAGTATATTACCAAATTATAAAAACGAATTGTCCCAAACATGAAATTGATTATTAGCACATACCATAAGTTAAAAAACAACAAGGTGAGCAAAAACCTTAGCCTCATCGTCTTGATAGCATACTGTGCCTTAAGTTGTAAATCACCTGAAGCCAGAATGCCTGAATCTGTGCAGTCTGGATCATTCTTAAAAGAATCCGCAGAACGCAACAGAAAGCTGAATCAAAAAGAAACAGCAAGAATTCAGAAAATAATAAATAACAATCCTGAACATACATACATCGCATCAGAAAGTGGATTTTGGTATTACTATAACACAAAAGTTGAAACAGATACTATTCAGCCTCAATTTGGCGATCTAGTAGATTTTGATTTCAATGTTTCTGATTTAAATGGGAACGAAATTTATGCCAGTATTAACAAAACCTATGTGATGGATAAGGAAGAATTATTTACCGGATTGCGCGAAGGTTTAAAATTAATGAAACCAGATGAGCAGGTAACATTTATATTTCCATCTCAAAAAGCTTTTGGCTATTACGGAGATGATAATAAAATAGGAACTAATATTCCTTTAATTTGTGAAGTAACATTAAATACAATAACTCAAAAAAATGATTAAAAAAGCACTTACAGCATTTGTAATTTTACTTGTATTGGCAAATATTTCTTGTCAGGAACAGTATCCTAATTTAGATGATGGACTTTATGCAGAATTCGTAACAACAAAAGGCAACATGATTGCAGAACTTTATTATGATAAAGTTCCTGTAACTGTAGCAAATTTTGTAGCACTGGCAGAAGGTAACCATCCATTAGTTAGTGATGAATATAAAGGTAAGCCATTTTATGATGGCATAACATTTCATCGTGTAATGGATAAATTTATGATTCAAGGTGGTGATCCAACCGCAACAGGTACAGGTACTCCAGGATATAAATTTCCAGATGAATTTCACCCGGAATTAAAGCATGATAAACCAGGTGTTTTATCAATGGCAAATCCAGGACGTGATGCCAATGGGAGTCAGTTTTTTATTATGGAAGCACCATGGCCTAGTTTAGATAACAGACATGCCGTATTTGGACAAGTTGTAGAAGGTATGGAAGTTCACGATTCTATTTCTAACGTTGAAGTAATCAACCCACAAGCCAGGAATCATAAACCAGTAGAAGACGTTGTAATTACTACTATTAACATCATTAGAAAAGGAGCTGACGCCAAAGCATTTAATGCTCCAAAGGTTTTTGAAGAAGAAATGCCTAAAATAAAAGAGAAGCAAGAAAAGCTTAAGGAAGAAGCACGAAAAAAAGCTGAAGAATTAGCACAACTTGCAAAGGAAGATTTTTTGAAGAAAAATGAAGAATTAGATGGTCGCCGCATAGAATCGCCAACAGGTATGGCTATGATTTTTACAAATGAAGGTGATGGTCCTACACCTACATCTAATCAGCGTGTAAATATTGATTGTGCAGGTTATTTTGAAGATGGCACATTATTCTGGACCACATGGAAAGAGGTTGCAGAAAAGAACGGTAAATATGACGAAAGACAAGAGCAACAGGGAGGCTATGCACCGTTTGATATGCCTTACAATGAAACTGCCAATTTAGTTGCAGGCTTTAGAGAAGCCATGTTAAACATGAAAATTGGTGATAGAGCCAGGGTATTTATTCCATACTATTTAGGATATGGAGAAGCAGGTAGACCACCAGTTATTCCGGGTAAATCAAATCTTGTTTTTGATGTACAATTAACCAGTATTAAAGAATAATATCTACTAGTATATAATTAAAAAAGGCAGCTAATCAGCTGCCTTTTTTATGTCTATAATCTAGTGTATTTGTCATGCTAAACTAGTATCAACATCATAATATATTTAGGTCTTGAACCAATCATTTGAATTAGATTCAGAATCCAGATCTAATGCTTCTTCGGTATATGTTTTAAAATTTCTAATACAAACTCCCAATACTTTTGAGCCGATGATATCTGAGCGCGTTCGTCTGGTGAATGTGCGCCTTTGATATTAGGGCCAAAACTAATCATATCCATATCTGGATAATTAGTTCCTAAAATACCACACTCTAATCCTGCATGGCAAGCCGCAACATGTGGTTGTTCACCTTTATTTAATTGTTCATAAATTGGAACCATTACTTTTAAAATAGCCGAATCCATATTAGGTGCCCAACCTGGATAATCTCCAGATAATTCAACTTCACATCCAGTTAATTCAAAAGTTGCACATAACGTATTTGCAAGATCTTGTTTTGTACTCTCTACCGAACTACGTATTAAACACCCAATCTTAATTTGGCCATCTCTTACAATGACACGAGCTATATTATTAGAAGTCTCTACTAAATCAGGAATATCCGGGCTCATTCTATATACACCATTACAAGCCGCATATAAAGCTCTTGTTATTCCCTCTTGCACACCTAGCTCCATTATTTTCTCTGGTGTTTCTGTTTTAGAAATAAGTACTTCTAAATCTGGTTCCATCGTTTTAAATTCAGTTTTTATAATTTCTGCATGTGCCTTTATTTCTGTAATGAACTTTGATTCGTGCACAGCATCAATAGCAACTATAGCTTTACTTTCTCTTGGAATTGCATTTCTTAAACTTCCACCATCTATTTCAGAAATTCGTAATCCAAATTTCTCAAACCCATCAAATAAAAGCCTATTCATAAATTTGTTGGCATTGCCTAGGCCTTCATGTATTTGCATACCAGAATGACCACCTTGCAATCCTTTTACTTCAATTGCATAACCTAATTTAATTTCTGGTGTATCTTCTTCTTTATAGTCACGTGTTGCAGTGACATCTACTCCTCCAGCACAACCCACTCCTATTTCATCATCTTCTTCAGTATCTAAATTCAGTAGTATTTCACCATGTAATAAACCTCCTTTTAATCCTTTTGCTCCTGTCATTCCAGTTTCTTCGTCTATAGTAAATAAAGCCTCTAAATCTGGATGAGCAATTGAATCACTCTCTAAAATGGCCATAATCGTTGCTACTCCTAAACCATTATCAGCACCTAAAGTTGTGCCTTTTGCTTTTACCCAATCACCATCCACATACATGTCTATACCTTGTGTGTCAAAATCAAATTCGGTATCATTATTTTTTTGATGTACCATATCTAAATGCGATTGCATTACTATTGGTTTTCTATCTTCCATACCTGAAGTAGCAGGCTTACAGATAATTACATTACCGACCTCATCTTCTATAGTTTCTAAATCTAAACTATGCCCAAAATCTTTCATAAATTTTATGACACGTTCCTCTTTTTTTGAAGGTCTCGGAACAGCGTTTAAATCTGCAAATTTATTCCATAACGCTTTAGGCTCTAATTGTCTTATTTCTTTACTCATTTATTTCTTTTTTAAAGGTTTGTAAAGGTACAAAAAAGACTTGCGTTTTTGAGGTCTATATCCAAAGAACAAAGACCAAATTTTTCTATTTTTGGCATATGAGAATAAACACTAAAGTAGGACTAGTTATTTTTCTGGGTATTCAGATAATTGTTATTTCTATTTTAAAACACTTTCCTGAATTTATTGAGCAATTCTATAGCAATGGTATTTACATTCCCATTTCAAAATTAATGCGCTATGTTTTCGGCTGGATTCCATTTTCAGTTGGAGATATTTTTTACACTTTAGCTAGTATTTATACTTTAAGATGGTTAGTAAAAAACAGAAAGCGAATGCTTAAAGATACGATGCGATGGCTTTTAGATATCGCAGTAACACTCTCAATAGCCTATTTTGCATTTCATATACTTTGGGCATTTAATTATTACAGACAACCTTTAAATAAATCCTTAGATATTGAAGCAGAATATTCTACTGAACAATTGGTGTCATTTACAGAGCAACTCATTGAAAAATCGAATGGTATTCATAATCAACTTTCAATTAATGATACGGTAAAAGTTGAAATACCGTATACCAAATCCGAAATTTTTAAAAAAGTAAAAGATGGGTATTCAGCGCTGTCTCAAATCTATCCTCATCTCAATTACAGGCCTCAAAGTATTAAGAAATCAATATACAGCATACCTCTGACTTATATGGGTTTTTCCGGCTACTTGAATCCGTTTACAAATGAAGCACAGGTAGATGGTTTAATTCCGACTTACAAATTTCCAACAACCAGCTGTCATGAAGCTGCGCATCAATTGGGCTATGCTGCTGAAAATGAAGCAAATTTTATTGGTAGTTTAGCCGCTATGCACAATAGTGATATTTATTTTCAGTACTCAGGTTACACATTTGCTTTACGCTATTGTTTAGCAGAACTGTTTCGACGAGATCCTGAAATTTATAACAATATCATTCTCACTGTAAATAACGGAATTATAAAAAATTACCGGGAAGTACAAGCCTTTTGGATGTCGTATGAAAACCCATTAGAACCCATATTTGAAAAAACTTTTGATAGCTTTTTAAAGGCAAATAACCAATCAGCAGGAATGAAAAGTTATAGTTATGTGGTCGCATTATTGGTTAACTACCATGATAATAGACCATTGTGAAAACGTTAAAAATTCTTAAGAATAGAAAATAATTCGCTTATATCATTATCTTTAGATTTCTAATTTAACTAACCAATTTTATGATTAAAGCATATTTACGGCTGCTCATATTTATGTGCAGTTTTTCGTTATTTGCGCAAGACTATTTTCCTAGTAACTCAGGAGTCATAGTGAATAATTCCAACTACACGGCATTTACAAATGCCACGATCTATGTATCACCCACAGAAATTATTGAAAACGGAACACTACTTATCAAAGAAGGTAAGGTTATTAGTGTTGGTAAATCAGTAAGTATTCCGAAGAATTCAACTAAAGTTGATCTTACGGGAAAATCTATTTATCCGTCCTTCATTGATATTTACACCACATTTGGTGTAAAAAAACCTGAACGTGGTGGTAATGGACCACAGTATGGGCCAGGTAGAAGTGGTTTTTACTGGAATGACCACATTATGCCAGAGCAAGATGTTATGGCAAGTTTTGCTTACGATGCCAAAACAGCATCTGAAATGCACAAATTAGGTTTTGGAGTAGTAAATACGCATATGCCAGATGGTATTGTTCGTGGTACTGGCGCTCTTATTGCTTTGAATAATAATGCGGATAATTCTATAAGAGTAGTTGATGGAGAGACCTCACAGCATTTGTCCTTTAGTAAAAGTGTAAGATCACGTCAATCCTATCCGTCTTCTATCATGGGAAGTATGGCCTTATTACGTCAAATGTATAATGATGCAAAATGGTATGCTGATGGCAATGTAGATACAAAAGATCTTTCTTTAGAAGCCTTAAATGGAAATAAGAATTTATTACAAATATTCGAAGCTGGCAGTAGAGCTAATCTCATGCGTGCTGATAAAGTTGGTGATGCCTTTAATATACAGTATACAATATTAGGTGGTGGTGATGAGTATGAACGAATAGATGAAGTAAAAAATACCAATGCAACCGTAATTTTACCTATTGATTTTCAGTTAGCTTACGATGTAGATAATCCGTTTTTAGCGAGTACATTATCATTAAGTGATATGCGGTCTTGGAATCAAGAACCTCACAACCCAAGACTTTTAGCTGAAAATGGTATTCCTTTTGCTTTAACCACACACGGATTAAAATCGCCCAAATCATTTAAATCTAACTTAATGAAAGCTATTGAAAGTGGCCTTTCAAAAGAAAAAGCTTTAGAGGCATTAACCACAATACCTGCAAAATTACTTGGGAAGTCAGAGGTGTTAGGAACCTTAAAAAAAGGAAGCTATGCTAATTTCTTAATTACCAATGGTGATATTTTTGATAAGAAAACTAAGTTGTATGAAAATTGGGTACAAGGAACACTTCATGTTATTGCTAACATGAACGTGAAAGATATTGATGGCGACTACAACTTTAAATTATCTGGTAATGATTACAAGTTATCAATCTCAGGAAGCACAAGCAAACCTAAGGCATCTTTAGTACAGGGTGACAAGAGTCTCGGAATAAAAATGAGTTATACAGGCGTTTGGGTTAATCTCACCTTCAAAACTGCAGATAGCACAAAAAAAGAATATATCAGAATTGTAGCCAATACTTCAGACAATAATAGTCTTAATGGCAAAGCCACAATGCCTAATGGTACTAAAATAACATTTTATGCGAATAAGGTTATGAAGGAAGCAGAAGCAAATAATAAAGACGATAAGAACAAAATGAATGGCACATCTAAGGAACCTTATATGAATCCTGTGACATACCCTAACCTCGCATATGGCTTTACTGAAAAACCAAAATCAGAAACTTTATTATTTAAAAATGCTACGGTATGGACCAACGAAGAGGACGGTATTTTAGAAAATACGGATGTATTAATTAAGGACGGTAAAATTTCTAAAATTGGTGCTAATTTATCCGATAGGAATGCTAAAGTCATTGATGCCACAGGAAAACACATTACAGCAGGTATTATAGATGAGCATTCTCATATAGCGGCAGCTTCTATTAATGAAGGTGGACAAAACTCATCTGCCGAAGTAACGATTGAAGATGTACTGGATGATGAAGATATAGATATTTACCGCAATCTTGCTGGTGGAGTTACATCTATTCAAATTTTGCATGGCTCTGCTAATCCTATTGGAGGACGCTCAGCCATTATAAAACTTAAATGGGGAGAATCGGCGGATGATTTAGTTTATGATAATACTCCTAAATTCATAAAGTTCGCACTTGGTGAAAATGTAAAACAATCTCGTAGTAGAGTAAATGCAAGATTTCCACAATCTCGTATGGGTGTTGAACAAGTATTCGTAGATTATTTCACAAGAGCAAAAGCTTATGACGAATTAAAGAAAAGTGGTAAACCTTACCGAAAGGATGCAGAGATGGAAGTCTTAGCTGAAATTCTAAATAAAGAGCGTTTCATTTCTTGTCATTCATATGTACAAAGTGAGATTAATATGCTAATGAAAGTCGCTGAACAATTCGACTTTAATATAAATACGTTTACACATATTCTTGAAGGTTATAAAGTAGCTGATAAGATGAAGGACCACGGAGTTGGCGGTTCTACCTTTAGCGACTGGTGGGCTTACAAATACGAAGTAAATGACGCTATTCCTTATAACGCAGCAATTATGCATAACGCAGGAGTGACTGTGGCTATAAATAGTGATGATGCTGAAATGTCTAGACGATTAAATCAGGAAGCTGCTAAAGCAGTAAAGTATGGTGGAATTAGTGAAGAAGAAGCCTTAAAATTCGTAACATTAAATCCTGCTAAACTTTTACATTTAGATGATCGTGTAGGGAGTCTTAAAGTTGGTAAGGATGCAGATATCGTATTGTGGTCAGACCATCCACTTTCTGTTTATGCTAAAGCAGAAAAGACAATCATAGAAGGTGTTACTTATTTTGATATTGAGCGCGATGCTCAAATGCGAGAAACGATTAAAAAAGAAAAAAGTGAGCTTGTAAATCTTATGCTTCAAGATAAAAACAAAGGCTTAAAAACTCAACCGGTAAAGAAAAAAGAAAAAGTATTATTGCATTGTGATTCAATGGACTAACACAACTAAACACATTTAAATATGAAAACATTAAATAAAATAAACATCGTATTGATTTTGTTGTGTATCACATTGAGTTACGCACAACAAACACCTGCACCAGAGCAATCAAAAACGATAGCAATTGTTGGTGCAACAGCACATATTGGAAATGGAAATGTTATTGAGAATAGCATTATCATCATGGAAAATGGAAAACTAAAAATGGTAGCCGATGCCATAACGAGTAAAACAGATATGAATGGCATGGAGGTCATTGATGCTAAAGGTAAACATGTCTATCCAGGTTTTATCGTAGCTAACGGAACTCTAGGTTTAGTTGAAGTGGATGCCGTAAAGGCTTCTAATGACCTATCTGAAATGGGAACCTTTAATCCTCATATTAGAAGTATTATTGCCTACAATGCAGAATCTAAGATTGTTGAGTCTATGAGACCAAATGGTGTATTATTAGGCCAGGTTGTTCCAAGAGGTGGACGTATAACAGGTACATCATCAGTTGTACAATATGATGCATGGAATTGGGAAGATGCTGCCGTAAAAATGGATAATGGCATACATATTAATTGGCCAAGTAGTTTCAGTAGAGGACGTTGGTGGTTAGGAGAAGATCCTGGCCTAAAGCCAAATAAAAATTACGCCAAACAAGTAAAGGAATTAGAGGACTATTTTAACGAATCTAAAGCCTATAACATGGGTGGGAAAGAAGAATTGCATCTACCTTTTGAAGCACTTGTTGGTCTATTTGATGGATCTAAACATCTATACATAAACGTGGATGACGAAAAAGGCATTACAGACGCAGTCAACTTCGCTAAAGCTCAAGGTGTTCCTAATATTACAATTGTTGGTGGTTATCAAGCAGGAAACATTGCCAATTTCTTAAAGCAGAATAATGTTTCTGTTTTTCTACAACGTGTACATACCAGGCCTGAACTTGAAGATGATGATTATGACTACACCTTTAAACAAGCTAAGAAATTAGTAGATGCTGGTGTTTTAGTAGCATTAGAACCAAGCGGACAAATGGAACGAATGAATTCTAGAAACTTACCGTTTTATGCAGGTACAACTGTCGCTTATGGATTAACAAAGGAAGAAGCTTTACAGTTAATAACACATAATGCGGCTAAAATAATAGGAATAGATAATATGTATGGCACCTTGGAAGTTGGTAAAAGTGCTACACTTTTTATTAGCGAAGGAGATGCCTTAGATATGAGAACTAATCAATTAAGTTATGCTTTTATTGATGGTAGAAATCTGAGTCTAGAAACCCATCAGACAGAGCTTTGGAAACGGTATTCAGAAAAATATAATCAGCAAGATTAACATCTAAAGCGAGCCAAATGGCTCGCTTTTTTTATATTTATGCATGAAAATTCTATTACAAGGAATCGTTACACTGTTATTAGTACTTCCATCAGGTTGTCATAACACTAACACCTTAAAACAACGTTCAGATACAACAACTCAAGCTATAGAATTAGCAATTTCAGACTTTTATAGTTCTAATATACTTATCGAGAATCATAAGATATTTGCGGTTGCACACACTGAGGTTCTTCAACTTGTAAAACTTATGGATGACCCTCGAAAAACTGATAATATATATCAAAGTCTCATTTCGGTTATCATCACTGCTGATGCTCTGAAACTTAGTGAGGATGTTACATCGAAAATTGGTACCAAAGGCATTACAATACCATCAAGGTACATTGAAAAAAATGGAAATTTATTTTTCTGGTGGGACAGTAATTATGCTTTTACGGAAGAGACATACAACACTTATAAAACCTACGGAGTGATAGATGATAATCTTGATTCAAAAGATAATCCAAATCAGCTCAAAGAAGGAGTAAAGTATTATTTCTGTACTAAAGATTTAACAAAATTCATAACACTTAAACCTTCACAAGACATTAATAGCATTGAGCCATTACCACTGCTTTGTAATTAATAAATAGTCACGTTTTTATTTAATCTGATAAGCTCCTTCTTGCATTTTAAAAAGGGAAGGTTTTGGTGCTTCTTCACTTAGAATGATATTAGTGAATTCCACAGTATTTCGTTTTTCAGTAGGTAAATTATTTTCATATTTATACCATTCTATTGTTTTTGGTAACAACAAACCATTAACAGACAGCCATTCACTATATTTTATAAAATGAAAATCATTACTCTTTTCTTCTTTACCATAAGTAACCGTGTAAGCCAACCACTGCATCTGCCCTGATTCCTCATCGTAATAAATGATATACTGATCATCAGATGATACGCCTACTCCATCTTCATAAGAAATTAAAATACCAGGATAAGATTTGTCATTAAAAATTAATGGTTCAGTATTTTCATATAGAACTCCATTATCACCAACAATAAAAGGCATAGCATAGAAATACATCATTAATCCTTTATAAAATCCTGCATTTCCTTTGTATTCGTTTCCATCTTTTTCATTAATCCATAAAGTTGAACCATCAAATCCCAAAGAATAAGTTGAAGCATCAATTAGCTCTGCTCTAGTTTTCAAATGAGTCGTTGTAACCTCTTTACCATTAGGTCTTTCCATTGTAAATGATAGGGTATGCATTTTATTCCAACGATCAATACCACCATGAGCTTTAAAAACTTTAGTAATAGATTCAGGATAAAGACTAGTAGTGATGTCTTCTTTTGATAGGGTTTCAATAACGGTAGTTTTTTCTTTAGTGTCACTTTTACAGGCAGCAAGTAGTAGAAATAAAAATGAAGCGAATAAAATATTTTTCATATTTCGGTTTTTAGTTATAGCATTGGACGCCATAATTACTATAAAATTACATTACTTTTGTTCTATCTATGAATAAGTTAATTACAAGTCCACAAAATCCATTCATAAAACAGCTGGTTCAACTCAAAGAAAAGTCTAGAGAGCGCAAAAAAACCAATACATTTTTAATTGAAGGCAAACGCGAACTTTCACTTGCTATTAAAGGTGGTTACAAAATAAAGTCTTTATTATTTTTTCCAGATTTATTTTCAGAAAGTGAAGCACACGCGATGTCTCAATATGGCATTGAAATTATTGAAATTTCAAAAGATGTGTTTCAAAAATTAGCTCATAGAGATACCACTGAAGGTGTTATTGCTCTTGTTCATTCTAAAAATCACGAGATAGAAAATTTAAATTTCAACTCAAAAAATCCGTTAATTCTTGTTGCAGAAGCACCTGAAAAACCAGGAAACATTGGTGCTCTATTACGTACTGCAGATGCTGCAAATATTGATGCAGTTATTATCACTAATCCAAAGTCAGATCTTTATAATCCAAATATCATTAGGTCAAGTGTTGGTTGCGTATTTACTACGCAAATTGCCTTAGCGAGTTCTAACAAAGCTATTTCATTTTTAAAACAATACAACTTCAATATATTCTCTGCAATTCTACAAGATTCAGAGCCCTATCATACACAAGACTATACCTTACCAACGGCAATTGTAGTTGGTACAGAATCTACAGGCTTAACTCAAGATTGGCGTGACGCTGCAACTCAAAATGTAAGTATACCAATGCAAGGTGTTATTGATTCCATGAATGTGTCAGTTGCTGCAGGAATTCTTATTTTTGAAGCCTTAAGACAACGCGATTTTAAATAAATATGACTGCACAGACCCTATTCTACATTATCATAGCCATTATTGTAATCAATTTTATAAAAGATAAAGTCTTAAATGCTATTAATGCTAAGCAATATAATGACCCTATTCCAGAAGAGTTAAATGATGTTTACAACAAAAAAGAGTATCAAAAATCGCAAGCCTATAAAACCACTAATTATAAATTTGGGATTTGGTCTTCATTATTTTCGCTATTTCTCACTTTAGCATTTCTACTTTTAGACGGATTTGAATATGTAGATAATATTGCCAGAAGCTATTCTGACAAACCCGTTATCATAGGCCTCATATTCTTTGGTATAATAATGATAGCAAGCGATATTTTAACGACACCATTTGCCTATTACAAAACCTTTGTGATTGAAGAAAAGTTTGGGTTTAATAAAACTACGAAAAAGACTTTCGTTTTAGATAAACTAAAAGGACTTTTGATGATGGCAATTCTTGGTGGTGGCATCATTGCACTAATTATATGGTTCTATCAATTAACAGGTAACCAATTTTGGCTTTATGCATGGGGAATCGTAACTATTTTTACTGTATTTATGAATATGTTTTACTCACGTCTTATTGTACCTATGTTTAACAAACAAACTCCATTAGAAGACGGAGATTTAAGACAAAAGATATCGGACTATGCTAAGTCTGTTGGTTTTAGTTTAAACAAAATTTTTATCATTGATGGCTCTAAACGTAGCACTAAAGCCAACGCTTACTTTTCTGGCTTCGGTAATGAAAAACGCGTAACACTATACGATACTTTAGTTAATGATTTAGAAGATGAAGAAATAGTAGCTGTATTAGCGCACGAAGTTGGACACTATAAACGAAAGCATATCATTTTCAATCTGGTAACATCAATTCTTCTTACAGGCTTAACTTTATATATTTTGTCAATTTTTATTACTAATCCGTTATTATCTCATGCTATTGGAGTTGCTACACCGAGTTTTCATGTTGGATTAATAGCTTTCGGTTTACTTTACACTCCTATTTCGGAACTCACAGGTTTAATAATGAATTATGTGTCTCGTATGTTTGAGTATCAGGCAGATGATTATGCTAAAACCACTTACAAAGCTGAGCCACTTATTACTTCTTTAAAAAAACTATCTAAAAATAACTTAAGTAATTTAACACCACATAAAGCTTATGTATTTATGCACTATTCACATCCAACACTTTTAGATCGTGTTAAAAACCTAAGAAAGTAAGCACTTAACTTTCTAAAACAAACAGTTCATCTTGGTTAATAACTGATTTTAATCCACGACTTGAAATGGATTAAATACATCAAAATTTGTAAAGTTAACGCACATCCTAAATATGGTTATTAGGCCTCAAATCCAAACCTAAATGATTGCTTAAAATTCTGCAAAATAATAATGTTGTACCTTGATAATCAATTACTAACTAATCAAATACAATATTATGAAAGCAAAATTAATTTATGCGCAAATTATTCTTGTAGGAATTTTAATCATGGGATGTAAACAAGAAGAGAAGAAAGTTGAAATTGAGGAAGTAAAAATTGATCTCGTCAATGATGAATTTCCTGAAGCAAAAAAAGAAGTTATGGAAACCTTCGGAGCAATTGCTCAGAGCATTAAAGATGGAGATATGGATAAACTAATTTCATTCCATGCCTACAGTCCAAAGTTTACCGAATTTAAAAACGGAGAGCCCAGAAATGGAGGAGAAGCAAATGAAGCTCATGAAAGAGGTGTTTTTGGTTCTGTTACGGAAGTAGTTAAGTTTGATGCTAAAGATTTACAAATTGCAGTATATGGTGATGTTGCTAATCTTACCTTTCACTCTGACTTTCATCTCAAGTTTGGTGAAGACCTAGTAGTTGTAAATGATCAAATTACTTTGTTATTCGTAAAAACAGATAGTGGATGGAAAATGGTGCATGAACATCACTCACCGTTGAATAAAGAAGTGAGCTAAAATTTTACGATAACTTTTAAGTAAATAAGCGTTAAATTTCGATAAGGAATTTTAACGCTTATTTGTTAGCTTTAATTTAAAAAAAATTACTTCAAAAAATTCAAGAT
This sequence comes from Winogradskyella sp., assembly GCF_965656915.1. Taxonomy (GTDB): domain Bacteria; phylum Bacteroidota; class Bacteroidia; order Flavobacteriales; family Flavobacteriaceae; genus Winogradskyella. The sequence continues at coordinate 3,527 of NZ_CBFHMI010000042.1, read as the reverse complement.
ATATAATTCCTCTCAAGGTCTTTTTATTAACGTATTTTTTATATACAACTGAATATGGTTCCATTTGTTAATAATTCTTAATAAGCATAAAGAATGTGTTAATTATTTGTCGTAATTAATGTTTCCTTCATGTTTAACTGATGTATTACTTATTTTTGTTTAAACTTTCTATATAAATATTAAACAAAATATCAAATGAAAAAAATATTTTTAAAATGGTATCCTGTCATATTAGCATTTTTATGCTTATTATATTCCGTAGGATTAGGTTTATATGGTATGACGGAAGAGGCTCAGTATTCAGCGCACTGGCCTGGAACCATACTTTTATTCGCAATAGCGATAAGACAAAGACGTACAACATGAATAAGGGAATATTATTCATAGGAGGTATTATATTCGCTGTGTATATATACTTCACTTTCTGGAACATTTTTCAATCACATAAAAAACAGAAGGAAAATCATTATCCAGAACTGACTAAAACAGAAATTTTTGAAGAATATGAAAATACCAATAACGAGACTTCTGATGAAAAATAAGTTTCGTTGTATTGAATTTTGAAATTATCTACATTTCTTAAATAGATATACAAACAACAGAAATTCTTCATAACAGGTGAATGATGTATAATAATGCCATCATTCACTTTTTTAATCTCTTTAAATTCCTCACAAATATTAATACATGAAAATCGCGGTTTTTAGTACTAAATCTTATGATCGAGAATATTTTGACAAATATAATCGAGATTACAATTTCAAATTTTCATATTTTGAGACCTCTTTAAATACTGATACCGCACGCCTGACTGATGGATTTGATGCCGTGTGTGTTTTTGTGAATGATAACGTCAATAAATCTACACTAAAGGTATTATCGAATAATGGTATTGGTCTAATTGCACTTCGTTGTGCCGGATTTAATAATGTTGATATTGAGTCATCAAAAAAGTATAATATTTCTGTCGTACGCGTTCCTTCATATTCACCAGAGGCTGTTGCCGAACACACCTTTGCTTTAATTCTTACATTAAATAGAAAAACTCATAAGGCATACAACCGCGTTAGGGAAGGTAACTTTTCATTAAAGAACTTAATTGGTTTTAACCTAAAAAATAAAACAATTGGTATTATTGGGACTGGTCAAATTGGTCAATCGTTTTGCAATATAGTCAAGGGTTTTGGTATTAGGATTGTTGCTTTTGATATTTACAAAAATAAAAACCTCCTAGATTTAGGTGTAGAGTATTTTGACCTGAGTGAAGTTTTTAAACAAGCTGACATTATTTCTTTGCACTGTCCCTTAAACGAACATACAAAACATCTTATAAACAAAACTTCAATATCAAAAATGAAAGAAGGCGTTATGATTATTAATACCAGTCGTGGTGGGTTAATAAATACAGCTGATGTCATCGATGGTCTTATCAATAAAAAAATTGGTTACTTAGGAATAGATGTTTATGAACAGGAAGAGAATTTGTTTTTTAACGATTTGTCAGAAAGAATTATCCAAGATGAATTTATTTTAAGATTAATGAGTTTTCCAAATGTTCTAATTACTTCTCATCAAGCTTTTTTTACAAAAGAGGCTATGACCGAGATTACCACAACCACTTTAGATAATATAAAAGCATTTAAAGAAAACAGAAAATTAGTCAACGAAGTAAAATAAATACATATCCTAATAGCTTAACGAAACTCTAAAAATTTCCCGAGTAAAAGTTATTGCCCATTACAAACCATTTCACTACTTTAGTTCTATGACTGAAGAAGCCATTGAAATAGAAAACAAAGCCATTGCAAAAGCTTACAAAGAACTTCTTAAAGTAAGCTATCGAACGCTAACCAAAGATGACAAAAAGTTAATTCGTCACGCTTTTGAAGTTGCTGTGGATGCGCATAAAGACCAACGACGCAAGTCTGGTGAAGCTTATATTTTTCATCCAATTGCTGTGGCAAAAATTGTGGCTCAAGAAATTGGTTTAGATGCTACTTCGATTGCTGCTGCATTACTTCACGATGTGGTTGAAGACAATCCAGATTATACCATAGCGGATATAGAACAATTATTTGGAGATACAGTAGCTCGTATTGTTGATGGTCTTACAAAAATTTCATCCTTAAAAAAAGACATGGACGTCTCTCTCCAAGCTGAGAACTTCCGTAAGATGCTTCTAACTTTAAATGAAGACGTACGAGTTATTATTATAAAAATTGCTGATCGTCTGCACAATATGCAGACCATGGACTCCATGCGTTCTGATAAACAAGTTAAAATTGCCTCCGAAACACTTTACATCTACGCACCTTTAGCCCACAGAATTGGGCTCTATAATATTAAAACTGAACTTGAAGATTTAGGACTTAAATACACTGAACCAGAAGTCTATACTGACATCTTGGAGAAGATGAAAGAAAGCAAGGAAGAACAAGATGCTTACATTAAAGCTTTCACAAAAGTCATAGAGAATTCACTAAATAAGGAAGGTTTAAATTATGAGATAAAAGGTAGACCAAAATCCATTTTTAGTATTCGACGAAAAATGGTAAAACAAGGGGTTTCTTTTGAGGAAGTCTATGACAAATTTGCTGTTAGAATTGTTTATAAATCAGATTTAGAAAATGAAAAATTCTTAGCCTGGAAAATTTATTCTATCGTTACAGATCACTTCACACCTAACCCAACAAGATTAAGAGATTGGATATCATCACCAAAATCAACTGGTTATGAAGCCTTGCATATAACTGTAGTAGGTCCTAAAAGTCGATTTGTAGAAGTGCAAATTAGAAGTGAGCGAATGAATGAAATTGCCGAAAAAGGTTATGCTGCGCATTATAAATATAAAAATGAAAACGAAAAAGAAGACAGCTTAGATCTATGGATTAACAGATTACAAGAGGCTCTTGAAAACAATGAGGCAGATGCCGTTGATTTTGTAGAACAATTTAAGCTTAATCTGTATTCAAAAGAAATATTTGTATTCTCACCAAAAGGAGATTTAAAATCTTTACCAAAAGGAGCTACACCTTTAGATTTTGCATTTAGCATTCATACTGAAGTGGGCATGAAAACTCGTGGCGCTAAAGTTAATGGGAAATTAGTACCCTTAAGTCATGAATTACAAAGTGGTGACCGTTTAGAAATACTGACCTCAGATAACGCAAAGCCTAACGCAAACTGGTTAGATTATGCAACTACAGCTAGAGCTCGCAGTAAAATTAAATCGGCCTTAAATGCACATACCAAAGAAATTGCAGAAGAAGGTAAAGAAATACTAAGACGTAAATTAAAACAACTGAAAATTACACTGAATGAAAAGTCAGTAAATGAGATGGTGAGCTATTTTAAATTGAGCACATCATTAGATTTATTTTATAGAGTTGGTATAGGTACAATAGACAATACAAAACTAAAAGCATTTGCCGCATCTCGAAGCAATGCTTTTATGAGTTATATTAAAAATAGAATTAGAAAACCCGATACACCAAAAGATATTGATAAAGATGAGATTACATCTAAAT
>NZ_CBFHMI010000041.1:0-22655 GCF_965656915.1 Winogradskyella sp. | reverse complement strand
TTTCATCTGCTAACGGACCAATAAGCGCTATTTTTTGCCCTTCTTTTTTTAGTGGTAAGAGATTGGTTTCATTTTTTAATAACACAATAGATTTTTTTGCCATGTCTAAAACCGCTTCATGATGCGCTTTAATACCTATTGTTTCTTCTTCATTTTTTTCGTTGCAATATTTATAAGGATCATCAAATAAGCCTAATTGAAATTTCACTTTTAATATTCTACCTGCAGCATCATTTATAATGTCTTCATTTACAATTCCTTCTCTCACTAATTGTGCTAATTCATTGACATAGGCATATCCTTCCATATCCATGTCTGAACCTGCCTCTGCGGCAATTTTAGCAGCCTCTTTTTTATTTTTAGCTCTTCCCCAAAATATAAGTTCGTTTATGGAGGCCCAATCAGAAACAACGAATCCATCGAAATTCCATTTATTTTTTAGAATATTACGTTGTAAATAACTACTAGCTGTAACAGGTTCATTATTTAAACTATTAAAAGAATTCATAAATGTTTTCACACCACTTTCTGCAGCAGCTTTAAAAGGAGGAAGAACAATATTATGTAAAGTAGATGTTCCTATATCTACTGCGTTATACTCTTTACCTGCCTCAGCAAATCCATATGCAGCAAAATGTTTTGCGCACGCAGCAATTGTATTAGCGTCACTTAAATTATCTCCTTGAAACCCTTTAACTCTAGCTCTAGCTATTTGGCTACCTAAAAAAGGATCTTCTCCAGCACCTTCCATTACGCGTCCCCATCGTGGATCTCTAGATATATCTACCATTGGTGCAAATGTCCAATTAATCCCAGCAGAAGAAGCTTCAGTTGCAGCAATTCTAGCAGATTTTTCTATAGCTTCTAAATCCCAACTTGCAGCTTCAGCTAACGGAATAGGACTTAAGGTTTTATAACCATGAATAACATCAAAACCAATAATAAGTGGTATTCCAAGCCTGGACTCTTCAACAACTATTTGTTGTACTTTTTTCACATTTTTTACACCTCGTACATTCAGCATACCACCAACAAGTCCTTTCCTAAGATGTTCATATTTAATCTTTTGATTTCCCTCTTCTGGTGTTGGCCCTGTTACCTCCCAAAAACCACCATAAAGGTTCATTTGACCTACTTTTTCTTCAATAGTCATTATTGCCAATAGTGAATCTACCTTGTGGTCAATAGCACTAATTTCTTTTATAGAAGAATAGCTTTTAGTACTATTTGAGCAAGAAAAAGCTATTAACGAAAGTACCAAAAGAGGTACGGACTTAAAACATTTATAAGTCATAGAAGGTTTGTTGGTTAAAATATAAAAATACAATTTTATCAGTTGATCAATATCATTAATTACAACCCTTTGGGTATGGCATTAATTAATTTTCTGGTGTACTCTTTTTTAGGGGAATTATAAATACTATCTGCATCTCCAATTTCTTCAATTTTCCCTTTATTCATTACCAATAATTGATCTGCCATATATTTTACAACGGCTAAGTCGTGCGAGATAAATATATATGTAAAGCCAAATTGCGTTTTCAAATCATTTAATAGATTTAGAACTTGAGCCTGTACAGAAATATCGAGTGCCGAAACGGATTCATCGCAAACAATTAGTTGAGGTTCTAGCGCTATAGTTCTGGCAATGCCTACACGTTGCCTTTGGCCACCAGAAAATTCGTGAGGATAACGATTAAAAGCAGATGCTTCTAAACCAACTTTTTCGAGAATGTCTAATACTTTTGCCTTTCTTTCTTTAACGGTCTTACCAATATGATGAACAGTCATGGGTTCTAAAATAGCATTACCAATAGTCATTCTGGGATTAAGCGATGCAAAGGGATCTTGAAAAATGATTTGTATATCTTTTCTTAATTTTCGCAATTCTTGTTTTGAAAGATCCATAATACTCTTTCCTTTATATTTAATATCACCTGAAGTTGCTTTGTCTAATTGAAGAATGGCATTTCCAAGTGTAGATTTACCACAACCAGATTCACCAACGAGACCTAAAGTTTCACCAGGATATACCTTAAAGTTGACGCCATTAACAGCTTTAAAACTTCGATCTTTCCCAAACCATGATGATTTAGAAATGTATTCCTTTTCTACGTCTATAACTTCTAATAATGGGTCTCGATTGTATAAAAGTTCATGCTGTGTTTTACGATCTTCATTAGAAATGACTTTTTTATCTATAGTATCTGACATAAAATCTGAAATAGTAGGCAGTGCTTTTAATCTGTATTTCGTTGAAGGTCTTGCACCAATTAAAGCTTTCGTATAATTATGTTTTGGACGCAGAAACACAGTGGTCGTAATTTCCTGTTCTACTATTTCACCCTTATACATCACTAATACCTTGTCTGCAATCTCGGAGACTAAAGATAAATCATGCGATATAAACAGAATACTCATTTGAGTTTCTTTCTGAATATCTCTTAGCAATTCTAAAATTTCCTTTTGTACAGTTACATCTAAAGCTGTAGTTGGCTCATCCGCAATAAGTAATTTAGGTTGACATGCAATTGCCATTGCAATCATTACGCGCTGTTTTTGTCCACCGGAAATTTCATGAGGATAAGATTTAAAAATTCGAGCAGGATTGGGTAGTTTAACTTTTTCAAATAAGCTTAAAACTTCATCTTTTATGTTATTATCAGATAATTGAGAATGTTGTTTTAGTATTTCTATAACTTGCTTCCCACATCTCATTGATGGATTTAAAGAACTCATAGGTTCTTGAAATATCATCGCAATATCTTTACCTCTAATTGATTCATAGTCTTTGCTTGAATATTCAACCAAATTCTTATTATCAAATAAGATTTCTCCAGATGTAATTTTTGAAATATTCTTAGGTAATAATCCCATTAATGCCAAAGAAGATATGGACTTACCAGAGCCAGACTCACCAACAACAGCAACTATTTCATTAGGCATAATGGAAAAGGAAATAGATTTAATTATTGCGCTTTCAGAGCCATCCTTAAAAAAGGCAATATTTAAATTTTTTACTTCTATTAAGTTGGTTTTAGGCATAAGTAAAAGTAGTTATTTTATATTCAAAAAATAATAACACTACAATAAAAGGAGTAACGTAAAAAACTCAATTTTCTAATAATGCACGTAAAATCTTATTTTCAATTACGGTTTTTCCACATATTTTTATGCTTTTTTAAATTTTACGTTAATAAGATTTCTTTACTGTTAAAGAATAGTTAATTCAAACAAGGAAAAGCTATTAATAAATTTATAACCCTCAACATTATGAAAGGAAAATTATTATTGCTCATTGTAGCAATGACTGCATCTTTTGCGTGGTCTCAAAGTAAAGTTTGGCAAAATCAGAATTCAATTACCAATACGGTTTTAAAAGAAAATCACCAACCATTAAAATCATATCAAACATTTAGTTTGAATCATGACGTTCTAAGGCAAGCATTAAACGGTGTTGTGCAACGGAATGACTTTTCGATGACGTCTAATACTATTTTAAGCTTTCCGAACTCTGAAGGTAAACTACAACGCTTCGCTATAAAAGAAGCTTCTGTAATGCATTCAGAGTTGCAAGCACGTTTTCCTGAAATCAGGTCGTATGTTGGCCAGGGTGTAGATGACGCTTCTTCAGTATTACGATTTAGTTTATCACCTGAAGGATTTAGCGGTATGATATTGTCACCTAATGGTATGAATACATTTATTGAACCAGCAGCACAAAATTCAAATAGTTATGTGGTGTTTAATCGAAGTAATAGAATTAACAACAACAACGATTTTGAATGTACTGTATCAGAACAAATCAATCAAACTATAAATTCAACGTCTACGTTGAGAAATGCAGATGATTCAATTCTTAGAACATATCGTTTAGCAGTTTCTGCAACTGGAGAATATACGCAGTATCACGGCGGAACAAAAGCTTAGGCATTAGCGGCTATTAATACGACAATGACTAGAGTAAATGGCATCTTTGAAGTTGATTTTAATGTTACAATGATATTAATTGCTAATACAGACGATGTTATTTATACTAATACATCTTCAGATCCATACGGTAATACTACAAGTGGTTATAATTCACAACTACAAAATACATTAACATCAGTTATAGGCGAAGCAAATTATGATGTCGGACATTTATTTGCAAACCTCCAAAATAATGGAAACGCTGGTTGTATTGGTTGTGTTTGTGTTAATAATCAAAAAGGAAGTGGATGGACTTCAGCAACAAATCCTGTTGGTGATTTTTTTGATGTAGATTATGTGGCTCATGTGTTAGGTCATCAGTTTGGAGCCAACCATACGTGGACGTTTGGAGGAAATGAAGGAACCAACGTTCAGGTAGAACCAGGAAGTGGAACTACTATTATGAGCTATGCTGGTATTACAGGGTCAACAGATGTTGAACCTAATGTAACTCCTAATTTCCATGCCGTATCAATAGAGCAAGTTACAGATTACATTAAAACTACAAGTTGTCAAACCAATACAAATACAGGTAATTCGGTTCCGGTTGTAAATGCAGGACCTAATTATACCATACCAAGAGGAACACCATTTATTTTAGAAGGCTCTGCAACTGATGCTGATGCTGGTGATGTACTAAGCTATGTTTGGGAGCAAATAGATGAAAATAATGCCTCAACAACCTTACCTAGCACAACAGCAACCTCTGGTGTTGCATTTAGATCTTATGAACCAAATACTAATCCAGACCGCTATTTTCCAAGATTGCAAACTATAAAAGCAGGAACTTCGACTTGGATTACAAACGCAGTTACAGGAATTTCTTCAAATCTCACAGGCTTAACTGCAGTAACGAAATATGAAGCGCAAGTTAGAAGTAAATGCTCTGGTGGTACAAATTCTGCATACAGTAGTTCTGTAACATTTACAACAACAGATGTGCAATTAAACTATTGTAATTCTGCGAGTACCAATGTAAATGATGAATTTATTAGTCGTGTACAATTAAACACAATAGACAATAGCTCTGGTGCACAATTCTATTCTGATTTTACAGGTATATCTACTACACTAATAAAAGACACCCGATATACAATTACCATTACACCAACGTGGACAGGAACTATATATAATGAGGCTTACGGTGTATGGATAGATTATAACAGAGATGGTGATTTTACAGATGCAGGAGAACAGGTTTATACTCAGGGAAATATGCAAGCAACTTCGGTGAGCGGAAGTTTTACAATACCAGCAAGTGCTGTTGAAAATTCTACACGAATGAGAGTGACAATGCGTTATAAACAAGTGCCAGGACCTTGCGATAATTTCACTTATGGTGAGGTTGAAGACTACACAATCATTATTGAAGGTAATGGACCAGACACTGAAGCTCCTGTAATTACATTAAATGGATTATCTACTTTAGATCTGTTAGTTGGTGATACATATACAGAATTAGGAGCAACAGCTACAGATAATGTTGATGGAAATTTAACGTCTAGTATTGTAGTTGGTGGCGATACGGTAAATACTTCTATACCTGGTGTTTATGTAGTCACTTATAATGTTAGTGATGCCACAGGAAATGCAGCAACTGAAGTTACAAGAACTGTGACTGTAACAGCAGATACTACGGCTCCAGTAATTACTTTAATTGGTGCTTCAACCATTAACTTAGAACAAGGGGATTCATATTCAGATCAGGGAGCAACGGCTACTGATGATATTGATGGTAATCTTACTTCCAGTATAGTGGTTGGTGGAGATACAGTTAATACAAGTATTGTTGGTTCATATGAAATCACATACAATGTAAGTGATAATGCTGGTAATGCAGCAACTGAGGTTATACGAACGGTTAATGTAAATCAAGATTCAACAATACCAATTATTACTTTAATAGGAGCTTCATCTATAAACCTTAATATTGGTGATAGTTATGTTGAACAAGGAGCAACGGCTTTTGATAATTTTGACGGAGATATATCTTCGAACATAGTAATAACTGGAACAGTCAACACAGCTTCTGCAGGAACATATTTTGTGAATTATAACGTGAGTGACGCGGCAGGTAATACAGCAGCAACAGTTACGCGAACGATAACCGTTCTTGAAGACACTACACCTCCTGTAATTTCATTAATTGGACCATCGAGACTTAATTTAATCACTGGAGATACTTATACAGACCAAGGAGCAACAGCTACTGATAATATTGATGTTAATTTAACAAGTAGTATCGTTGTTGTAAATACTGTAAATACGAGTGTCGCTGGTAATTACTCCGTAACTTATAATGTCAGTGATGCTGCTGGCAATGCAGCCACAGAAGTAGTTAGAACGGTAAATGTGTCCGATCCTACAACCGGGTGCTCTGGAGGAATTTCAACCTTCCCTTATTCGGAAGGATTTGAGAATACTCTTGGTGGATGGTCACAATCTACAGCAGATGATATTAATTGGACAGTTGATGCCAACGGTACACCATCAAATGGGACTGGTCCATCTAGTGCTATTCAAGGATCATTCTACATTTATGTTGAAGCTTCAGGAAATAATACAGGCTACCCAAATAAGAGAGCTATAATTAATTCACCTTGTTTTGATTTGTCTTCTGCGACAGATGCAAATTTCAATTTTAATTAATCAATATGGTTCAAACAATATGGGAACTCTTAATTTGGAAGCGAGTAATGATGATGGAGCAAGTTGGGTGAGTTTGTGGAGTAGTTCAGGTAACCTTGGTAATTCATGGCAATCTCAAAATGTTAGTTTATTGGCATATGTAGGAGGAAGTGTTCAACTTCGTTTTAATAAATTAACTGGTGGTACATGGCAGGCAGATATTGCAATAGACAATATTAATTTAACTACAACCAGCTCAGCTAAGGACGAAGTAGATGTAGCATCTACTCACGGTAATGATATTAAACTTTATCCAAATCCTGTAGAAGGACAATTACTTAATGTAAAAACTCAATTCACAAATGTTAGTTTTGAGGTTTATAATATAATAGGTCAGATGGTGTTTAAAGGAAAATTGAAAAATGATAGTATTGATGTTAGCGACCTTTAGTCAGGTGTGTATCAAGTTAGATTCACTACTAATACTAATACGATAATGAAACGTTTTATAAAGAAATAACACCATTAATTAAACAACCAAAAAATAAAAAACCCGGAAGATATCTTCTGGGTTTTTTTATAGATGCTTTATCTCATTTTTATGAAGTAGTTCATCTCCTCTAAGTCGCAAAAAAATCTGCGCAACAGCAATAGTATCTTTTTCGCAGTACGTAATAATACGGTCAATATTGTTGTCTTCATAATAGACACTATAGACTTCGCTGCCATCAATATCATCTTTAGGTGATGGAATACCTAAGACATTAGTTAATAGTTTTAAAGAGGTATAAGTTTTATAATCTCCAAATTTCCATAACTCTAATGTATCTAAATGCGGAACCTCCCAAGGTTTTTTACCAAAAAGGTTGAGTTTATAAGGTAATTCAATATTATGGATTATCATACGTCTTGCGATATAAGGAAAGTCGAATTCTTTACCATTATGAGCGCACAATAAATGCTTATTTTGACTAAAATGAGAGATAACGAGATTTTTAAATTCTTTTAGAATTTTAATTTCTTCACCATAAAAGGAAGTAACTCTAAAATTTCTGATATCACCTTCCATTTTAAAATAACCAACAGAAATACAGATTATTTTACCAAATTCTGCCCAAATACCAGCGCGATCGTAAAATTCTTCTGCTGAGAATTCTTCTTTTCGTTGATACCTAGATTTAGTACTCCAAAGCTCTTGTTTCGTTTTATCTAAATCCGAAAATTTTTCTGTTTCAGGAACGGTTTCTATATCTAGGAATAGAATGTTTTCTAGGTTGAGTTTTTTAATCATACTAATTTTAGTAATTCCGAATTAGTTTAAATCAAATATAATAATTTCATATACAATTGAATACGGTTTTAAATCACCTTGGTGGTTTTTGTTAAATAGCGTACGTAAATCAAAACAATTATAGGAACTATAATCATCCCCATAGAAAAATTTAAGAATGCTGTCCAACCAGACAATTCAACTTCTCCTTGTGAGGTGTAAACCAAATCTCCTAACGGACCGTTTGAAAAAATAGTGTTATAAGTGAAATTCCAGCCTAGGTGAAATCCAAAAGAAAGCATTAAGGATTTGGTTCTATAAAAAGCTAATGCCCAAGCATAACCCATTATTCCCGTGCCTAAAAACACCACTAGCATTGCCATTGGATTGCCAAAAACTCCAAAAGAGAACCAATGATACACTCCAAAAGCTATTGCAGAGAATAGGATTGCAAATTTCGGGTTTAACTTTTTGATAAGAATATATAGTAATGCCCCTCTGAAAACGAGTTCTTCTGTTAAAACCGATCTGAAGTCCCACCAGAAGGGTTCTATGAGAAGCAGGATTGAAAATTTGTTATTAAGTATAAAATTCGATTCTTTAAGTACACTTTCAAAATATTGAACGATAATACATAGTAGAGCCGTAATACCAAAACCAATAAAAAATTGCTTTAAACGCTTAAAAATGGGGAGAAACCCGAGAACTAAAAGAGATTCTTTTTCAATAAAATAGAGTAATAACCACGATAAGGCAAGTATTATTAAAACACCAATCATAAATTACTCCAGTTTAAAACTTTTCTAGCATCTCATAAGCCTCATTAATGAAGGTATAGAAATCTGGTGAGTGTGAATCGCCACCTGATTTTGTGATACTATGACCAAGTCGAACCACAATGAGTTCGTCCTCCGGAATGACGATGACCAACTGTCCTAAATGGCCACGCATATAAAAAATCTCTTTATCGGCGTAGTTAGCTAACCACCACCCATAACCGTAAATCTGACCATCATCAAAACGTGGTTTTACAGATTTAGCGACAAAAGTTGAATCTAAAATTTGTTTGTTGTTCCACTTGCCGTGATCTTTAAACAACTTACCATAACGTGCAAAATCTTTTGCGTTACTTGCAATGCAGCAATAAGCTTTTACTAAGTCATGATCTTCACTATCGACCTGCCACAGTGTTGAATTCTCAGAGCCTAGAGGTTTCCAGAAGCTTTCCTCTAAGTAATCATATAGTTTTTTACCTGTAGCTTTTTCAATAACCATAGCTAACATTTGGGTGTCGCCACTGGCATATTTAAAGCTTTGTCCAGGTTCGTCTACAACTTTTAAGCTGTTCATTACCTTAGCTAAATCATCGTCAAAATACGCACGTGTGGTAATGGATAGTGGTGAGTAATAGGCTTCATCCCAATTGGTGCCAGAGCTCATACTGCTTAAATCTCTAACCGTCATTTTTGAGGCTTTGCCTTCGCAGAATGCTGGAAGGAAGTCACAAACGGGTTGATTTAAGTTTTTAATATAGCCTTGTTGAATCGCCATTTGCATCAAACCAGACACATAACTTTTTGCCATTGAAAAACTATTGGATTTCGAATCCTCACCAAAACCATCATAATAATTTTCGAACCAAATGCTGTCATTTTTAATAATCACGTAAGCAATGGTTCCTGAGGACTCGTTGAGTTTTTTGAGTCTTTCTGTTTCTTGAACCGTATTGTAGTTTGCATGATTTGGCCAAGGTTGCGGATTGTTACTGGCTTCAACCACACGGTTATCAAATTCCTTATAATCTTCTAGAAAAGCAGTGGTATGACCTTTCATATAAATTGTTCTTACAGCTTTGAGAAGATAATCTGTGTCTGTGATGTATAAAATGGCGATTATTAATCCAAAAAAGATGACTAAAAATTTGAGAAGTTTTTTAAGGAATTTCATAAAAATGATTTAAAATTTAAATATAGTAAAAGTGAATTTAAAATAGCGATTGTTGTTTGTATTCACTTTCGTGATTGAGAAGCCATTTTTTTCGCTGTAGTCCGCCAGCATAACCAGTTAAACTGCCATCACTACCAATAATTCTGTGGCAGGGCACAATAATCCAAAGCGGATTTTTACCATTGGCAATTGCTACTGCTCTGATAGCTTTTATGTCACCTAGTTGTTTAGATAGTTCTAAATATGAAACTGTTTTACCGTATGATATAGTTTGTAATTGTTTCCAAACTTTTTTCTGAAACACAGTACCTTCTGGATTTAATTTTAAACCGAGAGTGTTACGTTCGTTTTTAAAATAAGCTTTGAGTTGTGTAACGCAATCTAAAAGTGATTCAGGAATAACTTCTGATAATTCTTCTTTAGTATCTAATATTGAAACCGATGAAATACCATTATCATCTCCAACTATTTTGGCATGTCCAAGAGGAGTTTCAATAAAACAGAATGGCATTAGTCTTTGTTTTCTGAATTTTCATTTTCAATGATACCCAAGCGTTTCGCTCTGCTTTCCCAACTTTTTCTAGCGAGAAGTTGTAAATCAGAAACGTTATCACTTTCGTCCATAATTTCTAGACCAAGCAATGTTTCAATAACATCTTCCATAGTTACCAAACCACTTACTGAGCCATACTCATCCACAACTAAAGCCAAATGATTTCTGCTCTCAACTAATTGTTCGAATAATGTTGGAATGGGTAAATTTCTATTTACAATAATGATATTTCTTTTAATTTCAGAGATAGTTTTAGACCCATTGCCAAGAGCCATTTCCTTAAATACTTCAGCTTTTAAAACTAAGCCGGTTATATTATCTGCATCATCTGTATAAACAGGAATTCGAGAAAAACGAATATTAGAATTAGCTTTAAAAAATGCTTCAACCGTCATGCTTTCGTTCTCAGTTTTCATTACGGTACGTGGAGTCATTACATCTTTTGCTTGTACTTCTTTAAAGTTGAGTAAATTTTTAATGACTTTACTTTCATTTTCTTCAAAGACACCTTCTTCGTGTGCTATCTCTGTCATGGCGACAAAGCCTTCTCTACTTAAAATACTTCCATGGCCTTTACCACCAATTAATTTTGTAGTGAGTTGAAGTAACCATAAAATACCTGTCCATTTTAGTGGAAAAATTAAGACCTTTAGTGCCTTTGATGTGAAATTCGCCAATTGTTTCCAGAAGGTTGCGCCAATCGTTTTTGGAATAATTTCAGATGCTACCAGAATTAAAATTGTCATAACTGTAGATACCACACCTACCATTAAATCTTCTGTAAACTCTATACCAAAAAAAGATCTTTTAGCTGTTCCATATAGTTCTGCATAAGCCACTTTGGCCTGTACACCAACTAATATTGCACCAACAGTGTGTGCAATTGTATTAAGTGTTAGAATTGCAATGAGAGGCCTGTCTACATCTTTTTTAAGTTCCTCTAGTTCAGTAGCGTAAGCTTTGCCTTCTTTCTTTTTTACATTGATAAACGTTGGTGTAATACTGAGTAAAACTGCCTCAAGAATAGAGCATAAAAATGAAAAGAAAATTGATATAACAGCGTAAAAAATGAGTAAGCCCATTAATGCATAAAAGTTTAGTTAGTGCGAAGTTACGAAATCAATTTAACAACATCCTTAGCAAAATAGGAAGCAATAATATTTGCACCTGCACGCTTTATTGAAGTGACTTGTTCTAGCATTACCGAATCATGATCTAACCATCCTTTTTCAGCCGCGGCTTTTAGCATAGCATATTCACCAGAAACCTGATAAACAGCAACCGGAATATCAAAATTATTTCTAATATCGCGCACAATATCTAAATAGCACAAGCCTGGTTTTACCATTACAATATCGGCACCCTC
Organism: Winogradskyella sp.; assembly: GCF_965656915.1. Lineage (GTDB taxonomy): Bacteria > Bacteroidota > Bacteroidia > Flavobacteriales > Flavobacteriaceae > Winogradskyella. The sequence goes on along the minus strand of NZ_CBFHMI010000041.1, from coordinate 10,919 downwards.
ATTAATATCCATTTCAGTTTCTTTTATGGCTTCAGCTCTATTGGCGAAATCCATTTGATAGGTTTTTTTGTTTTTAGGTACATCAACCATATCTACAGGAGCGGAATCTAAGGCATCTCTGAAGGGTCCATAAAAAGCAGAGGCATATTTAGCCGAGTAACTCATAATTCCAACGTCAATGAGGTTAGATTGATCCAAAGCTTCACGAATACCTAAAATACGACCATCCATCATATCACTTGGAGCTACAAAGTTGGCTCCTGCTTCTGCGTGAGATATGCTCATTTCGGCTAATACTTCAACTGTAGCGTCATTAATAATTTTGCCACTTTCTACAATACCATCGTGCCCATAAGACGAAAAAGGATCTAAAGCTACATCTGTCATGACTAACATATCAGGACAAACATCCTTAACAGTTTTAATGGCACGTTGCATTAATCCATTTGGGTTCAAAGCTTCTGTTCCTTTATTATCCTTTAAGGCATCATCAACTTTCACGAATAATAAAACCGATTTTAAACCTAAGCTCCACAATGTTTTTATTTCGTCTTTTAATAGATCTAGACTGAAACGATAGTAATTGGGCATTGATGCAATTTCTTCTTTAATGCCTTTGCCTTCAACTATGAATAAAGGAACTAAAAAGTCGTTGGGTGATATTATGGTTTCTCTCACCAAACTTCTTATAGCTTCGTTAGTTCTTAGTCTTCTATTTCTTCTTATTGGAAACATAACTATATCCAGTTTTTAGGTTTTTTTAATACTTTAAGTAATCGTTCTTCTTCACTTCCTTTTTCAGGATGGTGGTCATAAACCCATTGTACATGTGGTGGTAAACTCATGAGAATACTTTCAATTCTTCCATTAGTTTTTAAGCCAAATAAAGTGCCTTTATCATGTACTAAATTGAATTCTACATAACGACCTCGACGAATTTCTTGCCAGTCGCGTTGCTCTTGAGTGTATGGTAAATCTTTTCGTTTTTCTACAATTGGTTTGTAAGCTTCAAGGAAACTATCTCCAACTTCGGTGACAAAATCATACCAGTTTCGCATGCTCATCTCTTCTGAAGCTTTACAGTAGTCAAAGAATAATCCACCTAATCCACGCGCTTCATTTCTATGCGAATTATAGAAATACTCATCGCATCTGGCTTTATATTTAAGGTAGAATTCTGGATTATGTTTATCACATGCTGTTTTACAGACTTGGTGAAAATGTTTGGCGTCCTCATCAAATAAATAATATGGAGTTAAATCTTGTCCGCCTCCAAACCACTGATCTACAATATTGCCGTCTTGGTCATACATTTCAAAATAGCGCCAATTGGCATGTACTGTAGGTACCATTGGGTTTTTGGGATGTAGGACCAAACTTAAACCACAAGCAAAAAAATCAGCGTCTTTTACACCGAAATACTTTTGCATACTGTCTGGTAATTTACCATGTACGCCAGAAAGATTGACTCCGCCTTTTTCAAAAACATTTCCGTTTTCGATAACACGTGTTCTGCCACCACCACCTTCTGGTCGTTTCCAAATATCTTCTTGAAAAGCGGCTTTACCATCAATGGCTTCTAGGTTAGAAGTGATGGTGTTTTGCAGTTGATGTATGTATTTGAAAAATTTATCTTTCAAATCTTAGCTTTTATAAAGTTCGTATAATTCCATATCTAACGATTTTTCTCCTAGAGGAGTAAAACCATTTTTTAATGTTTTTTGCCATTCAAAATTATTTTTGGTAGCAATACTTACACTACTCAAATTATCTTTATGTGTAATAATTTGAAGTGTTTCTAAACCCAAAATTTCAAATGCATACTGCGTTAAAGTATAAATAGCTTTAGAAGTGAGTCCTTTGCCTTCAAAAGTGTAACCTATGCAATATGCAAATTCACCTTGCTTTTTGTCCCAATCGAGCTCTTTAATATAAATTAATCCTACGAGTTCCCTGGTTTCAGAATGCTTTAGTGTGAAAAGAAATTCTTCTCTTTTATTAAATTGTTTCACTTTAATCTCAACAAACAACTGTGATAGTGTAGGATTTAAGTTCTGTTCTAAGGTTTTAGGAAAGTAACGTTTGAATCTCTCTGCATTTGCTATCATTAAATCACATACTTTCCAGGCATCACCTTCATGTATAGGATTGATTTCAAATGTATCAAACTGAGCTATCATTAGACTACTACATTATTTTGATGAAGCATATTGTCATCCTTTAAAAGCTTCACAGTATTCAAAGACGAGGCGGTTACACTCATTGGTAAAACTAAAATGACACCAATAACAGGAATAAATAAAAAGAGTATAAATACAATGCCGTTTCCAATGGCAATACCTCTATATTTTCTCACAAATTGAATACTTTCTCTGTATTTAAAGTGACGTTCTAATGTATAATCCATATTACCAAAACCAGCGTAATACGCCTGAATTAAAAACAGCAAGACTGTTGAGAATATATTAACTACTGGAATAAATTTCAACAGTAAAATCGGAATTGTAATCAAAAGTTCTTTACCTAAATTCCGTATATTTATTCTAATACCTCTCCACAATTGATTTTTAAAAGATGTTTTTCTATGCTTGTGTTTTTCTATTCCTGTTAAGTGCGCTTCAATTTTTTCTGAAACCGGACTCATGAACGGAGCAGACAAAGCCATGATAATATGCTTATATAAGATTAAACCAATCGCAAGAACAACGATGCCGCCAATAAATGTAGAAATAGAGGTAAAGGTTACTTTTCCCCAATCCCATGGCCATATATTAGCAATAAAACGACCAATATTATCGGATAAACCATAAGCAGATAACCCAATAATTAGTGCTGTGAAAACACTAATAGCAATTGGGACTGCGAAATATTTCCAAAGTTTGAGTTTGGAAATGAGTTCAAATGTTCCTGTATATGCTTTTATGCCTTTTAATATGTTGTTTATCATATTATTGTTTTCTTTTGGTTACAACCTAAAAGACGCTAAAAAGTGTTTTAAGTTACACCGAAGAATTATGCTTTATACTCTTTAACAGCATCAATAAATGCTTTTGCATTATCTAATGGAATATTTGGTAAAATTCCATGACCTAAATTTACAATGTATTTGTCTTTCCCAAACTCATTAATCATTTGATGAACCATCTTTTTAATTTCAGATGGAGGAGAGAATAAACGTGTAGGATCAAAATTACCTTGAAGAGTAATATTACCACCTGTTAAATAGCGTGCATTTCTGGCAGAACATGTCCAATCAATCCCTAATGCAGCAGCATTTGATTTTGCCATTTCTCCTAGTGCAAACCAACACCCTTTTCCAAATGCTATTACTGGAGCATCGTTTTTTAAAGCTTCAATAATTTGATTTATATATTGCCAAGAAAATTCTTGATAATCTACAGGTGATAGCATGCCTCCCCAAGAATCAAAAATTTGAACGGCATCACAACCAGCAGCAACTTTTGCTTTTAAGTATGCTATAGTTGTGTCTGTTATTTTTTGTAATAATTGATGTGCCGCAATCGGATTTGTAAAACAAAATTCCTTAGCCTTATCAAAATTCTTACTACCTTGACCTTGAGCACAATAACAAAGAATGGTCCATGGAGAACCTGCAAATCCTATTAAAGGAATCTCGTTATTTAATAATTCCTTTGTTGCTTTTATAGCCTGCATTACATAATTAAGTTCCACATGAACATCTGGAACAATAACATTATCTACATCTTTTTGAGTACGCACAGGATTTGGTAAATATGGACCAAAATTAGGTTTCATTTCTACCTCAATATTCATAGCCTGTGGTATTACCAAGATATCTGAAAATAGTATCGCAGCATCCATACCATAGCGTCTAATAGGTTGTACGGTAATTTCGCTTGCCAATTCTGGTGTGCGACAACGCGTAAAAAAATCGTACTTAGCTTTGATCTCCATAAACTCCGGAAGGTAACGACCAGCTTGTCGCATCATCCAAACCGGTGGACGTTCTACAGTTTCTCCTTTTAATGCTCTTAAGTATAAATCGTTTTTTATCATTTTGTTATACGTAGTGTTCATTTACTAATTCTATAACACTTTCTACCGTGGGTACTTTAGCAATCCGCACATCTTCAAAATACTGTTTAGCCACTTTCGCAGTAGTTTCTCCTATACAAAAAGCAATTCCAGTAGCTTTATTTTGTTTTAAGAAGCTCTCGACTGTAGATGGACTATAAAACATAACACCATCTAAATTATGATCAACTTTATCTGAGTCAAACTTTGTTTGATAGGCTTCTACTTCGTTCACCGTAATATTATTTTCAGTCAAAATATCAGGCAAATCATCTAGTCGTAAATCACTACAGAAATAGGTGACTTCGGTGCCATCGATATAATCAACTAAATATTTAGCTAACTTTTTGGCGTTGGCTTCAGTATGTTTCACTTTGCCAATACGTTTTTCTACCATGCGTTTGGTACGTCTTCCAACACAGTAGATGTTTTTGAATTGTAATTCTGGTGCTGAGAAGTTAGTCAATAAAGCTTCAACGGTGTTTTTACTCGTAATAATTACATTCTCAATTTCATTACGAACCAGAGTTCTAGGAATGCGATTAAGGCTAATTTTTATAGCATCGTTACTTTCTGCAACCACATCATTATGAAATAATAGTCTTTGGTCGTCAGTTAGTTTTTTAGTTGAGTAGATATTCGTGACTTTGTCACCACGTTGTAATTCATCAATTAAGGTTTTTCCACCTTTTTCAATAATATAGTCTGCAGCAAGCTTTGCCAACTCGTCCTTCTGGTCTAAAGCCACAACTTTAGTGTATTCTATTTTTTTAGTACCATCTTTACTCAAAAGAACACCTTTAAAGTTAACTTCTTCGTCTTTATTAATATAGCAAATAGCTCCTATAGGTGCCGTACAACCGCCTTCGAGGCGATTTAGAAATTCGCGCTCAATTGTTGTGCAAATTTCAGAAATTTCGTCATTGATTTCTGAACAAATTGCTCTGGTTTCTTCGTCAGCTTCTAAGGCTGTAATCATGATGGCGCCTTGTGCAGGCGCAGGAATCATCCAATGTAGGTTAATAGAATTTTCAGGTGTTATTCCTAATCGACCTAAACCTGCTCCAGCAAAAATAGCGGCATTCCAGTCTTCATTAACTTCAAGTTTTTCAAGTCTAGAATTAACATTACCTCTTAAACCAACAATGGTGTGTGTTGGGTAACGGTTTAACCATTGTGCGCGACGCCTTAAACTGCCTGTGGCAATAACAGCATCTCTAGTTGATAGAAATTCTTCGTTTTTTTTATAAACTAATGTGTCATTAATATTTCCTCGCTTTAAAACTGCTGCTTGAACAATGCCTTTGGGTAACACAGTAGGTACATCTTTAAGTGAATGTACAGCAATGTCAATATCTTCATTGAGCATTGCTATATCTAAGGTTTTAGTAAAAATGCCAGTAATGCCTAGTTCATATAAAGGTTTATCAAGCACTAAATCTCCTGTTGATTTTACAGGAACTAGAACGGTTTTATGACCCAAGTGTTCAAGTTGAGATTGAACTGTTTTTGCTTGCCACATGGCAAGCTGGCTATCTCGTGTGCCAATGCGAATGATTTTAGACATTGTCTGAAGTTTCTAACTGAAATATTTTTTTGATGAGTTCTATACTCTCATCAGACGAATTACTGTCTTCTCTAAGGTGATGCGCAAATTGATTGGTAATTTTCTGAATGAGATTATTGGTAATCAATTCGGCCTGGTCTTCATTAAAATCAGATAATTTTTTACGTTGTGTACTAAATTCTGAATTTTTGAAATCTGTGAGTTTGTGTTTTATAGCCTGAATTGTTGGCACAAACTTTAAAGTATCTAACCAAGCGTTAAATTCTGACATTACATCTGTAATAATCGCTTCAGCTGCAGGAATAAAAGCTTTACGCTTTTCTAAAGTATCATCTGTGATTTTTGCCAAATCGTCTAAATGAACTAATGTAATATTTGAGTGTTCTCTAATATCTTCATTCACATTTTTAGGAATCGATAAATCTAGAACTAAAAGTGGTTTTTCTGTGGATATTAAGGACTTATAGACTGTTGGATTTTGAGCTCCAGTAGCAACGATAAGAATGTCAGAAGCGTTTACTTCTTCTTCTAAATTTTCATAATCTTTAACGATGAGATTAAATTTACCAGCAACTTCCTCTGCTTTTGTTTTCGTTCTGTTAATTAATGTGATGTGTGAATTCTTGGTATGTTTTACTAAGTTTTCACAGGTGTTTCTTCCAATTTTCCCTGTTCCGAAGAGTAAAATGTTTTTATCTGAAATTTGCGCTACATTGTTCATAATGTATTGCACCGACGCAAATGATACTGAAGTTGCTCCAGATGATAATTCGGTTTCATTTTTAATACGTTTACTGGCTTGTATGACAGCATTCACCAAACGCTCTGTAAAGGAATTAAGTAAACCGACTTTTTTCGAAGCTCTTGCACCAAATTTAAGCTGACTAATGATTTCAAAGTCACCTAGAATTTGAGAATCTAGTCCAGAGCCAACTCTAAACATATGCTTAATGGCTTCTTTGTTTTTATGAATATAAGCTACTTCTTGAAATTCTTCGACCGTACCTTTAGTGTTTTCACACAGCAAGTGGATTAATTGATAAGGATGCTCAGCAAAACCATAGAGTTCTGTTCGATTGCAAGTAGAAATCAACAAAACACTTTCAATACCATTTTGTTTGGCTTGGTTTAGAATAGTCGTTTTTGCAGTATCGCTTAAACTAAAATGACCACGTACTTCTGCATCAGCTTTTTTGTAGCTGAGACCGATGGCGTAAAAATATGTGCTTTTGTGTTGTTGCATTCGCTCGTTTACCTGACTCGGAAATTAACAATGCAAATGTAATTTTGTTAATAATAAAAAAATAACGCTAGAAGAACTTTAAATGTCGTTTGTGGTTTTTTAGGATTCTTTTTAATAAAAATATGATTTTTGTCATATTTTTACAGTAAAATCAAGGGTTGTTTGACCTTTTATTTGGAACGAATCTAAATAAGAAGAAAATGAAATTAGAGAATTCAACTTCAAAAAGTATCGCTAGAGGTACTTTTGATGAAACTTATATTGAAGATGGCTTTTTTGTATTGACTTACAAAAACGAGACGAATTCGGTACAAATTATTGAACGTGAGATTGATAGTAGTTTTATTCAGTTTCACTTTTGTACTAAAGGTGCTGCAGATTTTGTATTTAATCAAGGCACATACACCTTAAAAATAAATGCAGACACGTCATTATTACTTTATAATCCACAACGCGATTTACCCATTCATTTAGAGATGCAAGCACATTCCTGGTTGGTATCTTTAGTTATTTCTATAAAAAAGTTTCATGGTTTGTTTTCTAAAGATGCTAACTATGTCACCTTCTTAACTGATGAGAACAAAGACAAAAAATATTATACAGATGGAAAAATAAGTCCTTCTATGGCTGTGGTTTTAAATCAGCTTTTAAGTTTTAGTTTAAACTCTTCCATAAAACCATTATATTTTAAAGGAAAGTCTTATGAACTCCTAAGTTTATTTTTTAATAGAAGTGAAGATGCTAATGTAGAACAATGTCCATTTTTAGTTGATGAGGTTAATGTTGGCAAGCTTAAAAAAGCAAAGGATATTATTATCGCAAATATGGCTGAACCACCAACATTACAAGAATTGTCTGAAACTATTGGATTAAGTTTGAAAAAGCTTAAAGAAGGCTTTAAGCAAATATACGGTGCTACCGTTTATGGCTTTCTACTAGACTATAAAATGGAAGTAGCACGTAAACTATTAGAATCTGGCGACTATAATGTTAATGAGGTTGGATTAAAAGTAGGTTACAGTACCGCGAGTCACTTCATAGCAGCATTTAAAAAGAAATTTGGAACGACGCCTAAAAAATATATTCAGGCGTCGAGTTGAGTCTAGTAATCATAATACCCACCACCACGACCAGATGACGTAACACGTTTACGGTCTTTATATATGGCTAGATTAATGATGTCTTCGTATTGTTCTTCAAGTTCTTTTGTTTCATCTACAACAGTACCGTAATTTTCAGATTTGTTATAGTAATCTACCACGAGTTCATTTGGGTTTTTTGGCTTGATGAATGAGATATAATGTAATACCTCAGACTTACCAGAATATTCATTTTCTTTATCAATCTTAAAGAAGTACATAACCGCATTTTTTCCTTTATCAGTTAAAAAATCACGTTTTAAAAGAAAACTTACCGAATCTTTTTCTTTTTCATATCTAGCATTTGACAACAATTTGGATTTGGCAAATTGTTGCTGATTTATACCTATAGATTTTAACTTTTTTAAGAGTTTAGCTTCATGCAATTCCTCTAAAAGTAAGTATTGATTTTCTTCATCTTCAAGAATCTTTTCTTTTAACTTATCCGGTATTGCTTCTTTGTATTTTGTTAATAATACATAGTATTTTACAAGTGCTGCATTATCGTCTACATTGAGCAGTTTCTCAAAGAAATCTTGTGCAGAACGCTCTTTGCGATATGGGAAAATTAAATTAACATAGGTTGACAAATCATCTGAGTACGAATTATAACCGTAATTGTTGTTTCCTAAATTTCGTTTTACTTCAATTTTACCATCATTAATAAGTTGGTTCTTATATTTAGAATAGCTTTTTTGTTTAATCAATCCGCTGTCTTTCACTCTAGCCAAAAGGTCGTACAATGGCTGTTTATATTCGTTAATAGCACTGTACTGCAGAATTTTAGGGAATAAAGTTGCTTTAAGTTCTAAAGAATCTTTCCCAAAGTAATTATAGAAAATACTACCTACTCCTCCCAGAGGAATATCACGCTCCATTAGATCTAAAGCTAAGCTATATGAGTCTTTCTTATTAGAGTCAATTAGACCTTCTAAAATAGCCGTTTGCGTTTGAGGATCTGAGTAACTATCAAAGTACAATTGCTTTATAAAACCGAGATTATTTTTTAGATCTATCTCAATTAATTTACCAACCAGATGAGATTTAATATCCAATCGTTCTTTTTCAAATTCAAAGTCTTTTAAAACAGATACAATATCCTTGGCATTATGTTTCTTAAACTTAATAAGGTTATAAGACTCTAAAACAAGACTATCATTCTCTTTTAATGCTTCAAAAAATTGATTGGTTTTGTCTTTTAAAACACTTTTACCCATTAAGGTATCAATTGGAGTAAATGTATCATAGAATTCTGTTACAAATTTTGATGGACCACTTATAGAATCAATTAAGGTATACAATTCAAAAAGCACACCTTTCTTTAGTATGTTTTTTACCATAACCTGCTTAGCACTTGCCGAATCTGTATATGTCAAACTGTAAGAATAGATACTGTCTTTGAAAGTTTTAGAGCGATTAGAAACATTAAACTTTTTCTTTGGAGTATAATAAGGACTAGTAAAATTAATTTTATTGTCAATATCCTTCCAAAGACTGTCTATGTTATGAAACATCTGTAGATCATGGTACTTTTTTCTAGATACCATAATCTGTTCATTTGCTTTGGTAGAATATAAGGTTTCCTTAGTTTTTTCTTGATAGTCTTTGTCTTCTGATCCATCGTTATAACTATAATTATACCCATTAGGCATTGGTGATTTACCATTAGTTATTACAGAGAAATGTAAAGAGGTATCTATAACTTTTTCAAATCCTTCATAAGAGATTTTATTGAATTTAAACGACTTAAAAAAGTCTGACTTTGCCGCATCTTCCTTTCCAACATATCCTAATAAATAGTAACTACCATCTTTTACAATCGTTTTAAGATGTAAGTTCTTATTTGTGGTAGAGTCTAACACAGCATAAGATTCGTAACTTTTATATTTGCTAGATGCAAATTTGCCTTGTGCTTCTGTGAGCTTGTAGTTTTTATAAATCGCCTGATGAAAATATTTTGCTTCAAAACTATCTTCTTCAATATACGAGACGTCTTGAAGTGCTGCTTCCTGTAAAAAATAATAAGCATCATCCGTATAACCTTGTAATAGCTTTTTACCACTATTTTCCATGTTATTTGTAACGTAATAATCTGGAAAATTGACTTCAAACTTGTTGTTTGGTGCGGTATAACGTTTAATGTCGGTTGAAGGTGTTTTTAGTTTTATAGAATTAAAAACCGAAGCTTCATGAGTAAGCACAAAATCACTTCTACCGGCATATTTTATAATAATAATTTCTAATGGTGTTTGATAGATATGGTCTTTTTGAAACTCACCTTTCTTTGTTTTGTTTAGAATGCTTATGCCAGGATATGGTTCTGTTAGTTCTTCCTTTTTTAAAATATCGCCAGGAATGTCTTCATAGAGCAGATTGTCAATATCTTTTAATGTGATATTATCTTTTTCGTTAGGTAAGTAAATAAATCTGCTAATTCTATTAATGGTGATATAAGCTCCATTGGTCATGTCTGGATCTAAATAGTAATTCTGTCCTCCATATGCAAATTCTCGTAATGTATCGTAGGTATTTAGGCTTAAAAACCCATCAGGTGTACTGTTCATTTTAACCTGTGGAGGAACAAATAAACTATCTAGTTTAGTCTTCTCTTTTTTGCTGTACTCGGTTTGATCAGAGGTAAGCGCTTCTACCTTATAACCGCTCTCACGTAGCATATTAATCATACCTTTATTTCCAGGTAAATGAGCGGCACCAACACCAGCAAAAACTGATTTTTGAGGCATTAATTTTACGAGAGAATTGACCATGTTTTCGTTTCTTATGTATAACATATTCTCCCTGTAGAATTCAGTATTCACACCTGCGCCTATTGAATCTAAAAGATCTAAATTTCTATCTCTGTATAAATTCTCTTGAATAAGGTATGGATTTTCTTTGGCAAACAACTTTTGTA
>NZ_CBFHMI010000040.1:0-22838 GCF_965656915.1 Winogradskyella sp. | reverse complement strand
AATAAGTGTAATGCTGTAGAAAACAAAGAGGAAGAATTACAAACGACTGAAAAACCACAGGTAATTGACTATACGAAAGCGGTAGATAAAACACCTAAATCTAAAACACGTGTAGCTGAGAATAGAACTTTAATAAAGAAAGATTCAAAGCTTAATGATACCAAGGATATTACTAAAGAGTTGCTACTTCTTAAAGACGAAGCTATGATGAAAGATGCAGTAGCTGATGCTCTTAAAAAACTAAAATCTGAAAAAACATCCGTAATTGATAAGGAAGTAGATTCACTATTAAAACTAGCGAGTAAAGAACTCTTTAAAGACCAAATACAGAATGAAACAACAAAGACAGTAGATGCTAATGCCTTATTAATGAGTGTAGAAGATGAAATGGGGCAATCCTTTAGAAGTAAAGTTTTTGAAGTACTTAAGGATAGTTATGAAACTGTAAAAACTGCTGTGGCAGAGCGTAATAATTAGAATTAAATAAAAATAATAATATCATCAAAAAACGAACAGTTATGAACACAATTACAAGATTATTAGTACCCTTATTAATTTGCTTTGCCTTGAACAGTGTGCAAGGTCAGGATAAAGTCATTGATTCTTCTAAACAGGCAAAAATTGACTATAAAATTGAAGTATTAGAACAGAAAAAGTTACAAGTTGAAAATTCTGAAAAGAACGCTTTGAAATTAAGAGTTACCAAAATTAATGAGAGCTTAGATAATAATGAGATTACTGCGGCTCAAGCAGAGCAACTTAAAAAACAAGCTGCGGAAAAGGCAGCACTCAATATTCAAGATCGTTTGGCTATAATCGATTCTAAAATTGAATTATTGAAAAGAAATGGCTATGATATTACAAATACTGATCAAAATATAGCATTGAGTATTGGTTCAAATGGATTGTATGTAGATTTGACACCAAAAAAGAAGGAAATTCCAAAATATGAGATTCGCACAGGTAATAAACTGCTTTTTGCTATAGGTTTTAATAATACTATTATTGATGGGCAAAGTTTAGACGACTCACCTTATGAATTGGCAGGTTCTGGCTTTGTTGAGCTAGGATGGGTTTGGCAAACAAGACTGCTCAAAAACTCTAATCTACTGAGATTAAACTATGGATTTTCATTTCAGTGGAATAAGTTAAACGTAAAAGGCGATTTATATTTTGTGCAAGATGGTGCTGAAACCACATTGCAGGAATTCCCTGTGGGACTTAAAAAATCACAGTTTAGAGTAACAAATCTAGTTTTCCCTGTGCACTTGGAAATTGGTGGATGGAATAAAAAAGACTACGGAAACAGAGTGCGATATTTTAACCACGATAAGTTTAAATTAGGTATAGGTGGTTATGGTGGTTTTAGAATCGGTACACAACAGAAGTTAAAGTTTAAAGAAGATGGTGACCGTGTTAAGGATAAAATAAGAAGAAATTACAATACATCTAACTTTGTTTATGGTCTAAGTGCATATGTAGGTATTGGTGATATTTCGCTTTATGCTAAGTATGATCTTAATCCATTATTTAAAGATCAGGATGTAGATCAAAATAATATATCAGTCGGAGTTAGATTTGATATCGACTAAATCAATCAATTTTTGAGTTTTAAAAAGCCTTATTCGATGTTTTGAATAAGGCTTTTTAATTATAACGATTTCGTAATTTTTCCCATTAACATTAAGTTAATCCTCTATAAATATTTAATTTCGTTTATTATTAATTCTAAAGAGTTATATAACGGATTAGTATGAAAAAATTAGTTTATTTCTTCTTGTTACTACCCATTTTTATTTCGGCGCAAATCAACGAAAGCGATACGTTAAGTGTAAAGGCAAGTTTATCTTTAACTGGCTTTTGGCAAAGTGGCAATGTGGAGACGTTAATATTCAGAGCAAAGTCAGACTTAAGTTTTAAACCATGGAAAAAATGGGTGTTTAAAAACCAAAACTCTTACGTTTATCAGGAATTTGGAAAAGTAAAAGCAGATGAAGATATCTTAAGCCTTAATTTTTTATACTTAAATCCAGATCGAAAGATATATCCATTTGTATTGGGATTTTTTAGTACTAATTTTAGACGAGAAATAGATTCACGTTATCTTGTTGGTGCTGGTGCGACATTTCAATTACTTAGTAAGGATAAAAACTGGTTGAAACTTTCATTATCCAGCGAGTATGAGCACACAGCTTTTTCTAAAATCGATTTTAATTATTCAGATTATGATGGTAGTAAGTCAATAAATACGCTTCGTGGAACGATATGGTTGAATGGTAAATATAATTTAGTCAAAGACAAGATTATACTTACTCATGAAAGTTATTTTCAGCCCTCTTTAGAACAAAGTGATAATTTTCGTTGGCAAGCTGATGTTAGTTTAGAATTACCTATTTGGAAATTTCTAAACTTCAAAATAAACTATCGCCATACTTTTGAAAGTATAGTCATAGAAAATCAAAAACAAGAGGATACTTTTCTAACTTTTGGTTTTACCCTTAAAAGTTATTAAACTATAATAGTAGGTTTTCAGAAGACGTCTTATAAAATTTTTAAAACAAATAGTTTATCTTAAATTTACAGACTGACTAAAATTCAAACTATTGATCTCACAAAACACCATATCTCAGGTATTTGAAACTGCTCGTGTAGAGGAGGTGATTGGCGATTTTGTACAGTTAAAAAAAGCAGGTAGTAATTTTAAAGGTTTAAGTCCTTTCAGTGATGAGCGTACACCGAGTTTTATGGTGTCGCCAGTAAAACAAATTTGGAAAGATTTTTCTACAGGCAAAGGAGGAAATGCGGTGACTTTTTTAATGGAGCACGAGCATTTTACCTATCCTGAAGCCATTAAATATTTAGCTAAAAAGTACAATATAGAGATTGAAGAAACTGAACGAACTGACGAAGAAAAAGCCCAGGCAGATGCACGAGAAAGTTTGTATTTAGTAAGTGAGTATGCTAATGAATATTTTCAGAAAGTACTGTTTAAAACAGATCAAGGTCAGGCAATTGGTTTAAGTTATTTTAAGGAGCGTGGATTCTCAGAAGATACCATTAAGAAATTTCAATTAGGATATTCTTTAGATGAATGGCAAGCGTTTACAGACGATGCACTAGGAAAAGGTTACAAACTAGAGTTTTTGGAAAAAACAGGCTTAACCATTGTAAAGGAAGATAAACGATTCGACAGATTTAAAGGTCGTGTTATGTTTCCAATCCATAGTATGAGTGGTCGTATTCTTGGCTTCGGTGGTCGTATTTTAACTAATGATAAAAAAGCAGCCAAATATCTCAACTCACCTGAAAGTGATATCTACCATAAGAGTAAAGTGTTATACGGCTTATACTACGCCAAACAAAGTATTGCTAAAGAGGATAATTGTTATTTAGTAGAAGGTTACACTGATGTGATTCAATTGTACCAAGCGGGAGTTGAAAATGTAGTGTCTTCTTCTGGCACCGCGTTAACATCAGATCAAATACGATTAATCAATCGTCTAACCAATAATATCACTGTACTTTTTGATGGGGATGCAGCAGGTATAAGAGCTTCAATTAGGGGAATAGATTTAATTCTTGAGCAAGGTATGAATGTTAAGGTTTGTACGTTCCCTGATGGTGAAGATCCAGATAGTTTCGCAAAATCCAATAGTTTAGAAGAGATAACTACCTATCTGAACGAAAATGCAAAAGATTTTATTCAATTTAAAGCGTCATTATTAGTAAAAGAAGCGAATAATGACCCTATAAAGAAAGCAGAAACTATCCGTGAGATAGTTAATAGTATATCAAAAATTCCTGATGCCATTAAGCGTGAAATCTACGTACAAGAGTGTGCATCAATTATGGATATTAGTGAAAATGTACTATTCAGTACATTGGCGCAGATAAATAAGAAACACTTTCAAGAGGCGAATAAAAAGTACAAGCATCAACAAAAGGCATTTGAAGTTGTAAAGAATGTAGAACAGCCCAAGAAAAAAGTTGATATCCAATATGAATTAGAACGAAAAATTATTGAAATCTTGATGCTCTATGGTGATAGAAAGGAACAGTTTGAAGATTTAATTTTAAAGGAAGATGAAGTCTCTGGTGATTTAATTTTAGAGCCAACTAAGCATGAGACACGAGTGTTTGAGAAAATATATTTAGATCTTCAAGAAGATGAAATGATGTTCTCTAATGAAAAATTTAGAGCCTTATATTATTCTATAATAGACAAACTCAATCAAGAAGAAACTTTTTCTACTAAAGACTTTATTAATCAATTAGACCAAGATTCGGCAAGTACAGTAACGTCTATTTTGATGGAAGATGAAAAGTATAACCTCCATGATTGGGAACGAAATCATATCATCCCAAAAGAAAAAGAACATACAATTTCACAATTGGTAAGCCAAACAATTCTTAGTTTGCGTTGTTACCTTATAGATCAAAAGGTGGCAGAATATAAAAACGATACGCTCAGAGAAGGTGTCGATTCAAGATCAATTATAGAAGATGTCAAAGACTATGTTGGTCTTAAAATGCTACTATCTCGTAAGTTAGGTAAAGTTATTGGTTAGGCATTTTAAGTTAAATTATGATGCTTCGCCTGGTGAATTAAATCTACAATATTTGTTACATTCAACTTTTTAAACAGCCTTGCTTTATACGTGCTTACCGTTTTTTCGTTAATATCCAATTCCTCTGCAATTTCCTTGTTTTTTCGCCCAATAGACAATAATTTAAGGACTTCAACCTCTCTTGTAGATAGTTTTTTAAATAAACGACTTCTACTTTTGCGTGTATCTTCATAACGAAGGTGCTTATCCATTTTTTCACTTAAAGAAACCTCACCAGAATGTATTTTTCTCACAGCGGCTTCAATTTCTTCAACGCTGGCAGTTTTGTTTAAGTAGCCAGATGCTCCTGCTTTTAAAGTGCTAATGGCATAAATCTCTTCAGGTTGATGACTAAACATTAAAACATTAACAGATTTATTTTCCTTTTTTATAGCCCGTAAAGCAGTAATACCATTAAGTTCTGGTAAATCTACTTCAGAAATGATTACGTCTACTTTGTGACGTCTTATAAATTCAAAGATTTCAATACCGCTATTGAGTTTACCAACGACTTTTAAATCTGGTTTACTGTTTAAGTAAAGCTCTAGGCCTGTTCTTACAATAGGGTGACTGTCAACAATCAGAATATGTATCATGACAATTGATTTTTTTAGTTAGGGTTAGGGTTAGTTTTACTATAGCAAAAGCTAGGCTTAGAATAATGAGGGAGATTCGTTAAACAAAAATAACTAAAAATTGAACAGTTACAGTAATTTATTTAACAAACTGTAGTATTTACCTTAAATTATTAGGAATTTCGCAAATTGGTATCGGAATCATCTTATGTTTGTTTGATGTATTATATCTCATAAAAATCTCGAATGCTTCACGTTGTCTTCCGGTAAAATCTTCTTCAGTTTTGCCTTCATCTTTCATTTTCATGGCCCATTCTAATTCTGGATAAGTTGCTCCAATCTGGTCTTCGTCACTTCTGGCATCACCAAATAAGCCGTCGCTAGGAGCTGCTTTCATAATTGATTCTGGGACGTCTAGGTTGGCACCGATCTCGTAAACTTCAGATTTTAGCAAATCGGCAATAGGACTCAAATCTACACCACCATCGCCATATTTAGTATAAAAACCTACTCCAAAATCTTCAACTTTATTGCCAGTACCAGCCACTAGTAATCCTAATAATCCAGCATGATAGTACAGCGTGGTCATTCTTAGCCGAGCTCTGGTATTAGCTAAAGCCATATCTACTATAGCTTGTTTGGCATCTAATGATACTTCCGTCTTAAACTCTTCAAATACTGGTGTTAGGTCTACACGCGTATCTCTTACATTAGGAAATCTTTTTTTTAGTTGTGCAATATGCTCCTGAGCTCTTGAGACATGACTGTCTGCCTGATGTATTGGCATTTCTATACATAACAGTTCTAAGCCTGTTTTGGCACATAATGTAGAAGTAACGGCAGAATCAATTCCACCAGATATGCCTATTACAAATCCATTAATTCCAGCATTTGTAGCATAGTCCTTTAACCAATTTATAATATGATTTACAACCTTTTCTGTTTGCATTATTTTTAAAAAATTTAAGACAAAGAAGTGTACCTTTGCACAACAAAAATAACGGAATCGTATTAGGATTAAAAATGTTTTATACGCAGTTTATGAGATTTTACTTTATTTTAATATTAGGATTGGTTCTTTTGTCTTGTAACAACGATTCAAAACTCAAAAATGAAATCGCTAAAATTGATGTAGATTTTGTTGTAGAACGATTTGATACGGCAGAATTAGATGCTAAACCTAAAGACTTAACTAAGCTTAAACGAGCTTATCCGTTTCTGTTTTCAAAGCAAATTCCAGATTCTATTTGGGTGAATAGACTTAACGATACGTTACAGAATGAGATATTAAACGAAGTTAAGACCGCTTTTCCAGATTTTAAGCAGCCAAAAGAAGAACTGGCACAAATGTTTCAACACCTTAAGTATTATGATAAGGTCTTCTCAGAACCTCGAGTGGTTACGTTAACCAATTATGTACAATACAGAGATAGAGTTATAGTAACAGATAGTATTCTCTTAGTAGCACTAGATAATTATTTGGGACCCAATCACAGGTTTTATGTCGATGGAGGAATTCCACAATATTTAGCGAAGAATTTTAAACCAGAACAAATCGTAGTTAATCTCGCGGAAGGATTTGCGAAAAAATATGCTTACCAAACTAAGAGAAAGACGTTTTTAGAAGAAATGATTTACTTTGGTAAATTGCTGCATTTCAAAGATAAAATTATTCCTTTTAAATCTGATGCAGAAAAAATTGGATATACACCTGAAGAAATAGAATGGGCACAGGCTAATGAAAGTCCTATTTGGAGTTATTTTATAGAGAAAGAATTATTATTTAGTTCAGATAGTAAATTACCAGCGCGTTTCATTGCAGATGCACCTTTTTCTAAATTTTATTTAGAATTAGATAATGAATCTCCTGGGAGATTGGGTCAATATATAGGGTGGCAAATAGTAAAGGCCTACGCCAATAGAACGAATGAAGATCTAATGACCATTATGCATACTGAGCCCGAAATAATATTTAATGAATCAAAATTTAAACCAAGAAAGTAATGTCTAAAATAATACAATCTAAAATAGAGTTAAATATAGAACTCGATGAAAATAGAGTGCCTGAAAAATTGAAATGGTCTGCTGAAGATGGAGGTATAAAAAATGAAGAGGCTAAAGCAGTAATGTTATCGGTTTGGGATAGTAAGGCTCAAGAAACTTTAAAGATTGATCTTTGGACAAAAGACATGCCCGTCGATGAGATGAAACTCTTTTTTCATCAGACTTTAGTAACAATGAGTGATACTTTTATGCGTGCGACACAGGATGAAAAAATGACGGCTACCATGAAAGATTTTTGTGATTATTTTGCTGAAAAGTTAGAGCTAAAAAAATCATAACTCTTTATTAAAGCTAGATTCAAAATAGGTGTAAAAATCTGGATTAGGTAGTTTTTTTAAGACATGATTGGTCCACGCTATTCTTTCGTGGTTAATGACTTCAAATTCCCATACACAAGGCGATAGACCATTACCAGATATTTTTTTAAAGCCCTTATAGTTGTTCTATTCTGTAAAATAAATGTTTGTATTAAGCATGTAGTTATCGACCCACCAATTTACAAGTGAAAAGATACCTTCTGTGCCTGCATGCAGAATTAAAAACCCAATATGATTGTGTTGGTCATTGAAACAATTTTTTAGTTTTAACCAATTGGGTAATGCTTTCTTTACATTCTCATAAAATTCAGGATGATAAAATTCATTTTGTTTTACAATAGTGTATATTTTAACCTTCCATGTTTTAATAGTAATTAATTCTTTAAATTTTATATGTCTTGGTTTATAAATATTCATCAATATGTAACAGTTTATTAATATACATATAACAAAAACTAAATAAAATTCGCCTAAATTTGTTTTGCTATTAATCAATAATTAAACATTAGTTAGACCTTCAATAGAGAAGGGAACTGATGTTTTTTTATTTTGGTAAAGTATACACAATGTCACCATTAAAAATTGTCATCATAACTTTAGTGTCCAATATTTTATCTTCTGCAACCGTCATTATATCTTGGTTGTAGATGGTGAAATCTGCTAGTTTGCCAACACTGATTGAACCCTTAATATCTTCTTCAAAAGCACCAAATGCTGCATCTAATGTATAAGATTTTAAAGCTTGTTCTCTGGTCATTTTTTGTTCTGGCTCATAGCCACCTTCTGGTGTGCCTTTTAAAGTTTTTCTACTCACACTAGCATAGAAACTAGGAATAGGGTTTAAAGGTTCTACGGGTACATCTGTACCATTAACAATAGCAACTCCGCTCTGCAATAAATCTTGCCACATATATGCACCTTCCTTAATTCGTTTCTCTCCTAATCGATCTATAGCCCACGGTCTGTCTGATGACATGTGTACGGCTTGCATCGCAGGTATAACACTTAATTCTGCAAAACGAGGAATGTCTTCTGGGTGTAGATGTTGCGCATGTTCTATTCTAAATCTATGGTCGTTTGCTGACTCTGGTATTTCATTAAATGCAATCTCATAGCGATCTAGAATTTCTCTGTTAGCTCTGTCTCCAATAGCATGAGAACAAACCTGAAAACCATGTTTCAATCCATTTAATGCAGTTTCTTTAACAAATTCCATAGGAAGCGTTTCATGACCAAAATGATTTGGTCTGTCTGAATAAGGTTCTAGTAACCAGGCTCCTCTAGAGCCTAAGGCTCCATCACAATTCAGCTTAACAGATCTTATTGTAAAAAGATGATCCTCATCTACCATAGTACCTTTTTCAAACCATTCATTTAGAAGATCTTTATCCCAGCCTGTAAGCATAGCATATATGCGCGTATTCATTTTACCATCAGCTTTCATCTTTTTATAAAGCTCTATGGTTTCTTTTGGTATACCAGCATCATGAAAGCTTGTAATTCCGTTTTTCTGACATGCTTCTACAGCAAGTTCAAAAGCTTTTATATCAGACTCTGGTGTTCTATCTGGTATATGTTGAGTTATTAATGTTTGTGCTCTTTCATTAAAGACCCCAGTCGGTCTGCCGAGAGCATCAACTAAAACTTCACCACCTTCGACTTCATATTTTTTTACACCGTCTAATGATAAATTTACTAAGCCAGCTATTTCCATAGCCTTTTCATTGGCGAAACCTGCATGACCACTTGCATGTCTGAGATAAACGGGATTGTCTGGTGAAATCTCACTTAATAAATAATGTGTTTGAAATCCATGAACTGTTTCAGCAGGCATACTATCCCATTTACTTTGATGCCAACCTCTACCTGTAATCCATTCACCTGGTTTTGCGGTTTTAACACGTTCAGCTACTGCATCTACTATATCTTGATAACTGGTAGTAGACATTAAATCTAGATTTAGCTCGTTATAACCTAGACCCATAAAATGACCATGACCTTCAATTAAACCAGGCGTCATTGTTTTTCCTTTTAAATCAATAAGTTTAGTTTCATTATTCTTAAACTTTTCAGCTTCTTTTAGGCTACCGGTAAAAATTATTTTGTTGCCTTTGGTTGCGACGGCTTCTACGGTAGGTGTTGTTGAATCTACAGTGTAGATGGTACCGCCATAAATAAGCATACTTGCATATTCCTTATTAGGGTTTGTGCAAGATAAAAAGAGAAACACTAAAATTAAAAGTGAGTAAAATTTGAAAAAACGAAATTTCATAGCGGTTGATATTTAAAAGCATGAAATTACAAAATTTATAAGAGTGGTATACTTGATTTTTGTTAGTTTCTGAGATTACTTATTAACTAGATTTAATAGAATATATCTCTATTTAGACCTTAAGGAGTAATCCGTAGAGAGACAGAATAGATTTCAGATGTCTAATTTATTTGATTATAAACTGCTTAAAATATGTTCCGTTTTAAAATAAGGAATATTATTAAAAGACTCTGATTCTGATGTAAGATTATCAGTGTTTAGTCTTTTAAATTTCATAAAGGCTGAGGTGTTATAAACTTCCCAGACGATTAATTCATTCAATCTACCAGATTTAGTTTTTAATTCAATTTTATTTCGGGCTATAAGTTTTTCTACGAGCTTTTTGTCGGCCAAGCGCGTTATTTTTTGCGAGTTATGACCATTATTTATACTGTACACTTCCCAATATGACTTTACAACAGTACTGTGGCTAATAGCTAGTTCATCAATTGAATTTTGATTTTTTCCTTTGTTAATAGTAGATGTTGCAGATACGGCACTAGATTCATCGTTTAAAGAATTATCCGTCTCTGTGATTTCTTCTGGTTTAGGTACCGAAGCTTGAGTTAGCTTTTTACTTTTAGTGCTTACGTCTTTTAAATTATTAAAGGGTTTGTTACCCAATAAGGTAATGACTATAAGTTTATCAACAAGAGTTGCTTCGACTAAAAATTTACCAACAGGCACATCGTTTAATGGTATGGTTATTTTTGTGTCTTTGACATGAATTTTACTTTCAAAATTAGTATTGGAAATTTCGACAGTGTAAATTTTTCGTTCGCTTTCTAATATTAAGCTGTCTCCTTCTGAATTTAGTCTATGCTTTAATTCTTTGGCACGTACATTTACATTTGGAATGAGCTTAGATTTTTGCGTATAGCCAATTAGAGATATCAGAAAAAAACCAAATATGAATATCTGTTTAACATAAGTTTCATTTTTTGTGTTATAAGCACTTTACATTGGGTGTGCTTTTATAGGTTAATAGCGATTTGTATATCTAAAGTATAACCCCAAATGAGACTTTAGTTAAAATTAGGATGCATTACTGTTTTTATAGTTAAGATGCTTAGGTTTAGGATGTAAGTTGAAAAACAAGGCATAAAATGATCAACTTTATATCGGAGTAATATGTATTTTAAGTAAATTCGCTTATGCGAAAAATAGTGTTTGGTGTCATTATCACTTTGATCATTTTATTTACTTTTAAATATTGTAGTGATAAGAAAGTAGAGAAGATTATACTTCAGGAAAATTCAACTTTAATTCAAGAGCAAATTAAAAATGTTAGGAAACTTGTTGTTACCGAAGGCCATTTTAGTGAAGTCTTTACCTATAAGAATTCTAAAGCAGTATTTGGTGACTGGCTAGAAGCTGAAAAAAAAGCAATTGTCATTGTTAATGCTGATGTCACAATTGGCTATGACCTCAGTAAAATTCAATATGAAATTGATGAGGTCGAAAAGAAACTAAAGATTTTAGTAATTCCTGAAGAAGAAATAAAAATTAGTCCAGATTTTGAATATTACGATATTCAAGCCGATTTTTTAAATCAATTTGAAGCCAAAGATTATAATGAGATTAAAAAAACGGTGAAAACATCTTTGATGAAAAAGATTGAAGCTTCCGATTTAAAGTCAAATGCTAAAAATAGACTCATAAGTGAATTGGCTAAATTTTACATTTTAACCAATTCTTTAGGCTGGACGTTGGAGTATAATGATACACCAATAACTTCTCAGGCGAAATTACAGACCATTAATCTGAAGTTGTGAATAAAAAGACCGAATCACGTAAAGAAGAAATTGTTAGAGTAGCGGCGAAACTTTTTAAAGAAAAGGGTTACAGTGCTGTTACCATGCGAGATTTGGCTGCTGCTATGGGAATTAAGGCAGCGAGTTTATACAACCATATCAACTCCAAACAAGAAATATTACAGTTAATTGTTATAGCAATAGCGAATGAGTTTACTTCCGAAATGAAATCCATACAATCTTCAAACGATTCCTGTATCAATAAATTACATAAAATCATTCAGCTACATGTTAAATTATCTAGCCAGAATAGCTATGGGATGGCCTGCTTAAATAATGATTGGATGCATCTGGAGGATCAGCTAGATCATTATAAAACATTGCGAACCGATTACGAAAATGATTTTAGAAAAATTCTTGAAGAAGGTATAAATACTGGTGAAATAATACATGTAAAACCAGAAATTATGATGTTCTCAATTTTAACCACATTACGGTCTTTGTATGTATGGATACCAAAAAAAGATGATATAAACCTTCAGGAACTCTCGAATACACTAAGTGAAATCCTTATCAAAGGAATTAACAAATAGTTAAGATTAAATTTTATAACTTTGCTAAACAAACTAACAATTGTTAGTTTAATTTACATCAAGGTAAAATGGCAGAATTTCACAACTTAAAGGTTCAAGATATTTATAAGGAAACAGAAGATACGTCAGTTGTAACTTTTGATGTTCCAAAAGAATTACACGAGGAATTCAATTATAGACAAGGTCAGCATTTAACGCTAAAGGCAGATATCAATGGAGAAGATGTGCGACGCTCGTATTCATTATGTTCTAGCCCAATTGAAACAAAATGGCAAGTCGCTGTAAAACAAATTCTTGGTGGTAAATTCTCAACGTTTATCAATGAAAAACTTAAATCAGGAGATACTCTAGAGGTCATGGCACCATCTGGAACTTTTGGTGTTGAGGTAAACAAGGAAGTCTCGAAAAATTATTTATTTTTTGCTGCTGGTAGTGGAATAACACCTGTTTTGTCAATGATTAAAACACATTTAGAAGCAGAGCAAAACTCTACTTGCAAGCTATTTTATGTAAATAAAACAGCAAAATCCATTATCTTTAAAGAAGAGTTAGAGCAACTGAGAAATAAATATTTCGGCAGACTAGAAATCTATTATTTCTTAACTAAAGAACGCAGAGACATAGAGTTATTCAATGGTCGATTTGATGATGATAAGATGAAGGTGCTTTGCAAAACCTTTATAGATATTCCAGATACTAGCGAAGTGTTTCTTTGTGGTCCAGAGAAAATGGTGAATTATGTAAGTGAATATTTAATTAACTCTGGTTTACCCAAAGAATTAGTGCACTTTGAATTATTTGTAACAGGTCTTTCAGAACAAGACATAAAGCGACAAGAACGCTTATCTAAACAAAATGTTGAAGGTACAGAAATAACAATAGTAGATGGTGGAAAAGAATTCGTTTTTACCATGACTAAAGAATATGATAACATTTTAGATGCAGCACTTGGTGCAGGTGCAGATTTGCCTTTTGCCTGTAAAGGAGGAGTCTGTAGTACATGTAAATGCGAAGTAAAACTAGGCGAAGTTGAAATGAAAATTAACTACGCACTAGACGAAAAAGAAGTAAGTCAAGATTTGGTATTAAGCTGCCAAGCGGTGCCAACAACGGATAAAGTCGTTGTAGATTTTGACGTCTAATAAAATTGAAAAGGAAAAATTAAAGTTCAACAGCTAAAGGCCAAAAGCCAAAAGCCAATAGCCAAAAGCCATTTACAATGAGTGAAGAACAAATTAAAAGTTTAGAAAGACAATTTAACGAACGCATTGAGCGTGACGAAAAAATTGAGCCTAAAGATTGGATGCCAGAAAAGTATCGTAAAACACATATTAGGCAAATATCTCAACATGCCCATTCTGAAATTGTAGGTATGTTACCAGAAGGTAATTGGATTACAAGAGCACCTTCTTTAAGACGAAAGGTTGCGTTATTAGCAAAAGTGCAAGATGAAGCTGGTCATGGTTTATACCTATACAGTGCTTGTGAAACCTTAGGGATTTCTAGAGACGAGTTATATGAGCAGTTACATACTGGAAAGGCTAAGTATTCAAGTATTTTTAATTATCCAGCTTTGACTTGGGCAGATATGGGAGCTATTGGTTGGTTAGTTGATGGTGCAGCAATTATTAATCAGGTACCTTTATGTAATACGTCTTACGGTCCATATGCAAGAGCTATGATTCGTGTATGCAAGGAAGAAAGTTTTCATCAAAGACAAGGCTTTGAGATAATGTTGAAGCTTTGTAACGGTGCATCTGAGCAGAAAGAGATGGCACAAGATGCTTTAAATCGTTGGTGGTGGCCAAGTTTAATGATGTTAGGTCCTACAGATGATAAATCTGTACATACCGAACAATCCATGAAATGGAAGTTGAAGCGTAAAACTAATGACGAATTGCGTCAGCAATTTATCGATCAAACTGTACCACAGGCAGATGTGTTAGGATTAACTATTCCAGATAAAGATTTAAAATGGAACGAAGAACGCCAAAGTTACGACTTTGGAGAAATTGACTGGGATGAGTTTTGGCAGGTTGTTAAAGGTCATGGTCCAATGAATAAAGAGCGCATGAAAGCTCGAGTTGGAGCATGGGAAGAAGGTGAATGGGTGCGCGATGCCGCTATGGCTTTCGCCGAAAAGAAACAAGCAAGAAAAGAAAAACAAGCAGTATAAATATTACAGTTATGTCAACAAAAAACTGGCCCTTATGGGAAATCTTCGTAAGAAGTAAAAACGGATTAGAGCACAGACACTTTGGTAGTCTACATGCTGCTGATGCTGAAATGGCATTGGAAAACGCTAGAGATGTATATACCAGAAGAAATGAAGGTGTTAGTATTTGGGTCGTAGAGTCTAAACATATTACGGCATCTAATCCTGAAAATAATGGAGAATTGTTTGAACCAGCACAAGACAAAGTATATCGCCATCCTACATTTTATGATGTGCCAGATGAAATAAAACATATGTGACAAAACTCTGTTTTGTCATACTTAACACGTTTCTATATCTTATAAAAATCAAATTATGAAAAACGAAAATTTATATAATTATATACTTGGTATTGCAGATAATTCATTAATCCTTGGTCAACGGTTAGGTGAATTAACAGGTCATGGGCCAAGTTTAGAAACAGACATAGCTTGTACTAATATTTCATTAGATCTCTTTGGACAAGTACGTAGTTATTTTCAGTATGCAGGTAAAGTTTCAGGAGACGGAAAGTCAGAAGATGATATTGCCATGCTACGAAAGGAGCGTGATTATAAAAATGTACTTTTAGTTGAGCAACCTAATACAAATTTTGCCTACACCATAGCGAGACAATTTTTATTCGATGCCTATCATTTAGCATTTCTAAAAGAGTTGCAGAAAAGTACGGACTTAACTTTAGTGGCTATTGCAAATAAATGTATTAAAGAAGTAAGTTATCATGAGCGTTTCTCATCAGATTGGGTGAGGCGTTTGGGTGATGGTACAGAAGAAAGTAAATCTAAAATTCAGGAGGCTATTAATGATCTGTGGGTATATACTGGTGAGTTGTTTCATCAAACGGAAGTAGATAAAGCTGTTGTGGCTGAAGGCATTGGAGTAGATGTTACAAAGCTTAAAGGCGCATATTATAATTACGTAGCTGAAGTACTTGGTCAAGCGACTCTCGAAGTTCCTGATGTTAAATACTTTCAAAAAGGAGGTAAACAAGGAATTCATACAGAACACTTAGGCTACATACTAGCTGAATTGCAATATATGCAACGCGCATATCCAAACATGGAATGGTAGAATGATATCTACAGAACAAAACATAGACGAAAGACTAATTGCAATACTGGAACAGGTGTCAGATCCTGAAATCCCAGTTTTGTCTATTATGGATATGGGTGTTGTGCGTTCTGCAGTAATTGAAAATGATATTGTTAAAGTCGAAATCACACCAACCTACAGCGGATGTCCTGCAATGGACGTTATTGGTGACGATATTAAAAAAGCACTGAAAGATGCAGGCTATGAATCCGTAATAGATTTAATACTGCATCCGGCTTGGACAACAGATTGGATAACACCAAGAGGTCGAAAGGCATTAGAAGATTATGGCATTGCAGCACCTTTAGATGCTGAAGCTGATAAAGAAGTGCTTCTTAATAATAAACGAATCGTTAAATGCACCAATTGTGGTTCTCAGAATACAAGATTAGTGAGTCAGTTTGGGTCAACAGCATGTAAAGCGCAATTTCAATGTGAAGATTGTCAAGAGCCATTTGACTATTTTAAATGTCTTAAATAGATAACAAAATTTAATTATGAGTAACAATTCAATTCTACTAAAGATTGAAAATAAAGTAGCACATATCACACTGAATAGACCAGAAGTATTTAATAGTTTCAATCGAGAAATGGCTTTGAGTCTTCAAAGTATTTTAGACGATTGTGAATCAAATCCAGAAGTTAGAGCAATTGTACTTACAGGAAACGGAAAAGCATTTTGTGCTGGTCAAGATTTAAAAGAAGTGACAGACCCAGAATTAAATCCTGGATTCAAAAAGATTTTAGAAGAACACTACAATCCTATCATTACAAGAATACGTTCTATCAAAAAGCCAATTGTAGGGGCTGTAAATGGAGTTGCTGCAGGAGCAGGTGCAAATATTGCATTAGCATGCGATGTTGTTGTAGCTCATGAAAAGGTAAGCTTTATACAAGCATTTAGCCTAATTGGTTTAGTTCCTGATAGTGCAGGAACTTTCTTTTTACCTCGATTAATTGGTTTTCAAAAAGCACAAGCCTTAGCAATGCTAGGAGATAAAATTTCAGCTGAAGATGCAGAGAAGATGGGAATGATATATAAGTCTGTGCCATTTGATGATTTTCAACAGACTACAAATCAATTAGTATTAAAATTGGCTAATATGCCAACAAAAGCATTAGGTCTAATTAAGGAATTATTCAATAAGTCAATGACCAATACCTTAGAAGAACAATTAGCTCTAGAGTCTAAATTACAAATTGAAGCAGCAGGGAGTAATGATTATGCAGAAGGTGTCTCGGCTTTTATAGAGAAACGTAAGCCAAACTTTAAAGGGAATTAATTGAACAAAGAAACCCTCATAGAAGCTCATAACAGAATAAAACCTTTTATTCACAACACACCAGTTTTAAGTTCTAACTTAATTAATGAAATGGTAGGTGCAGATATCGTGTTTAAATGTGAGAACTTTCAAAAAATGGGAGCCTTTAAAATGCGTGGTGCAGCCAATGCAATATTATCCTTATCAGAGGATGAAAGACAACGCGGCGTGGTAACGCATTCTTCAGGTAATTTCGCACAAGCAGTTTCTTTAGCCGCTCAAAAGCTAAATGTGAAAGCTTACATTGTGATGCCAGAAAACGCACCTCAAGTCAAAAAAAACGGTGTAAAGACCTATGAAGGTGAGATTATTGAATGCGAGTCAACACCTCAAGCAAGAGAAGCCACGGCAAATAAAGTAAAAGAAGAAAAGGGTGCGTCCTTTCTACATCCATCAAATCAAGATGAGGTTATTTTCGGTAATAGCACAGCTGCAATAGAATTGATTGAGGAATATCCAGAATTAGACGTGATTTTAGCACCAGTTGGTGGTGGCGGTCTCATTGCAGGTACCGCTTTGGCGGCACATTATTTTTCAAATAACTGCAAAGTTATTGGCGGTGAGCCGATGGAAGCAGATGATGCGTATCGTTCTTTAATTTCGGGCAAAATAGAGACAAATGATAGTTTTCATACGGTTGCAGATGGTTTGCGAACCCATTTAGGAGACCGCAATTTTCCGATTATCCAAAAGTACGTAGATAAAATTATCCGTGTTGAAGAAGATGAAATTATAAATGCGATGCAGTTGATATGGGAGCGTATGAAAATTATTATTGAGCCATCATGTGCAGTTCCTTTTGCAGCAGTACTAAAGAATAAAGAAGAATTTCAAAATAAGAAAATAGGAATTATCTTATCAGGCGGAAACGTTGATGTTAAGAATTTACCGTTTTAATATAAAACTATGAACGTAGGAATAATAGGTTCGGGAACAATGGGAAGTGGTATAGCGCAAGTTGCTGCTACTGCCGATTGTCAAGTTAAATTATATGATACAAATCAAGTTGCTTTAGATAAAGCAAAAGCGAGTCTTGAGAAAATATTAAATCGTCTTATTGAAAAAGGACGAATCGATGCTGATGAGAAAAATAGAATTCAGTCTAACATTTCATATGTAGCTAGTTTAAAAGACTTATCAGACTCTAACCTGACAATTGAAGCCATTATTGAAAACCTTGACATTAAAAAGAAAGTATTTTCAGAACTTGAAACTTATGTGTCCAAAGATTGTATCATAGCATCAAATACGTCGAGTTTATCTGTGGCTTCAATAGCAGCTTCGTTACAAAAACCAGAACGTTGTGTTGGTATTCATTTTTTTAATCCAGCGCCTTTAATGAAATTGGTTGAGGTGATTCCAGCAATACAAACGTCAGAAGATGTGCTTCAAAAATCTATAAAAACTATTTCTGATTGGAAAAAAGTAGTTGCCGTAGCAAAAGATACACCAGGATTTATCGTAAATCGAGTAGCACGACCATTTTATGGTGAACCCTTACGTATTTATGAAGAAGGAATCGCCGATTTTGCAACTATCGATTGGAGTTTAAAGACTATTGGCGGATTTAGAATGGGACCTTTTGAATTGATGGATTTTATTGGTAATGACGTTAATTATACAGTAACAGAAACCGTTTTTACAGCGTTTTATTTTGACCCAAGGTACAAGCCAGCGTTTACACAAAAACGATTTGCAGAAGCTGGTTACTTAGGGCGTAAATCTGGAAAAGGCTACTATGATTATGCAGAAGGAGCAGTTAAACCTAGTCCATTAGAAGATAAAGATTTAGCTCAAAATATATTTAATCGTGTTTTAGTCATGCTCATTAATGAAGCGGCAGATGCTTTGTTTTTGAATATTGCTTCAGCAGAGGATATCGATAATGCCGTGACTAAAGGTGTGAATTACCCTAAAGGATTATTGGCTTGGGCAGATGAAAAAGGAATTGATTGGTGCGTGTCTAAGTTAGACGAATTGTACGATGAGTATCATGAAGATAGATACCGTTGTAGTCCATTATTACGAAAAATGAATAAAGAA
Source organism: Winogradskyella sp. (assembly GCF_965656915.1). Taxonomy (GTDB): domain Bacteria; phylum Bacteroidota; class Bacteroidia; order Flavobacteriales; family Flavobacteriaceae; genus Winogradskyella. Next base: position 3,945 of record NZ_CBFHMI010000040.1, on the reverse strand, counting down.
AATAAAACATTTTTTATTTAAAAAAGGATGAGGCATTAGGCAATAGGAATTAGTATGAGAAGTAATTATCAATTTAAGTTTGAAGATTTAAAGGTTTATCAAAAAGCAATGGATTTTGGTGAATCCGTAGATGCTTTAGTTAAAGACTTTCCTAAACATGAACTATATGCATTGTCATCACAATTTAGAAGGGCAGCAGATTCAATAGCCCTAAATATAGCAGAAGGTTATCCTGGTTCAGATGCTCAATTTGTTAAGCATATAAATCACGCAATCCATAGTGCTAATGAATGTGTGAGTTGTAGTACTAAATCAATAAGAAGAAATTATATTAACTTTGAAAAAGACGAAGAAAATCGGAAAATGATTTCTGAATTAACTAAAATGATGTCATCATTAAGAAAAACGATTTTGTCAAGAAATAAAGTTGTCTAATGCCTAAAACCAAATCCCTAATGCCTTTAAAAGAAGAAGATATTCCATATAAAATGCTGAGTCAAGATGCTTTTAGCCAATGGCTTGGTATTGAGATTTTAGAATGTGAAAAAGGTAGGTGTAAATTAGGAATGACTATAAGAAAAGACATGCTCAATAGTATGAATAAAGCCCATGGTGGCATTAGTTACTCATTAGCAGATACAGCATTTGGTTTTGCCGCAAATACACACGGTAAATATGCAGTTTCTATTGAAACAAGTATCAATCATATTGAAGCATTAGATGAAGGTGATTATTTGGTAGCAGAATCGGTAATTGAAAAAGTAAATAATAAATTAGGGTTCAATATCATCGAAGTAAAACGTGGTGATGATTTAGTAGCACTTTTTAAAGGTGTGGTTTACAGAACTCAAAAAGATTGGGAAGAATAAAATGAAAGAAGCATACATAATAGACGGCATAAGAACACCAATAGGAAATTACAAAGGTACATTATCAGCTGTTCGTACAGATGATTTAGCAGCTTTGGTCATTTCAGAAGTTGTAAAACGAAACCCAAATATTCCGAAAGAAGCATATGACGATGTCATTATGGGTTGTGCAAACCAAGCAGGTGAAGATAATCGTAACGTAGCGAGGATGGCCTCTTTGTTGGCTGGATTACCATTTACTGTTCCAGGTGAAACCGTAAATCGTCTATGTAGTTCCGGGTTATCGGCAATCATACATGCCAATCGAGCAATTAAAGCAGGAGATGGTGATGTGTTTATATCTGGTGGAGTTGAGAATATGACCAGAGGTCCATATGTAATGGCGAAACCATCATCAGCCTTCGGTGGTGATTCAAAACTATACGATTCTACGTTTGGATGGCGTTTTGTAAACCCAAAAATGCACAAAATGTATGGTACTGATGGTATGGGAGTCACAGCTGAAAACTTAGTTTCGACATATAATATCTCTCGAGAGGACCAAGACAAGTTTGCCTATTGGAGTCAAATGAAAGCATCAAAGGCCCAAGAAAATGGAAGGCTAGCAAAAGAGATTGTAACTGTTGAAATTCCGCAACGAAAAAAAGACCCAATTCAATTTTCTAAAGATGAATTTGTAAAACCAACAACATCTTTAGAAGTATTAGGGAAATTAAGAGCAGCATTTAAAAAAGAAGGTGGAAGTGTCACAGCAGGTAATTCATCCGGATTAAATGATGGTGCAGCAGCTACAATAATTGCATCAGAAGATGCTGTAAAAAAATATAACCTTAAACCATTAGCGAGAATTGTAAGTTCTGCTGTAGTTGGTGTAGAACCAAGAATTATGGGTATTGGTCCAGTTCAATCGTCTAATAAAGCATTAGAAAAAGCTGGATTAACCATGGATGATATGGATATTATTGAGCTTAACGAAGCATTTGCAGCGCAAGCATTAGCGTGTACAAGGGCTTGGGGATTAGCTGACGACGACATAAGATTGAATCCAAATGGTGGCTCGATTGCTATTGGTCATCCATTAGGCGTAACAGGAGCACGTATTGCTTATTCAGCAGCTTTGGAATTACACGAGCAAAATAAAAGATATGCATTAGTAACTATGTGCATTGGAGTTGGGCAAGGTTATGCAGCGATAATAGAAAATATGAATGTTTAGAAAATGTTGACACGGACTATTGTCCCCTTGAGGGGACTTTAGGGGTGTTTTAAAAGAATAGATTTCCGTTTTCACGGAAACGATAAAAAATTTATCGATGAAAAAAATACAACATTACGTTCAAGGACATTGGACAACCGGTAAAGAACAAGGCACACCAATCCACGATGCCATAACAGGCGAAGCCTTTACAAGTGTCGCAATAGAAGGATTAGATATTCCTGAAATTCTAAATTACGGGAGAACAACAGGTGGAGAGCAACTTCGTAAAATGACCTTTCAAGAACGTGGTAATATGCTGAAGAAATTAGCATTATATCTTACGAAGAAGAAAGATACCTTTTATGAATTAAGTTATCGAACAGGAGCTACCAAAGTTGATAGTTGGATAGATATTGAAGGTGGTTTCGGAAACTTATTTGCCAACGCATCCTTAAGAAAACTTTTTCCTAATCAACCGTATCATGTTGAAGGTGATGGCATCGATTTATCTCGCGGTGGACGTTTTATGGCACATCATATTATGGTGCCGAAAAAAGGAGTAGCAGTACATATAAACGCTTTCAACTTCCCAGTTTGGGGCATGTTAGAAAAATGTGCTGTGAATTGGATGGCTGGAGTTCCAGCTGTGGTTTTACCTGCACCGTCATCATCGTATTTAGCGGAAGCTGTGGCGAGAGTAATTATAGATTCTAAAATTTTACCAGAAGGCGCACTTCAAATCATAAATGGAACAGTTAAAACGATTTTAGATACAGTCGAATCTCAAGATGTAGTCACTTTTACAGGTTCTGCACAAACAGGGAGATTGTTAAAAGCACATCCAAGATTAATCCAAGAATCTGTGCCATTCACGATGGAAGCCGATTCATTAAACGCATCCATTTTAGGAGAAGATGCAGTTCCTGGGACACCAGAATTTGATTTATTCATAAAGGAAGTCAAAAAAGAAATGACCGTTAAAGCTGGTCAAAAATGTACAGCAATTAGACGTATCGTTGTTCCAGAAAATTTGGTTGAAGATGTTCAAATTGCATTAGGAAAAGCATTAGATAAAGTGACGATTGGTGACCCAAGATTAAAAGAAGTTCGAATGGGTTCTTTAGTAAGTCAACAGCAAGTACAAGCAGTTAGAGACTCTGTAAACGATTTAGCAAAAGAAGCGCAAATCGTCTATGGTGATGTAGATAAAATTGAAACGATTGGAGCAGATGCCAAAAAAGGTGCTTTTATTAGTCCGATACTATTAAGAGCTGACCATCCATTCCAAAATACAGTAATTCACGAACGTGAAGCCTTCGGACCGGTAAGTACCATTATGCCATATGCAACTTTAGATGAAGCGATAACTTTAGCTCAAATGGGAAAAGGGTCGTTAGTCTCTTCAATTTCAACAAATGATGATACAATTGCTAAAGATTATGTGGTGAATGCGGCTAGTCATCATGGACGTATTTTAGTGCTTAACAGAGAAAGTGCTAAAGAAAGCACAGGTCACGGTTCACCATTACCTTATTTAGTTCATGGCGGTCCAGGGCGTGCTGGTGGTGGCGAAGAAATGGGAGGTATGCGTGGTATTAAACATTATTTGCAACGTACAGCAATCCAAGGTTCGCCAACTACGATTACATCGATTACAGGAATCTATCAGCAGAATGCAAAATATAAAGAAGCAGAACAGCATCCATTTAAATACCATTGGGAAGATATCGAAGCTGGTATGTCTATGAAAACGCACAAGCGTACTTTAACTGATAATGATATACAGAATTTTGCAAATTTAACTTGGGATCATTTCTATGCGCATACAGATATCACGTCTCTTGATGGAAGTATTTTTGAAAAGCGCACAGCTCATGG
>NZ_CBFHMI010000039.1:0-23502 GCF_965656915.1 Winogradskyella sp. | reverse complement strand
GAGCAAGATCTAGAGTTGGTGCAACAGGATTATGGCAATTTATGTTTGCTACAGGTAAAGAATATAAATTAGATGTGAGTAGTTATGTAGACGAGCGACGTGATCCAATTAAATCAACTACGGCAGCAGCGCAATATTTATCGAGCTTATATAAAATATTTGGGGATTGGGATTTAGCTTTAGCGGCGTACAACTCTGGTCCTGGAAATGTGAACAAAGCGATTAGACGTTCTGGAGGTTATAAAAACTATTGGAATATTCGTCAAAATCTTCCTCGTGAAACCGCTGGTTATGTTCCTGCGTTTTTGGCGACGATGTACATTTTTGAATTCGCTAAAGAACATGGATTTAAACCTCAGCGACCAGCTTTTCAGCATATACAAACAGATACAATTCATGTAAAAGAAATGATTAGTTTAGATCAGGTTGCTGAAACTACGGGTGTTAATATTGAAGAATTACAGTTTTTAAATCCATCATACAAACTAGATATTATCCCTAAAGTTGAAGGTAAAACATACGTTTTAAGATTACCACGTGAAGCTATTGGAATTTTCACATCCAACGAAGATAAAATTTACGCATTTGCCAGAGCAGAGTTTAATAACCGCGAAAAACCTCTACCTCAATTGTTTAAAGCAGATACTAAAATTAGATATCGTGTAAGAAGTGGAGATTACTTAGGTAAAATCGCAAGACGATATGGCGTAAGAGTTAGTCAAATAAAACGATGGAATGGGTTAAGAAGCAATAATTTAAGGATTGGACAACGACTAACAATTTATCCTAGAAACCTTACTGTATTATCAAAACCAAAAACCACTAAAAAACCAATAAGCACTTCAGGTAAAAAGACCTACAAGGTCAAATCTGGTGATTCGCTTTGGAGTATTGCTCAGAAGTTTTCAGGAGTTTCTGTTCAAAATATTAAAGATTGGAACGATATTAGTGGTAATAAACTCAAAATAGGAATGGTATTAATTGTATCAGAATAAAAAACCAACAAAAAACAAAACTTATGAGAGTTATAATTGCATTATTCTTTTGCGCATTTTTAGTGTCTTGCGACGACACTGACAAAGGCGATAATCAAAAATTCTTACCAGAATCAAACGGAAATATTAATAATATATCTGTGGTAGTTGATAACGCATTGTGGGAAGGTAAAGTCGGAGAGCGCATTAGAGATATTTTCGCAGCACCTTTAAATGGTTTACCTGTAGATGAACCAAAATTTAGTATGCGACAAATTCCAACTCAGGTATTTGATGGATTTGCAACCAGAAGTAGAATTATATTAAAAATTGAAAAAGGTAATTTAGACCCTACCACTAAAATTGTAAATGAAGCTTTTGCAAAACCACAAACAGTGGCTGTAATTGAAGGTAAAACAGATCAGGAAATTATAGACCAACTCGAAGAAAACAAGGCAAAAATTCTTGATGCTTTCAATAAGGAAGAAGTAAAAGAAAAGCAACGACGAATTAATCTTTCTTTATTAAACACTAAAGAAATCGAAACTAATTTAGGGTTTAAAATTAACATTCCGTCAGTCTATAAAATTGGCAAAGCGACAGATGATTTTTTCTGGATTCGTAAAAGCTTAAGCAATACAAAGACCATGGACTTAGTGTTTTACGAAGTACCAATAGAAACAATATCAAAAGGAGATAGTACTATTGTTGATATTGTAAAAATGAGAGATAAAATAACCACCACAAAAATTCCCGGAGAAGATAATATAGCCATGACCGTAGAAGATGCCTATGTACCATCTTTATTTGAGACAATAATAGATAATAAACCAGCTTATGAGGTTAGAGGAATTTGGGAGATAGAAGGCGAATATATGTCCGGTCCGTTTGTTACCTATGCTATAGAGGATGAAGTTAATAATCGATACTTAATTGCAGATGGTTATGTATACGCACCATCCTTAAGTAAACGAAGCTTGGTTTTTGAACTCGAGTCAATTATTAAATCGATAGCTATTAAATAACAAAAAAAGCCAACTTTAAAAGTTGGCTTTTTTTATCTATTTTATAAGAGTTTATTCTTTTTCTTTAGTGTCGGATTCTTCTTTACTAGCATCCTTAAACTCTTTCAATCCACTACCTAAACCCTTCATTAATTCAGGTATTTTTTTACCTCCAAAAAGAAGTAAAACAACCACAGCTATTAAGACCACTTGTGGCCATCCAATCCATAAAGGAATTATGCTAAAACTCATAATTTATTATTTAAGGCACAAAGTTAATAATTATAGTTTAATAATAACGTTCTAAATGCAACTTTAGAAGGTATTGGTATTGGTATTTCACTATTTTAACTAATTTTGTTTTAATGGCAAAAAAGAAGAAGAAGGATAAGAAATTCGCAAAAAAACTGCTTCACAAGTATCGCTTAGTAATACTAAATGAAGATACTTTTGAAGAACGCTTTGCTATTAAGCTTACTAGGTTGAATGTTTTTGTACTAACTTCAATTTCCGTAATTTTTCTTGTGTTTTTTACAATTCTCCTCATAGCATTTACACCACTAAGAGAGTATATTCCAGGTTATTCCTCTACCAAATTAAAGAAAAAAGCCTCTTTATTAAATTATAAAACGGATTCCCTTGTTAGAGAGTTAGAGTTAAATAAACAATATTATACTTCTATTAGAAAAGTACTCACAGGTGATGTAGAAACTGTAGACTTTAACAGGGACTCTATTATTGAAGCCGCTAAAAAAGATATAGAAATATCTCAGGTTTATCCGAATAAAGAAGATTCATTACTAAGGGAAAAAGCAAATAAAGAGGACAAGTATAATTTGTTTGATGAGCTTGAGGATAAGTCAAACTATGTTTTGTTTCCTCCTGTCAACGGAACAATTTCAGAAGGCTACAACATAGAAGAAAAACATTTTGCTGTTGATATTGTTGTTGCGTCTAACACACCAGTTAAAGCTACTGCAGATGGAACTGTAATTTTTGCCGAATGGACAGTAGAAACCGGGTATGTAGTAATTATTGAGCACAATAGAGAACTAATATCTGTTTATAAACACAACACAGCAATTACGAAATCTCAAGGTGATTTGGTAAAGGCTGGCGAAGTTATCGCAATGTCTGGTGGCACAGGTGAGTTAAGTACTGGGCCACACCTACATTTTGAATTATGGAGTAAAGGTTATTCTGTGAATCCAACTAACTTTATTGACTTTCAATAATGCCATCTGTTAAAGCCGCACTTTCAAAACCATTTGCTAAAATTGTTGCATATCGAATTAAGAAATGGTCATTAAAACCCATTAAAACTCAGCATAAAGTTTTTAAGCACCTCATTTCTACTGCGGAAAGCACCGCGTTTGGAAAAGACCACAACTTTAAAAATATTAAATCCTACAGCGATTTTAAAGCTAAAGTACCCATTAGAGATTACGAAGAATTAAGACCATACGTAGATCGAGTTGTTGCAGGTGAAGAAGATGTTCTTTGGACAGGAAAGCCAATATATTTTGCAAAAACTTCAGGCACCACATCTGGCGCTAAGTATATTCCTATTACCAAAGAAAGCATGCCTACGCATGTTAAAGCGGCAAGAAATGCAATTTTGATGTATATCCACGAGACAGGAAACTCAAGTTTTGTTGATGGTAAAATGATTTTTCTTCAAGGTAGTCCAGTACTTGAAAAAAAGAACGGAATAAAACTCGGTAGACTTTCTGGTATTGTTGCGCATTATGTGCCTAAATACCTTCAAAAAAACAGATTACCAAGCCTAGAAACTAATTGTATAGAAGATTGGGAAACTAAAGTTGATGCTATTGTTGAAGAAACTATAAATGAAAACATGACAATTATTTCTGGTATCCCTTCTTGGGTGCAGATGTATTTTGAAAAACTAATTGATAAAACCGGTAAAAAAGTAGGTGATATATTTACCGATTTTAATCTTTTTATTTTTGGAGGAGTTAATTACGAACCGTACCGCTCTAAGTTTGAAAATTTAATTGGAAGAAAAGTAGATAGCATAGAGTTATATCCAGCAAGTGAAGGATTTTTCGCTTTTCAAGATAAGCAAGGTGAAAAAGGAATGCTACTTCAGTTAAATTCTGGAATATTTTATGAGTTTGTCGAAGCAGATCATTTTTTTGATGAGAATCCTGAGCGAATCACTTTAGAAGACGTAAAGTTAGGCATCAATTATGTAATGATAATTTCTACTACGGCTGGTTTATGGTCCTATAACATTGGAGACACGATTGAGTTTACTTCATTAATGCCATATAGAGTTATTGTTAGTGGAAGGATTAAACACTTTATTTCTGCATTTGGTGAACACGTCATTGGTAAAGAAGTAGAACAAGCACTGAAAGAAGCTACTGAAAACACTAACATCTCAGTTAATGAATTTACAGTAGCACCACAAATAACTCCAAGTGAGGGATTACCTTATCACGAATGGTTTGTTGAGTTTGAAAATGAGCCAGAAGATTTAGATATGTTTAAAGAATCATTGGAGCGTTCTCTACAAAAACAAAACAGCTATTATTTAGATCTAATAGTGGGTAAAGTTTTAAAAACACTTAAGGTAACAGTGGTTAAAAAAGATGGCTTTAAAACCTATATGAAATCTATTGGTAAATTAGGTGGACAAAATAAAATCCCAAGACTCTCAAATGATAGAAAAATTGCAGATAAATTGTATCAATTACAATTAACGAAATAAAACTATATTTGCTGGTTAAAATAGTATATGCGCACAACCACAAAAAGACACGAAAGAACCAGAGCTCAAGAAAGCTCTAACGCAATTGAACGCATGTATATTACTATGCGTCATTTGTTTAATCGTGGCTTTTATAAACCCATGGGAGTTTCTGGTGAAACCTTACGAGAATCACTACTGCTTTTAAGACCGGAAATTTATGGATCTATTGCAGATGAAAAGGCAGAGTTAGAAGGTCTACTTTATGTTATTGACAGGTTGCCTCAAGGTATAGAAGAGTGTACCTTTATAAATCTCACTAGTGATGAAGGCTACGCCAACTCTCATTTTAAACCTATTATTCCACCAAAAAGAAGACGAAATTGTTATCGTATAGATAGCGAACAAATGAATATAGAAATCACAAGAGGGCGTTCAGAGATTTATGACATTCTAACGCATCTTACATTTTTATTTGTTGAGTCTCATAAAATCAGTAAGCGTGTCATTATTGATGAAGAGGGAACGACTGTACGAGATTGGAAAAAACTCGAAAACGCAGTAAAATCTTCTAAAAAGCTCACTCAAAAAGAGCGTGAAATTGCTATTACTCATACAGCAAATATACTCGGGAGAACATTTAATGAGTTAACAGAAGCATATCCAAAATTTGCGACAGCATCTCAACCTGAAAGATTACTTCATATTGTATACTGGTTAGGTAAATTAGCCATTGAAGAAACAGTAAACAATAAGAAACGAACAATTACATTTAGCCCAGTATTAAGAGAAAGATTAGGTCATCATATTCATGGTGAAGAATGGGCAGATACCATCAAAGCGGCATTACATAAAAATGGATTATTAGAAAGACCAATTCATATTATAAGCGCAAACATGCATAGTGTCATGAATTCTATTTTTGCGCTATCTACGTTAAAATCTAAGGACTCAAAGAAAGATATCTTTAATCATTACGAAGCATTAAGTAACTCAAAAAATGCCGCAATGCGCAATAAAGTGGAAAAAACTGCGTTGCAAAACGGAATGATTTATATAGAAGATAAATCAGGAACCAATATAGATGTTCAAATTTTTGATACGGATAAAATAGATTTCTCTAAAACAGGATTTACGTATTCAGAAGGAGAAAAGAATAACAAAGCCGTTATATTTGTAATGGACTATGCTTTTGGGGAGCAAGCTTATGAAACTTTAGATGAATTCCTTAAGCCTATAAAAGTAAATGGGAAGCAAGAACATTTAGATGTGAAGTCTATTTCAATTATGGGGAAAGCAGGTATACTAGAGGGAGGAAAAGGAGATGTGATGATACCATCAGCACATATATTTGAAGGTACTGCAGATAATTATCCGTTTAAGAATGAATTGGATAAAGATGATTTGGCAGACTGTGGGGTAGATGTATATGAGGGCACAATGGTGACTGTTTTAGGCACATCGCTTCAGAATAAAGAAATATTAAAATTCTTTAAAAATTCAACATGGAATGTCATTGGTTTAGAAATGGAAGGAGCACATTATCAGAAGGCAATTCAGGCGGCGTCAAGGGTAAGAGGTAATATTAATGAAGATGTAAAAGTTAGATACGCTTACTATGCCAGTGATAACCCACTAGAAACAGGAAGTACTTTGGCCTCTGGAGGATTGGGAGCGTCTGGTGTAAAACCAACATATGTTATAACAAAGAAAATTTTAGAACAAATATTTAATTCATAAAAAATGAGTGAAAAGTTACCAGAGAATAATCCAAATGAAGAAGTTGACTTAGGCCAGTTATTTAATGCCATCGGTAGGCTATTTGAAAAGTTATTTGCGTTCATAAGCAAAGTTTTAAAAATAATTTTTAATACCATTATTTATGCTTTTAAGCCTGTTGTTAATAATGTCAAACTAATTGCAATAATAGTTATGATTGCGGGTATTATTGGTTTTATTTCAGACAAACTGAAAGATCCTATTTTCTATTCAGATATGTTAGTTAAACCATACTTTGACTCAAAGTATCAGCTAGCAAATAATGTGGACTATTTTAATGCGTTAATAGATTCCGAAAATTTAGAAGAACTGTCAAGAATTTTTGAAATAGATACATCATTAGCAAAAGAGCTAGTTAGTTTTGAAATTGAAATTGGACCTGAGACACAAAATGATTTATTTATTGAATATGATGAGTATATAGGCTCAATAGATAGTACATTAGCTGATGATGTAACCTTTGACGATTATGTTCTTAACAGGGATATTCTAGAGGGTAAAATATTTTCCATAAAAGCGAAGTCTTATAAGGCTGACATTTTTCAAAATTTAGAGAAAGGTTTTATAAATACCTTTGAAAATGATCACTCTAAAAAGCTTAAAAAAATTCGTGATTCATCACTGCTAGTAAAAAAAGCAACTTTCAATAAAGAGTTACAAAAAATCGATAGTCTTCAGAAGACATATTTACAAATAATTAAGTCTGAATCCGAAAATGGCGCATCAAACATAAGCACAAATAGTTTTTTGCCCATTATGCAAGAAAGAACAAAAACTCGAGAATATGATTTATTTCAAGAAGAACTAAAGATAAGAGAAAAATTACGAAACCTTGATGAAACATTAATTGAAGAGAGTGATTATTTTGATATTCTATCACGTTTTGAGGAGGTTGGCACTAAAGAATTTTCTTTTCAAGAGACTTATACTTTTATGATTCCAATTCTATCTATAGCTATATTGGCGAGTGTCTATATTTTATTGAGTATATTTAAGTTTATTAAGAACTATGAATAAGAAAATAAAACAAAAAGTTCTTATAACTGGAGGTGCCGGATTTATTGGTTCACATGTAGTGCGTCTTTTTGTAAACAAGTATCCGAATTATGACATTTATAATTTAGACAACTTAACTTATGCGGGAAATCTAGAAAATCTTACTGATGTTGAGTCTAAGCCAAATTATAACTTCATAAAGTTAGATATTTCTGATGAAAAGGAAATTAAAAAGTTGTTTGAAAGATATAGGTTTGATTCCGTAATTCATTTAGCAGCAGAATCTCATGTTGATCGTTCTATAAATGACCCTTTATCATTTGTTAAGACGAATGTTATTGGAACAGTTGTGTTATTAAATGCATTTAAAAATTGTTGGAAACATAATTTTGATAACAAATTATTTTATCATGTTAGTACAGATGAGGTTTATGGTACGTTAGGGGAAGAAGGCTTATTTACTGAATTAACACCTTATGACCCAAATTCTCCATATTCTGCCTCTAAAGCAAGCTCCGATCACTTTGTTAGAGCCTATGGAGAAACCTATAATATGCCATATATTATAAGTAATTGTTCAAATAATTATGGTCAAAATCAATTTCCAGAAAAGTTGATTCCTCTTTTTATAAATAATATTATAAATAATAAACCACTACCTGTTTATGGAGATGGTAATTTTACACGAGATTGGTTATATGTCAAAGATCATGCTATTGCTATTGATGTTGCTTTTCATAAAGGTAAAATAGGTGAAACATATAACATAGGAGGGTTTAACGAATGGAAGAATATTGATTTAGTAAAACTACTTTGTGAGCTGATGGATGTGAAACTAGATAAAGAAAAAGGAAGTTCGGAAAAACTTATTACTTTCGTAAAGGATCGACCGGGACACGATTTAAGATATGCTATAGATGCGTCAAAAATTAAGAATGAACTTGGTTGGCAACCCTCAGTTATTTTTGAAGAGGGTCTAGACATCACCATTGATTGGTATTTAGAAAATACAGAATGGCTAGAGCATGTTACTAGTGGATTATATCAATCCTATTATAAAAATCAATATAGTTAACCGAAATGAAAGGCATAATACTAGCCGGAGGCTCTGGCACCCGATTACATCCTTTAACATTAACCATAAGTAAGCAGTTAATGCCTATTTATGATAAGCCAATGATATATTACCCTTTATCAACGCTTATGTATGCTGGTATAAATGAAATTCTAATAATTACTACACCTAAAGACTTGCCTCTTTTTCAAGATTTACTAGGTGATGGATATAAATATGGATGTAAGTTTTCTTACGCAATACAAGATGCCCCTAATGGCCTTGCTGAAGCATTTATAATAGGAAAAGAATTTATTGGAAAAGACAAAGTTGCCCTAATTCTTGGCGATAATATTTTTTATGGTTCAGGATTGGCCTCATTATTACAAAGTAATAATAATCCAGACGGAGGGATAATATACGCCTATAGAGTAAATGACCCAGAAAGGTACGGCGTTGTTGAATTTGATTCTAAGGGACAAGCGATTTCTATTGAAGAAAAACCCGACAATCCTAAATCAAACTTTGCAGTTCCTGGTATTTATTTTTACGATAATGATGTACTAGAAATAGCAAAAAACATAAAACCTAGTAACAGAGGAGAACTTGAAATCACTGACATAAACAAGGAGTATCTAAAAAGAGGTAAATTAAATGTAAGTATATTAGATAGAGGTACGGCCTGGTTAGACACAGGTACTTTCGACTCTTTAATGCAAGCCTCGCAATTTGTTGAAGTAATTGAAAATAGGCAAGGCTTAAAAATTGGATCAATAGAAGCTGCTGCATTTGATATGAATTTTATCAATGAGGACCAATTCAAATCCTTGGCAAAATCACTTATGAAAAGTGGTTATGGAAAAAACTTACTTGGATTATTGAATACTAAGAAATGAAAGTAATTGAGACAAAACTAAAGGACTGTTTTATTTTACAGCCAAAAGTTTTTACTGATAATAGAGGCTATTTTTTCGAATCCTTTAATCAAAAATCGTTTGATAGGGAATTAGCACAAAATATTAGTTTTGTTCAAGATAATGAGTCTTTTTCCTCAAAAGGAGTCTTAAGAGGCTTGCATTATCAAAGAGGGATTTATGCTCAGGCTAAGCTTGTGCGAGTAATTACAGGAAAAGTACTTGATGTAGCAGTAGATATAAGGAGAAACTCACCAACATTTGGTCAGCATGTTTCTGTTGAGTTGTCTGAAGAGAATAAAAAGCAATTGTATGTTCCAAGAGGATTTGCACATGGATTTGTCGTATTATCTAATAAAGCAGTGTTTTCCTATAAATGTGACAAGTATTATAATAAAGAATCAGAAGCTGGAATTATTTATAATGACCCAAATTTAAATATAGACTGGCAAGTGCCTGAAAATGATTTGATTATTTCAGAAAAAGATTTGGTTTTACCTAAATTTAATAGTGCATATTTATGATACGAATTTTGGTAACTGGTGGAGAAGGACAGCTCGCAAAGAATATTAAAGATTTAATTGAGGGTTATTCAGATTTAGATGCAGTCTTTACAGACGTAAACACACTAGATGTTTCAAATTCTAAAGAAACACAAATCTTTTTTTTAAATCAACAGTTTGAATATTGTATAAATTGTGCTGCTTATACAGCCGTTGACAAAGCTGAGAAGGAAGAAAAAACAGCAAGAACTGTCAATGAAGACGGGGCAAAGAATTTAGCTGAAGCCTGCAAACAGAATAATGTTATCTTAATTCACATCTCAACTGATTTTGTATTCGACGGAAATAAGTCGTTCCCTTATACAGAAAATGACAAAACTAACCCATTAAGCATATATGGTAGAACAAAGCTTAATGGAGAACGGGCTGTAGAGAAAGTCTTAAATAATTATTTCATAATAAGAACTTCTTGGTTATATTCTGAATATAATGCCAACTTCATGAAGACCATGCTATCTTTGTCGAAATTTAAAAAGGAACTTTCAATTGTAGAAGATCAAATAGGCACTCCTACTTATGCCAAAGACTTAGCGTCTTTAATTATTGAAATTATTAATTCTCGATTAGTTAATTACGGATTGTATCATTTTAGTAACGAGGGTGTTGCGAGTTGGTATGATTTTGCTAAAGAAATTTTCGAACACAGTCAAACAGACATTAAGGTTGTACCAATTAAAACTAAAGACTATCCAACATTGGCCCAAAGACCTTATTTTAGTGTTTTGGATAAATCAAAAATTAAATCTGTATTAGATATTAAAATACCATATTGGAGAGATAGTTTAAAAATAGCGATAAAGAATTATAATAAAATCAGCAATTAAGATATGCAAAATAAAATAGCTTTAATAACAGGCGTAACAGGTCAAGATGGAGCTTACTTAAGTGAATTCTTATTAAAGAAAGGCTATGTTGTTCATGGTATAAAACGAAGATCATCACTTTTTAACACAGACAGAATAGATCATTTATATCAAGACCCACATACAGAAAACCAAAACTTTTTTCTGCATTACGGCGACTTAACAGACAGCACAAACTTAATAAGAATAATCCAAGATGTAAAGCCAGATGAAATATATAATTTGGCCGCGATGAGTCACGTTCATGTTTCATTTGAAATGCCAGAGTATACTGCTAATGCAGATGGTATTGGCACATTACGATTGTTAGAAGCAGTAAGAATGCTTGGACTAGAAAAAACAACTAAAATATATCAAGCATCAACATCAGAATTGTATGGTAAGGTTCAAGAAGTACCACAAACGGAAACAACACCATTCTATCCTCGCAGCCCATACGCTGTGGCAAAAATATACGCATATTGGATTACTGTAAATTACAGAGAAGCATATGGTATGTTTGCCTGCAATGGAATTTTATTTAATCATGAATCTCCAATTAGAGGAGAAACATTTGTAACTCGAAAAATAACCAGAGCCACATCAAAAATAGTGTTAGGATTACAGGATAAAATTTACTTAGGTAACTTAAATGCCCAGAGAGATTGGGGTCACGCGAAAGATTATATAAGAATGATGTGGATGATTTTACAAGCTGATGAACCAGAAGATTGGGTAATTGCTACAGGTAAAACTACTACAGTAAGAGATTTTGTAAAAATGTGCTTCAATCATGTGGGAATAGAGTTGGAATTTAAAGGTAAAGATGCAGATGAAAAAGGATATGTAAAAACATGTAATAATTCTGATTATCAAATTGAAATTGGAAAGGAAGTAGTCGCGGTTGATAAAAAATATTACCGCCCAACAGAGGTTGATTTACTAATTGGCGATGCAACAAAAGCAAGAGAAAAATTAGGTTGGATTCCTAAATACAATCTACCCGCTCTAATAGAAGATATGATGGCAAGTGATTTGAAGCTTATGCAAAAAAAACAATACTTAAAAGACGGTGGCTACCGAATAAAAAATTACTTTGAGTAAATCAATCTATGAATAAGTCGTCAAAAATTTATGTTGCTGGTCATCGTGGATTAGTTGGTAGTGCATTATTAGAAAACCTACAGCAAAAAGGTTATAATAATATCATTACAAAAACCCATAAAGAGTTAGACCTAACTAATCAAAATGATGTGGCCACTTTTTTTAATACAGAACAGCCAGAATATGTGTTTTTAGCGGCTGCAAAAGTGGGTGGTATTATAGCTAACAATAAGTATAGGGCAGAGTTTATCTATGACAACTTAATGATTCAAAATAATGTAATACATCAAAGTTATTTAAATGACGTAAAAAAATTATTGTTCCTCGGGAGCACATGTATTTATCCAAAGAATTCTCCTCAGCCAATGAAGGAAGAATACTTATTGACAGATACTTTAGAGTATACAAATGAACCTTATGCTATTGCTAAGATTGCAGGTATTAAAATGTGTGAAAGCTACAATTTACAATATGGGACAAATTTTATTTCAGTAATGCCTACAAATTTATACGGCCCAAATGACAATTTTAATCTTGAAAAATCTCATGTGTTACCAGCCTTAATTAGAAAGATACACTTAGCAAAGCTTAAAAGTGAAAATAATTGGGATGAGTTAATGAATGACCTTAAATTAGATAATAAAGAAGAAGTCGAAGAGTATTTATCCAATTTCGGAATTTCAGATAATAGTGTAGAAATTTGGGGATCTGGTAAACCAAGAAGAGAATTTCTATGGTCTAAGGATATGGCAGACGCCTGTGTTTTTATAATGGAAAACAGAGATTTTAACGACACATTTGATGCTGACTGTAATGAATTAAGAAATACACATATAAACATTGGCACAGGAGAAGATATTTCAATTAAACAGTTGGCAGAACTTATTAAGCAAATCACAGGTTTTAGAGGTGAATTTATCTACAATACGGATAAGCCAGATGGTACATTGCGTAAGCTTACGGATGTGTCGAAGTTAAATGCCCTAGGTTGGAATCATAGTATGAGCCTTGAAAATGGAATAAAACAAATGTATGACTGGTATAGAGTTAAATAAGTATTTAAAAATTGCAATCGATGCCTCGTTGAATGCAGGGAAAGAGATCATGAAAGTTTATGACTTATCCTTTCAAGTAGAGTTTAAAGATGATAATTCTCCATTAACTGAAGCAGATAAAAGAGCAAACGATGTTATTAACTCATATTTAAATCTAACTTCAATACCAATAATTAGCGAAGAAAATCGGCAAATTGAATATGATACTAGGAAACATTGGGAAAGTTGTTGGATTGTAGACCCTGTTGATGGAACTAAAGAGTTTATTAAGAGAAATGGTGAATTTACTGTAAATATAGCCTTGGTAATAAACGGAAAACCAGTTTTAGGCGTTATTTATGTGCCAGCAGTAAAAACAATCTATTTTGCCAATGTAGAGAGCAATGAGGCATTTAAAGCAAGTTTAGAATCTCATAATGTTACAGTTAAAACTATTTTAAAACTAGCAAAACCACTACAACCAAAGAATAACAATTCTGACAAAGTTGAGGTTGTTGGAAGTCGCTCACACATGAACGAAGATACTTTAAACTTTGTTGAGGATTTAAAAAATGAAGGTAAAGAGGTAGAAATTGTATCAAAAGGAAGCTCTTTAAAGTTTTGTTTGGTTGCAGAAGGTAATGCAGATGTTTATCCACGTTATGCACCTACGATGGAATGGGACACCGCAGCAGGCCAAGCCATATGTAATGCTGCAGGTATAAAGGTAATTTCTAAAGAAACCAACCAAACATTAACCTACAATAAAGAAAACCTATTAAATAGCTATTTTTTAGTTAGAAAGTAAATGGCAGACGTATCTTATAAGAGACATATAGCCAAAACCATTACTTGGAGATTAGTAGGTACACTAGACACCATACTTTTATCATGGTTAATTACTGGAGATCCTTTAGCTGGTTTAAAAATAGGCTTGGCAGAGGTTACAACTAAATCTGTATTGTACTATCTACACGAGCGTGTATGGTATAAAATAAATCTCTCTAAAGAAGGAGTGCTATTAGAAAGTAGAAAACGACACATTGCAAAAACTTTTACCTGGAGATTTATAGGTACCTTGGACACGATGACATTGGCTTGGATTATTTCTAGTAATCCACTTGCAGCATTACAAATAGGATTTGCTGAAGTTATAACCAAAATGGTATTATACTATCTACACGAACGCGCATGGTACAAAGTAAATTTTGGTTTAACAAAGAGAAACAAAGATTAATATGGGCAAAAATATTATACCTCATGATTATCAGATTTCTATAAAAGACAGAAGAAAGAGTAATAAACACAGTTCTTTTTTATTATGGTTTACAGGCTTATCGGGTTCTGGTAAATCTACCATAGCCAATGTTGTAGAACAAAAGCTTTATAAACAAGGCATAAAAACATATACCTTAGACGGTGACAATATTAGGAAGGGAATTAATAGTGATTTAACCTTTTCTCCAGAAGATAGAACTGAAAATATTCGTAGAATTGCAGAGGTGGCTAATTTAATGATAGATGCTGGTTTAGTGACACTTGCAGCTTTTGTTTCGCCCTACAAAAAAGACCGAGAGAACATTAGAAGTATCGTTAAAGATGTTAACTTTGTTGAAATATTTGTGAATACCAGCGTAGAAGAGTGCGAAAGACGCGACGTAAAAGGGCTTTATAAAAAAGCACGTGCTGGCGAAATAAAAAACATGACAGGAATTTCAGCTCCTTATGAAGCACCAGAAAACCCTGATATTGAGATAAAAACAGAAAGCGAATCGGTTGAAGCAGCAGCACAACGAATCGTAGATTATATTACACCAAAATTGTCAAAGCAACAATGAGTAAGTATTATTTAAATTATTTAGATGAATTAGAGAGTGAAGCAATTTTTGTTTTACGTGAAGTTTGGGCACAATTTGAAAACCCAGTCATTTTATTTTCAGGAGGAAAAGATTCTATCTTGGTAACACATTTGGCAAAAAAAGCATTCTACCCTGCTAAAATACCATTTCCGTTAATGCATGTTGACACAGGTCATAATTTCCCAGAGACTATTCAGTTTAGAGATGATATTATTAAAGAATTAGGTGCGCAGCTTATCGTTGGTTCTGTTCAAGAGTCTATTGATGAAGGACGCGTTGCTGAAGAAAAAGGAAAGAACGCTACGCGTAATGCACTTCAAATTACAACACTTCTTGATGCTATTGAGGCAAACAAGATTGATTGTGCTATAGGTGGTGGACGTCGTGACGAAGAAAAAGCAAGAGCTAAAGAGCGATTCTTCTCTCATAGAGATGATTTTGGACAATGGGATCCTAAAAACCAACGTCCAGAACTATGGAATATTTTCAACGGAAGACATTTTGAAGGCGAACATTTTAGAGCCTTTCCAATTAGTAACTGGACCGAAATGGATGTTTGGAACTACATTAAACGTGAGAATATTGCAATTCCGTCATTATACTTTGCGCATGAACGCGAGGTGGTTTGGAGACAAGACTCTTGGATTCCAAATTCTGAATTTTTAGTACTAGAAGACCATGAAGAAGTAGTCACTAAAAAAATACGCTTTAGAACACTAGGCGATATAACCATAACAGGTGGTGTAGAATCTGACGCAGATACATTAGAGAAAATTGCTGCTGAAGTTGCTGGTATGCGTAATACAGAGCGAGGAAACAGAAGTGACGATAAGCGATCAGAATCTGCTATGGAAGACCGTAAGCGTCAAGGATACTTTTAGTCAAAATCAAATTAAAAAATTAACAGTTATGCTGAAGTCATTTCAGCATTTCATATAAAGAATAACATGTTAGACAACAATCAATTATTACGTTTTACAACTGCAGGAAGTGTAGATGATGGAAAAAGTACATTAATAGGGCGTTTGCTATATGATTCTAAATCTATTTTTGAAGACCAACTAGAGGCTATCGAAAATACAAGTAAGAAAAGAGGTCATGAAGGTGTAGATTTAGCTCTATTTACAGACGGTTTAAGAGATGAAAGAGAACAAGGTATTACTATTGATGTTGCTTATAGATATTTTACGACACCAAAGCGTAAATTTATTATTGCTGATACACCAGGACATATTCAATATACACGTAACATGGTTACTGGGGCATCAACAGCTAATGTAGCGACCATTTTAATTGATGCACGACATGGAGTAATTGAGCAAACCAAACGTCACGCCTTTATAGCATCGTTATTGCAAATACCACACATTATTGTTTGTATAAACAAAATGGATTTAGTTGATTTTTCTGAAGAGGTATTCAATAATATTGTTTCAGAGTTTGAAGAAGTGTCTTCAAAAATGCTCGTTAAAGATGTTCGTTTTATACCAATTTCAGCCCTTTTAGGAGATAATGTGGTAAACAAATCAGAAAACATGCCTTGGTATCAAGGAGCACCAATGTTAAATACTTTAGAGACGATGCATATTAGTAGCGATATTAATAAAGTAGATGCACGTTTTCCTGTACAAACGGTAATAAGACCACAACGCGAAGGTTTTATAGATTATAGAGGTTATGCTGGTCGTGTAGCAAGTGGTATATTAAGAAAAGGGGATGAGGTTACAGTAATGCCTTCAGGATTTACTTCAAAAATAAAAAGCATCAACCTTCACGATAAAGAATTGGAAGAGGCTCATGCGCCAATGTCAGTTTCTATTACTTTAGAAGATGATATAGACATTAGTCGTGGTGATATGATTGTACGATCTAATAATAAGCCAAAGCCTTCTCAGGATATTGAGGTCATGTTGTGTTGGTTGAATAACAGTCCAGCTAAACCTAGAGCAAAATATTCTATTAAGCATACGTCTAACGATCAAAAAGCCATGATTAAAGAGGTGGTCTATAAGTATGATATTAATACTCTTTGCCGTAACTCTGAAGATAATGAGCTTTCTATGAATGATATGGCTAAGGTTAAAATAAGAACCACAAAGCCTTTGATGGTGGATGATTACAGAGAGAATAGAACCACAGGAAGTATTATTTTAATAGATGATGCAACGAATGAAACAGTTGCTGCGGGAATGATTGTATAATCTGTAACCAAAATAAAGATGCTGTTTAATTCTTTAGATTTTGCAATCTTCTTTCCGATAGTATTTATACTTTATTGGTTAATTGCTAAACATTTAAAAGCTAGAAACGCATTAATATTAGTTACTAGTTATGTGTTTTATGGCTGGTGGGATTGGAGGTTTCTTTTTTTAATAGCGATTAGTTCATTAATAGATTATTATGTAGGTAGACAACTTTATAAAACAGATAATTAACAGAATAGAAAAGGACTTTTATTAGTGAGTCTTCTAGTAAATCTCGGATTTTTATTTTACTTCAAATACACTAATTTTTTTATTGAAAATTTTGTAGATGCATTTCGTCTTTTTGGAAAAGAAATGGAGACGAGTACGCTTAATATTATTTTACCAGTAGGAATCAGTTTTTATACATTTCAAACCTTAAGCTATACCATAGATATCTATCGAAAGCAATTAAAGCCAACCAATGATGCGCTATCATTTTTTGCTTTTGTAGCATTTTTTCCTCAGCTTGTGGCTGGACCAATTGAAAGAGCATCTCATTTATTGCCGCAATTTTATAAAACGCATCACTTTAACTATAAACAGGTAAAATCCGGACTTTTATTAATAGCATTTGGGTTATTTAAAAAAATGGTCATTGCAGATCGAGTAGCTATTTTAGTAAACCAAGTATACAATAACCCTTCCGATTATCAAGGCATAGACGTTATTGTTGCAACGATACTTTTTGCATTTCAAATTTATTGTGATTTTTCTGGATATTCAGATATTGCAATTGGTGCAGCAAGAACCATGGGATTTGATTTAATGAAAAATTTTGATAGTCCGTATTTTTCTAAGTCAATTACAGAGTTTTGGAGACGATGGCATATCTCTTTATCTACATGGTTTCGAGATTACGTTTATATTCCTCTAGGAGGCAGTAGAAACGGAAAGTATAGAACCTATGCCAACTTATTTATTGTTTTTTTAGTCAGTGGTTTGTGGCATGGAGCAGCAATGACATTTGTGATTTGGGGCGCTATTCATGGGATTATTATTGTTTTCGAGAAAGCGATTTCTAAACCGCGTAAATCGCTTTATTCAAAGCTTAAACTTAAAAAGGAAGGTATAATTCCTAATATAATTTTCGTTCCTATTGTATTCAGTATTGTTTGCTTTGCATGGATATTTTTTAGAGCAAATAATTTTTCTGACGCCTTAACGTTAATAAGTAACATTAATTTTAGCAATATATCTAACCTTACTAATGGTAAAATCTATGATTTAGGTCTTGTTAAACCAGAATTTATAGTCGCAGTTATTTCAATATTAAGCCTTGTGATTTTTGAATGGAGTCATAAGAAAAACAATATGCAACATGTGGTAGCTAAGCAAATTTTGCCAATTAGATGGTTGTTTTATTTAATTATAGTTTTCACAATCTTAATCTTTGGTATTTACGGAGAAAATCAAGTCAGTGAATTTATTTATTTTCAATTTTGATTCATGAAAACCCTTGTATTTAAAAGTTTAGTTTTTGGATTACTTTCAATTTTGATATTGAACTTTATGTTTGATCCCCTTTTCAGGGATGTAAATGTTAACAGTAAGTCATTTAATGAATTTCATGAATCTTATTCGGATTCTTTAGATATTTTAATTATTGGTAGCTCACATGCAAAAAACACATATAATTCAAGTATTTTAGATAGTGTTTTTCAAACAAGAACCTATAATTTAGGATCTGCTGGGCAGAATTATTTATTTACAAATTTATTGCTAGAAGATATTTTAAATAAAACTAAACCTAAGCTGGTGATTGTAGATATATTTCCTGCTGTAATTAGGGTTCCGACAGCAAAAAAAGGAAAAGGAAATCAATTACGCATAGTGGATTATACAAGCTTTGGTAAAAATAGATTTAATTTAATTAATAAAGTCTATTCGACTCATGAGATGCCATCAGTATATAGTGAAACCATAAGAAACCATGATAAATGGTTTGATAGAAATTGGAATGATTCTAATTTTGATGTTGGCAACAAAAACTTTTTTTTTCGACAAGGGTATTTTAACTCAAATAAAACATTAAAAAAAGAAGATTATGAGCGTTATAAATTTTATGCCAAAGAGCATGATAAATTTTTAAAAGTAAAACCTTCAAAAAAAGACAGAAATCAATTTATTGCAATATCTGAACTACTCGAAAATACAATTAAGATATGTAGAGAGAATAGTGTAAATGTCATCTTTGTATCGTCTCCGTATTTTGATTCGTTTTATAAAGATAAGTTTAATAACATTCATTATTTACTACATGAATTTTTCGAATCTAAAAAAGACATAGATTTTATCGACTTTAATAAGGATTTTAATAACCTTGGCCTTACATTAGATGATTTCTGGGATAAAGGTCATTTAAATATTGTTGGTTCTAAGAAGGTGTCTTTAACATTGGCAAAATACTTAGATCAAAAATCTCATTTTAAAGTTAAAAATCAAAAATACTTTTCAAAAAATTTAGAAAAAATTCCTCAAAGAAAAAACACAGAATTAATTGAATTAGATTATGAGGTAAATAAAAGTATTATTGATGAAGTTATAAATACTGGAGTTTCATATGATTTAGAACATTCATTTAAAAATATTATGTTTATTGAAAATGCTACTTTTTATATTGATGAAAATAATAGGTATGTCGTTTTGGAATATAAATCGTCTTATGAAGAAGATTTACTTGATGACTATTATTTTTTTATGATAGGTACCATACTCAAAAGTGATTTTAACAAGAGGCCTGAGTGGAATTTAGGTACAAATAAAGATAAACTTTTCTGGGAAACAACACCAGAGATAATTCAAACTGATAATAAAAATTATTTTATCTTAAAACTTGATAGAAAATGTTCAATAGATCAATTTAAAACCTTTCAAATAGCTCTAAAAAGTAAAATCAATAAAAAAAGTTTGGGAGCACAAATTATCTTGAATAACATCAAACTAAAAAATTAATCACAATGTTAAAAAAAATGTATTTACTTACACTTCTTGCAACCCTAAGCTTTAGCTGTAATAACTTAGGAAACTCTAAAGAAGATCATGCTCAAAATTCAAAGAAAATAGATATAGCTAAAAAACTTACTATTCGTTTTAATTTCAAAACAAATAAATCAGATGTTTTTAAAATTATGATGAATAATATTGAAGTAGATGAATTACAAAAAAAGAACATTCATATTTTTGAAGAAGTAGTGCCTTCAACAGGTGATGATACTATCGTAGTAGAGTTTGATGCTAATAATATGTCAAAACAGATTGTTTTTCATTTAGGTAATAAAAATGAAAAAGAACTAGAAATAAAGAGTATATTAGTTTCTTATGGAAATAACCAATATAACTTATCAACTGTAGCTGATATTAATAAGTATTTAATTTTCAATAAGTTTGTAGAGAGAGATTCTTTAAGTAAAAACCTAAAAACAATAAGATTAGATGGAAGATTAAACCCATCTTTCAGAATTAAAAATAATCTTATCAATTTATTAAAAAGGAAGTAATTTTAAACTTCAAAAACATTAATGGCCATAAATAGCTCCAAATTAAAACACATCCTACTTGACTCCGACTTCAAAGAAATACTAAGTAAAGGGCTTTCATACATACTAATAAGAGGTTTGGGAATTTTAATTAGTTATGCGTTTACAGCCTATATTACAAAAACCTTTGGCGCCTCCATTTTTGGTTTATTCTCTATTACTATTTCAATTTTTATGATTGCAAGTGTCATTGGTCGTTTAGGAGTAGATATACATTTAGTTAAGTTTTATTCTGAAAAGAGCAATTTAAATGATACAGGCCTGTTTTATAAAACGCTTTTTAAATCATTTTTAATTTCTGTATTAATTAGCGTACTTATATATACTCTAAGATTTTATATCGCTAATGAATTATTTAAGGTGCCTAAGCCAGAGGTTATACCTTATTTAAATTGGATTTTATTAAGCATTCCTTTTTGGTCTATAACTTTGATTTGTTCAAGTGTTTCTAGAGCTCAAAAAAACATCAAGTGGTTTTCGTTTATAAGTTTAGTAAGTAGGTTTTTATTTAGCTTTATTGCTTTATTAATAGTATTAAGTTTTGTAGGTGAACCAATTGCAGTTGCTAAAGCTCATTTTTTAGGAATTTTAATAACTTCGATTATTGCGATAGTTCATACAGTAAAAACTTTTAAAACTGTCTCTTTTAAATCAAAAACTAACTCTTGGTCTTTTTTAAAAAACTCGCTGCCAATGATGTTATCATCTTCAATTTTGATTTTTTTAGGTTGGATGGATACTTTTGTCATGGGTGTTTTTGAAACAGATACAAATGTTGGTATTTATAATGTATGTATAAAAGTTGCCACTATAACAAGTTTTACGTTATTAGCTATTAATTCAATTTTAGCTCCTAAAATAGCAAAGAGTTATGCAGAAAAAGATATTGATAATTATAAAAAATTAATTCGTTTTTCAACGAAATTAAACTTTCTTGTTAGTTCTGCTGTGATAATAGGGATTTTAGTATTTAACAAGCTATTATTATCTATTTTTGGTGAAGAGTTTATTGAGGGTCAAACAATATTATTCATTTTGTGCGCTGGTCAAATTGTGAATTCTTTTTCGGGTTCAGTTGGAATAATATTACAAATGATAGGAAAGCAAAAAGTATATCAAAATTTTGTAATCACAGCGCTTTTAATTAATTTAATATTAACTGTAATATTGACTCCTGTTTATGGCGGAATAGGAGCTGCTATAGCTACAGTCATTAGTATGGCTTTTTGGAACTTGGGTTGCGCTTTTTATCTTAAAACCAAGTTGCAAATCACATCATATTATAATCCGTTTTAGGAGATGGTTTTATGAAAAAAAAGAATGTTACAATAGATTTTTTTTTAGTTGGAGCAGCAAGATGCGGCACCACAACACTATATAATTATCTTAATAACTCTAATGATGTTTTTTTACCAAGAGTAAAAGAGCCGAACTTTTTTTCTGAAGTGGACTCTCCTAAAAACGAAGATTTTAAACCTCCAGTTCCAGGTATAAAATACCATGCAAAAATAATTAATGATGTTAATGTGTATAATGATTTGTATATAGAAGCATCAAATACACAACTAAAAGGAGATACATCTCCATCTTATATATGGGACACGAATGTTGCTAAAAGAATATTTAAACACAACCCTAAGGCTAAAATAATTATAAGCTTAAGACATCCTGTAGATAGAGCTTATAGCCATTATATAATGAACTATTATACAGGTGTTGAAAACACAAGTTCATTTGAAGACACTCTCGACGCTCCAAAAAACCCGGTTTGGGGGAGTTGTAATCAATATCTCGAAATGGGACGCTATTACAACCAGGTAAAAGCGTATTATGATGTTTTTCCTAAGGAACAAATTAAGATTTTAATTTATGAAGACTGGACAAAAAAATTAGAATCTGAAATAAAAGAATTGTTCAAGTTTTTAGGCTTAATAGCTGCAGATTCTGTTTTTAGAACTCCTGTTGATAGCAATAAAATAGAACCATTAAAGAAAAAGGCTCTTTTAAATGTTCTTAGACATAATAAGATAAAAGCTTTAATAAAAAACGCGATTAGTCAAGAACTAATAGATGCATTAAAGTCTAGTTTTTTTGGTGACAATTCTAAAGAAATTGAGAAAATTAATCCAGAATTAAGGCAAGAATTAAGCTTAAAATATAAAGAAGACATTCAAAAGTTAAGCGAATTAACAGAAATTGATTTCAGAGAAAAATGGCAATAATTTTAAAACTATTCTGGAAAACTATAATTAAATTCTTCTAGCTCCCATTTATACCTTCTATATACTATTTTTTTGGATTTTTCTGAATAATAATCGGCCACGCTTTTTTTCCTTTTTCTAACATTTTTTTTTACCACTTTAAAATCTGTAGGTAAATCAATATGAAGGGCTTCAAAAAGTTTAGGGATTTCTTCATTAAAATTTTCTAAGCAAATAATTTTATCAACAAGAATATTTCCTTCGTCATCACTAACATAATTTTTTAGGGAATAAGTGCCATAAATTCTCCATCGATCATAATTCTTTCCGCCTCCACCTTTACCGTTAGTTTTTGTCGACTTTAACCAAATATCAAAAGGAGGTTTTACAGGCCATTTTCTAAAAATCATTTCATATAAGGATACTAGCTTATTAAATGGATTTCGTGTACAAACAATTTTATAGTAATCATCAAAATTATAACCTTTATCAGTAAAAATAGTTTTTACTTCTAATGGACTTATGTGAGAATAAAATGGATTCTCTTTAGTAGTTTCTCTGAATCGAATATCTAAAATATCTGAGTATGGTGTTAACATTTCTCGTAAACTTTCAGAACCTGTTTTAGGGTTGCTAAAGAATATAAACTTATTTTTGTGGGAAATCCTCATTAATTAGTG
>NZ_CBFHMI010000038.1:0-23838 GCF_965656915.1 Winogradskyella sp. | reverse complement strand
CATCAGAATCTAGTATTATAAAATAATTACCTGTAGCCTTGGTCATTCCATAATTTCTGGTATCGCCTGGGCCTGAATTTAACTTAAAGTAATATGAAATATTCAATAAACTATTAAACTCGTTAATTATGCGTTTTGAATCTATTGAAGACCCATCTTCAACAATAACAATTTCATAGTTGTAATTGCCTTCTAATCTTGCAAAACTATCTAATAGTTCCTTAATTTCGTTTGGCCTATTATATACAGGAATAATAAAAGAATAAACAATATCACTCATTAGTACAAAGGTATATAAAGAAAATACAAAAGCCACCAATAAGGGTGGCTTTTGAAATAATATATAATAGTAAGCTTATTGCTTAATGATTCTAACTGTTTTTGTTATATTACCTACGGTCACATTGACAAAATATGTACCAGTTCTAAGCGCTGACATGTCTATTTCACTCTCTAAAGTATTAGGGGTCACTCTTATTACCTCTTGACCAATAACATTATAAATTGATACATTATTGATTGTATTTTGTGCATTTAATTGCAATGTGTTTTTTACAGGATTCGGGAAATAAGTAAAAGCTGTATTAGATTCTACAGAATCTAAAGACAATGTATTTGGAGCAGCAATTTCTATATCGAAAGAACCCTCGTCACTTAATGCTCCGTCAACTTGTACTAAATAAGTTCCTGCGGCTAAGCCATTAATATTCGCTGTAGAAAGTCCACCAGCACCTCCATCATCATCACAGTCAACCTGAGTTAAACTTCCACAACTACCTGAATAAACAGTTAAAGCTGTATCCATTAAAGTCCCGCCGACAAAATCTAAAGAAACTGTAACATCATCTACAACCGGAATAGTAAAACTAAACCAAACTGATTCATCCAAATCGTCTTCTTCAAAAAACCAACAGCTACCAAATGGTTCGCCCACTTCAACACTACTTCCCTCATTAGTGAAAGTCGCAGGTGCTGAATTTACGGTAATTACCTCTGCAGAAGCACAGTTATCATTTGATGGTGGAGGCACTAAATTGGTAGTAAATGTTCCGTTAATATATGCTGAAGTGTCACCTCCACCACAATTGGTTTGTATATAGAGAACATAATCCGTTCCAGCAGTTAAAACTGGACCAGAAGAATCTGATAATGCTGGGGTTGTACCAGCAGCTAGTGCACCAGGTGTACCCTGAGCTACACCATCAGGCTGAATCTCCCAGTTATAATCAACAGGAGTCCCAGCAACAGGCACAGACCAACTGAAATCTATTTGTACATCAGTAATAAAATCTTGAACTAAATTTGTAGGAACTTCACAAGATGCTGCTGGTGTAAAAGTTAATGTCCAATCAAATGGTGTAACATCCCAGACATCTCCCCATTCGATATAATAAGTTGTCCCACCGATTACATCAAGATCAGAAATAGAAGCTGCTAAAATAGATCCTGAACCATCATCACAATCATCATCACTGTCAGCCAAGGTAGTAAGTGATCCACAAGTACCTGAACCTACAAAAAGTACAGTATCAGAACCACCTAAACATGATGAAATGTCAATAGTCCCTGCTGAGGGTGCTGTAAATGTATACCAGGCAGCGTCAAAACTACCACCAGATGCACTCATTTCTGCATCTAAAATACCGTCATTATTAATTGTAGTCGTATTAGTAACACCAGAAGTCACAGCAAGCGCTGAACCACAATTATCTTGCGCATTTACATTATACGCAAAGCATAGTGTTACTAAAAGAAATAGTAAAGTAATTTTTTTCATATTTATGGAATTTAGATTTGTTTCAAATTTTGGTAAATAAAAATAGAATTTTATTCAATAAAGCGCTGTGTTCTATTGCCTTACTCGTTCAAACTCTTAAATATTCGTTAAAATCCATAATACAGGTTTGAAATACTGATGAAAGGTAGGGTCACTTTATTTTTTAAAAATTTTAAAAGTGAATAAAGTGTTATTAGCATTAGAAATATTACAAACGTATACACCTGTATAACAATTACTTAAATCGAAATACAACTGATTGTGATCAATATTTAATTCTGACACATATCGACCTTGTACATCGTACAACTTACCACTTACAATTGTCATGTCCTTGGAATTAATAAAAACAAAATCACTCGAAGGGTTTGGATAAACTAAAATAGGAGTATTTTTCTGTTGGTCGTCTAATGATAATGATGAACCTTCTATGATTTCAAGTGTTTGATTAACATCCACATTATAAATCACATCTTCTACTCCACTTAACCATTTTACTTTGACATAGTCAATTATTGTATTATTCCCAACACCAATAATTTCAGTCGCAGAATTCTGTGCTAGATACCCCTCACCGCAAAGTGTATAACGATATTGTATATGACCACCAGACGATATTTCTATTAATGATCCTATACCATTTCTATTACTTTCTGTTCCTTCTAATCTTACTTTTAGCCAATTATTAGCCATTGGTGAATTATTTTTCCAAAGAAAAATATTATTATGAATTATATTATTAACAACTATTTCTGGATAACCGTTATTGTCTGTATCGCCAATTGCGTTTGAAAAACTCTTAGCATTATCATTAGGAACAATTGTATTATCTAAAGTAAACGTATTATCATTATTATTTACATAAAAAGCAGAAGACAAATAATTTGGAACTGTTCCGTCATATTCACTACTTACATACAAATCTAAATCTTTATCGTTGTCTGCATCTAAAAAGACTGCTCCCCAACCAATACTATTGAATATAGTTCCTGATGGTAAAGCAATATCGGTAAAAGTACCATCACCATTGTTTTTAAAAAAAACATTTCCAGGGCTACTGTTAGTTACATAGATATCCATCCATCCGTCACTATTATAGTCATCAATAGTTACAGACATAGCATCTATAAATATATTAGTTTCTGACGCTATACTCACATCCGTAAATGTACCATCACCATTATTTTTATATAATATATTTGAGTATATAACTTTGTCGTTTGACACATAGATATCTTGAAAGCCATCATTGTTATAATCAAAAAACGCAGAACAAAACGACATTGTTCCCGTGTTAATTAATCCGGCTTCATTATTTACAAGGGTGAATGTTTTATCACCATTATTTTTATATAAAATACTAGGGATTGTTGTATCTCTGTTACTTATAAATACATCTAAAAATCCATCGTTATTATAATCTCCCCATGAGGCACCAAAGGAATTAAGTGCTTCTGATAGCATCCCGCACTCTTGTGTTATTTCCAACATGATCATATTGCCAGTATTCTCAAACAATCTATTACCAGAATTATCACTCGTAACAAAAAGGTCATTATCACCATCATTGTCAATATCTACCCAATTAATTTGTCTGGTCTGGTGAGAATTTTCAGGTATATTTAAATTTTGTTGAACAAAATTTCCATTTATATTTTTAAAAAATACTAATGGAAAATTAGAGGCTGAACTCACTGAAATATCGTCCCAACCATCATTATCATAATCAAAAAATGAAATTCCATTACCTAAATAAGTATCACCACAGACCACATCAACACCTAACTCTGATGCTAAATTTTGATAACTAATTTGGCATTTTAATGTGTTAGATAGAAACACAAAAATGATTAGTATAAAAACGTTTTTAATCATTCTGATATTTTGAAATGGTGTATTGTATTACTAAAGATATTAAGATAATTTTATAAACAAGGTAATAACTATATTTTTGACTAAAGAGAATAAAAAAAGCCGCTCAAAAAAAGCGGCTTTAGTGTATTTAATACTTAAAGAATTATTGCTTAATAACTCTAATCGTTTCTGTCGAATTATTAATAGAAACTTTAACGAAGTAAGTACCATTAACTAGTGAAGACATATCAATTTCACTATCAACATTATTTGGGTTAATTCTTAAAACCTCTTGACCTAACATATTGTACATAACCACTTTCTCAATTGAATTTTGAGCATTCAATGTTAAAGTGTTTTTAACCGGATTAGGGAAATAAGTAAATGCAGAATTATTCTCAACATCATCTACACTTAAAGATTCACCACATAGAACAGATCTTGTTCTATTCACATTTTCTGCACCACAAAGATTATCATCTAAATGTGTATAGAAACGAACTTCCCCATCGGTTGGAGCCGTCCAAGTTACAGATGATACACCAAATGCATCAGCAGTAGCACCATCATAGCTAATAGTGATTAAATCTGGTGCTGAACTATTAAATTGATAAGTTTCTCCAGCAGTTACGGCTACTAAAGAAAATTCACTTGCCCAACCACCAGTAGTGACTTCATTGACTGTAGTTCCATCACAAGTTGCAGGAACGTAAGCCGCACCACCAGGCCATTGGCCGTTTACAGCGGTTAAACAATATCCAGGGAATGACTCTGTTGTAAAACTCCAAATATCACATCCTGTTGCTTCTACTGCCCCATTAACGGGAATAGCATTCCAGAAAATTTCAGTGTTAAAAGCATTTATAGTTAAGTCAGCCGTTTCAGTTGGGAAATTTCCAACCAAAACTGGGTTAGCCCCTAAGTCATCATCATACACATAAACGTTATAAGATGTTGGATTTGGTCCTGCCGAAGGTGCTACCCATGTAAAAGTTACCGCTCCTGTTGGTACATCAACCGTGTCATCAGCAGGAAAAGGAGTCGTTGCACAGTTTGGTGGATCTGGAACTGTGTAAGAAGAAATACAAACATCTACCATTGCCGTTGACGCTGTACCTTCTTGCCAAAAATAAAGATAGTATTGCGTATTTGGTGATAAAACTACATCTACAGATGGGCTTATATCTGCATTATAACATGCTACATCCGTTCCACCACAGGTATCAAATACAGCCATATCAACAGCTGCCGAAGCATTAACTGTTAAACCACCTGCAGCATCAGTTGTTGCGGTAACCCATAAACCATAATTATTAAATGTATCACAACTCGTAGAGATATTGCTTGGTGCACCTGTAAAATCTAAAGATACTGGTGTTGCAGTACCACAATCAGCTTCTAATGCTGCAGCGATAGCCGTACCACAAGATTCACCAGAATCTGGTTGTGCCCATGTGAATGGACCAGCAAAACCACTATCTCCATCAACACCACAATTAGCTTGTACATAGAAATCATAGACTACACCAGCAGTTAAACCACTAATTGAACCTGTATTTCCAGTCACAGTATTAGTAGTACCGGTTCCTTGTGTAAATCCTGTTGCACCATATTCAAAGGTGAAATCAGTTTCAGAACCACCAGGTATCCAACTTAAATCAGCTTCTGTCGGAGAAGTAGCGAAAACACCTAAACTTCCTGGAGTTAAACATGAAGGTGCATCACCAATAACCACATCATCAACAGTTATACCTCTTCCATATCCTGATTTACCTTCGAAAGCCACATAATAATCTGCACTTGGATTAGGTAAAACAATATTTACTTCTGTCCAAGTAGGATTTGTATCTGCTGTAAATTCAGCTAATAATACCCAAGTTCCAGCAGCGGAAGTTTTGTAATAAATTCTAAGCTCATCTTGATCCCCTCCCCAATCTTCTTGAGTATAATAAAAACTTAATACTTGCGAAGGAACAACTGATAAATCTAAAGACGGTGTAACTAATCGTGTTTGATCACCATTATAATTATCTGACCAAAATGCTGCCATTCCTGCACCTGTTCTAGGTGCTACAGTAGCATTTTGATTTGTTGCGCCAAACTGCCAATCTACAGTAGCTGAAACATATTCATTTGACCATCCCGAAGGAATAGCCCCACCATCAAAACCTTCAGTCAATACTTGCGCATTGAATTGCCAACATGTAGCGAATAAAGTAAATAACGCTAAAGTAATTTTTCTCATAAATTTTTAATTAAAGTTAATATTAGCTTAAATTTATGTGAAATTTTGTTAATACAAATTGGGTTTTTAGGTAAATCGACGAAACACAAAAAAAGGGGGTAAAAGGCATTTTTTACCGCTGTAGTCTTAAACTAAATTAATACCTGCTAATGTATTCTATTTAAATAAGTTTAAAATAGAAAGAATGGGCTAGAATTTAATAAATCTTTTAGTTTTTGACCCTTTATCAGTAGATACTTTTATATAATAGAATCCTGTGGTTAAATCTTTTAAATTCATCTCCACATTCTCGAGATTCTCAAAAGATGTTAATATTATTTTTCCCAAGGTATTATAAATATCAACTCTATTAATAATGTCTGACGATTTTAGTTTTAATATACCATTAACTGGATTAGGAAACAATTTTAATACATTTACAGAAGATAAATCATTAATTGATAGTGTACTGGCCTCAATTATATTTATGTCCTGATTTACTGGTACATCATAAAGCATATCTTCTACTCCACTTAACCACTTAACTTTAACATAATCTATAATAGTTTCTGTACCAACACCAAAAATTTCTTTGAAAGAATTTTGAGCAATATAACCTTCACCACACATCACATACCTGTATTGTTTGTTCCCGTTTACAGAAATTTCAATAAGAGAGCCAACTCCGTCTTTGTTACTTTGAGTTCCTTCTAAAGTAATAGACAAGTAGTTATTATTGGAAGTGGTTTGATTATTCCATATAAATGGCGGTTCGTCATTACTATTCAGAACAATTATATCAGATTTTCCATCATTATTAAGATCACCTATTGCATTTGAATAACTCATTTTATTATCATTCATAAACCCTACTGAATTAGGCTCTGTAAAAGTTTCATTTCCTTGATTCTCATAGAATGTAGCGGATGGATAACCATTAAAACTACCATCATAAGAGCTACTTACGTATAGATCTAAATCCCCATCATTTTCGGCATCAAAAAACGTAGAGCCCCAGGCAAAACTTTCAAATACTGTTCCTGCAGTTACCGAAATATTTGTAAATGTCTCATCACCATTATTCTTGAGTAGGACATTGCCTTGACTTGGTGTACTTATTTCGTTTGGAGTGTTAGTTACATAAATATCTAAATAACCATCGGAATTAAAATCGTCTACTGTAACAGACATAGCATCAACTATAATATCTGTCCCAGAAGTAGCGCTTACATCTGTAAATGTGCCATCTCCATTATTCTTAAAAAGATAATTTGGAAAAAACTTATCATTCGCGACATAAATATCTTGCCAGCCGTCATTATTAAAATCTAAGAAACCAGAACAAAAAGTCAATGCTGGAGTGTTACTTAATCCTATTAGGTCTGTTGCGTTGGTAAACGTTCCATCACAATTACTTCTAAATAAATAATTTGTAACTGTTGTTGATCCTGCAATTCTATTTGAAATGTAAACATCTAAACATCCATCATTATTTACATCCCCCCAAGATGCGCCATAAGTATTAATATTTACAAATGGTAAACCAGAAGATACCGTAACATCAACCAAGCCAGAATCTGTTTTTTGAAATAATCTGTTTCCTGCAACATTACTTGTTACATACAAATCTTTATCACCATCATTATCATAATCAACCCAAGTAACGGCCTTTGTTTGATAAGTTATAGCTGGATTAATTAATAATTCTTCAAAAAATAAACCTTGAAAATTCTTGTAGAACCTTAAAGGGACTCCATCGCCAGAAGTTAAAGTTATATCATCATATCCATCATTGTCATAATCTACAAAACTCAAACCGTTACCCAAACTAACAGATCCACAATGATCTGTAAAACCAATATTGGCAGCTTCATCTGCAAAATAAATTTGAGCCTGAATTGGTAAACAAAATATTACCAAGACTATATATACTGAGCCTCTCATCTAAAATAATTTAGATACAATATATAAAAAAAGCTATTAAAATTCTTTAATAGCTTTTTTTAGTATTCTTTAGATTGTAAATAATTACTGATTATCTACAAATGTGTCCATTACAGCATCACTAACTCCCATATTACTGAATCCACCATCATTGTATAAGTTTTGTAAAGTAACACGTTTAGTTAAATCACTAAATAGCGAAACTGTATAGTTTGCACAATCTAATGCTGTTGCATTACCCAACGGCGACATTTTTTCTGCATAAGCAATGAAGCCATCAAATCCTTTAACTCCGCTTCCTGCAGTAGTAGGTGTTGGGGATTGAGAAATGGTATTTACTCTTACATTTTTATCTCTACCGAAGAAATATCCAAAACTACGAGCTATACTTTCTAAATATGCTTTATTATCCGCCATATCATTATAATCTGGAAAAACACGTTGTGCTGCCATATAGGTTAATGCTACAATACTTCCCCATTCATTCATAGCGTCTGCTTTATACAAGGTTTGCATTACTTTATGAAAAGACATTGCTGATACATCTGTACCCTTTTGGGTCCATGCATAATTCTGATCGGTGTAGTGTTTCCCTTTTCTAACATTAATTGACATTCCAATTGAATGTAGAACAAAATCTATTTTTCCACCTAAAATTTCCATTGATTGGTCGACAAGATTTTTTAAATCTCCTTCTGATGTTGCATCTGCAGGTATAATTTGAGAACCCGTTTTTTCTGCAAGCTCATTAATCTGTCCCATACGCATAGCTACAGGTGCATTAGTTAATACAAACGTACCGCCTTCTTCATGCACTCGTTCTGCAGTTTTCCATGCAATAGAGTTTTCGTCGAGTGCACCAAATATGATTCCTTTTTTTCCTTTTAGTAAGTTATACATAGTATAAATCTTTTATTAGTCAGTTGTTATTTATTAGTGTAAATATAGTATTAATTCAATAATTGTTTAGCGTGATCTAGTGCAGACTTGGTTACATTTACTCCACCAAGCATTTGAGCAATTTCCACAATGCGCTCATCTTCATTCAATCGCTTTAATTGTGTATGTGTTACATCATCTACATCAGTTTTATAAACTTTAAAATGAGAATTCCCTTTTGCAGCTATTTGAGGTAAATGGGTTATGGTGAATACTTGCATTCGCTTACTCATTTGCTGCATAATCTCTCCCATCTTTTTTGATATTTCACCAGAAACACCTGTGTCTATTTCATCAAACATTATTGATGGTAATTGAATATAATCTGCTAAAATAGATTTAATGGCAAGCATTATTCTAGACAATTCTCCACCAGAGGCGGATTTTTTAAGCTCATTAAAAACAGAACCTTTATTAGCCATAAATAAAAATTGAAGATAATCTTTACCATTACTTAGAAGCTCATCCGTTTTGTTTAAGTCTATTTTAAATTTTGCATTAGGCATACCTAAATCATTTAAAAGAGATTCTAACTTAGAAATGAGTTCTGGTATAATTGCTGCTCTGTTTAAATGAATAGCTTCTGCCATTTTATCTAAAGACTCCTTTTGATTTTCTAATTCATCTTCTAGATTTTCAATAGTTTCGTCTAAGCTATTGGTGTCATTTATCTTTAACGATAAGGCATCACGTATTTCTATAAGCTCACCAACATTTATAGCAGAATGCTTTTGAAATAGATTATTTACTATTTGAAGTTTCGCTGCTACAGAATCTAATTCTAATGGATCTGCAGACAGGTTGTCTTCAAGGTTATCTATTTCAGAAAGAATATCATCTAACTCAATCCCTATACTAGTTAATCTCTCCTTTAAAGCTTTGTAAGGTTTACCAAAATTAGCTATTCTATTGAGTTCTTGTTTTGCGCTATTTATTTGATCAATCAAACCTATATTCTCTGTTGAAAGAATAGCTTTTGTACTCGCTAGTTTTCCCCCTATAGTTTCAACATTATTAAGCTCTTCATATTTACCTTCTAAAACTTCTACGTCAAGATTGTCTAGATCAATAGATTCAAATTCTTTTGCTAAAAATAGATTGTAATCGTATTCCTTAATTAATTCAGCCTTTGAGATTCTAATTTCTTCGAGCTTTTGCAAGGTGAATTTATACAGTTTTAACTGAGATGAATACTTTTCTAGCTTTTTCTTATTATTCGCTAAAGCATCTATTATTTGAAACTGAAAGCTATCCTGTACAAGTTGCTGCGTTTGGTATTGTGAATGAATATCTATTAAATAATTACTCAATTTAGACAGGCTATCTAAAGTTGCTGGTGTATCATTTATAAATGCTCTTGATTTGCCAGAAGGTAGTATTTCTCTTCTTACAATAGTATGAACATCATAGTCTATATCTAAATTTTGGAAAAGTTTTTTCAGATCATAATTGGCAACATCAAAAACAGCTTCAATAATACATTTTTCGTCTAGGTTTTTAACCTGACTTAGATCTGCTCTTTTCCCTAATACTAAGGATAAACCACCAAGTAATATTGACTTACCAGCACCTGTCTCTCCAGTAATTATGGTTAGACCATTATTAAACTGAACATTGAGCTCATCTATAAGCGCATAATTTTTTATGTATAAGGATGTTAGCACAACTAATTTTTACACTTACAAAATTAAGTGATTACAAAATGAAATTGAGTGATGTGAGAGAAAAAATTAAAACTTAATTTTTCGCCATTTCTGAGAATGCATTGGCGCAATGCTATTTAAAATATCTATAACCTCAGTAATATTGACGCTTGGACCACCCGATAA
This sequence comes from Winogradskyella sp., assembly GCF_965656915.1. Taxonomy (GTDB): domain Bacteria; phylum Bacteroidota; class Bacteroidia; order Flavobacteriales; family Flavobacteriaceae; genus Winogradskyella. The sequence goes on along the minus strand of NZ_CBFHMI010000038.1, from coordinate 13,271 downwards.
TATATCTAAAATTTCATCTGATTTAGCATCAAAAAAGACACGCATTAAGAAAGAGTTAGGTCGTCTTTTATGAATTTTAAACAAGTCTGTAAACACAGTTGTAATTTTAGCCTTCGCCTTTCTTGCATCCTCTTGCATTAAATCTAAACCACCAATATGATAATTATACATTGTAGATCTAATTTCTTTATATGTTGGCGACATTAAGTTATCTATAAGAGCAAACCTAGATTGAAGCCCATCTTCTAACTTCCAGCCTTGTCCATTGAGTTGCTGAGAATAGTTTGCTATTGTTTGTGCTTGTTTAAAGTATTCATTTCCTCCATTTAGTGCAAAGGTATCTGCATCCATGCCAAGAATCATATAAACATGAAACGATAATACCGATATTAAATTAGATTCAAATTGAATAGGATTATACACTAAATTCTGAAACTCTAAATATTTAAAATTAAAGTCCTTGTCATTATAATTATATACAGGTGAACTGTATGTTGAATTAAATATTGGTCTAGAAGATGAAACCTGAAGCGATGTTGAGAACGAATCATTACTATATTGTTTCACATTAATAACCATGCTACAGTCTATACGTTCTTGCTGCTCAAAATCTTTTTGTGTCCATTTGGTATTATTGATAAATTCGTTGAGTTGGCGCTCTAAATTCTTAAAAATAACATTATTATCATTTCCTGTTTGCTGTGCAATTACTTTTACGGTACAATTTAATTCTTGAGAAAATGCAACCGATGTAAATAAGCAAATGATTAAGACTAAAATATTACGCATCTAATTGTTTTAAAATTTGTTGCATTAAATCCTCAGCTACTTCCGCCTTCGATTTAAGCTTATGTTCAATAATCTCGTTAGAAGATGTGATAAATGTAACTTTATTTGTTGATACTCCAAAACCAGCTCCTTTATCTTGCAATGAATTAAGAACTATTAAATCTAAATTCTTTGATTCTAGTTTTCCTTTAGCATACTCTATCTCATTATTAGTTTCTAATGCAAAACCAACCAAAAACTGTTGCTTTTTAATTTCACCTAAAGACTTTAAAATATCTTTTGTTTTTTCTAACTCAATAGTAAACGTAGATTCTTTCTTTTTTATTTTCTTATCTGCTACAGATTTTGGTCTATAATCTGCGACCGCAGCAGAAAGAATAGCAATCTGAGAAGATTTATAATGCTTATGAACCTCATTGTACATCTCTTTTGCACTTACAACAGGTTTAACACTAATGTAGCTATGATTTGTTTTTTGATGTGTTGGTCCGGTCACTAAAATGACTTCGGCACCCAAATTTGCGGCTGCATTTGCTATTTCAAATCCCATTTTACCACTAGAATGATTACCAATAAATCTTACAGGATCTATAGCTTCGTAAGTCGGACCAGCAGTAATTAAAACTTGTTTACCTTTTAATGGTAATTGATCTAATATATCTTTTTCAATAAAACTTACTATATCTTCTGGTTTTGCCATTCTACCTTCCCCAACCAATCCACTTGCTAATTCGCCTGTACCTGCAGGTATCATTTTATTGCCATAAGACAAAAGCTTATCAAAAGATGTTTCAGTGGATTTGTGTTTATACATATCTAAATCCATTGCAGGCGCAAAATAAACTGGACATTTTGCTGATAAATAGGTCGCTAATAATATATTATTGCAAACACCATTAGCCATTTTAGCCATAGTATTTGCCGTTGCTGGTGCAATTACAAATAGATCAGCCCAAAGGCCTAATTCTACATGATTGTTCCACACGTTATTGTCATCTTCTTCATCAACAAATGACGAATAAACAGGGTTCTTTGAAAGAGTTGAAAGCGTAAGCGGAGTAATGAAATCTTTAGAAGCAGGCGTCATAACAACTTTTATGTTAGCGCCTGCTTTAATAAACAATCTTACTATACTAGCAGATTTATATGCGGCAATACCAGCAGTAATGCCTAATAAAATGTTTTTGTCTTTGAGAATAGACATGGAAGTTATTCCTGAGTGTCCTCAGTATTTCTGTGATAAATTTTATCATCTAACCACTCTTTAACTGCTAAAGCATGCGGCTTTGGTAGTTTTTCGTAAAACTTAGAAACTTCAATTTGTTCTTTGTTTTCAAAAATCTCTTCTAAACTGTCATTATACGTTGCAAACTCTTCAAGCTTGTCAATTAATTCTCGTCTAATATCAGTGTTAATTTGTTCAGCACGCTTAGATATTACAGAAATAGCTTCATATATATTATCTGTTGAAGCATCAATCTCGTTTCTGTTATAAGTAACTGTAGTTACTGGTGCATCTGTCTTTTTTAAATCCATTGTTATAATGATTAACTTTTTGTCGTAAATGTATCTAATTCCTGTTCTAACTGTTCTTTCATTCTATTGGCATCTTCCATATTATCTGCATTAGGAAAAGCTTTTTGAAATGATTTGTAATAATTTATAGCATCTTTTAATCGTTGTTCCTTTAAGTAATCTATACTTAAAATTGCTAAATTAAAAGCGGAGTCAAATCGGTAATACATAGCATCCTTTCTAAAACTTGTTCCTGGAAACTCTAGCAAAAAATTATTAAATGATTTAATAGCCGCTTTATAATCCTTAATCTTGTTATACTGAAATGCTATTTCGTATGCCTTCTTTTCTAATTTAAAATCTAATTCCTTTACCAATGCGTTAGCTTCACTAAGATATTGTGATTGTGGATAAGCATTAACAAACAACTGCAGCTTCTCAATAGCTTCTACCGTTTCCTTTTGCTCTTTAGAGTATATTGGGGAATTATAGTAGTACCCTTTTGCTGCTAAATATGCTGCTTCTTCGGCTTTCTCGCTATCTGGATACACCTCTGTAAATTTATCAAAATGAAAACTTGAAATGTAGTAGTCTCTCATTTTATATGAGCACATAGCATGCATAAAGGTTAACTTCTCTGCCTGAGGTTTGCCACGGTAACTTTGCAGAATTTGCTCAAAAAGTCTGTGCGCCTTATTATATTTTTCAGCTTCAAATAATTCTGTACCCATTTTAAACTTCTCGGCAACATCCTCAGACCTTAGAGTCTTTTGAAAATCACTACAAGAAACAAGTAGAATACCAATTAATAGTATGTATAAACGTCTATTCATAAATTTTAAACAGGATGCAAAAGTACGCATTATTAACGGATTTTGAAAACAATTATTATCAACTAAAGTAACGGTTGTTTTTAGGTATGAATATTATTTAATTTAAGTTTAACTTTTGCCTAAAACATCGAGTTCTTTTCTAATCTCATTTTTAAGCTTATCTGTAGCCTCTACAAGAGGTAATCGCACATAAGAATTAGAAATATTTAATCCACTTAATACAGCTTTAATACCCGAAGGATTGTTCTCCGAAAATATCATTTTTGTTATAGGCATTAGTTTAAAGTGAATTTTATAGGCTTCTTTGGCATTACCTGCAATACCTAAACGAATCATTTCTGAGAATTCTTTTGGTAATGCCTGACCAATAACAGAAATAACTCCTGATCCACCTGCCAATGCAACACCCAATGCAAGATCATCATCACCTGATAAAACTAAAAAATCATCTGGCTTTGTTCGTAACAACTCAAGATATTGATGCACATTATTACCTGCTTCTTTAACTGCTATAATGTTATCAAAGTCTTTAGCTAAACGAATTGTAGTTTCAGGTGATACATTAGAAGACGTTCTACCAGGTACATTGTACAATATGATTGGTTTTGGTGATACCTCTGCAATAGCTTTAAAATGCTGATAAATTCCTTCTTGAGTTGGTTTACTATAATATGGAGAAACCGATAATATCGCATCGATTGATGATAAGTCTGTTGATTTTATTTCTTCTATTAATGTCGTAGTATTGTTTCCTCCGATACCTAATACCAGAGGGACTCTGTTATTATTAACTTTAATTATAAATTGTACTAAGCTCTTTTTTTCTTCTGGACTTATTGTAACACTTTCTCCTGTAGTACCACTTATTACTAAGTATTCCGTACCATTTTCAATGTTATATTCAACCAATCGTTCTAAAGCATCATAATCGATATTTAAATCTTCATTAAATGGTGTGATTAAAGCAACACCAGTACCTATAAATTTGGTCATTATAATTTGTTTAAAATGTTTAAATATTTTTTTAATTCTTGTTTAAAGATTTTTATGTCCTTAGGATTTACATCAATAATTAAATCGTAAAGCCTCTCATCTTTCCGAGAAAGACCAACTTTTAAATTTGCTTTTGATAAAGCTGTAATTAAATTGAGTTGTAAAACCTCTTCTTTAAAGTAGCAAATTAAGACATCATACTGCTCGTCTAAAAACGTCTGTAGATCAATACTATTTATTTTTCCCTTCCATCCAAAATCTTTAGGACTATAATAAGTATCCCATTGATTATGTTCTAATTTATCATCAAAAGTAAACGCAATAATCTTATGTTTGGGTGAGGTTAAGTTAAGTTCCTTAAAATAGGCTTTAAAAACTTCAAAATCATCAAATTCATCTGCATTTAATAAAACAGCGATAGTTTTTACTTTATTACCGTTTACTGCAGCTTTGCGCGCTGCCAGTAAATTATTGACATATTTTCGATTCGATTTCTCTTTAAATGCCTTTAAAATCATTTATCTTTAGACTTTGTGCAAATTTAACAAAAGCACAAACAAATTTTACAAACTCTTAATAAGTTATTCAATGACTATTAAACATATTTTTAAGCTTGGCTTTCTTCTACTTTTTTGTTCTTGTCATCAAGATTATAATGTGACTAAAATTGAAGGCAAGCAAATTGAAATTAATGATAGCTTAACTTCTGACAAAGCCGTTGAGACCTTCATTGAACCTTATAGAGAAAATGTAAATAAAAACTTAGATAGTATCATCTCATATGCACCAGAGACGTATTCAAAATCTGATGGTAAATTTAATACATCTATAGGTAATTTTATGGCTGATGCTGTGTTTTTAGAAAGTAATCCTGTATTTAATCAGCGTACTGGCAAAAATATAGATTTTGTACTTCTTAACCATGGTGGTATTCGATCGATAATACCAAAAGGAAATATAACTTCGAGAACTGCTTATGAAGTTATGCCTTTTGAAAATTCAGTTGTTGTAGTGGCGCTTAAAGGGACAAAAATCATTGAAATCATGACATATCTTTCTAGAGCAAAACGTGCACACCCAGTTTCTAGTCAGTTACAACTTACATTAGCTAAAGATTTTAGTATTAACTCTGTTAGTATTAATGGCGAACCCATCGATACAGAAAAAATATATTATGTAGCAACAAATGATTATTTATACAATGGTGGAGATAGAATGACATTTTTTAAACCAAATGACAGTTCGTACGTTTTAGACTATAAAATAAGAAACGTCTTAATTGATTATTTTAAAAAAACAGACACAATTAAGCCTAAAATTGATAATCGATTTATTCAATTAAAAAACTAACCATGAAAAGAAGGCAATTTATACAACAAAGTACCGCTGCTGTTACTTTAGCAGGAATTGGTGGGCTTGGATTACAGTCTTTCAACACGTCAAACGCAAAGAAAATTACGATTTTACATACAAATGATGTTCACAGTCATATTGACCCTTTTGGACCAGAAGATGGCAGAAACGCTAATAAAGGTGGTGTTGCAAGGCGCGCTACTTTGGTAGATTCAATCAGAAAAGAAAATCCCAATACATTATTATTAGATGCAGGTGATATATTTCAAGGCACTCCATACTTTAACTATTATGGAGGTGAGTTAGAGTTTAAGCTCATGAGCATGTTAAAATATGATTTAGCAACTATAGGAAATCACGATTTTGACAATGGCATTGAGGGGTTATATGCCCAATTACCACATGCGGATTTTGAATTTGTATCTGCCAATTACGACTTCTCTAACACCATTATGGACACACATGTCAAACCTTTTAAAATATTTATAAAAAATGGAATTAAAATTGGTGTATTTGGTTTAGGTGTTGAACTTAACGGCTTGGTAGATGAAAAAATGTATAAAGAAACCGTATATAAGAATCCTATTGAGATTGCTCAAGATATGTCGCGCATATTAAAAGAAGAACACTCTTGTGATTTAATTATTTGTTTATCACACATTGGTTATTACTACAAGAAAAACCCAGATAGAGTTTGTGATTTAAGTTTAGCGAGAGCTACAAAAGATATCGATTTAATTATTGGCGGACATACGCATACATTTTTGCCAAAGCCAACGATAGAAAAAAATAGCGAAGGAAAAAAAGTGCTCGTAAACCAGGTTGGCGCATATGGATTATACCTTGGTAAGGTTGACTTTTACTTTGAATCTGGCAAACCCACAAAAAGTGACGGAGCCACAATTATAGTTTAAAACAGACCATTATTATTAAGCTTCTAGTAGCTCTTCGTTATAAGCAGGTACAGGACCTTCAAATTTAAGTTGCGATTGCAGATAATAGAATAAAAATGCAATAACTAAAAAGAAAGAGTAAATAAATCTAAGTGCACTCTCTTCTAAAATATAATAATAAGCCAATTGTATAATTTCTGAAAACACAATACAAATTGAACCTATTAAAAACAACATTGATTTGTTATCATTTCTGTACATATAATTGATGAGCGCTGCTGACAACAAAATCATAATGACACCATTATAGATATATTCGAGAGTATACTCGTAAAAAGATAATGTTGCTTCAGTCGTGGCAGTGATTATCGAGACACAAAATACATCTAGAACCACTAAAATAAATATTGGTATAAAGAATTGGGTAAAAATGATTTTCAGGTCTAAATCTTTTAAAATCTTCACGATTAAGAATATGTAAGATAATATATATAGAAAATTTGCAAAAAAGTAATAATAATCCATTTCGTTGGCACCTATTATAGGACCATAATAGGCGAATAAGCTTATAATTTTACCTATTGCAAAAGCCACTAAAAAGTAAAAGAAGTACTTATTAGTATCTTCAACTGTTTTGTTATACAAAACGATAACAGTAATTACCATTATTGTACTAAGTATTGAACTTTCTAAATCTAGTCCAAAACCCTGTAGTAGTATATAAAAACCACCTAAAAGCAGTAATAATACTTTTATAATCTTATTTGTTAACATTAATTAATCCTTTATTAATGCATCAAATATAAAAATTATTACTATTTAACGGTAAAAAATTACATTTAATCGATGAAATGCATAATTTTTTGTGAGAATTTACCTCAAAAGTTCTAAAAATTCTTGTTCGGTAAGTATTGAAATATTCAAGTTTTCGGCTTTTGTACGCTTACTCGGTCCCATTTTATCACCCGCAACCACATAACTCGTTTTAGATGAGATTGATGAAGACACCTTTCCACCATTATCTTCTATTAGTTTTTTTAGTTCAGTCCTAGATACGGTTTCAAAAACTCCAGAAACTACAAATGTTTGTCCTTTTAATTTGTCGGTCTGATTAGCCAGCTTCTCTGCTGAAATTTCTAATTGAACTCCAAATGATTTCAATCTTTCAATTATAGTTCTATTTTCTTCTGATGAAAAGAAATCTACTACGCTCTCTGCAATACGCTCTCCTATTTCATCAACAGTCACTAAATCTAAAGTCGATGCAAACATAAGTGCATCAATTGACTTGTAATGTTTTGCTAACTTTTTAGCCACAGTTTCCCCTACGTATCGAATACCTAATGCAAATAAAACTCTTTCAAAAGGAATTTGCTTTGAAGCCATAATACCTTGAACTAAATTCTCTGCACTTTTCTCTGCCATTCGTTCTAAAGGAATTACCTGTTCTACAGTTAATTCATATAAATCAGAATAATTAGAAATTAGTCCTTCATGAACCAATAATGCTACAGTTTCTCCACCAAGACCTTCAATATCCATAGCTTTTCTGGATATATAATGCTGAATACGACCAATAACTTGTGGCGGACAACCATTATAATTAGGACAATAATGTTTTGCTTCACCTTCTAAACGAACTAGTTCGGTGTCACATTCAGGACAATTGGTAATATATTTAGTCGGTTTTGAATCTGAAGGCCGTTTTGATAGATCTACAGCTATAATTTTAGGTATAATTTCACCACCCTTTTCTACATATACCTCATCACCTTCTCTAATATCTAATTTCTCAATTTGGTCTGCATTATGCAATGAAGCACGCTTAACAATGGTACCTGCCAATTGTACAGGTTCTAAATTTGCCACAGGTGTTATAGCACCAGTACGGCCGACTTGATAGGTGATTTCATTCAACTTTGTAGACACTCGCTCTGCTTTGAACTTGTACGCCATAGCCCAACGTGGTGCCTTTGCTGTAAACCCTAATTCATCTTGCTGATATAAACTATTGACTTTGATCACTACACCATCTATTTCATAAGGTAAATCAAATCTATGTTCATCCCAATAATTAATATAATCAATAACTTCATCAATTGAGTTGACGAGCTTTGCTTCTTGAGGTACTTTAAAACCCCAAGATCTCGCCTTATCTAAACCTTCAAATTGCGATTGTATGCTTAAATTATTGCTCTTGATACTATACATTAGAAATTCTAAAGGACGTTTCGCAACCTCAGCACTATCTTGAAGTTTTAAACTACCAGATGCCGTATTACGTGGGTTTCTATAAGGCTCTTCATCATTTTCAATACGCTCTTCATTCATTTTTAAGAAGCCTTCTATTGGTAGAATGATTTCACCGCGTATATCAAATCGATCTGGATAATCGCTATTTAATTGTAATGGCACTGTATTAATAGTTTTTACATTAGCTGTAACCTCATCACCTCGCACACCATCGCCACGTGTAACGGCACGGACAAGCTTCCCGTTTTCATACGTAAGATTCATTGAAGCACCATCATACTTTAACTCACAGGTGTACTGCACTTCACCATCTACCATTTTCTTAATACGTATTTCCCAATCTAATAAGTCTTCTTTTGAATAGGAATTATCCAATGAGTACATTCTAAAATCATGAACAACTGCATTGAAATTTTTCGTAATTGTGCCACCAACGCGTTGTGTTGGTGAATTAGCATCAAAAAATTCTGGATACTTTTCCTCTAGTGCCTGAAGCTCTTTTAACTTTATGTCAAACTCGTAATCACTTATGGTAGGATTGTCAAGTATGTAGTAATTATAGTTATGCTGACGAAGTTCGTCTCTTAAAATTTCAATTTTAGATTTTATATCCATATTATAATCCTTCTTTATTCAACCATTTCGGTGCTGGTAACGGCACATAATTTTCCATTTTATCTAATAGCCCAATCATAGTGGTGTCAATAACAACAGCGTCAAAATGTTCCTGTTTTAAAAATCCACGCTTTACCATCATTTTACATTGAGATATTAAAGCATCGTAATAGTCATTAATATTTAAAATACCAATGGGTTTGGAATGCAATCCTAATTGTCCCCAAGTTGTGATTTCAAAAAACTCATCCATTGTACCAAAACCACCAGGTATAATCATAAAACCGTCGCTTTTCTCGTACATAATCACTTTACGATCGTGCATGTTTTGAGTTACAATAAGCTCAGTTAACTCATTATTTACAATTTCTTTTGTTCTCAAAAACTCAGGAATAACACCAATCGTTTGACCTTTAAAATCAATAGCTCCCTTAGCGACCTGACCCATTATACCAATTTTAGCAGCACCATAAACTAAGACTATATTATTTATTGCTAAGTGCTTACCCAGTTCGTAAGCTTGCTCAACTATTTTAGGATCATTGCCTTCACTACTACCACAAAATACGGATATACTTTTCATATTATCTTTTTACACCTTTTAGCATTCTATTGTTTGAATTTAAATCTACTAGCAACTCAACAGCTTTGAAATCTGCATCCATTAATAATTGCTTTGTCTCTTCTCCAAGATACTGGTTGATTTCTAAATATAAATAGCCGTCACCAACTAAGTATTGCATTGCAAAATCGATAATTGCATTATAAAAGAGCAATGGGTTATCATTTGCTACAAACAAGGCTAAATGTGGCTCGTTGTCTAAGACATTAGGTTTTATTTCTTTTTTCTCTAGTTCTCTAACGTATGGTGGATTTGATACTATGATATCATATTTGAATTCCAAATCTATTGCAGAATAAGAATCTGAATCTAAAATATCGGCTTCAATAAAAGTAAGCTCTACTTTATTAAGTTTTGCATTGTGTTGAGCGATACTTAATGCTTCTTTACTAACGTCTAGAGTATACACTTTTGCCTTTGGTAAATGTTTAGCCAAACTGACTGCTATGCAACCAGAGCCTGTACCAATATCTAAGATAGTGAAGTGAGATTCTTCACTTTTATCTGAATGACACTTAATAATCAAATCCACTAATTCTTCAGTTTCAGGCCTAGGTATTAAGACATGTTCATTGACTTTAAACTTTAACCCATAAAACTCTGTTTCACCTATAATATATTGAATTGGCCTTTGTTGCTTAAGGTCTTCTAATGCCTTAAAGAAGGTATCCGTTTCAGATTTAACGAGTGTATATTCTGGCTCTAATGACAATTGAAATCTGGGCACATCTAAATAATGCTCCAAACAATGGAAAAAGAACGAATCGACCTCATTCTTACCATAAATAGCATCTAATTCTTTATGAAAAATTGATTTTAAATCGAGTGCTTTCAATATTATAAGTCTTTAAGCATCCATACTGTACATGAGTAATGCCCAGTATCTCCCATGGGTTTTTCTATACTCTCAAAACCTACTTTTCTATATAATTTTCTAGCATCATCCATGTAAGGCATGGTTTCGAGATAGCACTGATCAAATCCAGCTTCTTTAGCAAAATTTAAGCATTTAGCCATCATTTTACTTCCAAGTCCTTTTCCTCTAGCTTCTGGCATAAAATACATTTTTTGCAATTCACATACATTGCCTTCATAATTATCTAATGGAGCTATGCCTGCACCACCGATTACTTCTTCACCATTTACAACAACAAAATATGCTGTTCGCGATTGATCGTAAGTTTCCGTCATACAATCTAAAGCTTTGTCTTCATATGCAGTACCGACCTTAGGCACGCCCATTTCAATTAAAACGGAACGTATAGCTTTAGCAATTTTAGGATTATCATCTAGTTCTATTTCTCGAATAACAATAGTATCTTTACGCACTTAATTATTGATTTTAATACTGAAATTATTTCGGTATGAAGATAGCTATAATTCTTATTTTATGCTTAAAAGAAGTTTATTCATTTTACTAATTTTTCCACTAGTTTTCAACTGCACTGTAACTGAAAAGCCCGAGTTTTTAGGACTAGACAAAATAAAAGTTATTAACTCTAATTTTAAGTCAATTACATTAAGTGCCGACGCCATGTTTAAAAACCCAAATGATGTTGGTGGAAAACTAAAAACAGACGATTTAAAAGTATACATTAATGATACAGAAGTTGCTACAATAGTCTCTGACGAATTTGATGTACCGTCTAAACAGAATTTTACAATTCCATTAGTGGTATCGGTTGCTACAGATAGTTTAATTGATCAAAAAAGTTTGGGCGGATTACTTGGTAGTCTGTTGTCTCAACAATTAAAAGTAAGTTTCAAAGGTGAGATAGATTATAAAGTCTTTGGGTACTCTTCGTCTTACACCGTTGATGAATTACAAAATATTAAAATTAAACTCTGATTGAGCCAACACGAGACTTACATAAAACGCTGCTTACAAATAGCCAAGAATGGATTAGGAACAACTAGACCTAATCCAATGGTTGGGGCATTAGTAGTTTACAATAATGAAATTATTGGCGAAGGATTTACGAATCCATATGGAGGACCACACGCAGAGGTCAATGCTATAAATGTAGTTAGAGACAAAAGATTGTTACCAAAGAGCACACTTTATGTAACCTTAGAACCTTGCAGTCATTTTGGTAAAACACCACCTTGTAGTGATTTGATTATAGAACATAAAATCCCAGAAGTGGTTATTGGTTGTGTTGATAATAATCCTGAAGTTGCTGGTAAAGGCATCGAAAAACTAAAGGCTTCTGGCTGTACTGTTATTGTGGGTGTCTTAGAAAAGGAATGTAAACAACATCACAAGCGTTTCTTTACGTTTCACAATAAAAAACGACCTTATATTATCTTAAAATGGGCTGAAACCAGAGATGGATTTATTGCACCAAAAACTAAAGGAGAAAAGAAACCAGTTTGGATAACGAATACTTTTTCAAGACAACTGGTTCATAAATGGAGAGCAGAAGAACAAGCCATTTTGGTCGGCACAAATACCGTGTTAGAAGATAATCCTAGTCTAACGGTTAGAGATTGGGTTGGGCAAAATGCAACGAGAGTCATTCTGGATGAAAAGTTGAAAATAGATAAAACTTATAACGTTACGAATGATGATGCGAACAAAATTATATTTCATGGAGATAACGATGTAATACCTAAAATTGACGAAAAGACATTAGACTGGTCTATACATCAGCCTTTATCAAATAGAATCAGTGGATCTTATATTAAAATTGAATGGCATAACCGAAATGAAATCGCAAAACAAGTTTGTAAAGTGCTGTATAATTTCAACATAAACTCTGTAATCATAGAAGGAGGCGCAAAAACACTTCAATCCTTTATTGATGAAGCTTTATGGGATGAAGCCAGAGTTTTCATAGGTGATGTTGATTTTACCGATGGTGTAAAAGCACCAAGGCTAAAGGGAAAACTAGTGTCACATTCAAAACTACTAGGTGATACTCTAAATATTTACGCCAATGATTAAGACACTCATTTTTGATTTTGGTGATGTTTTTATTAATCTAGATAAGGAAGGTGCGATGCAAAATGCGCTGAATCTCTTTAACGTAAAAACCTTTGATAAGGACATGATTCATGCAAATATTCAATATGAAGTTGGCAACCTATCGACATTAGAATTTATAACATTTTACAACAATAAGTTTCCATTCCTAAAAGAAAAACAAATTGTTGAGGCTTGGAATTTCATAATTAAAGATTTTCCACCGCATAGATTAGAGTTTATTCAGCAATTACATAAAACAAAGGATTACCAACTTATTTTATTGAGCAATACCAATGCCTTGCATATGGACTTTGTAAAAGAAACAACTGCTTTTTTTAGTGCGTTTGAAAATTGCTTTGATGCGTTTTATTTATCACACGAAATACATTTAAGAAAACCTAACACTGATATCTATAATTTTGTAATGCAAAAGCATG
>NZ_CBFHMI010000037.1:0-23856 GCF_965656915.1 Winogradskyella sp. | reverse complement strand
AAAGAATAACTTTGGTTTACACATGAAAAAAAAGATATTAAAACCAGAGACGATGTTTTTATGTTGGTTGAAGAATTTTATAAAAAAGTTCGTCAGGATGAGATTCTTGGACCTTTTTTTAATGAGACGATAAAAGATTGGGATGCGCATTTGCAGCATTTAACTACTTTTTGGGAGTCTAGTCTATTCTTAAAAACCCGTTACTACGGAGATCCATTGGAAGCTCACATTAAAGTAGACAAGGCATTCAATCATTCTATTAATGAGTTGCATTTTGGTATTTGGCTAAATCTTTGGTCTCAAACTATCAACGAATTATATGAAGGTGACAACGCAGAAAATGCCAAGCGTCGTGCACGCAAAATGGGAACATTTATCTACCTTAAAATTTTTGAAGCCAGAAATACTTAGCATTTAAATTAGCTTCTTTATAAATTTACGTTTTATTATAATCTAATTTGAAACGTATGAAACTTCTCAAAGAATTTAAGGAATTTGCAGTTAAGGGTAATATGATGGATATGGCTGTTGGTATTATCATTGGTGGAGCCTTTAATAAGGTTATAGATTTATTGGCCAAACAAGTTATTTTACCTCCATTATCTTTGTTATCTGACGGCGTAAATTTTCAGGATAAAAAGTTGGTGTTAAGAGACGCAATCACTGATGCAACTGGTGCTATAACTACCAGTGAAGTCACTATAGCTTACGGTGCGTTAATCGAAGTTTTTTTAGACTTCATAATTATAGGCTTTACCGTTTTTATAGTTGTAAAATCTATGAATAGGTTGAGGTCTAAAGCACAAGATGCCAAAGACACAACTGTCGTAACGCCGAAGGATGTAGAGTTGTTAGCACAATTAAAAGAACTGATGGAAGAACAGAATACTATTCTTAAGACTAAGATTTCAAAATAATTGAAAATATTTTCAAAAAATTTAACGGTTTTTGATAAGTAAATCAGTTTACTTAAATCATCAAAAAAACCTATCTTTGCACGAGCTTAAAATAAGCCAATAGCTATGCAAAAGAAAATCGTAAAATTCTTATTCTCCACGAGACTTACCGCTGTTCTATTTATTGTTTTTGCTGTTGCTATGGCAACTGGGACAATTCTAGACAGAAACATGGATACCTCTCCGACGCCTTACACCAGACAACTCATTTATAATGCTTGGTGGTTTGAAACTATCATGGTCATTTTTGTTATAAATTTTGTTGGAAATATTGGTAGGTATAGACTTTGGAGAAAAGAAAAGTGGGCCACATTGATACTTCATTTAGCATGGATATTAATAATTGTTGGTGCTGGTGTAACGCGCTACATTGGCTATGAAGGCATGATGAGTATTAGGGAAGGAGCCACTGAAAGTCAATTCTTATCTCAAAAAACTTACGTCACTGCATATGTTGTTGGAGATTATAAAATTAATGATGTTTTGCAACGCTACAATTTTCAGCGTGAAGTCGACTTTTCCGAACGATTAAATAACGACTTCGACGAAACTATTGTTTATGATAACATACCAGTAAATTTTAAACTTCAGAAGTTTATTAAAGGTGCAGAGACAGATATAATTCCTGATGAATCAGGTGAAAGTTACCTGAAAATAGTAGAGGCTGGTGATGGAGGGTCACACAATCATTTCTTAAAGGACGGAGAAGTTTCTAGTCTTCATAATATTTTAATTTCATTAAATAAATATCAAGAGGGTGCTATCAATATTACCAATACAGATGATGGTATTTTTATTCAGTCTCCATTTGAAGGTGAAGTTTTTACTATGGCAACTAGTCAACGAGGAAAGCTTGTAAAGGATAGTATTCAGCCATTATTGATTAGATCGCAATACATAATAGGTGACAATTTGGTAATGGTTTTTCCTAAGGGAGTTGTAAAAGGTGTTTTTGATGTTGTAAAAAAACCACAGATTCTCAAAAGCGATGAAGACGGTATTGTTTTAGACATAACAGCAAATGGTGAAACAAAAAGTGTGAATCTGCTAGGTGGTAAAGGAAGGTATAACGGTTTTAAAGATGTGACTGTTGGTGGATTAGATATTTCTTTACAATATGGATCTAGAGTAGAGGAATTACCATTTAAAGTAAAACTGAACGATTTTATTGCCGAAAAATATCCAGGAACAGAGAAAGCATATTCATCTTATGAGAGTAAGATTACTGTATTAGATGAAAAAGAAGGCGATTTTGATTACCATATTTACATGAATCATATTTTAGATCATAGAGGCTATCGTTTCTTTCAGGCGAGTTTTGATCCAGATGAGAAGGGTACCATACTTTCAGTAAACCACGATCGTTGGGGAACATTACTCACATATGCAGGTTATATGCTTTTATACTTTGGTTTAATGGCTATTCTTTTTGCCAAACATACACGTTTTGATGATCTTAGAAAGTTACTAGAGAAAGTAAGAACAAAGAAATCTAAATTAGTTACCATAATTGCTTTACTGCTCAGTTTTTCAGGTTTTGCTCAAGAACATTCTGCAGATGACGGTCATGATCATGCTGAAGAACCATCAAAACAACAAATAGATTCAATCTTAAGCAAGAATATTGCACCAAAAGAACATGCAGATAAGTTTGCTGAATTGGTGATACAGGATTATAGCGGTAGAATGATGCCAGTGCATACTTATGCTTCTGAAATGCTCAGAAAATTAAGTAAAAAGGATACTTATGAGGATTTTAATGCCACTCAAATCTTTCTTTCTATACAAGAGAGTCCAATGTTGTGGTACAATGTGCCTATTATTTATCTAAAGCCTAGAAAAGCAGATTCAATAAGAACAATAATTGGAGTAGACTATGATGAAAAATATGTTAGTTTACTCGATTTCTTCACACCAGAAGGGAGAAATAAATTAGGACCTTATTTAGATGAAGCCTACAAAGCACAGGTTCCTAATGGATTTCAAAAAGAAGTCAAAGAAGCTTACGGTAGATTAAGCTTGTTGTCTGATGCACTTGAAGGAAGATCATTAAAGATTTTTCCTGTACCTGAAGATGAAAATAATAAATGGATATCTTCACTAGAATATAGAAATGAAGGCTATAAAGAAACTATAAAAGATTCCCTTTATGGAAATTTTATTAATAATGGTTTTAGTTTTTATTTAATGACCTTAAATAATGCCAAACAATCTGGAGATTTTAAAAATGCCAATAGTCTTTTAGAAAATTTCAAAAAAACACAACAGCAGCTGGGAAGTGAGGTTATGCTTTCCGACGATAAAATAAAGGCAGAGATCTTATATAATAAATACGACATATTTAAGCGTCTTTTTAGCTGGTATATGTATGCCGGAACCCTATTATTTATACTGTTAATTTTTCAAATTTTTAATGCAAATAATAAAGCGTTAAACATTAGTGTCAATGTATTTAAAGTTATCATTGTTGGTTTATTTATTACACATACAGTTGGTTTAATTGTAAGATGGTACTTGTCTGGTCATGCGCCTTGGAGTGATGCTTATGAGTCTATGATTTATGTAGCATGGGCAACAATGCTATTTGGGTTATTATTTGGACGAAAGAGTGATTTGACTATGGCATCTACTGCTTTTGTAGCTTCCATAATTTTAATGGTGGCGCATTGGAATTGGATGGATCCAGCGATTGCAAATTTAGAACCAGTTCTTCAAGGTTATTGGTTAATGATACATGTTGCAGTTATTGTAGCTAGTTACGGTCCTTTTGCATTAGGTTGGATATTGGGAATAGTAGCTCTCTTACTCATGGTATTTACTACAAAAAAGAATAAAGATAAGATGCTGCTGAATCTTAAGGAATTAACCATAATTAATGAGATGGCATTAACCGTTGGTTTGGTTATGCTAACAATTGGTAATTTTTTAGGTGGTATGTGGGCAAATGAAAGTTGGGGAAGATATTGGGGTTGGGACCCTAAAGAAACTTGGGCATTAATAAGTATTATGATATATGCCTTTGTAATTCATATGCGTTTAGTCCCTGGGCTGAGAGGTAGATGGCTCTATAGCTTTATGTCGGTCTTAGCATTCTGTAGTATCTTAATGACCTATTTTGGTGTAAACTTTTATTTGTCTGGATTACACGCTTATGCAAGCGGAGATCAGATAATTAGTTTTCAATTTATCGCCATTTATTTAGTTGTAATATTTGCTTTAGCCTTTTTTGCTTACCGAAAGTATAAGATTCACTACAAAAAATAATCTTTTTTTGCTTGCGCAAACTTATATTGGTCCAGTATTTTTCTTAAATTGAAATTTTAAAACGAACCTTCAAAATGGATTACTTCAAAAAATTAGGAACTGCAAACTTGTTGATGCTTTTATTGTGCGCAGTAATAATTCTTGTTGCAGAATATTTATTTTTAACTGGAGATCAAATGTATGGCATATTTATAGGGCTATGGGCACCAACACTGTTAGGTGTAATGATTTACTTAAAACTTATTGACCATGGTGGCAAATGATATAGTTTTATGGTTTTCTGTTGTAGTTATAGTGTTGGTTGTGTTATGGGCATTGTTAATGATTCGGGCTTATAATAAAATTGAAAAGAATAACTAGGAGTTATTCGCCTCCGTATATTCTGCTTGTAATTTTTAAATACCTATAATAATCAAGCGTAAGTTTTCTATCTGGACATATATTTTTTAATTCCGTTTATTCATGTTATGCGCTGATTATGTCTATTAAAAAGATTACACCATCTCAATTTTTTAAATACTTAAGAATAGCGGTTTCTGGTAGGAACAAGATTTTACATTAGGCAGTATTCGAAGAGCTGTTTTTATGCTTTCTATACCTATGATCCTGGAGATGCTAATGGAATCTATTTTTGCAATTGTTGATATATTTTATGTATCGCAAGTTAGTGTCAATGCTGTTGCAACAATTGGGCTTACAGAATCTGTTATAACATTAGTATATGCCGTTGCTATTGGTTTGAGTATGGCTGCCACAGTGATAGTCGCAAGACGAATTGGAGAAAAGGATAGAGAAGGAGCTTCACAAGCAGTTGTGCAGGTTATTTTTTTAGGAATATTTGTTGCTGCAATCATTAGTTCTGTTGGTGTTTTTTATCCTAAGAAAATTCTCCAATTTATGGGTGGAGAGCAAGAATTGATTGCAGAGGGTTATGGTTATACTCAGGTTTTACTTGGTGGAAATGTAACCATTATGTTGTTATTCTTAATCAATGCTATTTTTAGAGGAGCAGGAGATGCATCTATAGCCATGTGGGCATTGGTGTTGTCTAACGGTTTGAATATTATCTTAGATCCGATATTTATTTTTGGATTTGGACCAATACCTGCTTATGGAGTCAAAGGTGCGGCAATAGCAACTACTATTGGAAGAGGGACGGCAGTTATATTTCAAATTTTAGTGTTATTCTTTGGTTGGAGTAAAATTAAAGTAACCGTAAAAGATCTTGTTTTACGTGTTGTTGTAATGTTAAACTTAATTAGGGTTTCTTTGGGAGGCATTGGACAATTTTTAATTGGTACATCATCTTGGGTGTTCTTAATGAGAATTATGAGTGAATTTGGTAGTGAAGTCCTGGCAGGTTACACAATTTCAATACGCGTTATGATGTTTACCCTAATGCCTGCTTGGGGAATGAGTAACGCTGCGGCTACATTAGTAGAGCAAAATTTAGGAGCTCATAAACCAAGTAGGGCTGAAGACTCTGTTTGGAAAACAGGTAAATACAGTGCTATTTTTATGGGACTTGTGTCTATAGTTTACTTAATTTTTGCACCAGAAATTATAGAATGGTTTACACAAGAGCCTGAGGTGATTGACAATGGAGCCCTATGCCTTAGAATAATGGCGGCTGGTTATGTCTTTTATGGCTATGGTATGGTAATAATTAATGCTTTTAATGGATCTGGTGACACAAAAACTCCAACTTGGATTAATTTTATTTGTTTTTGGTTATTTCAATTACCATTCGCTTATTTGACGGCATTAACTTTTGATATTGGACCAATAGGTGTATTTCTAGCGATTACATTAGCAGAAATTTTAATAACATTAATTGGTGTCTACTGGTTTAAAAAAGGCAATTGGAAAACTATTAAGGTATAAAAAAACCTCTCGAAACGAGAGGTTTTAATTAAAATTATTCTTGAGTATAAGCTTATGCTTCAGCTTTAGATGTTGCTGCAACAGCTAAACCATAAATTACTAATCCAAATCCAATCTTGTTTACAGCATCACCGAAGTTATAGATAACATCCATGTTCAATCCTAAGTTTGCAACACCGTCGTACCAACCTTCTGTTCCTGCCATATAACCAAGAGGATAAATTGCCCATCCTACTAGCACAAACCAACATAAAGTTTTGTGTGCCTTTAAAACCGCTCCGCCAGCTTTTTCTGCCAATTTTTTTGCTTCTCCAAACCAAATCATGTAAACAATAGCAAAGTATGCTAATCCTGAAATTAAACCCCATAGTGCAGGACCTGATCCAGTAGTGTAAACTGCTTCGCCAAAGTAACCTGTTACAAGCATTACAACTGATAGTGCAATCAATTTCCACATTAATGTTTTTTTGGCTCCAGCTACTTTAAGTATTAAATAAAATTCAACACACATCAACGGTACTGTTAATACCCAATCCACATACCTAAAGAACGTTGGTGATTCTGCGAAAGAAGCCCAATAGTCTCTCATGTACCAATAGTGAACCGCTGCAATAAAAGTTATTAGTCCAGAAACTAAAATAGAAGTTCTCCATTTTTTATCAAATGAATTCATTGATAAAAAGAAAAAGGCCGAAGCGGCCATCATAGCCATACATCCTACAAAGAATGTGAAGCCTACGTAATCATCAGTAGCCATTTGGCTTACTTCTGCTAAAAAAATGGTTAGTAATTTCATCTTATATATTTTTTGTTTAAGCAAATTTATAAAAAATTAAACAAAAAATGTTTAAAATTTTCATAAAAAACATAAACAAAACTCAATATTTGTACTTTTGTAGTATGAAATACCCTCTATTTAACCTAATATTAACCGTTTTTCTTTTTTGGTTAACAATTCAGATTGGATCTACTTATGAAGAGTATTTATCTTACTTTTTTATATTAACCATAGGAATAGTACATGGTTCAAATGATATTTCACTTATTAAAGTATTAACAACCAAAAACAAACCAACTAATAAGTATTTAGTTTTTTATATAGTGGTTGTATTAATCACCGTAATTGCATTCGTTTTATATCCAACAATAGCTTTACTGTTTTTTGTAACTGTAAGCTGTTATCATTTTGGAGAGCAGCATTTTCATAATCAGATAATAAAACAAAGCTCTGTAAGTAACCTTCTTTTCTTTAGTTATGGTGTATTGATTTTTGGATTACTTTTTTATTTTAATTCTGAAAACACTTCATTAATTATAAGCGAACTTACAGGGTATACGCTAGCTGAGTCGCATTTCTTTTGGTTTATGGTAGCTGGTATGATTTTAACCATTTTATTTTATGTTCTAAATTTTAAGAATCTAAAAATAGAGGTTAATCACTTTCAAGAAGTATTTTTAATCTTATTGTTTGCCATACTTTTTAAATTGGCTGGGCTATTATGGGCATTTGCGATTTATTTTATAGTATGGCATTCTATACCGAGTTTAATGGATCAGATTAAAGCCTTATATGGAACGACTAATAAAGCTAATTTGATAAAATATATAAAATCATCATTTGTCTATTGGCTTATATCAGTATTAGGATTATTAATACTGTATTATGCGACAACCTATTTTCAGATACAGTTTATAACTCTATTTTTTGCATTTCTCGCCGCTATAACAATACCGCATGTTATAGTCATGTATTTTTTAAATAAGAATTAGATATTATACTAGAATTTTTATGTGCTAATTTCATATTTTTACTCTATGAAAAAATTAGGATTAAATACCATTTGTACGCACGTTGGTGAGATTAAAGATGAACAATTTAAAGGTGCAGTTTCCCCAATGTATTTAAGTTCATCTTATGAATTTTTAGATGTTGATGTAAAACGTTATCCACGTTATTTTAATACACCGAATCAAGAGTACTTAGCAAAAAAAATTGCTGCTTTAGAAAATACTGAATCTGCTTTAATATTTGGCTCAGGTATGGCAGCCATTAGCACTATGTTTTTAGCTTTTTTGGAAAAAGGTGACCATTTAGTTGTACAAAATACTTTATATGGAGGTACGGTGAATTTTATTAAAGAAGAATTTCCAAAATATGGTATAGAATACACATTTACAAATGGCTACTCTGTAGTTGATTTTGAAAAAGCCATAAAGCCTAATACAAAATTGATTCATATAGAGACTCCGTCAAACCCGTTATTGACAATAACAGATATCAAAGCTATTGCTAATTTGGGTAAGTCTAGAGGCATTATAACATCTATAGACAATACTTTCGCTTCTTCTGTAAATCAAAACCCTATAGATTTAGGTATAGATATGGTAATGCATTCTGCAACAAAATATTTTGGAGGACATAGTGATATTTGTGCAGGAGCGGTTGCAAGCACTGAAGCACATATAGAACGTATATGGAATGTTGGTAAAAACCTCGGTGGAAGTCTCAGTGATATGACCGTTTGGATGTTAGAACGAAGTATGAAAACTTTGGGGCTTCGTGTAAAAGCACAGACCAAAAATGCCATGAAAATGGCAAAATGGCTAGATAAACATCCTAAGGTTTCTAAAGTCTATTATCCTGGACTTAAATCACATCCTGAGTATAAATTGGCCAAATCTCAAATGAAGGGTTTTGGTGCTATGCTATCTTTTGAGTTAACTGATGATTTGGATTCTTACCAATTTCAGAAGCAATTAAAGCTTATAAAATCGTCTATGAGTTTAGCCGGTATTGAAAGTACTATGCTGTCACCACATTTAACATCACATTCCTTATTAACTCAGGATGAAAGAGATAGAATAGGAATCAGTGATCAATTGATAAGGTTTTCAGTAGGTATAGAGGAAATTAGAGATTTAAAGCATGATATAGAACAGGCTTTAGAAAATAAGTAACCTAATTATTAGTTGCTCTAAAATCGAATTTTAAGTTTAATTGCAGAGATAGACGGTTAAAGCTCTTAGTCTTAAACGAATGTCTAACGTAACCGAATACTATATTGATGTTTTTATTGATCTTAATGCCAAGACCAGCGAAAGCTCTATTTTGCTGAAAATCAAATTCATTTAAGTTAAAATGGATTTCATCATATGTAGATATGAAGATGGTTCTATTTAAAGAGAATTTAAGCTTAAATCTATAGCGTATTCTGTGTTTAAGTACATTTTCCGTTGGGAATTCTAGAAATCGCTGCTCTAATCTAAATCTATGGGAAAAATCAATTTTATCTAAATTGTGTAACAATATTAATTGCTCAATAATTCTATTTTCTTTGGTATGAGGTATATTATTAACATCAAAAGAGGAATCAATGTCTCCAAGGGCATAGCTAGCACCAAAAATAACGTTATTGCTAAAATGATAATTTAAACCTACAATACCT
The DNA here is from genome assembly GCF_965656915.1 of Winogradskyella sp. Taxonomy (GTDB): domain Bacteria; phylum Bacteroidota; class Bacteroidia; order Flavobacteriales; family Flavobacteriaceae; genus Winogradskyella. The sequence goes on along the minus strand of NZ_CBFHMI010000037.1, from coordinate 14,306 downwards.
AAAAGTAGATGTTCTTTATCTGCAGGTAACTCATAATCCCAATTGGTAAATGAAGCGCTTATACTAAGTTTTTTAGTTATTTTATTAGATGATGTAATCTCGTACCAGGCACCAAATTGATTTTCTCCAGTATTTTGAGCGTACAAATGTGTTTGAAAAAACAAGGTGATTAGTAGTAGGTAAAATGCAATTTTCATATTGTAGGTATACAAATAAAAAAAAGCCCATTTCTGGGCTCTTTTCAGTCATGGAATTATTATACATGGTCGTTTAAGTGATGGTGTTCATCAATTAATGGACCTCCTTCTATAATTTGTTCGGAAGCCTCACTTGCAAATTTTTCAAAATTCAAGTGGAAAGAGTGTGCCAACTGAATAGCTTTACTTACATAAGCTCCTTTTTGTAACCAGGTATTCATTGGGTCTAATATTTCTGTTGGTACATTAGGAATATACTTTGGCATATTTAACCCAAATATTGGATGTTGCTCATAATCTACGCTATCTAAATCGCCATTAAGAATCGCAGTAATCATTGCTCTTGTATATTTTAATTTAATACGAGAACCAACACCATAAGGTCCGCCACTCCAGCCAGTGTTTAGTAACCAAACGTTAACACCTGCTTCTTGCATTTTTTTACTTAGCATTTCTGCATATTTTGTTGGGTGTAATGGCATAAAAGGTTCACCAAAACATGCTGAGAATGATGGTACGGGTTCAGTAATGCCAGCTTCTGTACCAGCAACTTTTGCTGTATAACCAGAAATAAAGTGGTAAGCTGCTTGTCCTGGTGTTAATTTTGATACTGGAGGCAATACACCAAAGGCATCACAGGTTAAGAAGAAAATATTCTTAGGATTATCTGCATAAGATGGCTGTTGGATATTATCAATATGATAAATAGGATAACTCACACGCGTATTTTGTGTAATACTACTATCCATATAATCTACTTCATTATTATCCTTAAAAACCACATTTTCTAAAATAGCACCTGGCTTAATAGCTCTAAAGATGTCTGGTTCCTTTTCTTCAGCTAGGTCAATAACTTTTGCATAACAGCCACCTTCAAAATTGAAAATTCTGTTTTCTGCTGTCCAACCATGTTCGTCATCACCAATTAGTTTACGATCCGGATCAGCGGACAATGTTGTTTTACCAGTACCAGATAGCCCAAAGAAAATAGCTGTATCTCCCTCTTCGCCTACGTTAGCAGAACAGTGCATTGGTAATACATTTTTATCAACTGGTAAAATCATATTTAAAGCAGAGAAAATTCCCTTTTTCATTTCACCTGTATAAGCAGATCCACCAACGAGTGCAATTTTTTTAGTAAAGTTTAAAATTGAAAAGTTACCTTGTCTAATACCATATTTAGCTGGTTCTGGACACTCGTAACCTGGTGCACATAAGACCAACCATTCTTCTTCAAAATTTTCTAATTCAGAAGCTTCAGGTCTTAAGAACATGTTGTAAATAAACATATTTGACCAAGGATATTCTGTTATAGTTCTAACATTCATTTTGTATTTAGGATCAGCACAAACGTAGCCATCTCTAACATAAATTTCTTTTCCACTTAAATAGTTTTCTATTTCTCCTTGTAAATAGTCAAAGTTATCTGGTGAAATCCCTTTATTGGTTTTCCCCCACCAAACTCGGTCCTTAGTATAATCATCCTTAACTAAGAAACGGTCTTGAGGAGAACGCCCGGTAAATTTACCAGTATTAATGGCTAATGTACCATTAGCAGTTTCACTACCCATTCCTTTTTCAACGGTCATGGCTTGTAATTTTTCTGGAGATAAATTCCAGTGCGCTTGGGCATCTTTAATGCCGTAATTTGTAAGATCTCTTGTTTTCATAATCGGTTCTTTTAATAATGTTTCCATGAGTTTAAAGTTTAAAATGGCCAAATAATTGGCACTAATATTAATGTTGTTATTAAGAAAAGTAGAAGCAAGGGAGCACCTACCTTTAAGTAATCAGTGAATTTATAACCACCGCCAGCCATTACCATAGCATTAGTGGTTGTCCCTACAGGTGTAAGGAACGCTGTAGAAGCGCTAATCGCAACTGCAATCATAAAGGGTGCTGCTGAAAGATTTAATGTATTGGCTGCAATTATTACAATTGGCGCCATTAAAACTGCTGTAGCCGAATTATTTATAACCTGACTAAAACCAGTAGTCAATAAAAATACACCAGCTAATAATGCTATAGGATGCACACTACCTAAAGATTCAACTAGGCCATTTGCAATTAGCTTTGCCGTACCAGTTTTTTGTAATGCTAAACCCATTGGTATCATTGCTGCAATCATTATTACACTTATCCAGCTAATTCCTTTATATGCCTTGCTTATAGGTATACAGCCTGAAATTAAAACAATACCAGCAGAAATTAAGGCCGCAATCGCACCTGGTACTAATTTAAATACTAATAATACAATCATTAGAATTAGAGCAAAGATGGCGATATAAGATTTATAGGTAATGTTGGTTACGGTCTTAGCCATCCCTTCGGGACTACCGCAAATCACTAAGTTTTCGTGATGTTGTTTTAATTGTTCTATATCACTCCAGATACCTCTTATTAAAAATGCATCTCCGGCTTTTACTGTAATTTCTCTTTCTGTAAATGGAATATTATTTCTAGAGGCAGCCATTAGTTGTACACCAAATCTTTTAAAGAAATTACCTAGTCGTATTTTACGACCTACAAGAACAGACTTTGGCGTAACCAAGACTTCTGCCATACCAACCTCTTGATTAATAAGATTGTTTTTTAATTCATCTTTAATTGGTTCTAATGGTAAAAGGCCTAATCTAAATTTTATCATTATAGCATTAATTGCCTCAGTATCTCCTTTTACTGTAATTATATCATGATACAAGAATTCAGTACTGTTTGTAGGAAACTCAATGAAAGGATTGTTTCCTTTTAGTACATTTGGATGTCTTCGTTTTATTCTTATTATAGACACCTTATGCGTGTTTTCAAAATCCCATTCTCCTAGTTTAGTATTAAGTAATGGCGATACTGATCTTATTCTCAGTCTGTAGTAGTCATCATCTACTTTATAAGCTTCAATCCATTTGTGTAAAGTAGTACTGATATCAACAGGTTTATTGTTGGTTTTATTATTTGGAAGTAATTTATAGCCAACATATCTAAAATAGAGTAGTGCGATTAATAACAGTGGTAGACCAATTAAAGCAAACTCAAAAAATGAAAATCCTTCTAGTCCACTCTCTAACATTGTATTATTTACAATAATATTTGGTGGTGTACCTGTAAGTGTTAGTAAGCCACCAGTATTAGACCCAAAAGCAACAGGCATTAGTAATTTTGATGGTAAAGTACCAATACTCCATGCAGATGAAATGGTTACAGGCATAAGCGTTGCAACGGTACCTGTATTGCTTACTACACCAGATAGTAAACCAGATCCCACGGTGGTAATTAATAGAAGCTTAGTTGTACTTTTTCCTGCTATTTTTATGAATTTTTGGCCTGCTAAAGCAGTCCAACCAGTTTGAGACAGCCCTTCTCCTATAATAAATAGGGCAGCAATCATAATCACAGTAGAGTTACTAAACCCGCTTAAAGTTTCACTTAGTGATAGAATACCAAAAAGAAATAAGCTGAGCATAGAAATTAGAGCTATAATGTCTGGCGTAAATTTTCCCCATATAAATAAGGCGATGGTGATTATTAAAATGGCTAGCATTAAGCTCATAATGACTACTGTCTGTAATTATACTGTAAAGTTACTGGCAATAAGAGCCAAAAATTATGACGAATGTCATGCTTTTGTTGATTTTCGAATTTTTCAATTTTAGTGAGTATTTTTAAAATATAATGCATGTTTTATCAATCGAAACCGTTTGCGTAATAAAAAGATAGCTGACTTCTATCTTCTTTTTAATATTTTTGACATTCAAGAAAACGAAAAAACGTATGAAATTAGACATATTAGCCATTGGAGCACATCCAGATGATGTAGAATTAGGTTGCGGAGCTACAATAGCTAAAGAGGTTGTAAACGGAAAAAAAGTTGGTATTATAGATCTTACCAGAGGTGAATTAGGGACACGAGGCAATGCAGAAATTCGAGATGAAGAAGCCTTTAATTCTGGTAAAATATTAGGTGTAAAAACTAGAGTAAATATGAGATTTGCCGATGGTTTTTTTATTAATGATAAAGACCATCAATTGGAGCTGATAAAAATGATTCGATATTATAAACCAGAAATAGTGTTATGTAATGCTATTGAAGATAGGCACATTGATCATGGAAAGGGTAGTGCTTTAGTAAGTGATTCTTGTTTTTTAAGTGGGCTTAGAAAAATTGAAACAGTTTATAAAGATGACAAGTCTATACAAGATGCATGGCGTCCTAAAGCCGTTTACCACTATAGTCAGTGGAAAGATATAGAACCTGATGTAGTTGTTGATGTTACAGGGTTTATGGATAAGAAAATGGAATCTGTTATGGCGTACAGAACACAGTTTTTTGATCCTAAAAGTGATGAGCCAGAAACACCTATTTCCAGTAAGAATTTTACCGATAGTATAAAGTATCGCGCACTCAATTTAGGTCGTTTAATTGGTGTTGAATTTGCTGAAGGATTTACGGTTGAAAGATATCCTGCTGTTAATAGTCTTTTTGATTTAAAATAAGCTAAAAAACACTTTGTAGAAAAATGTAAATATTTTACATTTGCAGTCCTAATTAAAATGGTGGTTGTAGCTCAGTTGGTTAGAGCGCTGGTTTGTGGTACCAGATGTCGTGGGTTCGAGTCCCATCTTCCACCCAAAAATAAAGCCTTTCAAATTTGAAAGGCTTTTTTTGTGAAGTTCACTAAACCTTATTCTGTGGCTTTATCAACTACTATTCTTTCATCTCTATTAGCTACTTCCCAAGCGGTATGGAAAACTAAACGAGCTCTGTTCTCTAACAGGTCATACTCGATCTTATCAGGTGTATCTGATGGTCTGTGATAATCATCGTGAGTCCCATTAAAATAGAATATTACTGGAATATTGTTCTTAGCAAAATTATAATGATCTGATCTGTAGTAAAAACGATTCGGATCGTTTTTGTCATTGTAGGTATAATCAAGTTCTACGTTAGTATATTTTGAATTTACTTCTTCTGAAATATTATGTAGATCTGTACTCAACTTATCACTACCTATAAGATAAACGTAATTTCTTTCTCCTTCTGTTCTTTTAGGATCAATTCTGCCGATCATATCAATATTTAGATTTGCAACTGTATTTTCTAGTGGAAATACAGGGTCATTGTCAGTGTAGTGTCTAGAACCAAGTAACCCTTTTTCTTCGCCAGTTACATGTAAAAATAGAATACTTCGCTTCGGGCCATGACCAGCTTTTTCTGCCATTTTAAATGCTTCCGCAATTTCTATAATAGCAATAGTACCAGAACCATCATCATCTGCACCATTATAAACTTCACCATCTTTAATACCTTCATGATCTAGATGTGCAGATATGACTATAATTTCATCTGGTTTTTCAGAGCCTTCGATGTATGCTAGTACATTTTCTGATAAAACGTTTTCTGACTTATTTTCAATAGCTAAGCTTAGTTCTGTGTTTATAGTTTTAGCTGAATTATCTTCAGTTATTTCACTATGCAACGCTTTTCCTAAGTTCTCACTTACCATAAGCATCATCATCTCTTTTTCATTACTTTTTAATGAAAGTCGACCAGACCCACCTGATGACGCTTGCCTTTGAAAATAAGGTGCATACATGGCAAATAAACTATCATCCATATATAACAATCCTGCAGCTCCATTATCGTTAGCCGCGTCTCTCTTACTGGATAATGATTGGCGACCATTGGTCCATTTAGTATCTTCAAAAGTACCTGAAGTCACATAATTACCATCTGCATCTTTAGGTTCTCCAGCTTTTGCTAAAATAATCTTTCCTTTAACGTCAATACCTTCATAATCTGAATATTTATCATCATCAATTCCATAACCAACATAAACCATCTCATTAATTGACATTTCACTACTTCCAGAAGCTCTTAAAACTACATGATCTTTAAAACTTTCAAAGTTTTTACAATTTACAGAAATTTCTGCTTCAGAAATACTTTGTTTTTCTAGTGGTACCTCTTGAAAATAGTCATCTCCACCAAATGGGCTAGAAATACCCATCTCCACATATAATGCCTTCAAATATTCTACTGCTATTTTTTGTCCTTTTTTACCGGTTTCACGTCCTTCAAACTCATCAGAAGCATATTTATACAGCATTGTCTCTAATTCTTCAGAAGTAATTGTAGCTGCATATTGTTGTGAATTTACTGTCTCAACTTCTGGAGCTTTTACAGCGGGTAAAGTACTTTTTGATGATGAGCCACAGCCCATTATTAAAGATGTAGCGCAAAAAATATAAAGTAGTTTTTTCATGAATTAATAAATTTATAGTAAGAATTCGCTCACCATTAGTTAATTAGCGCTTCAAATTACGAAATAATAAAGGCCTTGAGTTTGCTCTAAATTTCTTTTAACAAACTTTAACATCAGATTATTTTTACACTTAGTCGTTTTTGCGAGTTTGCTAAATACCAGGCTGTGGAGAAAATTAGTTTTGTTCGTTGAGCAAGTAAAGAATAATTAATTTTTTCTGCAGTATCTGTAGGTTGTGTGTAATCTTCATGTTCACCGTTAAAAAAGAAAATCACAGGCACACCTTTAAGAGCAAAGTTATAATGATCAGAACGATAATAGTAACGATTAACATCTCCTGAGTCATTAAACGTATAATCTAATTCTAAATTGGTAAATGTTTTATTTGCTTTTTCTGTGATGTAATGCAGTTCTGTACTCATTCGATCAGCTCCAATAACATAAATGTATTTGTCATCTTCTTCATGTCTTGTATCTACACGACCAATCATATCTATATTTAAGGTAGCAATAGTATTTTCTAAAGGAAAAACAGGATTGTTAGTATAGTATTTAGATCCGTAAAGACCAACTTCTTCAGCTGTGACGTGTAAAAACACAATGCTTCTTTTTGGACCATTTCCTTCTCGTTTAGCTTTACTAAAAGCCTCAGCCATCTCTAAAACTGCAGCAGTACCTGATCCATTATCATCTGCACCATTATATATTTCACCATTTATAATACCTTCATGATCCGAGTGTGCAGCAATATATATATATTCATTTGGGAATTCTCTTCCTTCTATATAGGCAATTATATTTTGAGAATCATTTAAGTTATCTGGTAATACTTCTTTTGGAACTTTTTGGTAGTAATTAGGATGAGACTTTGGGGCAAAAATATTTTGACTTTGATAATAAGTTCTTATATAATCGCATACTTTATTATGTCCATCTTCACCAGTTTTTCTGCCATTGTATTTGTCTGAAGCAACTTCTTCGACATGTATTTTTAAATCTGAAGTATTAATAGTACTTAAATATTCTGAGACAATGGCTTCATTTTCGTATTTAATACTTTCTTTAAGATTTACAATTTTTTCGCTATGCCTAAGTGTGGCACAAGAACCGACCAAAAGAAGTGCAGATGCAATTATTACCTTCATTTAAAACTTCAAATTTTTGCTAAAATAAGTTAAATGAATGATATGCTTTCTTCAACTTTAAATGAATTTTCAAGAAAATTATTCATTCATGTCTATACCTTCGAGTAATTCTTTTGAGTCTTCTAAGTTTTCTTCTACTCTTTGATCTAATTGTTCCGTATCTCCAACCTCTGTGGTATTAAACACATCTTTATAGATTGTAAGAACTAGAGCAATGATTAATAAAAGAAAAATATATTGAATTGACTTAGATTTTTTTTGTTGCTTTTTAGAAATAAAAACAATCACCAATCCGCTTATAAATGCAATAGCAATTGGGAATATCGCTAAATTTGAAAGTGGAGTAACAGCTAATACTACTGCTAAAATAGCAGAAATAAAACCTAGAATGATAAATAGTTTTTTCATAATGCTAACTTTTAAGTCCTGTTGCAGATACAATTTTTAATTCACCATTACCAACCGGAATTTTAAATTTTGCAAATACAAGTATCTTATTTTCGTCTGCAGTAAGCCAAATTAAGTTGGCATTCGTACCCTTTAAAATATCGCTGCCTTTAATTGCAATTGCTAGTTTATAACATTCTTTCTTACCTATATTGGTTGAAATAGTTTCTTTACTGATGTACTTTACCGTAATTACTGTTTCTTTATTATCGAATAAAACAGTGAAATCTTGAGAGTCGCCAGGTTTTGCTTTATAAATATCTAGATTACGAATGTTATAGAGCGTACTTACTAAGTCTTTAGTATTGGCACCTATTTTTACAGTGTTATTTTCGTCCCACTTGACACCATCTTTACGTCTTTTTCGTTTGAGGCTTTTTACAAGTTTGGTTTTATGGTTGTATTTATATTGCATAAACTTATAATAACCTCCTTCACTGATATCGCGTTTGTAGAGATAAGGAACTAAAGTATTTGGATTAACATAGCTTTCATATAAATCTCTGATTTTAAAAAAGTTATCCCATTTTTTATAAGTAGCTGCTGTACATTTTAATCTAAGTAAGGTATTTTTAGATGTTTTAACCTCGCTAGTTTCCATTTTTACTTGGGCAATATCTGTTAGAATACCAGACATATTATACGATGCTGTATACACAAGTTTCTCACCAGCTGGAATGGTATTGTTTTGACCAAAACTTAAGCAACAAATTAATAATGCGAATGATAAAAAGTAATGTTTCATAAAAATTGACTTTAGATAATAACGTTATTCATAACATTTATTGTGCCGAAAATACAATGCATTCTTAAATGTTACTAATTTTATAATTAATAAAAAAACTATAAATCCTTTTGGCTACAACAAAAAGGATTCTATATTTGCATCCGCTATTGGAGAAATGGCAGAGCGGTCGAATGCACTGGTCTTGAAAACCAGCGAGGGTCACACCTCCGGGGGTTCGAATCCCTCTTTCTCCGCCAAGATTTATTCAAAATCGACGAAAGTCCTGTAAACTCAATGTTTATGGGACTTTTTATTTTACCCAAAACATCAAAATATGTATTAAAAACCATTCTGTTGGTGACCTATTAGGTGACCTTTTTATAACCTTAATTAGGTCACCTAATTGTTTATAACTGTTTATAAATCAGCGATATAAATCAATTAAAAGACCTCGATATTTCGTAAATTAATGTATAATTAAAGGTCACCAGAATGAACAAAACATTTGGATTATTATTCTACTTAAAAAAGAGTAAAGTAGATGCACAGGGCAATTGCCCTATTTATCTACGTATTACCATAGATGGTAAGCGTACAGAGATTAGTACAAAACGTACCATTGAGATTGAGAAATGGAGCGTTGAAGCTAATAAAGCTATTGGAAGAACAGAAGATATACGAGAGCTAAATGCCTATTTAGATTCACTTACTACAAAAGTATATCAAAGCCAAAGAGACTTAATTCAAGATAACAAAGAGGTTACAACCGAAACCCTTAAAAACAAGTTTTTAGGCGTTGAAGAAAAACAAAGAACACTCATAACCATCTTTAATAATCACAACAAGCAAGTTGAAAAATTGGTAGGTAGAGAGTTTTCAGCAGGAACTTTAGAACGCTATAAAACGGTGTGTAAGCATCTACAAGAGTTTATGCAACATCAATACAATGTAAGTGATATACCTGTAAACAGAATTGACCACAAGTATATCACAGATTTTGAGTTCTATTTAAAAACCGTTAGAAACTGCGGACATAACAGTACAATCAAGTATATCAAGAACTTTAAAAAGATTGTACGCATTGCAATAGCGAATGATTGGATTAAAAAAGACCCATTTCTTAATTATAAAGTCCGCTTAAAAGAAGTGGAACGTCAATTCCTTTCAGAAGAAGAAATACAAACAATGCTCGAAAAAGAATTGCACACCAATCGTTTAGAGCAAGTAAGAGACATTTTTATATTCTGTTGCTTTACTGGTTTAGCGTATAGCGACGTTAAGAAGCTGTCAAAAGATAATTTGGTATTTGGTATTGATGGCGATAAGTGGATAAAGACAAAGCGTACTAAAACCGATACACGCAGTAATATTCCACTACTTCCTACAGCTTTAGAGATTATAAAGAAATACGAGAACCATCCAGAAGCAGCAACAAAGGGTGTATTACTTCCTGTATTGAGCAATCAAAAGTCTAATGCGTATTTAAAAGAGATAGCAGACTTGTGTGGTATTAATAAAAACTTAACCACACATTTAGCTCGTCATACCTTTGCAACTACGGTAACATTGTCTAATGGTGTGCCAATGGAATCCGTAAGCAAAATGTTAGGTCATAAATCATTAAAAACGACTCAACATTATGCTAAAATATTGGATAGAAAAGTGAGTGATGATATGGCAATTTTAAAACAAAAATTTGCAGACAAAAGTAATATTGACGCTTCCAAGAGAATAGCCAATTAACACTTACACACAATAACGTTAAACAAATTTCTTAAAACCGCTCAAAACCCTTGTTAATTCAAGGGTTTACGCTTTTAATAGAGTGTCTTTTTTGTTTATAACTGTTAATAAGTTTGTTTTATGTAAAGGTCAAAATATCGTAAATTAACACAATATAAATCAGGTGTTTACACCTTTTAATACGTTTTAATATAGAATGACATTTGAAGTAATTACAAAGGATGATTTAAAGACTCTAAAACAGGAAATCATTACAGAACTGAAGACAATTTTAGGAAGCCAAAACGAGCAAAAAAAGTGGTTAAAATCAGCAGACGTACGTGAGCTATTAAATATTTCAGCAGGTACGTTGCAGAATTTACGAATCAATGGTACACTACCCTTTACCAAAATGGGTAAAACAATGTACTATGAGTATGACGATGTAGTTAGAATTTTAACCCAAAACAAAAGCGCATAATAATTGCCCAAATATTGTCTTGAACAAACAAAGGTGTTTTTAATGGTTAGACCTTAACTCAAACGACATACGAACTTACAGCATGAGGCGAGATGCAACTGCTGGTTTGTAGTACAGTACTCGAAGTTAGTGAAAGTGGGCAATGATTGCCGATGCTAATACACCTCAATTTTCGCAGAAGCAAAATTACGAGAGAGCATCCGCCACAAGAACCGTCAACCCACGCCAAAAAATGCATGTATTTACTCATTATGAGTTTTGTCGATAGCTAACACCGATGCATAGCGGAAAAACGAGTGCTAAAACGAGCGGTTTTTGCGACCCTCTTGCTTATTTGTGTTATATTTTTAGTAGAAAAAGTGATATTTATCTACTATAATAAATATATGCATAGGTATAAGGGTTCTTATGGGCATAAGTGGGCATAAGTCATCTGTACTAATATTCAGATGTATCAATTAGCTAGTGGACGTTGGTATATAATATATGCAAATTGCGGTAGCGTATTTAGAAATCATAATGTGAATAAACAGTAATAATAAATTTAATTCAGTAGGTCAGATGCAAAAATTAAAAAAGAAGGATAAGCATCCTTTAGCCATTAATATATTAAAACTAAACCGATACAATTATGACTTCTTCAATTGTGAAGAGGTTGTTTTTTTTGAGTATATAGTAGTTAAAGGAATGGCTTTTAAAAAACAAAAAGAGTTCTTTCATAGTTCAGAAACTATCAGACAAGAAACAGGAATTAAAAAACACTCTTTAAATTCTATAATTAGAAGATTCAAAGACCTTGGTATTATATCAACAGAAATTAAAGGGATGCCAAGAGTAAAGTTTTTTACTGTTCACTACCCTAAAATAGTTGATTTAATACCTAAAATATATCAGTTGTCTAATAACGGTCAACTATCTTCTGATTTTAGTAAGCATTTGTCTGATTTCTTTATCCCTTTAGTTGACAACTACCTACAAAAGAATAATATAAAGAATAATAAAGAAGAAGTAAATAAAAAAGAAAAATATAACAGCGAATCTGAAGGGGAAGATGTTCTCTCTTTTTTTAATGATTATTTAGCTTCTCTTAAATATCAAAAAAATATTTCACCAACGGCGCTGAAATTTAATGATATTGATTTATTCCGTGCTTTAAAAAATTATGAAATAGAATTTCTTTGTGAATATCTTGAAAAGTATTTTGAAGAAGAACACAGACCGTCTTTAAACAAATTCTTTGCATTCGATTCAATAGCAGTTAATAAACTAAAATACATTGAACAAAAAATTGTTGATGAGAATGATTATGTTGAACAAATGGTTGATGAATTACAAAGGATTTACAACAAAAGAATTGAAATGTATAATAAAGATGATGATTATTCAAGAGCAAAAAGTAAAACTAAATTGGTAGTCACAAAAAGAATAAAACAGCAATTAAAAACAGCATTAAAGTATAGAAATGAATTACAAATCACGCATTCATTTACAGCTTATGCAGATGACTTATTAAAAGGCAATTTATCAATAAGTAAAATCCTTCCTTATTTTTTATCGTCAAAAGATGGTGAATACGAAATTATCGATACATATTTAGAACACTTTAACCTTCAATATGGTTACAGTAAAAACTAACCCAGTAAAACCTAAACAAACCATTGGGTTATTTGGGTTTATTAATTCGTTTTAGTCTTATTATAAAAATATAACGTAATACGATGTGTTAATACAAAGTAAATACTATATTTAACATTCAAAATAATTCCCTATGAACCGGATTAAAGAAGTCCTCGAAGAACGAGGAGTTAAGCAAGTATGGCTTGCAGAGCAATTAGGTAAGAGTTTCAATACAGTTAATGGCTACGTGCAAAATCGTAAGCAACCAAGTTTGGAAGTACTTTATCAAATAGCGGAAATATTAAATATAAAGGTAAGTGACCTTTTAATTGAAAATTAACAACAGCATATAAAAATGACAAGCACAAGCCAAAGAGCCGAATTACAAGCTCAAATATGGAAAATAGCTAACGAAGTACGTGGCTCTGTAGATGGGTGGGACTTTAAACACTTTGTATTAGGTACACTTTTCTACCGTTTTATCAGCGAGAATTTTACCAATTATATTGAAGCTGGTGATGAGAGCGTAAATTATGCTAACCTACAAGATGATGTAATTACACCTGAAATAAAAGATGATGCCATAAAAACTAAAGGATATTTTATTTATCCAAGTCAATTGTTTGTTAACATTGCTAAAAATGCTAACGATAACGAAAACCTAAATACAGATTTAGCCGCTATATTTACAGCTATAGAAAGTTCTGCAAATGGCTATCCATCAGAGCAAGATATAAAAGGTTTATTTGCAGATTTTGATACCACAAGTAACCGACTTGGTAATACTGTTGAAAATAAAAATAGTCGACTTGCATCAGTTTTAAAAGGTGTAGAAGGCTTAAAATTTGGTAATTTCGAGGACAACCAAATCGATTTATTTGGTGATGCTTATGAGTTTCTTATATCTAATTATGCAGCAAATGCAGGTAAGTCTGGAGGCGAATTTTTCACACCTCAAAGTGTTTCCAAGCTTATTGCTCAATTAGCAATGCACAAACAGGAAAAAGTAAATAAAATTTATGACCCTGCTGCAGGTTCAGGTTCTTTACTCTTACAAGCAAAAAAACACTTTGACAGTCATATTATCGAGGAAGGGTTCTATGGGCAAGAAATAAACCATACCACCTATAACTTAGCACGTATGAATATGTTTTTACATAACATCAACTACGATAAGTTTCATATAGTGTTTGGTAATACGCTTATTAACCCTCAGTTAGGCGACGACAAACCATTTGATGCTATTGTATCTAATCCGCCTTATTCTGTAAAATGGAAAGGTAGTGATGACCCTACTTTGATTAATGACGACCGTTTTGCACCTGCAGGTGTTTTAGCGCCAAAATCTAAAGCAGATTTTGCATTTGTATTACATTCGTTAAGCTATTTATCTAGCAAAGGAAGAGCTGCTTTGGTTTGTTTTCCTGGAATTTTTTACAGAGGTGGGGCAGAACAAAAAATAAGAAAGTATCTGGTAGATAATAATTACGTTGAGACTATTATTTCCTTAGCACCAAACCTCTTCTTTGGAACTTCTATATCTGTAGATATTTTGGTGCTTTCAAAAAACAAAACTGTTAATACAACTCAATTTATAAATGTAAATGGTGAAGATTTCTTTAAAAAAGAGGGGAATATTAATATTCTTAAAGATGAACATATTGTCCAAATAATGGAAATGTTTGATAGTAAAAAAGATATTAAATATAT
>NZ_CBFHMI010000036.1:0-23873 GCF_965656915.1 Winogradskyella sp. | reverse complement strand
ATTTCAAAACAAAAACAACAAAAACGAGACTATAAATTACATTTAGTTGTTGCACCTACCAAGATGAACGACCGCTATGAGTGGTTTTTAGAAAAGGCTACCGAAATAGGTGTTGAAGAAATTACACCAATTATTTGCGACCACAGCGAACGAAAAGTAATAAAACCAGATCGTTTTGAAAAAATAATTCAGGCCGCAATGAAACAATCCTTGTCTTGTTATTTGCCTAAATTACATCCCGCTATATCATTTTCAGATTTTATTGTTCAGCGATTTAAAGCTCAAAAATTTATTGCACACTGCGAAGAAACCGACAGAAAATCACTCAAGACCCAAATACAATTACATAAGAACTGTGTCATATTAATTGGACCTGAAGGTGACTTTAGCGTTAAAGAAATTGAAATAGCTTTGCAGCATCAGTATATTCCTGTAACTTTGGGTAAGTATCGATTACGCACAGAAACAGCTGCTATTGCTGCTTGTCACTCGGTTGCATTTATTAATGAATAACCTATGAAAAGTCTATTTTCTTTATTTTTTTTAATGTCCTCTTTGGTGTTGCTTTCTCAAGATGTTGCAATACTCAAATACAAAGGTGGTGGTGATTGGTACAGTAACCCAACTGCATTACCAAATTTGGTGAAATATTGCAATGATAATATTGATACTAACATTAACGAAAATATACAAACTGTAGAAGCTGGTAGCATAGATATATTTCAATTTCCGTTATTACACATGACTGGTCATGGTAATGTATTCTTTAGTGAAGATGATGCTCGAAACCTGAGGAATTACCTTATTTCTGGTGGTTTTCTTCATATCGATGATAATTATGGTATGGAACCTTACATTACTAAAGAGCTACTAAAAGTTTTTCCGAATAAAGAATTAATTGAAATCCCTAAAGATCACGAGATTTTCAATTCAGCATACGATTTTCCAAACGGATTGCCTAAAATTCACGAACATGATGGTAAAGCTCCACAAGCATTTGGAATATTTCATGAAGATCGTTTAGTGCTACTTTTTACCTTTGAAAGTGATTTAGGTGACGGTTGGGAAGACCCTGAAGTACATAACGACCCTGAAGATGTTAGGGAAAAAGCACTTAAAATGGGTGCTAATATTGTAAAGTATGCCTTTGAGAATTAGATTAAAAAAATATCAATTATATGAGAGTTGTAGTTGAATTTCTTTGTGAATTAATAGGTCTTTTATTCAATTATGATTCCTCTGAAAAAAAATTTCCTGAAAAATTATTAATCGGCATAGTTAGTTTAGTCTTTTTTTTAATTTGTTTTTCTATTTTAATTTTAATTATTATTCAATTTAATAAATTCTTTTAGCTTCTAAACTTGCAATTAACACACTACAACTCTAACTTTAATAAGCAAAAACATCCGATAACAATAGTGTGCGATAACGTATACCACGCATCTAATGTTGGTAGTTTATTTCGCATTGCCGATGCTATGGGAGTAGAAAAGTTGATATTCTGTGGAGAAAATATTCCTATCGGAAAACGCATTACTAAAACATCGCGCTCAACAGAAAAATACGTTCATTTTGAAATTAGAACATCCGTTGATTCTGTACTGGGTGAATTAAAGTCACATAATGTGATCGCACTAGAAATAACAGAAAATAGTAAACCACTGCATACCCTTAGTTTAAAAAATAATGTACCTGTAGTCTTAATTATTGGCAATGAAAATTATGGCATTAAAGAAGACATTCTGAAAAAATGTAACTCCATCGTTCATATTGATATGTATGGTAACAATAGTAGTATGAATGTGGTAACAGCAGCCAGCATAGCCTTATACGAAATTACAAAACAGCTGAATTCCTAAGTTAGAAATTAGCTATATTTAGACCATGAATTCAAAAATAATTGCAAACGGAATCTTAAGAGCAGTAGGCATACTTTTAGCCATTGCGCTGATATTAGTCTTTCTGTATGAGATACAAGCGGTAATCGTATACATTGCCGTTGCTGCCGTAATATCCCTGATAGGACGACCTATCATAATATTCCTAAGACGTAAACTTAAGTTTAATAACACTATTGCTGTTGTAGTTACCATGATATTATTTATAGGACTATTCATTGGGTTAATTGGTTTATTTATTCCTTTAGTTGCAGAACAAGGACATAATTTGGCCTTATTAGATATTGATCAACTTCAACGTAATGTTCAGGATTTATACAATCAAATCGTAAGCTACTTTGAATTCAAAAATATAGATGTAGAACAGTCTATTAAAGATTCAGGATTGTTATCTAAATTAGACTTTACCTATATCCCAGAGTTTCTTAATAATCTGGTAAGTGGACTAGGAAGTTTTAGCATAGGCCTGTTCTCAGTACTATTCATTTCGTTTTTCTTTCTAAAAGATAGTCATCTTTTTGAAAATGGTATTATGACGTTTATTCCAAGTGGCAATGAATCAAAAACCAGAAACTCTTTTTTAATAATTAAAAATTTACTTTCTAGGTATTTCGTAGGTCTAATATTCCAGATACTAATTCTTTTTATAATCTATACAATCGTCTTATTAATTTTTGATATTAATAATGCCATTGTTATTGCGTTTTTATGTGCATTATTAAATTTAGTACCTTATGTAGGTCCTGTAATTAGCGGTTTCCTTATGTTACTTTTAAGTATGTCTAGTAATCTTGGTGAAAGTTTTAGTGAGGTAATTTTACCAAAAACTACATATGTAATGATAGGTTTTATCGTTGCTCAATTAGTAGACAATTTCTTTAGTCAACCATTTATTTTTTCGAAAAGTGTCAAATCACATCCATTAGAAATATTCCTAGTTATTATAATTGCGGGAATATTATTTGGAATTGTTGGGATGATCGTAGCAGTACCTACCTATACTGCAATTAAAGTGGTGTTGAAAGAATTTCTTTCTGACTACAAAGTTGTGAAGAAACTCACTAAAGACTTATAGAGTTAAGTTGAATACATCTTTATTACATATTGAAATTCAGAATTTTATAAATTCTAATTTAAATTCAGACATCACTAGTTTATTGTTGAAAGGTATTATTTTTGATGACGTAACTACCAAAGAAATCATAGAGCAAATTGAAGCTAAAAAACGTTCAGAAAAGAAACTACCAACCTGGTTTAATACTAAAAATATTTACTATCCAAACAAGCTAAATATTGAGCAAACCTCTTCTGAGATTACTGCTAAATATAAAGCAAACTTGGTATCAGGAAATTCGTTAATTGACCTCACAGGTGGATTTGGTGTGGATGCTTATTATTTTTCTAAACAAGTAGAAAATGTTACCCATTGCGAAATAAATGAAAACCTTTCAGAACTAGTAAAGCATAATTACAAAACTTTAAACATTTCAAATATTGACTGTCTAAACGAAAATGGTATTGAAGCTTTAAAACGTATTGACCAACCCTTTGATTGGATATACATTGACCCTTCGCGTCGTGATGATACCAAGAAAAAAGTTTTTTTATTATCGGATTGCACACCAAATGTCAAAACATTTCAAGGCTTATTCTTAAAGTATGCCAAGCATATTATGATTAAAACTTCGCCTTTATTAGACATAAAGGCTACGCGGACCGATTTAAAACAAATCAAAGAACTGCATATTATAGCTGTCAATAATGACGTTAAAGAATTGCTTTGGATTTTAAAACGTGATTGTAAATCTGATTTCAGAATTAAAACGATAAACCTAACGAAACAAAACAAGCAGGAATTTGACTTTAAGTTTGAAGATGAGCATGATGCGTTAGTCGAATATACTGAACCACTCACCTATCTCTATGAGCCTAATTCCACCATATTAAAAGCTGGTGCTTTTAATTCTGTAAGTGCTCAATTAAATATTCCAAAGCTACATAAACACTCGCATTTATATACGTCTAATACGCTTATCGATTTTCCAGGACGACGTTTTAAAATTGAAAAAGTAGTTCCGTTCAATAAAAAGGTATTCGCAAGAGAAAAGATTAGCAAAGCAAATGTGACGACGCGAAACTTTCCAATATCTGTAGGTGATATTCGTAAGAAGCTTAAAATTAAAGATGGTGGAAACATGTACTTATTCTTCACAACTAATAAAAACGAAGAAAAAGTAATTATTATCTGCTCTAAAATTTAAAAATAGAAGTTTCTGTAAATGCAAAACACGTGGCATCATCAGGCTCAGAACGTGTGTTTAGCCCAGTAAATAAACTAAAAGCTGGTAGAATCAACTGATTAGAAGTAACTTGATAACAAGGCAATTTTATGTTCTGCCTTCCTTTTCCTTTTATTAATACACCTGGATGTGTATGACCCGAAATTGTAAATAAATCTAAGCTGCTATCTTTAGGTTCATGAATTAAGGTAAATGGTTCAATGTTCATTTCCGTTATAACTTCAATTCCTAAATCATCCATTAATCGTTTGGACTGTTTATCGTGATTCCCTTTTATTAAAACCAAACGCAAATCTTCGAATTGCTCTAGCCAAATTTTAAAGGTGACCATATCGCTATTCGTTTCAGCATGAAATAAATCACCAACAATCAATAATTGCTTAGGTTTAAAGTAACTAATTAGTTGCTTTAATCGTTCTAAATCCTTTTGAAGAATACCATCTGGCATTGGAATACCATGACGTCTAAAATGCGCTGTTTTACCAATATGAACATCAGATAAAATTAAAGCCTCATGAGCTTTCCAATAGATAGCGCGCTGATTGGTTAAGGTTAAAACCTCATTTTTAATAGTGATATTTTCTTTAACAATATTCAATCTAATTGTCATGTCGAACGCATGTGAGACATCACACAAATAGCTCATTAAAAAAGTTATGTGATTTCTCGTCGCTCATTCTTCACTCTGTCGAACGTATGAGAGACATCTCACTCGTTTATTCAAAACCAAAATTATGTGATTTCTCGCTCTACTCGAAATGACTGTTAGATTATTTTTAAATTTATCCATGCTTTACAATCATTTTGTCTACATCGTAACTAATGCATATAGAACAACACTATACATTGGTGTGACTAACAATACCCAAAAGCGTCTAGAACAACACTATTTTGATAGTCAAAATGCTAAAAAATCATTTGCTGGGAAATACAATTGTATCTATCTGATATATTATGAAGGATTTGAAAGCCCCAAAGATGCGATTAATAGAGAAAAGGAATTAAAAAAGTGGCGCAGAGAAAAGAAAAATAATCTAATTTCAAATTTTAATCCTAAATGGGAAGCATTGAATAATCAGGTAATTTAGTCATGTCGAACGCTTGTGAGTCATCACATCATTGTTAGTTTTAAAATTTCAACCATGAGATTTCTCGTCGCTCATTCTTAACTCTATCGAAATTACTTCTGCTGTCATGTCGAACGCATCCGAGACATCACACAGGATTATTGTGAAACCAAGATTATGTGATTTCTCGTCGCTCATACTTCGCTCTGTCGAAAATGACTAATCAACTTTAAACGCTTGTTCTTTAATACGCTGAATACGTTTGTCTAAATTTTCATTACTCATGGTACCACGTAAACTATCAACCTTAAGCGGAAAACTCAATGGTGTAAAAGAATTCGCGCGTTGTACTATTATTTTACTGTTAGAAATTCGCTCAAAAGCCTGTTGTAATCTTGCTTCTTCCAACTGTTGATTAAATACTTCGGTATAAGCTTGTCGTAATAATAAATTATCCTGCTCATAATCTTCAAGCACTCTAAAAATCAAACCTGACGAGGATTGCAAGCTTTTACTGGTTTTACGAGTTCCTGGTTGCGATTGCACCACCAAACCAGCGATTACGGCAATATCTCTAAATTTTCGAGATGCCATTTCTGAAGCGTTGATACTGGCAATGACATCGTCCATTAGGTTTTCTTTGCTTAAAAGGGCTTCAATATTAGCTTCGTTAATAGGGATCGGTTGGTCACTCAACAATTCAAACCCGTAATCATTCATTGCTATAGTAAAAGTCAAAGGCTTTAATTTACTGATACGATATGCCATTAATGCTGAAAAGACTTCATGAACCAAACGTCCTTCAAACGGATACATAAATAAATGATGTCCATCTCTAGTTTCAATCAGTTCAACCAAAAACTCATCCGCTTTTGGAATATGAGAATGTGCATCTTGCCTGCTTACCAAAGGATTTAAAAAACGTAATTCTTTTTCTAAACGCCCAGGTTCTAACGCATCTGACAATTTTAATCTCAAATAATGACTAAGATGAGACGTTAGCGGTAATCGTCCACCTAACCAACTTGGTGACACCGCTTTTTTAGCTTTGCTGCGTCTCACGAGAACCGTCATATCCTTAATTTGAACCAGTTCTAATACACGACCCGCTAAAATAAAACTTTCCCCTGGCTTAAGTTTTGATACAAAAAATTCTTCAATCATGCCGATATAACCACCTGAAAAATATTTCACCTTCAAGTTAACTTCACTCACAATGGCACCGATATTCATACGATGCAACATACTAATACGACGACTTTTTACTTTGTGTTTCTCGTCTTCATCTAGAATCACTTTATGAAATTCTTCATATGAATTCAAAGTCTTTCCGCCTTTTGTAATGAAATGCAAACACCATTGCCAATCCGCTTCGGTCAGATAGTGAAAGGCATAAACCTGTTGTATTCGCTCAAATAAATTCTTAGCATCAAATCCTTCGCCAACGGCCAAAGTCACCATGAATTGCACCAAGACATCAAAGGTCAACACCATTGGGACTCTCGATTCCATTTGCTTCTCTTTAATAGCCTCTTTTAATGCTGAAACTTCCACCAATTCTAAGGAATGTGTCGGTACAAAGTAAATTTTTGAGCGCTCAAAAGGTGAATGTCCACTTCGTCCTGCACGTTGCATAAAACGGGCAATGCCTTTCACTGAACCAATCTGAATCACACAATCCACAGGTTTAAAATCAACACCCAAATCGAGTGAAGAGGTACAAACTACAGCTTTTAGATAGCCTGAAGCGATGTTATCTTCAATCCAATTACGTAATTTTTTATCAATTGAACCATGATGAATCGCCAAAAGTCCCGCTAAATCTGGTTGTGCATTCAATAACAATTGGTACCATAATTCAGCTTGGCCTCTGGTATTGGTAAAAATCAATGTCGTCGTGTTCGACGCTATAATAGGTAAAATCTTATCCACCATTTTACCGCCTAAATGTCCAGCCCATGGCAAGACTTCAATTTCGTCTGGTAAGACTGAAATGATATCTAGTTTCTTTTTTTGTTTAGCTGTTACTGTAGTTACTTTTAAATCTGGATACGGTAATAATACTGATTTTGCTTCTTCTAGATTGCCAATGGTCGCTGTGATTCCCCAAATACGAAGCTTGGGTGCATGATGTCTCAACTGGGAAATCGCTAATTCGGTAAGCACACCGCGTTTATTTCCGAGTAATTCGTGCCACTCATCAATAGCTACACATTTTAGGTTTTTAAACCATCTCGAATTATTTTTCTGTGAAAACAATAAGTGCATGGTTTCTGGTGTGGTCAATAACACATCTGGCATAAGACGTTCTTGCTTGCGTCGTGTTGCTGTTGGTGTGTCACCATTTCTCACTTGGACTGACCAATCTAAACCAATATCATCCACCGCTTCTGTCATGGCTTTTGCCAAGTCTTTTGCTAAGGAACGTAATGGACTAATCCATAATAATTTTAAGCCTTTAGGATAACGTTCTGGGTGATTAAGGTAATCGATGACTACGGCCAGAAATACGGAAAACGTTTTACCAAAGCCTGTTGGTGCAATGACCATACCTGAGTAACCGTTAGTATAGCGTTGCCAGGTCTGCATTTGGAAAGGAAAAGGCGCATGTCCTTTTTCTGCCATCCAATTATTAATAATGTGTAAACCGTCGCTGTCTCTAAATGCTGTCACTAAAGTAATTGATTTATATCCTGACGACCGATAATCGCCATAATTTCAACTTGATTGTCTCTTATTCTGAAAAAAATACTATCAACACCACAAACACATCTTCGATAGCCTTTTCGTATGTGGTCAACAGCTTCAAATGAAAAAGGATTTTTAGCAATCAAATCAAAATATTCGAAAAAAGAATTGAAATAGTAGTCTGCTTGAACCATTCCAAACTTTTGAATACCATAATGGTGAATTCGGATTAAGTCCTCTTTTGCTTCTTTACTTAATCTGTAATTAGCCATTAAGACGCTTTTTAGACTGCGCTAAAATGGCATCCTTGGAATCGTCTGTAAATCCGCTGTCCTCAGCTTTTCTGAGTTTCTCTCGTACCCAATCTATTTGAGACTGTTGTTTTCTAGCTTGACGGATTAAATCATTAACCAATTCACTTTTACTTGAATATTCTTCGCTTTCCACTTGCGCCTTGAGCCATTCGTCATTTGGTTTTGTAAATGAAATACTTTGTCTTCCCATAATTTCTTTAATTTGATGTAAATATACACCATAATCGAACCAAAAACAATATTCAGGGTGCTGTGATAAGTTGTTTAACAGTTTCAATGGTATCTATGTCCTCTACAGGTTTGTCTTTTCGCCATCTAGCAATTCTAGGAAAACGTAAAGCAACACCAGATTTATGGCGATTGCTTAGTGCAATACCTTCAAAGGCAATTTCGAAAACAAGTTCTGGTTTTACCGTTCTAACAGGTCCAAATTTTTCAATGGCATTCTTATTTACCCATTGGGATATCTCCGTAATTTCTTTATCGGTTAATCCCGAATACGCCTTTGCAACAGTTACCAATGCATCATCCTTTTTTACAGCAAAAGTGTAGTCTGTGTATTTTGAACTTCGTCGTCCACTACCTTTTTGGGCATAAATCATAACCGCATCAATGGTCAGCGGGTCAACTTTCCATTTCCACCAATCGCCTTTTTTACGACCTGTATGATATGGTGATTTTTTCTGCTTTAACATTAAGCCTTCGCTATTGATTGCTCTGGAATTATCTCTGATGGCGTGCAAGTCTTCCCATTCTTTAAAATCCACTAAAAATGACAACTTAATATGTTCTGGTAGAGCTATAGACTTGAAAACCATCTCTAATCGTTTTCTGCGCTCTGCGAAAGGATGTTCTCTTATATCGTCACCATTAAATTCTAAAATATCATAAGCTTTAAAACCCACAGGAACCTCTTCTAATAATTTCTTAGTGACGTTCTTTCGATTTAAGCGTTTTTGTAAGTCATTGAATAACAATACATCATTATCCTTCATGGCTAAAATTTCGCCATCAATGACAAAATCATCTTGAAAGCTAGACATGGCTTCCACCAATTCTGGAAATTGTTTAGTCACCAATTCTTCACCTCGTGACCAGATATAGATTTCACTATTTCGTTTTACGATTTGTCCACGAATACCATCCCATTTTTGCTCTACTATCCAATCGATTGGTTCGCCCAATTCTGACAAATCCTTTTCTAAAGCATAAGCTAAACAAAAGGGATAGGGTTTTGAATTATCGTAGTTAATATGAAAACCATTAATTAATTCTTCAAACGAAATATTATTGACTTCCCAATTCCCGATAATGCTATGCATCAGTTGGTTGGCATCAATATTAGTAAGTTTAGCCAAGGCATTCACCAATGTTTTTTTAGATACACCAATTCTAAAACTACCACCTATTAGTTTGTTAAAAATAAGGCGTTCTTGCTGATTTAAACCAGACCATGCTTCTAGAACAAACGCCTTTTTTTCTTCCTCAGTCTTAGGTTTTAAAGCTTTTAATTCTGTCATCCATTCATTAAGACTTAAATCTAAATGATGTGTAGGTTCTGGCAATAATAAGGCTAAGGTTTCACCCAAATCGCCAACAGTACTATAACTTTCTAAGAATAACCATTCAGGAAGTTTGGTCAATTCCATGCACCATGCTTTCATCAGGGTGGTTTTAACGGGTCGTGATGGTCGTTTACCTGTGAATAGTGCAATAAGCCATAATTTATCCTTATCTGGTGCTGTGCTGAAATAATGCACCAAGGCTTCTATTTTAGCATTGGTTTTATTGGTGATTTCTATAGCGCTAATTAATTCTGAAAACTGCTTCATTTTATTCCCACAAAAGTGGGAATCTCTTCCCAATTACTTTAATGTTATGAGATGTCTCGACTGCGCTCGACATGACAGAACAACTATTATATTTTATACTTTTAATCAAGTGGCTTTTACTATTTTTTTGTTTTCAACATCTTCCTTTTCTGCTTTTGCTAAAGCCTCATCACCATATTCGGTTTTAAGTTCATCCGCTTTGATACCAATTTCATTCAAATATTTTGAAAACACAGCTTGTGAGCCATGCGTAACATAGACCTGCTGGGCTTCTGTAACTTTTACTGCAGAAATTAAGCCATTCCAGTCAGCATGGTCACTCACCACAAAACCTGCATCAACCGCTTGCCAACGCCTATTCCCACGAATTTGCATCCAACCCGAACAGATAGCTGTTGCAGAATTCGGCACGCGTTTGAGCATACGAGAACCCAATAAAGCCGGTGGCGCAATAATAATTTTATTCTGAAGTGTTTTCTTATCTAAGTCTGCTGACCATAATTTGGTTTTCGGCAATTTTAATCCTGAACCTGAAATGGCCTCATTTAAATTGTGAATGGCGCGATGTACATAGATGTCATCACAGCCCTCTAACAAAGACATTAAACGTTGTGCCTTACCTAGGGAATACCCTAAAAAGACGGAAGTTCTATTATTAGATTGATTGGTTCTGACCCAACTTTGTAATTCTGTCTGAAGTTCCTCTTCGGATTTCCAACTGTAAATAGGTAGTCCAAAAGTACTTTCAGTTATAAATGAATTACATCTAATAGGTTCAAAAGGTGTGCTTATAAAATCGGGTTGAGTCTTGTAATCACCAGAAAATACTACGACGTAGCCTTTATATTCTAGTCGTATTTGTGCTGAACCAATAACATGACCTGCAGGATGAAAAGATACCTTGACACCATTTATAGTTAACGATTTGTCATAAGGTAGACTTTCAATCTTAATATCAGCACCCAAACGATGTTGCAGAATAGCTTTCGAATCGTCTGTGCATAAATAGCGTTTCATTCCCCAGCGCGCATGGTCAGCGTGTCCGTGTGAAATTATGGCGTAATCCACAGGATACCAAGGGTCTAAATAGAACTTACCTTGAGGACAATAAATACCCTTTTTGGTGAATTTAATGAGTTGGTTTTCCTGTGACATAGCTTAACGAAGCTATTAAATTTCAAGAAAAAGTCGTTACAAAATTGCGTTAAAGTTTAACAATTAAAAAAAACCTTTTTGATCAATAATCATGTCTTCTCCCAATAATTGTACTAAATAAGAAATATTACTAGCAAAAAAAGAAGAAGAACCGTCTGAATTATATTTTACAGGACATTCAATGCGATTACTATCGACTATTTTGCATTTATTTTCATTGTTATTTGAGATAAAAATCTCTTTAGAATCTAACTTATGATAGACCTTTTTTAAATCTATAATTGCATATTTAATAAAATTGGAAGCTTTGTTAAATTCAGATTTGGATGTGTCAATTATCCCATAGGTAAAATAATGGGCTTTCATTTTATAATACTCTGACTTATGTCGGTCTTCAACTTTATTTGAATCTCTTCGATATCTAATTGTAAAATCTGAAAAATTTTCATGTAGTTTCTCTCTAAATCCCTCTTGTACACTCATGATTTGATTTCCATTTCTAAATACATAATCAATGCCATCCATCATATCAATATATTTAGCATAGTCTTTGCGAAGCTGTACCTCAGTCCAATTTAGAGGCTTATATATTAATGGAAGTGCAAGGTTTTGATGCACATAATCAGTAAAGGCTCTATCTGCAAAATACTTAGACATATTGAAATAAAAGTAATCATATAATTACCTCTATCAAAGCATTATAAAATTTGTGTAAAAAACTCAGAAAATTTGTTGCGTTCTTTAATATGAAAAGTTACATTTGCATCCGCATTTTTAGGAAACGTTCTTAAAATATTGGAGAGGTGCCAGAGTGGTAATGGAGCAGATTGCTAATCTGTCAACGCGTAAGTGTTGCCCGGGTTCGAATCCCGGTCTCTCCGCAAAATGATAACCAATTTCGGGGTGTAGCGTAGCCCGGTTATCGCGCCGCGTTTGGGACGCGGAGGTCGCAGGTTCGAATCCTGCCACCCCGACTAAAAGTTTGAATAAGCTTTTATTGAAAATTAATTTTCATAAAAAACTATTTTAAGCTTTTGTGAAAAGCAATGCTTTTTACAACAAAAATTTTCAGGATCAACGAAGTTAATCCTTGAATGGTCGCATAGCTCAGCTGGATAGAGCACCTGCCTTCTAAGCAGGCGGTCCTAGGTTCGAATCCTAGTGCGATCACAAGAAGCCTTACTAGAAATAGTGAGGCTTTTTTGTATTTATTATTCTGGGTATTCTATTCTAAGATGATAGATGTTGGCAAGTTTATGCTTTAGTACCTTTTTTATGGACTGAATTTCTTTAAACGTAATATTAGCATTTAGAAATTGCCCATTATCCATTTGCTTGTTTATTATATTCTCTACAAATTCATTAATCTTTGTACTAGTAGGCTCTTTAAGGCTTTTTGAAGCAGCTTCGACACTATCACACATCATTAATATAGCTGTCTCTTTACTAAATGGTTTTGGGCCTGGATATGAAAAATCTTCAATTGATGTATTTTCATTTGTAGATTTCTCTTTCATATAGAAATAATATACTGCACTTGTACCATGATGTGTTCTAATAAAATCTATAACACGATCTGGTAAGTTATTCTTTTTGGCAATCTCTATTCCTTTTATGGTATGATTAATAATAATATTAGCACTTTCATAATTAGAAAGTTCATCATGAGGATTAAGACCAGTACTTTGATTTTCCGTAAAATACGTCGGATTAGTCATTTTACCTATATCATGATATAAGGCTCCTACCCTTACTAACATCGCATTAGCGCCTATTTCATTCGCTGATGCTTCAGCTAAATTTGCAACATTTAAAGAATGATGAAACGTTCCTGGTGCTCTATTAGAAAGTTCTTTTAATAATTTAGTATTTGTGTCTGATAGTTCTAACAGCGATACATCCGAAACCAATCCAAATATCTTTTCATAAATATAAATAAGTGGTTGAACAAATAAGGTTGCCAAACCACATAAAATAAACAGTCCAAAAGTCTCCCATTTTAAACTAGTAATTTGTCCTTCATGAATAACAAAAAATGCGAAATAAGCGATGATATAAATTAACGTGATTTGTCCTACTGAAATAAATAAATTAGCACGCTTATATAGTTCAGATACAGTTAAAATAGTTACGATACCAGCAATAATTTGAAGAAACATATACTCATAACTATTTGGAACAATAAAACCTAGGAGTAAAACTGTAAGCACGTGAGCAAACAAACCTAATCTTGCATCAAAAAATGCTTTTAAAACCAAAGGTAAAACACACAGTGGAACTACATATATATATTGAGAGTTGTAATTAATTACTATTGTAGTCAAAAGAACCATTAATACTATATTAAAAAATATAAAAGTGACCTTCGTATTGTTATGAAAAACTTCAATTCTATATTTTCTTAAAAACAGTAACAACATCAAAAGTGCTAGTGCCACTAACAAGGTATATGCAAATAAAACCCAATTGTAATTAGCTGAATTCCAAACCTGTGATTCGTATTCTGATTTCAATGAATTTAATATACTAAACTCTTCATCTTCAACGATTTGACCTTTCGATATAATCAATGTTTCCTTTTCAATACTTCCTCGTGTCAATGCAATTTTAGAGAGTTTTTCCTCTAAAACTTTCTGAGTCAAACTTTTGTTAAGAGACAGGTTTGGTTTGACTACATCAAAAAATAAAGAAATCATATTATTTCTTTTTTCAACCGAAATTTCACTATTAAAATGACTTTCTAATAATTGACGTAGTTGACTAAGTTTATTTAAATCTTCAAATAGTAGTTGACTTTGGATTTCATTTGAATTGACTAATATAACTGGTCTTTCATCAACATAGTTATAGTCAATATCTAATACACCAGTCTGATATAAGTTTTCAATAAATGATCTTCCCTTTTTATACAAATCCGTATTCTGATAATTAATATTAAAGGAATCTTTAAAGGTTAGATTAAATTGTTCTATATAATTTGATAAAACCTCGTCTTTAACGTTTGATGTCTCATTAAAATAAACAGGACTATTTTCTTCAATTCTAGCCCTTTCCATATCAATTTCATTTTGAGATTTTTTGATCGCAAAATTAAATGGCGCATATAGGTTTTCAGACTGCCAAGGTTTACCCTTTTCGAATGAATATCTAAATTTTCCCGTTTTTGGGAATAAATAAACAATGAAAAGTGTGGTCACTAAAAAGAGTAGTATCTTATAGACTAATGCATGATTTTTATACCATTTATTAAGAAGTGCATTCATATACAATCAAATGTAATAAATATTAAAATTTTAAACTGCTATAATCTTTATTACATTCTAAAATACCTAAAAATTGATTAATTTCGCAGCTATTAATATCAAACATTAAATCAATGAATAAGGACGTTGTAATAGTATCAGCAGTTAGAACACCTATTGGTAGTTTTTTAGGTAGTTTATCTTCAGTACCTGCACCAAGATTAGGTGCAGCGGCTATTAAGGGAGCATTAGACAAAATTAATCTTAAACCAGAATTGGTTGAGGAAGTCTTAATGGGAAATGTTGTACAGGCAGGAACAGGTCAAGCACCAGCAAGACAAGCTGCTATTTATGCAGGTATACCAGATAGCGTTCCTTGTACTACAATAAATAAAGTTTGTGCTTCAGGTATGAAAGCCATTATGCAGGCGGCACAAGCCATTCAATTAGGTGATGTTGATATAGTGGTTGCTGGTGGAATGGAAAATATGAGCGCTATACCACATTACTACCATGCACGCAGTGCAACAAAGTTTGGTCCTGCAACATTAGAAGATGGTATGCAAAAAGATGGCTTAGTTGATGCCTATGATAAAAATGCTATGGGTGTTTGTGCGGATGCTTGTGCAACAGAATACAGTTTTTCAAGAGAAGACCAGGATGTTTATGCTATACAATCCTATAAGCGTTCAGCTCAAGCTTGGGAATCAGGTAAATTTAATGATGAAGTCATTTCGGTTGAAGTACCTCAGCGTCGTGGAGAACCAATAGTTGTGTCAAAAGATGAAGAATATACTAACGTAAAAATGGAAAAAATTCCTGCTTTACGACCTGCATTTACAAAAGATGGCACAGTCACAGCAGCAAATGCTTCTACTATAAACGATGGTGCAGCTGCAATGGTCTTAATGAGTAGAGATAAAGCTAAAGAATTAGGTTTAACTCCAATCGCAGCCATTAAAAGTTATGCTGATGCAGCTCAAGAGCCAAAATGGTTTACCACTGCGCCAGCTAAAGCCTTACCAAAAGCTTTAGCCAAAGCAAATATTGAATTGAGTGATGTTGACTATTTTGAGTTTAACGAAGCTTTTTCTGTTGTTGGATTAGCAAATATGAAATTATTAGGTTTATCTGATGACAATGTAAATGTTAATGGTGGTGCAGTTTCTTTAGGCCACCCTCTTGGATGTTCAGGAGCAAGAATTTTGGTAACACT
Source organism: Winogradskyella sp. (assembly GCF_965656915.1). Classification (GTDB taxonomy): domain Bacteria; phylum Bacteroidota; class Bacteroidia; order Flavobacteriales; family Flavobacteriaceae; genus Winogradskyella. The sequence goes on along the minus strand of NZ_CBFHMI010000036.1, from coordinate 8,161 downwards.
GATAAATGTACTTCATCAAAACAATGCTAAAATAGGTGCCGCTGCAATTTGTAATGGCGGTGGTGGTGCATCTGCAATCGTTTTAGAACGCGCTTAACAAGTTTATATGCAATACGGCATCTGCAATCTAGGGATTGTACCAATACGATTAGAGCCAAGCGATACCAGTGAAATGGTAACGCAAGCTTTATATGGTGACCTTTTTAAAGTTTTAGAACAAAGAAAGAAATGGAGCCGTATCCGTTTTGCATTTGATAAATATGAAGGCTGGATAGATAATAAACAATACAAAGAAATAGAAAAAGAGAGTTATAATGTCTTATCTGATTCTGATTTAAATCTATCTACAGACTTAATTGAATATGTTTCAGACCATTCTCAGAATCTATACCCAATACCATTAGGTTCTAATTTGAACGGATTAAAATTGTTAGATCATAATTTTGAAGGAAATTCAGCAAATTCTACTAAAGACAAATCTCATATAATAAAAACAGCATTTTCATATTTAAATGCTCCTTATTTATGGGGAGGAAAAACACCTTTTGGAATAGATTGTTCTGGATTTACACAGATGGTATATAAACTTAATGGTTACAAATTATATAGAGACGCTTCGGAACAAGCTACACAAGGTGATGCATTAAGTTTTATTGAAGAATCTGAACCAGGTGACTTAGCATTTTTTGATAACGCCGAAGGTGACATCATCCATGTGGGTATAATAATGAAAGATAATTATATTATTCATGCTCACGGTAAGGTGAGAATAGATCGTCTAGATCATAGTGGTATCTATAATATTGACAAAAACTTACACACTCATAAACTTAGAGTTATTAAAAAGATTGTATAAAAAAAGCAGCGTCTAGACGCTGCTTTTTCTTATTTACAATGTAAGCAAATTAGTTACCGCCTGCAGCAGCTTCCATTTGCTCTTTTTTAGCTTTTAATTCTTTATACTTATCTGTTTCACCTAATACACTGTATAGATTCATTAAATTTGTTATAACATTAATATCGTCTTTTAAGGTTAAAGACTTTTCAAAGTATGGTATAGCTTCTCTGTATAAATTCTCACGCTTTTCTTTTAGCTCGTCATAACGTTTATTATCTGCTGCAGAATTTCCTAAGCCATTCATTTCTTTTACAATATTTGCTTCATCAGCTAATATTGAGAATGCCATATTTATGTATGCATAATTATAAGTAGGATCTTTATCAATAGCATTTTGATAATATTTTTTAGCTTCTGCATGGTTTTCCGATTCTGCTAATAAAGTTCCCAGATTAAACAAAAATTCTGCATCATCTGTTCCTTTACTTGAAGCTTCATCAATTAATTCTGCAAACATTTCTTTATTACCCATTTTTAAGTACATCTGAGCTTGCGCTATAATTAATCCTAAATCATCTGGGTTTTCTTCTCTTGCATCTACCATTGCTGCTAATGCTTTCTCATTTTCTCCTTGTGAAACGTATATTAAGGCAATATTTCTAACAATTTCACCTCTTTTAGATTCTGCTTTTTCGTCCCTTGGCTTTAAATGTGTTTTAATCTTTACTGAGAAATCTCTACCAGCTTTATCTGCGAATTTTTCTTCTTGATTAGTCTCTTTATTTACAGCGTAATAGTTGGTTTTAATACCTGTATAACCTAATTCTTTAAGTTTTAAGAAATAATCTATTGCCATGTCATAGTCCTGAGCTTCTACTGCAGAGTATGCAGCATTGTACAAATAGAGCGTATCTTTTGGTGATACTCTATAAATTTTCTCAAAACGCTTTGCTGCAGTTACAAAGTCATTGTTATTAAAAGCCTGATTTGCTTTTTCAATAAACGAATTAAACATACTCGACTTCATTTCATTAGCCTCATCTGTATATTTTAATTTACCCATTTGAGACTCTAAAGTCTTTAATTTATCTAAACTTTCTATAGCCTCATCTACCTGAGCATCCGTACCAGCTCCGTTGGCATATAATGATTGAGCTTTAAGAAAATAAAACTTTGCTTTTGCTTTATCATCCATATTACCAAGTAATGCTTCAGCTGCTGTCACAGAAGTTCTTGCATCAGCAAAATTTGATTTTTTTAGTGCTTTTTCTATAGCTTTTATTTCACTTTTTTGTGCAAAAGATATTGAAGTAAATGCTACAAGTAACACTAGCGCTATTAATTTTTTCATCTTGTAATAAATAATTTTATTGTTAATTTTTAGTTTTCAGTTTCATTAGTATCAATAGCCGTGCCATCTTCATTGAGTTCTTGATTTTCTGATGCTTCAGTGTTTATATCTTCAACATCTTCTTCATCATCTTTCATAACTTTAGCTACTGCAGCAATAGAATCGTCACCCTTAAGGTTAATTAATTTAACACCTTGTGTAGCTCTTCCCATTACACGAAGATCTGATACTGCCATTCTTATAGCAATACCTGATTTATTAATAATCATTAAATCATCTTCGTCAGTTACATTCTTTATAGATACTAAATTACCGGTTTTTTCTGTAATAGAAATGGTTTTTACACCTTTTCCTCCTCGGTTGGTAATTCTATAATCATCTAAACTAGAGCGTTTTCCGTAGCCATTTTCTGAAACCACAAGAATATTGCTTTCCATGTCATCTACAGCTATCATCCCAACAACTTCATCAGTTTTTTCGTCTTGTAGTCTAATACCTCTTACACCTGAAGCATTTCTACCCATAGGTCTTGTTTTAGCTTCTTCAAAACGAATAGCCTTACCAGATTTTAAGGCTAACATTACCTGACTCTCACCAGTTGTTAATTTAGCTTCAAGTAATTCATCATCTTCTCTAATCGTAATAGCATTAATGCCATTAGTTCTTGGTCTAGAATACTGTTCTAGAGACGTTTTCTTTACTTGACCTTTCTTTGTTGCCATAATGACATAGTGGCTATTGATATAATCTTCATCCTTTAAATCTTGAGTACAAATGAATGCCATCACTTTGTCATCTTGCTCTATATTTATAAGATTCTGAATTGCTCTACCTTTGGATGTTTTAGTACCCTCTGGAATTTCATATACACGCATCCAGAAACATTTACCTTTTTGAGTAAAGAATAACATGTATTGATGATTTGTTCCCACAAATAAATGCTCTAAGAAATCTTCGTTACGTGTTGTAGATGCTTTCTGGCCCACTCCACCTCTATGTTGAGTTTTGTACTCTGTAAGCGACGTACGCTTTATATAACCAGCATGAGAAATTGTAATTACCACTTTTTCATCCGGTATCATATCCTCTATGCTGAGATCACCGCCAGCATATTCAATAACTGAGCGACGCTCGTCTCCATATTTATTTTTTACAACTTCAAGTTCTTCTTTAATGATACCCATACGACGATCTTTCTTTTCTAAGATGTCCTTTAAGTCTTCTATGGTTTTCATTAACTCTTCATACTCCGATCGTAATTTATCTTGTTCTAATCCTGTTAACTGACGCAAACGCATTTCTACAATAGCCTTTGCTTGAATTTCAGTTAGTTTAAAGCGTTCAATTAATTTTGTTCTGGCTTCATCTGCATTAGAAGAGGCTCTTATTAAGGCAATTACTTCATCAATATTATCCGAAGCTATAATTAATCCTTCTAAGATATGAGCACGCTCTTCTGCTTTACGCAATTCATACTTAGTTCGTCTTACTACAACTTCATGTCTGTGTTCAACGAAATAATGTATTAAATCTTTTAAGTTTAATAGTTGCGGACGACCTTTCACCAGTGCTATATTATTTACACTAAAAGAAGATTGTAACGCCGTATACTTATATAATTTATTAAGGACAATATTAGGAATAGCGTCGCGCTTTAATACATATACGATACGCATTCCATTTCTATCAGACTCATCTCTAATCGTTGAGATACCTTCTAATTTTTTATCATTGATCAAGTCAGCAGTCTTTTTAATCATATCTGCTTTATTCACTTGGTATGGAATTTCATTTACAATGATACATTCACGTCCATTAACCTCTTCGATATTAGCCTTTCCACGCATAACAATACGTCCACGACCAGTATGAAAAGCTTCCTTTACTCCGTCATAACCATAGATAGTACCTCCTGTTGGAAAATCAGGAGCTTTTATATGCTTTATTAATTCATCAACCTCAATATCATTGTTATCAATGTATGCAATGGTACCATTAACAACTTCAGTTAAGTTATGCGGTGGCATATTTGTAGCCATACCTACAGCTATACCAGATGCTCCATTAACTAATAAACCAGGTATACGTGTTGGTAAAACCGTTGGTTCTTCTAAGGTATCATCAAAGTTTAATTTATGATCTACTGTCTCTTTGTCAATATCTGCCAACATGTCTTCAGATATTTTGCGCATACGTGCTTCAGTATAACGCATTGCAGCCGGACTATCACCATCAACAGAACCAAAGTTACCTTGACCGTCTATTAACATGTAACGCAAACTCCATTCTTGAGCCATACGTACCATAGTATCATAAACTGATGTATCACCATGTGGGTGATATTTACCTAAAACTTCACCAACAATTCTTGCTGATTTTTTATGTGCTGTATTGGCTCTAACACCTAATTCATGCATACCATAAAGTACGCGTCTATGTACTGGTTTTAAGCCATCTCTAACGTCTGGTAAAGCACGAGACACAATGACTGACATTGAATAATCAATGTAAGCCGATTTCATTTCATCTTCAATGTTAATTGGAATGAGTTTTTCTCCTTCTGCCATATAATTTTAATTAGTTTTTTCGTAGGTTTTCAAAACGTGCTAATATAATTAATTTAGCAGTGTTTAATGAGAAGAATTAAGGCATTTTTAGGACTTTTTATTAACAATATTTGATATCTTTTTAGTTAATAAGTTAATCGCATTTTCCTTTGATTTAAAATGCTTTTTTAGTCTATTCGTTCACACATATTATTTAAGGTATGGTTTTTGTCCTTTATAATTGTGTTTTTATTATTTTTAATGCAGAAAGGATTTTACTATGGACGATAATTTTTCCCCAAGAGTTAAAGATGTTATTGCGTATAGCAAAGAAGAGGCTTTGCGTTTAGGCCATGATTTTATCGGTACCGAACACTTAATGTTAGGACTTTTAAGAGATGGTAATGGAAAAGCTATAGATATTCTTAGCGCCTTAGATGTAGATCTTAATCATTTAAGGCGCAAAGTAGAGATTTTAAGCCCAGCAAACCCAAACATTGTTGCAACATCTAACGAAAAAAAGAATTTACATTTAACAAGACAAGCAGAACGCGCTCTAAAAACGACTTTTTTAGAAGCTAAACTGTTTCAAAGTACCTCAATAAATACCGCACATCTATTATTGTGCATTTTAAGAAATGAAAATGACCCTACAACTAAGCTTTTAAATAAGCTTAAAGTAGACTATGATAACGTAAAAGAAGAATTTAAATCTATGATTACCAGCGAAGATGATTATTTAGAAGACCCAAAAGCAGAATCATTTTCTGACGATGATATAAATGAAGATGACGATAATGCTAAACAGAATCCTTTTGGAGGCAGTCAAAGCACTAAATCAAATAAAAAATCAAAAACTCCGGTTTTAGATAATTTTGGTAGAGACTTAACCGTACTTGCAGAAGAAGGAAGATTAGATCCTGTAGTTGGAAGAGAAAAAGAGATACAACGTGTATCTCAGATTTTAAGTAGAAGAAAGAAAAACAACCCATTATTAATTGGTGAACCTGGAGTTGGTAAATCGGCCATAGCAGAAGGACTAGCCTTACGTATTGTAAAACGTAAAGTACCCAGAGCACTCTTTAACAAACGAGTTGTAACCTTAGACCTGGCGAGCTTAGTAGCAGGCACCAAATATAGAGGACAGTTTGAAGAACGTATGAAAGCTGTTATGAATGAACTAGAAAAGAATGACGATATTATTCTTTTTATAGATGAGATTCATACCATAGTTGGTGCAGGTGGTGCTACCGGAAGTCTGGATGCCTCAAATATGTTTAAACCAGCGCTTGCAAGAGGTGAAATACAATGTATTGGTGCTACTACTTTAGACGAGTACAGACAATATATTGAAAAAGATGGTGCTTTAGAGCGTCGTTTTCAAAAGGTTATAGTTGAACCAACAACGGTTGAAGAAACTATAGAAATCCTTAATAATATAAAAGGAAAGTACGAAGAACATCACAATGTTGATTATACTGACGAAGCCATTGAAGCTTGTGTGAAGCTGACCAACCGTTATATGACGGAGCGTTTTTTACCAGACAAAGCAATTGATGCTTTAGATGAAGCTGGCTCGCGTGTCTATATTAGTAATATAGATGTGCCTAAACAAATTCTGGAACTAGAGAAGAAACTCGAAGACGTTAAAGAAACTAAGAATAGTGTTGTTAAGAAACAGAAATATGAAGAAGCTGCAAAGCTACGTGATGATGAAAAACGTCTCGAAAAAGAATTAGCTACAGCACAAGAAAAATGGGAAGAAGAGACCAAGCAACATCGTGAGGTTGTGACCGAAGATAATGTTGCCGATGTCGTTTCTATGATGACCGGTATTCCTGTAAATAAAATTGCACAGACCGAAATTAATAAACTGGCACAATTGCCAGATCTTATTAAAGGTAAAGTCATTGGACAAGAGGAAGCTGTGGCTAAAGTAGTTAAAGCTATTCAGAGAAACAGAGCCGGACTTAAAGATCCTAACAAGCCAATTGGTTCATTTATATTTTTAGGACAAACAGGTGTTGGTAAAACACAATTAGCAAAAGTCCTGGCACGCCAATTATTTGATAGTGATGATGCACTGGTACGTATAGACATGAGTGAATACATGGAAAAATTCGCTATTTCAAGATTAATTGGTGCACCTCCTGGATATGTTGGTTACGAAGAAGGAGGTCAGTTAACTGAAAAAATAAGACGTAAGCCTTACGCTGTTGTGTTATTAGATGAAATTGAGAAGGCACACCCAGATGTATTTAATATGCTCTTACAAGTGTTAGATGACGGTTATTTGACTGATAGCCTGGGTAGAAAGATAGATTTTAGAAACACTATCATTATAATGACATCCAATATTGGTGCCAGAAAACTAAAAGATTTTGGTACAGGAGTTGGTTTTGGCACCTCTGCAAAAGCCGCACAAGAATCTGATTATGCGAAAGGCATCATTGAAAATGCGCTTAAAAAAGCATTTGCGCCAGAGTTCTTAAATAGAATTGACGATGTTGTTGTATTCAATGCTTTAGAGAAAGAAGATATTAATAAGATAATAGATATTGAATTAGTAAAGCTTATTGATAGAATTAAAGACTTAGGCTACGAGCTTAAGTTAACTAATAAAGCAAAAGATTACATTGCTGAGAAAGGTTTTGACAAACAGTATGGTGCAAGACCTTTAAATAGAGCTATACAGAAATATGTTGAAGATGCTTTAGCAGAAGAAATCATTAATTCTAAAATACATGAAGGTGATACGATTACTATGGATTTAGATACCAAAAACGATGTTTTAAAAATTAAAATTAAAACATCGGGGAAAACCACAGAATCCTAGTAGAATTTTAAATTAATAAGAAAACTCTTCTAAACATAGAAGAGTTTTTTTTGTATCTTAACACAACCTAAGTATTAATTAACGTCATGAAAGAAACCCTAACTTTCGATTTTTGTGACATGTCTATTTATGACCACTACGTTGTAGTAGTTATGAAAGAAGGTGTCGACATTACTCCAGACCACAATGAGGTTTTGGTGCAAGTGACTGAGACTTACTATAAAGACACACCCTTTATCTATATTACACACAGAGTCAATTCGTATTCTGTAGATCCTCAGATTTATTTTAAAACATCTCAAATAGAGAATCTTAAAGGATTTGCTGTAGTTTCTGATGATTATAAAGCCAAAGTCAATGCGCAAATAGAAAAGATTTTCTTTAACAAGCCGTTTGAGATCTTTGGTGAATTAGAAGAGGCCTTTGCCTGGGCAGAAACGCTTATAAAATAACCCATACTTCCTTTTTTATTCACTCTAAATTGATTTGATATTGAAATTAGTTATAGGTATGCCTATACACTATTGATAAATGTTTAGAGTAAGCCTAAGCATTACTTGCTTTATTTCATTACCTACATTATGTATCGG
>NZ_CBFHMI010000035.1:0-23964 GCF_965656915.1 Winogradskyella sp. | reverse complement strand
TAGAATGGTTTCAGGAGAACGAACATCCAGATCTTATTTTCTTAGATATACAACTCAGTGATGGTTTATCATTTGAAATTTTTGAAACCCTAGAAATTAATTCCGCTGTTATATTCACAACCGCCTATGATGAATATGCCTTACAAGCCTTTAAGCTTAATAGCATAGACTATTTACTAAAGCCAATAGATGAAGATGATCTAAAAACCGCAGTAGAAAAATTTAAGGACAGAACACCGCAAAAACAATCGGTAACGCTAGATTTTAATGATATTAAAAAGTTATTGGTTAACCCTATAGAACGCGAATATAAAAAACGATTCTCAGTAAAGGTTGGTCAGCATTTAAAGCTCATAAATATTGAAGATATTGAATGTATTTACAGTGAGAATAAAGGTACCTATGTATATACTAACGAAGGACGAAACTACCTGTTGGATATGACGCTAGATCAATTAGAAGACGAATTAGAACCACATATCTTTTTTAGAGTAAGCCGAAAATTCTATGTGAATATTAAAGCGATAAAAGATATTATTAGCTACACCAATTCCAGACTTCAGATTAAGCTAAATCACTTTAAAGAACAAGATATTATTGTGGCAAGAGAACGCGTTAAGGATTTTAAAAACTGGTTAGAATAAAGTATTTCTTAATCATCAATTCTGTTATCATCAAAAGCAGACGGTAATAGTTTTGGAATAATCTTTACAAACAGTGGTAACAATAATGCTCCACCTGGTAACATAAAAATAGCCAGGCTGGGAATAGATTTAAAAATATCTAGTAGTTGTTGTTGCACTTTCTTTTGTTCGTCATCACTTAAATTACGGTGTGTAGACGCTGTTAAAAGTTTCATAGCTTCCTTACTTTCCGATAATTCTTTAATCAGTCTTTTTCTATTTCTATTTATAAGTCTCGAGACAATCTTACTACTATTATCATAAAAACTTTGAGCTAAATTTTTTGAACTTAAAAAGGCCACTTCCGCTTTATGATTTTTATAGAAGTCGTTAATAGACGCAATAGAATTGTCAATGACATTCTGCTCTAAGTTAAGATCGTCTTTTATTTTATTTAAAAAGTCTTTTTCTGCGCTGTCAATCACTCTGTCACTCCATGATGCCATACAAACCAAATCAATGAGATAGTGTTTTTCTAATGGATCATTGATGAGTTTAATAACATCTTCATAAGTATTAATATCTGTTTCCTTTTGTCTCATGGAACTTTCAAAAAGTTTCATAAGATTCTCATCGTAATCTGTTTTATTAGACTTTGTATCAAGTACAGTCAGTACCATAGACTCTAATGCAGATTCTAAATTATTTACATAGCCAGCAATGTTTTTCTCGCCATTGAGGTATTCATTATAACCTAGTACGTCAATAAATAATAAGGCATTAACTAAAAAGTAATTGAAGCTTTTAGAAATAATATTATCATCTATATGAATCCGCTTATGAATCATATTTTCGAGCAGCTTATCCTTAGACTTTTCTCCAAATAATTCCTGAAAGAATGAGCGCTGATCTTCACCCAGAATCTTATAGTAGTCCACAAGATATTCTATAAAACTTGAGTTGTTTTTTGTGATAGTGACATGATTGTGGTAGAAGCAGAGCATTACATTAACCTTACTGCGTTCTTCTTCTGTAAAATCAAAAGATTGATTTATATATGGCAACACTTTAACATTACTTCCATAGATAAAGCCTGTCTCCTTAAGCTGCTTGTAAAACGCTATAGAATCAACGTGTTCTATGTCACTATCTGCAACTTCCTTGAGTAGTTTTTTTATCCAGCCGCTAGCTGATGGATTCATAAGCCAATTATTGATTTATAAAGGTAATTTTTTCTCGGAATAAATCGAAGGTTTTTTTATTAACAAAATTTTAACAAAACTGACCTCCACAATTTTGCGTAGGTAGAACAGAGACACAAATAATTAACAAAATCTCAAAATTATGAAAAAAACAAAATTTTTAATCGCAACGGCAATATTAGGCATTGCAACTTTCGTTGCCATTGCAGCAGATCATATTGATGCTCCTGCAGTTTCAGGTGGTACAAGTGATATCACAGATTTTTATGCCTTTCAAGGTGAAAACAGTTCTAACATTGCCTTTGTTGCTAATGTTCAGGGATTATTAGCGCCAGGTGATACAGGCAGCGCATCTTTTGATGAAAACATCATCATTGAATTTAATATTGACACCAGTGGCGATAATGTTGAAGATTTAGTGATTCAGGCTGTTCCAAGAGATAGTAAAATGTATGTCTTTGGTCCAACAGCACCTTCGCAGACTGGATTAAACAGTACTATTCTAACTAATTCAACGAATCAAGTTGCAGTAGATATTACTCCTTATGGACAATCTGCTATAGTAGAAAGTTCTGGCGGAATTACGGCATTTGCCGGACCAAGAGATGATCCTTTCTTTATGGATTTTGCTCAGTATGGACAAATCATAAATGGTAATGCAACCAGTTTTAATAATCCAGGATCTGACACATTTGCTGGCTTTAATATTATGTCTGTAGTTGTGGAAGTACCGAAATCTTTAATAGGTGGATCTGGGACTATTAACACTTGGGTAGAAACTAAAAGAAAACAATAAAAAACTTAAAAACGAGAACTTATGAAATTTAATAATATAAAACTTTATGCCATCGCAATTTTAGTGTCAATGACACCTTATAATTGTAGCGATGATGACGATGTGCCTACAGGTCCAACAGGTCCAACAGGTCCTAATTTTACAGGTACATATATACAACAAGATCAAATGGGAAGACCAGCTGTAAATACAGTATTTGTGTCTTCAGGTATGAAAGACAATTTTAATACCACCATTCCATCACAGCAAAATGCATCTTTTCAATCTATGTTTCAAACAAACCTAGAAGGATTGAGTCCTGCTTATACAAATCCTGGTGATACAAATGCTTTAGGCTTAGATGCTGCAGCTTTTACGGGATTATTAGCCACTGATGTATTGAATGTATCCTTAGATGGAACTACAACATTTTTCGATGGTACAAACGTACTTACCGGAAGAGCATTAGCAGATGATGTTATTACAGTAGAGTTACTTCTAATTTTCGGAGGAGAAGATTTCTCAGAAAACCCAGGTTTATCAAATGACAATGTGGATGGTAATGACAAAGCTTTTTAACAAGCTTTCCTTACCTGGCTTCGCCTTGGTAAGATATTAAACACAATTTCTGAAGTGGAGTAGTCACTCTACTTCAGAAATATTTTAAATAACTCAAAAACATAATTGTAAATCATGACACTAAAACACATTTTCCCCATAATAATACTAGTCATCACATTTAGTTGTACGTCAAAGCAAGTTACTGATGCTTCAGACTATCGAAATTTTATGACTACAGATTTAGACACGGTAGAACTTCTATCGGTTGCAAATTTCTTAACAGAAAAATTAGAGGCTCAGCCTAATCAATTTCCTTATTTGGCAAAGCGCGCAAATGCTTACACCAAAATATTTAGCACTACAGGTGACATTTCTTATTTAATAAAAGCTGAAAAAGATTTATTAGTAGCGATTGAAATGGCTGGGAATCTAAATTCTTCATATTTAAGAAATTTAGCTTCAAACTAGATATCACAGCATCGCTTTAAAGAAGCTTTAGGATTATTAAAACAGGCTGAAAAAAATGGTGATAAGTTATTTACCACAAAAAAAATGCTATTTGATGTGCATTTAGAACTTGGAAACTACATTCATGCACAATCCTATTTAAACGATATTGCAAATACTTCAGATTTCGATTATCTCATTCGTCTGGCTAAATGGGAAGATCATAAAGGAAATTTAGCAGGTGCCATTGAAAATATGGAAAAAGCTATGGCAATTGCAGAATCTTCAAATTTAAGAGGATTAAAGCAATGGTCTTATACCAATCTGGCAGATTTTTATGGTCACGCTGGCGATATAGAAAAATCATACAATCATTATTTAAAAGCATTGCAAATAGATTCTAATGATGCTTATGCAAAAAAGGGAATTGCCTGGATATTGTACTCTTATGAAGACAAACCAGAAGAAGCACTAGCTATTTTAAATCATGTGAGTTCCTATTACAAAGCACCAGATTACGATTTATTAAAATCTGAAATTGCTGCGCAAACCAATAATTTAGATATGAAATCTACAGCGTTGGATAACTATATCAAAGCAATGCAAAACGACGCTTATGGCGTAATGTATAACAAGTACAACGTAATACTCTTCACTGAAGAACTCTATAATCCAGACCTTGCAATAAAAATAGCAGAAGAAGAAATAGAGAATAGGCCAACACCAAAATCTTTTGATTTATTGGCTTGGAGCCATTTTAATAAAGGTGATATCAATAAGGCAAAAACGATAATTGAAACCTATGTTGATGGTAAAACATATGAGCCAGAAGTCCTATATCATATTGCTGAGATCTATAAAGCGGCTGGCAGAACGGATAAAGTAAAAGAATTAAAGCGTGAGTTGATTGCAAGTTTATATGAACTTGGACCAAATATGGAATCTAAAATTAATCAACTATAATTATGAGAAAGCAAATTTTAGCACTGCTGCTATTTAGTTGTATATCAATTATAGTTAGTGCACAAAACATAAAAGGTGTGGTTTTAAATGAACTTAATCAACCACTAGAAACAGCATATATATACAACAATAATACAAATAGTCATACACATACTTCAGATGCAGGTGTATTTGTAATTGGTTATTGAATAATACCACCACAACTTACTCTAGCTCCAGCAGCACCAGATGGTTGTGATTTTAAATCGTCTTCTCCTTGATGTACAATAATGGCTTTTCCTAGAATGTCTCTTGTAGGATCTCCACAACCAATACACCATTGATCTGTATTCATAGAAATAACTCCGTTACCTTTAGCATCAGCTTCAAAATTACCTATATCACCTTTGTGAAAACCGGCTGAATCTCCCCAAGCGCCATGTGGCTGACCTGTAGGGTTCCAATGACCGCCTGAAGATTTTCCATCGGGTGATGAACAATCTGCTTTTTCGTGTAAATGAATAGCATGTGTACCTTCAGAAAGCCCTGTAAATCTACCAATCATAGTTACAATACCTTCTTTTTGAGAGAAAATCACTTTACCTTCAACGTTACTATCACTTTTAGGAGATAATGTAATAGTAAGTTTCATATCCTCACCTATAGTTGTGTCTTTGTCTTCGCTTTGTGCAGTAGATTCAGTTGTTACTTCTTCGTTAGCAGTTTCAGAAACCGCTTCCTTTTTATCATCTTTACAAGAAACAATTGCCATTAGCGAAAATGCTAAGCATAAGTGAACTATTTTTTTCATTGGTTTAGTTTTTGATTTTAGTAAAGTTAAGTAGATAATTGCGTTAATGCAAGTGAGAAATTAATTCTTCTTTGGTTAAAGTTTTTGATCGGTAATTCCTCGCTTTATATTTTCAGTAATAATGAGTAATTTATAGATACGAAGTTGTGATGATTTATATCTACCAATGAGATAGATAATACTGCGCTGCCGTCCTGGTGTAAGATTCTCAAAAATAGTAAATGCATTATAATCACTTAATAGCACAGCTTCTAGCTTTTCAGACATTTCTACACCATATTTGGAGGTGTCTTCAAAAACCAGAAGCGCAAAATAATCGTTCATAAATACTCCGAGTTCTTTTTGCTTGGCTTTACTGAAATAAATACGATAAATGCGCCTTTTTTCGCGCTTTAATGCGGCATAAAATTCTATAAATGAGTCTTTAAAACTAGCTATAACTTTTATGTGCTTGTGACCATTAATAATAAAGTCTTTAAGCTTGTCTTTAGGTAAAATAACACTTTGTTTGTTGGTTTATGTTACTTCAAAAGTCTCATATTTAGGTGTTTAGCTATTTGTTTGAATTTGATATGACAAATATCATGTTTTTTACCAAGCCTTAAAAGTAATTTTGACTAACAATAAATAGGTATGTGCATTTCATTAGTAAATAAATACAACGTTGCTGGACCACGATATACAAGTTATCCAACAGTTCCGTATTGGGATATAAATTCATTCTCGTTACAGCAATGGAAAGCGTCTTTGAAGCAATCATTTGCTGAAAGTAACGATTCAGAAGGGTTGAGTCTGTATTTACATTTACCATTCTGTGAAAACCTTTGTACATTTTGTGGTTGCCATAAACGTATTACTAAACGACACGAAGTTGAATTGCCATATTTGAACGCAGTTTTAAAGGAATGGAGTTTATACAGAACTTTTTTAGAACAGAAACCTAAAATTAAGGAATTACATTTAGGTGGTGGTACACCAACATTCTTTTCGCCTGAGAATTTAAAGTTCTTAATTTCAGAATTACTTAAAGTTTCTGAAGTTGCAGATGATTATGAATTTAGTTTTGAAGGCCACCCTAATAACACCACAAAAGAACATTTAGAAGTCTTATATGATTTAGGATTTAGACGTGTTAGTTTCGGAGTACAGGATTATAACTTAAATGTACAAAAGGCCATTAATAGAATTCAGCCTTTTGAAAATGTGGCTAAAGTAACCACTTTGGCTCGTGAGATTGGGTATACTTCCGTAGGCCATGATATTATTTTTGGTTTACCGTTTCAAACTGAAGACGATGTTATAGAAACTATAATTAAGACTGGTACTTTAATGCCAGATCGAATTGCATTTTACAGCTACGCTCATGTACCTTGGATAAAAGGAAATGGACAACGCGGTTTCAATGACGCCGATTTACCTTCTGGAGAATCTAAACGTAAACAGTACGAAACAGGTAAACGTATTTTAGAAAATGTAAGCTATAAAGAAATAGGTATGGATCACTTTGCACTAAAGAGCGATTCATTATGCGTGGCGATGCAAAATGAAACATTACATCGAAATTTTATGGGTTACACAGCCTCTAAAACTAAAGCTATGATCGGATTAGGCGTTTCTTCTATCAGTGATAGTTGGTATGGTTTTGCGCAAAATGTAAAATCGATAGAAGAGTATTATCACTTGATTGATGAAGGTATTATACCAATTTACAGAGGTCATATACTTAATGAAGAAGATCTAAAAATAAGAGAACATATACTTAACCTTATGTGTCATTTTAATACATCTTGGAAAAATGAATCAATGACATTTAATGAATTGCCTGAAGTCCTCATAAAGTTAAAAGAATTTGAAAACGACGGTTTAATTGAGTTTAAAGATAAAGCACTTGATGTAACAGAAAAGGGTAGACCTTTTATAAGAAATATTTGTATGGCTTTTGATTTGTTATTGCAACGCACAAAACCCAATACACAATTATTCTCAATGACCATTTAAAACCAAAAACTATGAAAAAAATTATTGTACCTATAGACTTTTCAGAGCATTCAGAATATGCTCTCGAAGCTGCAGCCAACTTGGCTCAAAAATATGATGCTGAACTTTTAGTACTGCATATGTTAGAGTTATCTAATGCAATTTTAACTGCAGATAGTTCTGCATTGAATGAAGAAGCTGTGTTTTATTTAAAATTAGCTGAGCAAAAGTTTGAAACATTTTTAGATAAGCCTTATTTAGAGAATGTAAATGTTACACCAATTGTTAAGCATTTTAAAGTGTGGAGTGAGATAAATGATGTCGCCAACGAACACGATGCAAACCTAATTATAATGGGTTCTCATGGAGCGAGTGGAGTAAAGGAGGTTTTGGTAGGTTCTAATACCGAAAAGGTAGTAAGACATGCTGATATTCCTGTTTTGGTAATTAAGCATAACCCTATTCTATTTGATTTTGAAAATGGTGTATTCGCTAGTGATTTTTCAGATGATTCTGTAGAACCGTATTTAAAGGCAAGAACTACATTTGAAAAACTTGGAGCTAAAATGCATTTAGTTTATGTAAATTCTCCCGATGGTAATTTTAGAAGTTCATCGGAAATTGATAAAAAAGTGTCTGACTTTTTGAGAAAAGCAGATGGTGATTTAGAAAATTTACCTAGTGTTAGTGTTGTTTCTGATTATTCAATAGAAAAAGGCATTTTAAACTTCGCAAATGTCATTGGAGCTGATGTCATTGCTGTTGCTACACATGGTAGAAAAGGCTTAGCACATTTCTTTGAAGGTAGTATTTCAGAGGATATTGCAAACCATTCTACATTGCCAGTCATGACCTTTAAAATATAAATCTTGATGTTTATTAGTTAGTGTTATTTAATATCAAGTTAAAACGCCAGAGATACTAATCTCTGGCGTTTTTATTATTTGGTCGCTTCTCTAAATTCGCGTTCTTGCTCTGGTATTAATTGTAGATCTGTTTTTATTACTGGTAATGTTGGTCTCAACAAAACCATATAAGCTAGTAATACAGCAGATATAATTAAGTAGAATTGATTACTTGTTATCATAAATATAACTATACCTAATAATGCTGGTGCTTCTATTAAGGCTATTCTTATTATTCGGACAGATTGATAGTGTGTTAATTTCTCAATTAACGTAGATTTCTGTTGAATACTTTTTAAACTATTTCTAAAAATATAATTACTTGAAAGTACACCTCCAATAGCAAATATTGGGATTAAGTAAAAAAAGGTTTCATCAGTATTACTAAAATTAATAGATGCATTATCAGTAATAAATAGTGCTGTTGTACCAAAAACTATTACTGCAAGACAATAGGCATAGTGCAGGATAGTAAGCGTTTTAATTATTTGTTTTGGGTTGTGTGGATTTGTGTTGGTCATTATTTAGTTTCAGTTAAAGAAACTAAGATAGAAAATTAATGACATTCAATAGTGCTTGTGGCCATTTCTACAATTGGAGTAGGTGAGATATATGGAATTCCCAGACCTAAACCACGTAATATGAATAATACACCAATAATAACAACAAATACAGGAATAGCTTTTTGTATACGTTGTTTTACAGTGCTATTGAGAAATTTACCGAGATAAATTGCAGAGGTCATTAGAGGAATGGTTCCCAAACCAAATAAAACCATGTAGAGACTACCTTGGAGCAAGCTTCCAGTAGCCATAGATCCAAATACTGCCATGTAAACTAGTCCGCATGGTAGGAATCCATTTAAGAAGCCAATAGTTAAAAACGTATCAGAAGTTTTCTTTTTTAGTGCTTGACCTAATCGGCTTTTAACTCTAGAAATAAGTTTATTTAATGGTTTTGATAAGTTATACCTTCCCAAAGTTTTATATGGAATTAAAACCAAGACTATCATAATTATGCCTATAGCAATAGACAATTGCTGTTGAAATCCAAAAATGTAAAGACTTTTTCCTACTAAGCCAAAGATTAAACCAATGATACTATAAGACAGAAGTCTACCTAAGTGATATATACTAATTTGACTTACTTTTTTAAAAGAATTACTACGATCTACAGGCAACATAAAAGCAATAGGACCACACATGCCGACACAGTGCAGACTACCTAATAAACCTAATATGAGTGCTGAAACTAGCATTAATACGAAATATCTGCTTTATATAAATAATCTTCTTTGTTGTAGGTCCAATATACTTTAATGTTCCAACGACCATCCAATAAACGTTTGTCAGGTATGAGCAAATTGTGGTCAGATAAAGAAATCGGAATTTCAAAATCTAATTGTTTATTAGATGGTCTGTATAGGAACACTTTACCGTCAATATTATTAGTGTTTATATTCTGAGGAAATGTTAACACAATACCCTCTTCTGTTTTTTTATGAGTTATATTTTTAGTTAAAGATTTAGAATTTTCTTCTTTGTCTATATCCGATTGATATTTCAGTTCTTCTTGGTAATAATTCTCTGTTACTAAATCGTGATCGTATTTTTTATCAGTACTCATGCTAATCACAAAGTACATGATAAAGCCTATAAAGCCTATAAATGCAATGACAATTGCTGTTCCCCAATTTACTTTCATAACTTCTTTTTTAATTATAACTTCTAGGGCCTAAGAAACTAACTGTTGTAGTTTCAATGAGCTCATCATTACTATATACCTCTATCATTAGTCTATTTTTATCACCAGATAAATCAGCCTCTTTGAGTTCTATAAATAATGTACCTTCTGCTAATCCTTCAGCTGGTACTATAAAAGTATCATCATTAGAAACCAGTTTAATTTCACCTTCAAAATTTCTTAATTTAAAGCTTATATTATCAATTTCTTGTGATGTTTTATTTACGAGTTTATAAGTATATACATTACTTATTATGTTGTTCTCTTTGTGTTCGTAAAGCTGACCAGGTAATCTTAAAATTCGTGCTTCAACATCATTTCTTAAGGCTAACATGCCGGCTAAAACGCCAATTAGAATAACAAGAACAGCTATGTAACCTTTCATACGGGCGGTAAGCTTAAATGGTGTCTTCTTCTCAATGTTCTCTTCACTTGCATATCTTATTAATCCTTTAGGAAGATTAATTTTCTCCATAATAGTATCGCACTCATCGATACAAGCTGTGCAGTTAACGCATTCTAATTGTGTACCATTTCTTATATCAATACCTGTTGGACAAACGTGTACACATTGAAAACAATCTATACAATCGCCATGGCCCAGAGCTTCTCTATCTTCATTTTTTCTAAACTTCTTTCTTCCATTTTCACCTTCGCCTCGTTTATGGTCATAGGCAACTACAATAGATTTTGTGTCTAGTAACACACCTTGAAGCCTACCATAAGGACAAGCAATAATGCAAACTTGTTCTCTAAACCATGCAAATACAAAATAGAAAACAGCAGTAAATATCAGTAATGGGATTAAAGTACCCATATGCTGAAAAGGTCCTTCTTTGACATATCTTAAGAGTTCATCACCACCTATTAAGTAGGCCAAGAAAACATTTGCAATTAAGAAAGAAACAACCAAGAAGATGAACCATTTTAAAAGGCGTTTTCTGATTTTTTCGGAATTCCATTTTTGTCTTGCTAGACGCATTTGTTTGTTGCGATCTCCTTCTATCCAATATTCAATTCGTCTGAATACCATCTCCATAAAGATAGTTTGCGGGCAAATCCATCCACAAAAAATACGGCCAAATCCTACTGTAAATAGTGTGATAAAAACCACACCTATTATCATCGAAATAACAAACAGGTGGAAGTCTTGTGGCCAAAAAGGAAATCCGAAAATATTAAACCGTCTTTCTAAGACATTAAACATTAGAAATTGGTTACCATTAATTTTTACAAAGGGTGCAGCAAATAGAAAGGCTAATAAAATATAACTTACTATTTTACGTTTTTCATAAAATGCTCCAGATGGTTTCTTAGGAAAAATCCAACTACGTTTACCCTCTTCATCTATAGTTGCAATAGAATCTCTAAAAACTTCATTTTCTGGTGTTTCCATTTTGGGACATGTTTATTATTTAGAAATCAATAGAGTTTTCTAACGAATCGTTGATTACGTTTTTAACTTCTACATTTACATCATGTACTTCTTCGCCAGTTTCCAAATCTTTTAATGATGCATCTACCCAAACATCACCTTCTGCTTCTTTTGGATTAGCAGGTGTTGTTCCTTGAAATTTTAGCACATAACTTGCTACTTGTGCCATTTCAAGAGGCTTTAAACTAGCTTTCCAGGCAACCATACCTTTTCCATCTCTACCACCTTCAGAAATGGTTTTAAATACATTTTTAATACCACCTCCTAAAATCCAGTTTTCATCAGTAAGGTTTGGTCCAATACCTCCACCTCCATCAGCCATATGACAGGCAACACAATTTGTTTCAAAGATTTTTTGGCCTGCATTTAAATCAGATGCTTCTGTCAAAATTTCAACAGTGTTTATATCAACTAAATTTTTAGTTGTTTTTTTGTATTCTTCTATGGCGCGTTGTGCTTCGGCATATTCAATTTCATATTCAGCGAATTGGTCATCAGCATTTAATACATGATAGCGTACCATATAGATGACACCAAAAACAATGGTTGCATAGAATCCGTATAACCACCATGGCGGAAGGTTATTATCTAATTCCTTAATACCATCGTAATTATGATCTAGAATTAATTCACCTTCTTCTTCTATAGGTTTAGAGCCTAAAAGTTTTTTATAAGTATCATTAACCCAAACAGTAAGCTTAGAGGGTGCGGCTCTTTGTGCATCATATCTTGCTTTAGCTTCTTCATCTAAACTTTGATATAATATATTATCCATTGAACCAACTATACCTTCTATCGCTATTAATACTAATAGTACTAATAGCAAGAACAATAGTATGATGGGTTGTTCCATAAATGCTGGCTGATCGCCAGAATCTACAAAGTATTCAACTAGACCTGCAATAGCGAAAAATATCACAGGTACTCTTATATATGATGGAATTAGATTTTTCATGATTTAGTGTCGTTTTGAGTTTCTAATGGAATGTTACTAACGGTTGCTATGTAATCTTTTTTTGCAGTAAATACCCAATAGAATAAGACTACAAAAAAGATAAAGAATATGAGTAGAGAAATCAAAGGATATATTTCAATTCCTGTGATACTCTCCATATGGTTTTTTACAAATTTTAACATGATGGTCTTAGTTTTGAGCGGTTGTGCTAGTTATATCTTTTACTTTAATATCAGTACCTAAACGCTGTAAATAAGCAATCATAGCTACAATTTCTCTATTTCGCATTTCAATAAAATCAGCTCCACCAGCTTGCTTGTCGGCTTCATATGTTTTGACGAAATCAGGGTCGTTATATAAATTCTTTTCAATTTGAGTTCCTTGTTCTAACATAGAAGCTTGTGCATTGGCAATATCCTCCGCTGTATATGGTACACCCAGATCCACCATTACCTCCATTTTCTTTTCGGTCATTGACTTATCGAGTTCATTTCTGACAAGCCATTTGTAAGACGGCATAATAGAACCACTAGATGTACTTTGCGGATCGTACATATGGTTTAAGTGCCAATTATCAGAGTATTTTCCGCCTACGCGATGTAAATCTGGTCCTGTACGTTTACTTCCCCAAAGGAATGGGTGATCGTAAACAAACTCACCGGCTTTTGAGTATTCTCCATAACGTTCTACCTCACTTCTAAATGGACGAACCATTTGAGAGTGACATCCTACACAACCTTCTCTAATATAGATGTCTCTACCTTCAAGTTCTAATGGTGTATAAGGTTGAACACTACTTATGGTTGGAATGTTAGATTTCACAACTATTGTTGGTATAATTTGTACAATTCCACCAATTAAAATGGCTACAGTTGCATAAATGGTAAGTAATACTGGTTTACGTTCTAACCATGTGTGCCACCCTTCTCCTGCAACACGTCTTTTAGATACACGTTGTAATGCAGGTGCTTCTGCTAATTCATCGGTGACTTTATGCTCAGATCTTGCAATTGTCATTATAACGTTATAGACTAAGATGAGCATACCAGTTATGTAGAGTGTACCACCAATTGCACGCATCCAGTACATAGGCATAATCTCTGTAACTGTTTCTAAGAAGTTACCATACACTAATGAACCATCTGGATTAAATTGTTTCCACATACTAGCTTGAGCAAAACCAGCGACATACATAGGTAATGCGTATAAAATGATACCTAAAGTACCTATCCAGAAATGAACATTTGCCAAGCCTATTGAATGTAATTTAGTTTTAAATAATCGTGGTATTAACCAATAGATCATACCAAACGCAAGGAATCCATTCCAAGCTAAAGCACCAACGTGAACGTGTGCAATAATCCAATCTGTAAAGTGGGCAATGGCATTTACATTTTTAAGCGATAGCATTGGTCCTTCGAAGGTAGCCATACCATAACCTGTAATAGCAACAACCATAAATTTAAGAACAGGATCTGTACGTACTTTGTCCCACGCACCACGTAAAGTTAATAGACCATTAATCATACCTCCCCAAGAAGGTGCGATTAACATTACAGAGAAAGCAACACCTAAATGTTGTGCCCATTCTGGTAAAGCTGTATATAGTAAATGGTGAGGTCCTGCCCAGATGTATATAAAAATTAATGACCAGAAGTGAACAATAGATAACCTATATGAATATACAGGTCTATTAGCAGCTTTAGGTACAAAGTAATACATAAGACCTAAGAAAGGTGTTGTAAGGAAGAATGCCACAGCATTATGTCCATACCACCACTGTACTAAAGCATCTTGTACACCTGCGTAAACAGAATAACTTTTTAAACCACTAACTGGTAATTCTAAACTATTAAAAATGTGTAATACAGCAACTGTTACGAATGTCGCTAAATAGAACCATATAGCAACATATAAGTGTCTTTGACGACGCTTAAGAATCGTTCCTATCATATTAATTCCGAATACCACCCAAATTAATGCAATAGCAATATCAAATGGCCATTCTAATTCTGCATATTCTTTTGAGGTAGTATAACCTAATGGTAGTGTAATGGCAGCGCCAACAATAATAAGTTGCCATCCCCAAAAGTTAATGTTACTTAAAAGGTCACTAAACATTCGAGCTTTAAGAAGGCGTTGTAAGGAATAATAAACTCCGGCAAAAATAGCATTACCTACAAAGGCGAAAATTACGGCATTGGTATGTAGTGGTCTTAAACGTCCAAAACTTAACCACGAAATACCGTCGGTCATATTTGGGAATAAAAACATAAATGCCAGGATAAGACCTACAAGCATTCCAACGACGCCAAAAACTATTGTGGCGTAAAGGAATTTTTTAACGATTTTATTATCGTAATAGAATTGTTGCATTTCCATATTAATTGAATTAGTCAGTTTTTGTATTTAATGATTCTTTGTTTTGTTCTTTTACAAGTTCGTCTTCAAACAGCATGCGTACAGATGGCGTGTAGCTATCATCATATTGGCCAGATTTTACAGCCATTAAAAAAATGATAAAGAAAGCTATGCCAACAATGACGCTAACCGTTAAAACAATGTATATAACACTCATACCTATTTGAAGTTATGGTTCAAAAATAAAGCTGAACCTTTTTTTAAAACATGACTTTTATCATGTTGAATTTTTTATTTTAATTTTTTTCCTAAAACGTTGGTACAGATGGTTGTAAAAACGACGATACTTATTGAACTTAAAGGCATCAATATTGCAGCTACTACAGGTGCTAGTTGACCTGTTACAGCAAAATATAGACCTATAACATTATAGAAAAAAGAGAGTACAAAACTCCATTTGATAATTTTTATAGCCGTTTTTGATGCCATAATATAATTATGTAATTCTCTAAATTTTGAGGCATCTAATATGGCATCACACGCAGGTGAAAATACATTAACATCTTCTGAAATAGCGATACCTACATTACTCTGTGCTAAAGCTCCAGCATCATTTAAACCATCACCTACCATCAGTATTTTTGCCCCTTCTGATTGGTGAAATTTAATATAGTCTAATTTATCTTCAGGTTTTTGGTTAAAAATCAATTTGGTTTTTGTTGGTAATAATTTCTTTAAATTTTCACGCTCACCTTCGTTATCACCAGATAGTATAACTAAATCAAACTGTTTTTTTAAGGTATTAAATAATTTTGAGACTCCTTTTCTGTAACTATTATAAAACGTAAATTTTCCTTTATATATATCATTATTACTGACGTGAACTGTTGTATTAAGAATTTGAGTATCTGCTGTATTGCCAACAAAACTTGCGGATCCTATTTTTAGATTTACGTCTCCATGCTTTGCTTCAATACCTTTACCTATGTGCTCTTCGAAATTATCTAAAGTAATGATATTGTGCTCATCAAGTATACTATAAAGCGTTCTGCTGAGTGGATGATTTGATCCTCTCAAGGAATTTGTTAAGACTAAATTCTCTGATGCGTTAAGTTGTTCACCATCATATTCTGCATTACTACTTTTGTTAGAAGTAATTGTTCCAGTTTTATCAAAGATTACTGTGTTGATTTGAGCGAGTTGTTCTATAACGCTAGCATTTTTAATATAAAACTTCAGCTTTCCGAAAATTCGTAAAAGATTACCGAATGTAAATGGAGCAGACAATGCAATAGCACATGGACAAGCAATTATTAGAACTGCTGTAAAGACATTCATAGCTTTACTGGCATCTGTAAATAACCAAAATGCTGTTGCAATAAATGCGATGGTTAAGATAGCAATTGTAAAATGCTTACTAATAGTGTTAGTTATATTTGTGAAAGCATCTTCTTTATTTTTACTAAAGACATCATTACTCCATAATTGAGTAAGATAGCTTTGTTCAACAGATTTAAGCGCTTCTAATTCAATAACACCAGACGTTTGTTTACCACCAGCAAACAATTTATCTCCAGATTTTTTTGATACGGTCTGGGATTCACCCGTCACAAAACTATAATCAATTTTTGCTTTACCATTAATTAATATACCATCGACAGGGATTAATTCTTCATTTCGTATTAATAGGCGATTACCTTTTTCAATATCATAAACTTGGATGGTTTCTTCATACCCTTTCTTATTTATTTTAGTGATGGCGATGGGAAAGTAAGACTTATAATCGCGCTCAAAAGACAGAAAATCATAAGTCTTTTGCTGAAAAAATTTACCGACTAGTAGAAAAAACACCAACCCGGCTAAACTATCAAAGAAGCCAGAACCAATATCTAAAGCGATTTCTATGGTGCTTCTTAAGAATAATACCGTAATTCCTAAAGCAATAGGTACATCAATATTTAAGAGTTTAGCTTTTAATCCTTTAAAAGCAGAAATGAAATAGTCTTGAGCGGAGTAGAAAACCACAGGAACTGATAATGCAAACATT
This sequence comes from Winogradskyella sp., assembly GCF_965656915.1. Classification (GTDB taxonomy): domain Bacteria; phylum Bacteroidota; class Bacteroidia; order Flavobacteriales; family Flavobacteriaceae; genus Winogradskyella. The sequence continues at coordinate 7,180 of NZ_CBFHMI010000035.1, read as the reverse complement.
AACCAGCGAAACATATGCTTGTATTGCTCGAGCCAGTATTCATTAATTTCAAAATACTCAGGGAAGGATAAAAACATGATGTTTCCAAATGCAAATCCTGCAACTCCGAGTTTATAAATTAGAGTTCGATTAATGTGTTTTTTACCAGATTTAAAATCATCTAAACTTATATAGGGTTCATATCCAATTGAGCTTAGTAACAGAACTACAGACTTTAGGTCTGTTTTTTCGGAATTATAAGTGACTCGCACAGTTTTTTTACCAAAATTAACTTGCGAATCGGATATGTTTTGATTTAGTTTATTTAGATTTTCAAGAATCCAAATACAAGAGCTGCAATGAATATGAGGAATGTAGAGTGTAGTAATTTCAATAGTGTCACTTCTAAATTCAGTGAGTTTTTCAATTATATTTTCCTGAGATAAAAATTCATATTTTCCTTCTATTTCTTTAGGAATTGCACCTGGTGAATTCTCTAAATCATAGTAGCATGTTAAATCATTTTCATTAAATATTTCGAAAACAGTTTTGCAACCGTTACAACAAAATGACTTTTCTTGAAATGTAATTGTGTGATTTCCGCAGTCATCACCACAATGAAAACAAGTATTGTTTTTCATTTTAATTTGCTCATTTATACCTGTAACAAAGGTGACATATATGCATAATTTAAAATATGATATTTGTCATGTAATTATTATATTTGAAACAGTCACTAAACAATAGGTATGAGTAAATGTGAATCGTGTATAGTTAAAGAATTTAATTCCTTAAAATCCTTAACCAGAGATGAATTGATGCGGGTTTCTGCTTGTAAAACTGGTAAAGTTTACACCAAAGGTCAAGTAATTTTTGAAGAAGGAGAAACAATAAATGGCGTTTATTGTGTAAAAGAGGGTGTTTGTAAACTGACAAAATTGAGTGAAAATGGTAAAGACCATGTTGTAAAACTGGTTGTTAAAGGTGGGTTGTTAGGCAAACGTTCTTTGGTCACAGAACAGAAGACCAATTTAAGTGCTGTCGCATTGAATGATATGGAAATGTGTTTTATCCCTAAGAGTGAAATCATGAACGATTTGCAGAAGAATCCAAAGTTCACTATGGATGTTCTAAAGAAAATGGCAGAAGATTTAAAGGTTTCTGATGAGTCATTGGTCAATATGGCACAGAAACCTGTAAAGCGAAGAATGGCTGAGATTTTAATGTATATTAATAATGATTTTGGAACTGATGATGATGGCTATTTAAGTATAGTGTTATCTCGAGAGGACTATGCCAGTATGGTTGGTACTGCTACAGAATCAGCAATTAGAATTTTGTCTCAATTCAAAAAAGAAGGCTTAATTTCTACAAAAGGAAAACAGATTAAGATAGAAGATTTAAATGCCCTGAAGTGGATGGAATAAAAAAATGCTCTAGTTTTCTAGAGCATTTTTGTTTTATCAATATCGATATCAACTAATCAATACTAAAGATTTTCACTTCTTTAAATGGATTAGTTTTCACTTCTTTCATTGAAGCTTCGTAACTTTTCCATTCTTTATTAAAAAAGGTATTTGTTTCGCCTAGTAATTTATCTAGAGCTTCTTTGGCATGTTTAATTAATATGGTCTCAGTTGTTGTTAAACCTGTTTGGCTATTATAAACATAACTTCTCGCAGTACTTAATCGTTGTAATGGTGTAACTTCAGGATTTCTAGTAATTCCCTGTCGTTTGTCTATCTTGCCCAGATACTTATCAATCAGACTATCAATAGCTTTAATACTTTCTTTAGAAGCTTCAATTTGGTCTTTATAATTATCTTTATCAAGTTGAGATAGTTCTTTTTTGAAGTTTTCTGCAATTGCTTTACTTTCAACCAATTGCTTTACAGCATCTGCCGCTGTTTTTTGCATTTGTTCTAATTGCTTTGCAGTGGCGTAAACTTCATTTATATTTTTTTGAGATATTTCTAATCTTGGATCATATTCGACTGTTACTGAAGTTTCAGACATCTGGTCTCCATAATGCAATACGGCCTTATAAGTTCCTGGTTTAACAGGAACACCACTAGGTTCTCTGGTTTGTTTTCTGATTCTTCTAGAAGGTCTGCTAACGCCAGATTCATTCATATACCATGTCCATTGATGGACGCCATTCTCTTTCGGTGCTTTTTGTTTTAATGTTCTAATGAGTCGATTACCATCATAAATTTTAAGCGTTAAAGAATCCCATTTAACTTTTTTCTCAATATCAACTTTTTTATCACTTATAGCTTTGTCTTCTTTTTTTGAGCCTTCTTTTAGATCAGATTTAACAGCTTCTTTCTTATTAAACATATAAGATAATCGAGCACCACCACCACGATTTTCACCATGATACATTGCATCTGCGCCAAAACGACTACCTGTTGGTTGCTGATATGCAGCCTGATAGGCAATTGGTGGGTTGAACAATTCAATATTAGAATTTATAACTGAAGCGTCTTTAGCCATTGCTCTAAGTGGACGAATATCATCTAAAACCCAAGCTGCACGTCCAAATGTACCAATGACCAAATCATGTTCTCTTGGATGAATCACTAAATCCTTTACAGATGTGGTTGGGAAACCTTCCGTCCATTTGGTCCATTTTTTACCAGCATTTACTGAAACATATAAACCATCATCAGTACCTAAAAAAAGTAAGTTAGGTTCTTCGATATCTTCAACAATAGCAAGTGTATAACTTTCTGCGTCATTTTCATCTACGATACGCTCCCACGTTTTACCATAATTCTTTGTACGATATGCATAAGGTGTATAATTGAACCTTCTATAATCATTAGCAATTAAAAGCGCTTCACCTTTATTTTTATTAGAGGCTTTAATTTGAGCAATCCAACTCCCTTCAGGTAGTCCTTTAATATTATTTGTAACTTCACTCCAGTTATTTCCTCCATCAGTGGTATAATGTACTCTGCCGTCATCGGTACCTGCCCAGAGCATATCTTTTTCAACTGGTGAAGGTTCAATAACCAAAATGGTACAGTGGTTTTCGGCACCAGTTGCATCCATGGTTAAACCTCCACTTTCAGATTGTTTTTGTTTTTCTGGGTCGTTAGTCGATAAATCAGGTGATATAACGGTCCACGTTTCACCTTTATCTGTTGATTTGTGTACAAACTGACTTCCAAAGTAAATGGTGCTATTATCAAAAGGATCAATGTTTATAGCGGAATTCCAATTGAAACGTAATCTTACATCAGCATCAGGATGTGTTGGTCTTACACCATAATTGTTTCCGGTTTTCCAGTCATAACGACTTACATAGCCTTGCTGACTCATAGACCAGCCGTAACGAGAATCATCTCGATCTGGTACCACATCAAATCCATCACCAAAACTAATTTCTTGCCAATAACTATTACGTATGCCTTGAGCACGCCAAACATAAGCAGGTCCTCTCCAAGAGCCATTATCTTGCATCCCTCCATATACATTATAAGGATATTCGTTGTCTACGTTAATATGATAAAACTGAGCTACTGGTAGATTACCAATAAAACGCCATGTATTCCCACCGTCTTTAGTAATATTCATACCTCCGTCATTACCATCTATCATAAAACTTCCATCTTCAGGATGAATCCACCATGCGTGATGATCTGGATGTACACCGTTACTAACTCCATAGGCTGGCATTAATTGTTCAAAATTCTTTCCACCATCTTCAGAAACATTGACATAGGTGAATACGGAATACACGCGGTTCTCATTATCTGGATCTACGTATATTTCTGAATAATAAAATGGTCTATTACCAATGTCATTTTTGTCATTAATTTTTCTCCACTTAAAACCTCCATCAACACTTTTGTATAGTGCATTCTTTTTTGCTTCGACTAAAGCATAAACAATATTTGGTTTTCCTGGTGCAATAGCAATACCAATACGTCCAAGATCTCCTTCTGGAAAACCGTCATCAGATGTTATTTTTTTCCAGGTTTTTCCACCGTCGTGCGTCATATGCAAACCTGAACCTTTACCTCCAGAATTAAAAAACCAAGGATCGCGCTTGTGTTCCCACATTGCCGCAAATAATTTATTGGGATTAGTCGGATCCATCACTAAATCTGCAACACCTGTTTTATTATTGGCAAATAAGATTTTATTCCAGGTATTTCCTCCATCTGTGGTTTTAAAAACCCCGCGCTCTGGATGTTCTCCCCAAGGTGAACCAATGGCGCCAACATAAACTACATCTGGATTTGTTGGGTCAACTACAATTCTATGGATGTGTCTTGTTTTTTCAAGACCCATAGACATCCATGATTTACCTCCATCAAGTGATTTGTACACTCCATAACCGCCATTTAGTGAGTTACGCGGATTTCCTTCACCAGTACCAACCCAAATAACACTTGGATTAGATTGCTGAATTTCTACCGAACCAATAGAAGCGGTTAATTCATGTTCAAAAATTGGTTCCCATTTTATACCACCAGAAGTCGATTTCCATAAGCCACCAGATGCAGTACCTACGTACATGATATCTGTATTATTGTTTACAACATCTATCGCTGTAACACGACCAGACATGCCACCAGGACCAATATTTCTTGGTGCCATATTCTTTACCATGTCCATTGAAAATTCTTGTGCAGAAAGTGTTGCTATGCAGATTAGCATTAGCAAGGATAAAATTCGTCTCATTATTTTAAGGTTAGTTAATCAAGCCTAAAATTAATGAAAAGAATGTTTAGAATTCTAAAAGAGTTGTTAATGATTTATTCTTTTAACTTTTTAAGCTGCCTAGGTTTAATCCATAACCAAAAGCCACTAAATGCCAAAATCATCAATCCTAAAGAGGTCGTAGTAGAATAGATTAATTTTAAGGGTGCTGATTGATTTTTAAATAGAAAATCTAGTATAGAACCATCATGTATCATTTCAATAACATCTGCCGTTCGTTGCTTTTCTGAAATTATTTTTCCCGTATAGCAATCGACTTGCAATTCTGTAAAATGATTTTCAAAGCGTATCTTGGCAATACCTTTAGCCGGTCTATAATCTATTCTGTTAATTTTAGAGGATAGGTTTAAGTTCTCAATATGTTTTATGGCATTATTTTTTATTCTATCTAAGGAGATTAAATCACTATTATTTTCAGCTGCGGTCTGTGTTTTTGGCTTCAATTGTAATTGATCTTTCCATGTAAGAAGTAAACCGGATGCTCCCAATATGAACATAAAAAAGACTAAGGGAATGGCAATTTTACGATGTAATTTTCTGTAATTTCTAGATGTTTTAGCAAGTTGTCTTCTTTTTTGTTTCAAGTTGAAATCGTTTTAAAATAGCGCATTCTAAATTATATAATCTTTATTCAAATAAGTATTAAACTCTTGTTAATGTATACTAGAATATGTTCAGTTGTTTTTGTGAATATTTTAAATTTATCGAGACTATTTCATAGTTTTTTCTAGTGTAGTTAATAAAATGTTAGAATTGAAAATATGTAAAAAGGGCATGTTAAAAAGCATTATTTTTACATAGCTATGAAAGAAAAACCAAATAAATCGGGATTTGTATTTAAAATTTACGAAGCACCTAATCAATCTCCTTTCGATAAACTTTTTGAGATTTTTAAAGAGTTAATTACGTATACGTCTGGTGACTTTGACGAAGCTATCGATTGGTTACGCCAACTTGATAAAGAATATGAGCTGACTACACCAGAGTATACCATAGATGATTTTATTGAAGACCTAAAAAACAAAGGTTACATAAGAGAAGAAATAGATCCAAATGGAGACGGTGAAGGCGAAGGTAATGGTAAAGGGAGATTGACTATAACCGCTAAGACAGAACGTGCTATTCGTCAGCAAGCCTTAGATCATATATTCGGAAAAATAAAGCGAAGTGGTTCTGGTAATCATAAAAGTAAAGGAGTAGGGCTTGGTGATGAACATACAGGTGATTTTAGAGCGTATCAATTTGGAGATGCTTTAGATAAAGTCTCAATCACAGAGAGTTTGCGTAATGCACAAATCAATCATGGTATTGGTAACTTTAATCTCACAGAAGATGATCTTGTTGTAGAAGAAACATTGCATAAAAGTCAGATGAGCACAGTGCTAATGATAGACATTAGTCATAGTATGATTTTATATGGTGAAGACCGAATTACTCCAGCTAAGAAAGTTGCTATGGCCTTGTCTGAATTAATCACAACACGATATCCAAAAGATACTCTGGAGATTTTAGTTTTTGGAAACGATGCCTGGCCCATTAAAATTAAAGATTTACCATATCTAAAAGTAGGACCTTATCATACCAATACAGTTGCTGGATTACAATTAGCTATGGATATGTTGCGACGTAAACGAAATACGAATAAGCAGATTTTTATGATTACAGATGGTAAACCGAGTTGCTTGCGTATGCCAGATGGTCAATATTATAAAAATAGCAACGGATTAGATCCATACATCACCAATAAGTGTTATGCAATGGCGCAACAAGCAAGGCGTTTGCATATACCTATTACAACATTCATGATTGCTGAAGATCCGTATTTAATGCAATTTATTAGAGAATTTACTCAAGCCAATAGAGGTAAAGCATTTTACACAGGATTGAAAGGGCTTGGCGAAATGATATTTGAGGACTACGAAAACAACAGAAGAAAAAGAATTAAAGGATAAAAAAAGCTGTTGGTTTTTAGATGTTAGCTTTTAGCTCATATAGAGCTCACTAGCAGCTAAAGGCCAATAGCCAAAAGGTAAAAAATGAAAGACATAAAAACACTTGGAGAACTAAAAAAAGCTCGTTATCAATCAAAATCGATAAAAGATGAATTGAGAGATAATTTAATTGAGAATATAAAAAACAAAGTCAAAACGTTTGAAGGCATTCACGGTTATGAAAATACGGTAATTCCTGAGTTGGAACGCGCTATTTTATCACGTCATAATATTAATTTATTAGGACTTAGAGGTCAAGCCAAAACGCGTTTAGCGCGCATGATGGTGAATTTACTAAATGAGTATATTCCTGTCGTAAAAGGCTCAGAAATCAATGATGATCCCTTACAGCCTATATCACGTTATGCGGTGGAATTAATTTCAGAAAAAGGTGATGATACACCAATCTCATGGCTACATCGTGATGAGCGATTTGCAGAAAAACTAGCAACACCAGATGTTACTGTAGCAGATAT
>NZ_CBFHMI010000034.1:5026-24241 GCF_965656915.1 Winogradskyella sp. | reverse complement strand
AGATGACCACGTTGATAGGCTATAGGTGTAAAGGCAGTAATGTCATAGCCGAGTAGTACTAATAACCCATAGGCTTATTGTACGCCGTTCTTTTTATAAGTGCAAATTTTATTAAATTCTACTAGTTAATTAATGTGTATCTAAAGTCTATAATAGACTTTTCAATATGTCAACAATATTAGTGTTGTATATGTTTATAACAACCAAGATTTAAGGTGGTTATAGCGACGGGGCTCACCTTTTACCATTCCGAACAGAGTAGTTAAGCCCGTTAGCGCCGATGGTACTGCTTACTGTGGAAGAGTAGGTCGCCGCCTTTTTTGAATCCCGATTCTATATCTATATTAGAATCGGGATTTTTTTTGTTTATAATAATGATAATGAAGAACGAAGAAAATATTTAAGAGCTTATTTTCTTTTAAATATACTATTCAGTATAGTATTTAAACCAATGAATAACATCGCAATCGCAGCAATACAAATTACTATTGATAGAATAAGCAAAGGAATGTAAAGTGGTTTATCATCATTGCTAAAAGCTAGATGTAATAATGTAGGACCAGCAAACATTAAAATAAGGCAAATTCCCATTTGTTTTAATCCTTTTCCTAATATTTCTTTGTCGGTTCTATTTTCGTCGTCCATGTATAATGCTTTGTCTGACGTTTTTATGTTTTTGAAGTAATCTATATGCTTCCTCTTTTGAGACGTTTAACTCATTTATTATCATTTTAACACCTCTCTCAACAAGTTTGTGATTTGATAATTGCATGTCTACCATTTTATTCCCTATTACTTTTCCCAATTGAATCATAACAGTGGTTGTAATTAGGTTTAATATCATTTTTTGAGCAGTTCCGGCTTTCATTCTCGAACTACCAGTTAAAAATTCAGGACCTACAACAGCTTCAATAGGGTATTTGACAGTAACAGATAATGGACTATTCTTATTACATGTAATACAACCTGTTAAGATATTATTAATATTACATTTTTCTAAAGTACTAATTACATATGGTGTTGTCCCAGAAGCAGCAATACCAACAACTATATCTTTTTCTGTGATATCATAATCAACTAAATCTTCCCAGCCTTGTGTTGTGGAATCTTCTGCATTTTCTACCGCTTCTCTAATAGCTGAATCTCCACCTGCAATTAACCCAATAACAAGATCTGAGGAAACTCCGAAAGTTGGTGGACATTCTGATGCGTCTAAAATCCCTAATCTTCCACTAGTTCCTGCACCTATATAGAATAACCTACCACCATTTTTGAGTTTTAAAAAAACTTGCTCAATTAAAGCTTTCACTTGTGGTAATGCTCTTTCAACCGCAAAAGCTACGGTCTTATCTTCATTGTTAATGTTTGTGAGAATTTCATTGACAGACATGTTTTGTAAATTATCATAGTTTGAATCTTTCTCTGTAGTTTTAATAAAATTCATAACTAAATATAAGTATAATTTATTATGATAAATTTATAAGACAGTATAAATTACTTCGTCTACTTCTGATAATCTGAAATATCCAAAAGGAAAATTATTTGAATTTGTTTCATTTACACAATTACCTCTAACTGTAGCTGGTTGAGTTTCAAATGGTCCACCTGATTCTTGACTTCCTTGTTGTAATAAGATAAACATAAATTCATAGAATTCTTTAGAAACACCATAATTCCTAATAGTTACTTCATCTCCCGATTCTAAATCTTCTTCTGTATAGAACCCAAAAATTTGATTTCCGTTAGTAAACCTGTCTTCATAAACTTCTAATGTAGGGACAACAGGAATATCACTGATAAATTCAAAAAAATAATAGTTTTCTTCGTTTACTGGATCAGTATAGTAAGCTTTTAATTCAATATCTTCACCAGTAAAACCTCCTTCATTATTTTGTTCAATGAAATCTATGGAACTTACAGACTTCATTATTTCTGTAGCTTTATAAACTTCATCATTGTAGTCTATAGTTAAGGTATATATCTCACCAATTAGAGGAACAAAACTATTGTTTCTATAAATTCCTGAATCACCTTCTTCAGAAAAGTTAAACACGTTATTATTAGTATCGATAATTTTGACAATTGCGTCATTTGCTGGTGGAACTTCATCGTCAAAAAAAGGAGCTGAAAGAGTTAATTTAATACTTTGCTCATTGCCTGTAGTGCCTTTAATCCAATTAATTGAAGCATCAATAACCAATCTTGGTTCTGTGGTATTTAAATCAACATCAATGACGTCTTCACAACCAAGTAAGACGATAAATGTGAGTAATGTTAATACTATTTTCTTCATCATTAAAAACTAAAATTATATGAAACTGATGGAACTATACCAAAAATTGCTAACCTAACAGCTTCATTGGTTCCAGAATTTCTATTTTCTCTAAAAGTTATATTTGCAGCATTTCTTCTATTATAAATATTGTAAACACCAAAAACCCACTTTCCTTTAAATCTTTTGGTACTCTTTGGTTTAGGATTGTAATTAACAGCTAAATCTAACCTATGATAGGTAGGTAAACGACTAGAATTCCTGGCTTCGTAACTTGGAATTACAATACCATTATATTCATATTGGCCGTTTGGAAATGTAGCTGGTTGGCCTGTTTGAAATAAAAAGTTTGAGCTTAAAGACCATTTTTTATTTATGTCGTAGCTTGCTGTTAAAGAAATATCATGAGTTTTATCAAATGGAGTGTTGTACCAATTACCATTATTTATTCCTGTTTCAATTGCTGTTCTGCCAGGTGTACGTTGTTCAGATTTTGATAATGTATAGGCTAACCAACCTTTAAGTCTTCCTTCATTTTTCCTTAAAAGTACTTCTAGTCCGTAAGCCCTTGCTTCACCATTTAAAATTACCTGCTCAATAGCATTATTCGCAATTAGATTTGCACCATCTATATAATCTATACGATTATCAATTTTTTTATAGAATGTTTCTACTTCTAAAGAATATTGATTGTTTTTGAAAGTCTTAAAGTAACCTAAGGCAACTTGATCTAATAATTGTGGTTTAATAAACTCACCACTAGGTGCCCAAACATCTAACGGTGTAGGAGAGTTAGTATTAGAAAGTAGATGTAAATATTGACTCATTCTATTGTAGCTTGCTTTAACTGATGAGTTTTCATTTAGTTGATATGAAATAGCCAGTCTTGGTTCAAAATTTGCAAAAGACTCAATAACGTCACTTTTATTAAATCCCCTTGTGCCAATTGGTTCAGCTTTTTGATAAATACCTAAATTTTCATTAAAAATTACAGGGTTATTGTTTTCATAAACATTTAATTCATCTTGTCCTAAGCGATGAAATGTACTAAATCTTACACCATATCTTACCGATAATTTTGGGCTTATTTTATGTTCAGCATCTAAATAAATGGCATTTTCTAAAGCAAATTTATCAGTTAATTTAAATGGATTTATTCCAGAGCTTTCAGTAGTAGGTCTTATTTCACCAGGATTGAATCTATAATAAATACTATTTAATCCATATTCAAGTTTTATTTTGTTATTTATATAATGTTTAAAATCATATTTTAAATTGAAGTTTCTAATACCAGATTGCCAATCAAACTCCACAAATGAAAGCTCTAAATCATAGTCATAATCTGAATAAATCAAGGATAAATTTGAAAATAACTTGTCGGAAAAGAGGTGATTCCATCTAAAATTAATAACGGCATTTCCATATTCATTTTTAAAACTATCAGCAATTTCAAATATATCTCTACCAAAATATCCAGAAAGGAAAATACTGTTTTTATCATTTAATCTGTAACTTAATTTGGTGTTGAGATCATAGAAATAGGCCACATTATCTAAATCGAAAAGTGGTAAGAATAAATGAGCATAACTACTACGACCACCGAACAAAAAAGAGCCTTTATCTTTTTTGATAGGACCTTCAGCAAGAAGTCTACTTGAAATTAGGCCAATGCCACCATTCATGTGAAATTCGCTACTATTACCTTCTTTTTGATAAATATCTAAAACAGAAGACACTCTTCCTCCGTATTTCGAGGGAATTCCGCCTTTATATAATTTTAGATCCTTAATAGCATCAGGATTGAATACAGAAAAGAAGCCAAATAAATGCGAAGAATTAAAAATAGTTGCCTCATCTAGTAATATTAAATTCTGATCTGCTGCACCTCCTCTTACATTAAAACCAGAGGACCCTTCACCTGCATTAGTGACTCCTGGCAATAGAGTTATAGATTTGATTACATCAACCTCACCAAGAACTACAGGCATATTTTTGATTGTTTTTATAGATAGTGAATTAACACTCATTTGAGGTTTGCGAATGTTTAAACGCTCTACATCATCTTTAATGACTACTTGATCTAAAGCCTCAACAGACTCAACTAACTTGTAGTTTTTAACAATATCATTGTTTAACTCTAAAGTTTCCGTAATAGTTTTATACCCTAAATAACTAATCTGTACCTCGTATGTACCAGAAGGTAGTGTTAAAGAATAAAATCCATACTCATTGGTAACAGTTCCAGACTTTAACTGTGGTACAATTATGTTAACACCAATAAGGGTTTCGTTACTTTTACTATCAGTTATGGTACCACTTAATGTAAATTTTTCCTGAGCATTAAGAGAGGCAAGAAAAAAGACGAAAAAAATAAGAATTCTTAAAGAGTTCTTTTTCATTAAACAATTTTTTGTAAAAATAAAAAAGCTTCATTTTTCATGAAGCTCTTTTAACTTAAGTTTAGTTTAATATTGAGTTAAGCGTTTTGCTTGGTCTCATGGCATTTGAAGTTAAAACTTCGTTCGGATAATAATAACCGTCAATATCTACTAAGCTTCCTTGTACTGCATTTAACTCATCAATAATTTTCACTTCGTGAGATTGTAAATCTTTAAATATTTGAGAAAATTCATGTTTAAGCTCGCTATCTTTTTCTTGATTAGCTAGTGCCTCAGACCAGTACAACGCCAAATAGAAATGACTTCCTCTGTTATCTAATTCATTAACTTTTCTAGATGGTCCTTTTTTATTTTCCAATAGTTTTTCTGTAGCATCATCTAATGTTTCCCCTAAGATGCTAGCTTTAGGATTATTATTGACTTCTGCAAAATGATCTAGTGATACTGCAAGAGCTAAAAACTCACCCAAAGAATCCCAGCGCAAATGATTTTCTGTTATGAACTGTTGCACATGTTTAGGTGCAGAACCACCAGCACCAGTTTCAAATAAACCACCGCCATTCATTAATGGTACTATGGAAAGCATTTTTGCACTAGTTCCTAATTCCAAAATAGGGAATAAGTCCGTTAAGTAATCTCGTAATACATTACCAGTAACTGAGATGGTATCCTTCCCAGCCTTTACTCGTTCTAAAGTAAATTCTGTAGCTTTTATTGGGGATAAAATTCTAATATCTAATCCAGATGTGTCATGATTTGGCAAGTATAGATTAACCTTCTTAATAAGTTCTGCATCATGAGCTCTGTTTTCATCCAACCAAAACACAGCAGGTGTTTGAGATGCTCTTGCTCTGGTTACTGCTAATTTTATCCAATCTTGAATAGGTGCATCTTTAACCTGACACATTCTCCAGATATCACCTTTTTCCACTTTGTGAGACATTAATACGTTGTTAGAAGCATCAATGACTTCTACGGTTCCATCTGCAGAAACCTCAAACGTTTTGTCGTGTGAACCATATTCTTCAGCCTTTTGAGCCATTAATCCTACATTAGGTACAGTTCCCATTGTGGTAGGATCGAATGCCCCATGTTTTTTACAGAAATCTATAGTTGCTATGTATACGCCAGCATAACTACTATCTGGTATAATAGCCTTGGTGTCTTGTTGTTTACCTTCTGCATTCCACATTTGACCAGAAGTCCTTATCATAGCAGGCATAGATGCATCGATAATTACATCACTTGGTACGTGTAAATTGGTAATACCTTTATCAGAATTAACCATGGCTATATCAGGACCATTTTCAAATGCTAAGTTTATATCGGCTTCAATTTCACTTCGCTTATCTGCTGATACTTCTTCTAAGTTTTCAAGTAGATTGCCAAAACCATTATTTACGTCTACACCAATTTCTTCAAACGTTTTTTCATGTTTGTCAAAAACCGGTCTAAAATATGTTCTTACGGCATGACCGAATATGATAGGGTCAGAAACTTTCATCATGGTCGCTTTCATATGCAAAGACATTAACACATCTTTTTCTTTCGCATCTTTTATTTGATGTTCTAAAAAACTCAATAATGCCTTTTTGCTCATTATGGTACCATCAATGATTTCACCTTTAAGTAAATTGAGGTTGTCTTTTAAAGTAGTTTTATTTCCAGCATTATCTGTATGAACAATTTTAACAGACGTTGCTTCAGAAACAGTTACCGATTTTTCGTTATGTGCAAAGTCTCCATGTGACATTGTAGCAACGTGAGTTTTAGAGTCAGAACTCCATGCTCCCATACTATGCGGATTTTTCTTTGCATAATTCTTTACAGCTTTTGGAGCACGTCTGTCAGAATTTCCCTCTCTCAATACAGGGTTTACGGCACTCCCTTTTATTTTATCATAACGAGACTTAATTTCTTTCTCTTCGTCACTTTTTGGATCTTCCGGATAGTCTGGTAATTTATAACCTTTACCTTGTAATTCTTCTATCGCGTCAGTTAATTGAGGAATTGACGCGCTTATGTTTGGAAGTTTTATAATATTTGCTTCTGGCTGTTTTGCAAGATTACCTAATTCTGCAAGGGCATTGTTGACACGTTGATCTTCAGAAAGATAATCTGGGAATACCGCTAAAATTCTGGCAGCTAACGAAATATCTTTTGTTTCTAAAGTAATTCCAGAGGATTTTGTAAATGCTTTTACGATTGGTAAAAAAGAGCGTGTTGCTAATGCAGGTGCTTCATCAGTTTTTGTATAAACTATCTTGGCTGTCTTTGTCATAAGTTGTAAAAAAGTTTGTGTGTGCTAATGCTTAAATTTAAGCTGTGCAAATATACAAAATAGATGGTGTTTTGTAATGGAAATATTGATACTAAGTAGAAGTGTTTTTTATGAAATCGTCAAAATAAATCTGTAATTGATTGAAATCTAAAATTAGACACTGATAGAAAAAGAAAAAGCCATATCACTGCAGCGAAACTGCTTTGACATGGCTTCTTTTTGAAACATTACTAACGTGACCTATTTAGTTTTTACTAACTCAGTTGTATGACTTTCGTCATCATCCTTTTCGGTTCAAGTTTTCGTGCTTCAGATGAAACGTTTCATATCTTTCAAAATGTATTGACCTGATACTACTTCGCTTCTTAAGGTAAGTTTTCTTGATGTTTTTTCCTTTATCATTCACTTGCGTGTCTGATACGCCCAAAAACATTGCTTATCTTTTTCGTGTTCACTTTCGTTTCCACTACTTTTTCCAAGCTTTCCACTCAAACTCTTACAGCCTACCGAAATATGCTGTAACGCCTAAATTTCATGACCAACTACCCAACACTTGTCTACACAAGCGGTGCGCTGACCTCAAAAAATTACCTCAATACATAAAGAACGTTACTTCATTACAAGTTAACATAAATTTAAAATTACTTTTAAAACCAAACAAGGTTTGTTGTCAATTGTTTAGCTAAAGTATGTTTATATTACGAATAAACAAATATTTTAACAAATTAGATATAAACATCTTATAAACCGTACTTATTAACAAAAGTTAATAACGAAAAAAGCCTTCAGTTTCTGAAGGCTTTTTTTACTCTCTATGTTAGTCGATTTATCTTCTAACTTCTTTAATTCTTGCTTTCTTACCAGTAAGACCTCTAAAGTAGAAAATACGTGCTCTACGAACACTACCACGTTTGTTAACTTCTATTTTCTGTAAAGCTGGTAAGTTAACTGGGAAGATACGCTCTACGCCAACTGTTCCAGACATTTTACGGATTGTAAATGTTTCAGAAGTTCCGGTTCCTTTACGCTGTAATACTACACCTTTAAAGAACTGTGTACGTGTTTTACTTCCTTCTTTAATTTCATAGTATACTGTGACAGTATCACCAGCACTAAATTCTGGAAGGTCTTTACGGGTTACAAATTCGTCTTGTACAAATTTTACTAAAGAATTCATTTTCTTTGTTATTATGGTTGTTTCAAATCAACGTTCACGATTTTCGCCAGAGGTTAATCCAAAAGTGGCGACAAAGATAATTAAAAAGTAGAAAGTAAAAAGTAGAATGTGAAAAGTTTTAAGTCTTATTCTGCTCTTTTTTTAAATCATTAATAGCAAATATTACAAAACCAGTTGTAAATACTAAGAATGAAAATGTATTTAGATAAGATAATAATACTTGTACTTTTAAATAGTTGTCTGTTTCAAAAGAGCCTGTTAAATAAGGCACCACTTGAAATAATATAATTGATATTAGAGTAAATACAGTACCTACGAGCATAATTTTTGCGCCAATAGATTTACGGTATTTTGTAATTATGAGAATACTTGATCCTATAATAGCAAGCTGAAATAAAAATATTAGAGCGCTATTAATAATAAAGTGAACTGATAAATCATCGAAATTATCCATGGTCAATTAATGTATTACTCATTCAAAAGGTCTGGGCGTCGCTCTTGGGTTCTTTTATAAGCTTGTTCTTCTCTCCACTTTTCAATCTCACCAAAATTACCGCTAAATAACACTTCAGGTACTTTCATGCCTTTATATTCTCTTGGTCTTGTATAGATAGGTGGTGCCAACAAATTATCCTGAAAAGAATCGGTAAGAGCAGAGGTTTCATTGCCAAGTACTCCTGGTATTAATCGTATTACAGCATCACAAAGCACAGCTGCTCCCAGTTCTCCGCCTGACAATACATAATCTCCAATAGAGATTTCTCTGGTTATAAACTTATCTCGAACACGCTCATCGACACCTTTATAATGGCCACAAAGAATAATAATATTTTCTTTAATAGAAATCTGATTGGCTATACTTTGGTTAAGACGTTCACCATCTGGTGTCATATAAATAATCTCATCATAGTGGCGTTCTGCCATTAAACCACTAATACACTTATCAATCGGTTCTATCATCATCACCATACCTGCGCCACCACCAAATTGGTAATCATCAACAGACTTATAATTATCCGTGGTGTAGTCTCTAAGATTATGAAAATGAACTTCTACTAACTGAGCTTCTATAGCACGTTTTAAAATGGAGGCTTCAAATGGACTTTTTAAAAGTTCTGGTAAAACAGTGATAATATCTATGCGCATTGTGTCTTTGTATAGAATGCAAAGGTAGGTTTAATTAAGAAATTTAATGAAATGAAATTTTGGAAGTTCGTTTAACGTGTTTACGTATGGTTAGTTGAGTGGTTTAGCAACTAAGTTAACAAACAAATCACAGATAGAAAATTCCAGCAGACACGAGCGAAACGAACTGGTGCAAGCAATTTTCGTAAGTCGGCAGTGACCAAGCAATTAATTATATACGTTATTAGTAGTGCGGGTTTTACTTAACTTCTAGAGAAATTTTCAATTGTTTTTATTAGATGCATATATTATTAGACCAATTGATGCTCCTATAACCAATCCAATTCCTGCATTCCATATCGCATATCCGAAAATCATCCCTAATCCAGCTCCCGTAGATATATACCATTTTTTGTTTTTTTCCATTTCGATATTCGTTGCGTGTCATTAATTATCTTTTTTACATTTTTGAAGTCTTCAGTTTTACTTTAGGTCTTAAGATTTACTTTATTTTTCCTGACTGCTAACTTTAGTGATATGAGTTCGTTGTAATGCCTTACATCAGACGTTAAACGAAGTTAGATGAAAAAAATTAGAACGTTAAATAACAATATCCTTCTGAAATCATTTATTTATCCATAAAAAAATCCGTAATGTATATTACGGATTTAATTGAGATTCTTTATAGTATCCAGAATGGCATTTGTTAGGCTTTATTCTTATTGATTTCGTCCTGTAACTGACGTCTTACTTTCTGCTCACGTTCTAAGGCTGTACGTCTGTGTTCTTCAAACTCAACCTCTACTTCTTCTAGTTTATGTTTGGCTTCGCGTGTTGCAGAGTTACTACCTTTAAATTTAAAAATGAAGAAAAACAATAGTGCCAAGAGTGCGGCAATAATAGACCACATAATTACATTATAATTGGTTTTACTGGTTTGTATACCTAATAACGCCATGTTATTTTTCTCAGTATTGGTTTGTTCTAATGTGTTTTGCGTATTCGCAAGGTTAGTTTTTAATTGTTCAATTTCTTTTGCCTGGCTATTTACTATATTTTGAGAGCTTTCTAACTCAGTATAAGTGGTCTTTAATGAATCTAAAACATTGGCTTTTAGCTTTAAAAGTGAGCTGTATTTTACAGCTTCGTATTTCTGACCTTTTAAACCTTTAAAATTTCCAGATTTTCTGAAAATATATTCAAACTGATTATCTATTGTGCCACTGTCTAATGAGTATTGTTCTTCTGATTTTTCAGTTGTGTTTTGTGCGTTAATAGATTGAAAACTAAATAGTAATACAAATACTATAGAAATTTTTAATAAGAATTTCATGTAAGACTTAATTTTGATTCGTTAGGTTTTAATGTTTGCCAAGATAATTATTTTATCTGCAAAATATTACTATTCGTCGAACAAATAATAGCATATTATCAATGCAATTTATATACGATGCTAGTTTTTGTTTGGATGTCATTAGATAAAAAAAGGTCTTATTATAACATAAGACCTTCCCTTTTAATATTAACCTATTTTTTAATAATACGCATAGCGTCTTACTTTAGAAATATATTTTGCCAGTCGTATGACCTGATGACTATAGCCATATTCATTATCGTACCATATATATAGTATGGCATTTTTACCATCTTTTCTTACGATGGTGGCTTTACTGTCGTAGATAGAAGGTGCTGAGCTCCCAACGATATCGCTAGACACCAACTCGTCACTCATTTCGTATTTAATTTGTTCCACGAGATCACCTTCTAGTGCGTATTTCTTCATAGTAGAATTAATACTTTCAACAGACGTTTTATTATCTAGTTCTAAATTTAGAATTGCTAATGAGCCATTAGGTACTGGTACTCTAATTGCATTAGAGGTTAACTTACCTCCCAAAGAAGGTAGCGCTTTACTCACTGCTTGACCAGCACCAGTTTCGGTAATGACCATATTTAAACCTGCAGCACGACCTCTTCTGTATTTTTTATGAAAATTATCAACTAAATTCTGATCATTAGTGTAAGCGTGTATAGTTTCTAAATGGCCAGATTTAACACCAAATGAATCTTCCATAGCCTTTAATATTGGTGTAATAGCATTGGTTGTACATGAGGCTGCTGAGAATATTTTTACTTTATCCGGATTATGCTCTAGTTGATTCACACCATGTACAATATTCGGTACACCTTTACCTGGAGCAGTTAATAAAACTTTTTCTACACCCTTTGCTTTAAGATGTCTACCTAAAGCTTCTTTATCTCTAAATGCACCTGTATTGTCAATCACCAAAGCATTATTGATACCGTATTTAGTATAATCTATATCTTCTGGTGCATTAGCCGAAATTATTTTTACGGTGGTGCCATTAATTATTAATGCAGAATTTTTGACATCTGTACTTACCATTCCAGAAAAATCTCCGTGAACAGAATCATTTCTTAATAATGAAGCTCTTTTTTCTAAAACAGTTTCGTCAACAGCTCCTCTGGTTACTATAGCTCTTAGTCTTAATTGACTACCAGAACCGGTACGTGTCATTAACTCTCTGGCCACTAAACGTCCTATTCTACCAAATCCATAAAGTACAACGTCTTTTGGTTCAATACCAGTGTTGTCTTTGGCATTCTTTAATTTGGCAGAAACAAAAGCAGTAGCGTTACCGTATTTCTGATCCTCCAGGTGAAACTCGTACGTTAGTTTTCCGATATCTAATTTTGCAGGTGGCAAATTTGCCAATTTAATGGCTTGTGCAATCTCAACAGAATCAAAAATAGAAATTGGTTTCTGAACGAATTCGCCAGCATACTCATGCAGGTTTAAAATTTCGCTCACATTTCTATCAATAAGCTGATTTCTAAAAAGTACAAGCTCTATGGATTTATCGTACCACAAGTCGCTTACAATTTTAATAAATTCAACCGTTGCTCTACGGCGATCTGCCTGAAACGCTAACTCTTTTTCGTAAGTGTCTTTAAAACTCATTTGTTTTATGGTCTATAAATTTTGCGCAAAAATACATATTTCAAACGTTTTCGTAATACTTTTTGTCGAAAATAAAAACCCTTCAAAGAATAACGCTCTGAAGGGTAATTTTTATAGGTATGTAATGAAGTTTATCTAAAGATAGGTGTTATTTTTTCACCTTCATTATTGATAACTTCTATTTGTAAAGGCTCATTAAACTTTCTGCTTTTCATGGCGTTTTGGGCGTCTTCAATAGTATATAACTTTTTACCATTTATTTTAGTAATAATACTTCCTTCGACTACACCCATTCTTTCCCATGAGTATTTATAATTCTCATCAAATTTTGAAATTTTTATACCGTAATCAGCATTATATTTTTCTAAATCTTCGGTAGAAGCATTTTTTACAAACCCAATAGTTTGAAGGATATAAGTAGAAGGTTTTAAAAGTGTCACTGGTAACACTTCTTCGTCACCATCTCTCAATAGAGTGACGTTTACAACATCTTCAGGACTTTTAGTTTTTAGATAACCAGTTAAATCTGAAAATTTATTGATTTCTACATTGTCAATTTTTCGAATGATATCTCCAGATTGAATACCTGCTTTTTCAGCTCCTGTATCTTCTGTGACTTCACTAACATAGAAACCTTCGGTGATATCGGTACCTAATTGTTCTGCAGCTTTGCTATTTAGAGCACCACCAACAACACCTAAAATGCCGTTTTGTACATTACCATACTCCATAATATCATTTACGATTTTACGAGCAATGTTACTAGGTACAGCAAAAGAGTACCCGATGTAAGACCCTGTTCGTGATGAAATGGCCGTATTAATACCAATAAGATCTCCATTAGTATTGACCAAAGCTCCACCAGAATTTCCTGGATTAACGGCTGCATCTGTTTGAATAAACGATTGCATATTCTGACCTGTTAAATCTCTAGATTTAGCACTTATAATACCTGCTGTTACTGTAGAGTTTAGGTTAAAAGGATTTCCAACCGCTAGAACCCATTCACCAATCTTAGCATTGTCAGAATCTCCAAAAGCCATATATGGTAAATCTTCTTCAGTATCTATTTTTAATAAAGCAATATCGGTTACAGCATCTGTACCAATAAGTTCTGCCATATATGTTTTATTATTATTTAATGTAATGCTAATTTCGTTTGCGTTTTTTATTACGTGATTGTTGGTAACGATGTAACCTGTTGGTGAAATAATTACACCACTGCCTGTTCCAACTTGTGCTCGCTGTGAGTTGCGACCAAAAAACAAATCTTGCATCGTCATTGGAGCGCTTACAATAGATGTGTTTTTTACGTGAACCACAGCATCAATAGACTTTTCGGCAGCTTCGACAAAGTTGGGAGCTAGAGCAGCATTAGAATTAATTGTATTTGTTGTGTTTGTAGGTATGTAAACAGGCAAGTCAGATGACTGTTCTACTGCTAGTTGTTGTTCATTATCTTGGACAAAAAGTTTATAACCTCCTAAAGTCAATATACCACCTAATGCCGAAACACATACCAATGTTAGGATCTTCTTCATAATTTTTCAGTTTTAAGTTTAACTATTCAACATTTAAATTTAGATATTTATTGAATCTGTAATCGTATTTTAACGACTATTTAACGTCAACTTTAACCATCGTTTAACAACTCGTTTTGCACTTTAATATTCTTATATTTGCTTGTAATTATGACAATGACTTTTTATAAATATCAAGGCACTGGAAACGACTTTATTATTGTGGATAATCGTCTACAAATAATAAACAAAAATGATACCAAACGTATCGTTGAATTATGCGACAGACGATTTGGCATAGGTGCAGATGGATTTATCCTTTTAGAAAACTCAAATAATGCGGATTTTAAAATGGTATACTACAATTCTGATGGAAATGAAAGTAGTATGTGTGGAAATGGTGGACGTTGTATAGTGGCTTATGCAAAATATTTAGGCATCATAGATGATAAGGCAGATTTCATAGCTATCGATGGTTTACATAAAGCGGAAATTAAAAATGGTATTGTTCATCTTCAAATGCAAGATGTATTAAAAGTAGAGGCATACGATAATCATTTGTTTTTAGATACCGGCTCTCCACATCACGTGACTATGGTTTCAGATATCCAAAGTTATGACGTAAAAAAGAACGGCTCTAAAATCCGATATGGCGCACCATATAAGGAAAACGGAAGCAATATTAATTTTGTCGAGCACGTAAATGACAATAGTTTTGCCGTTAGAACGTATGAACGTGGAGTAGAAGATGAAACCTTGTCTTGTGGTACTGGAGTTACTGCTGTGGCTCTCGCTATGCATAAAAAAGGTTTAACACAGCAAGAACAAGTAGTTTTAAAAACGCAAGGTGGTGAGTTGAAGGTTAAATTTAAGTCATTCGACTCAGGGTACAATAATATTTGGTTAATAGGTCCTGCCGAACAAGTCTTTAAAGGCAATATAGAATGGTAACATTAAAAGGAGAACATATCTATTTAAGAGCATTAGAGCCAGAAGATTTAGATTTTATCTATGGTATAGAAAATGACACCTCGTTATGGCATCTTAGCGATACACAAACACCATATTCTCGTTTTTTAATTAAACAATATTTAGAAAATGCTCAGCAAGATATTTACGAAGCAAAGCAATTGCGATTAGCTATTTGTGATAAAGCTGATAAGACAATTGGATTAATTGACGTTTTTGATTTTAATTTTAAAAACAAACGTGCTGGTATTGGTATCTTAATTCAAAACGACTCTAACAGATACAAAGGTTTTGGAAAAGAAGCCTTGTCTCTATTAGTAAATTATTGTTTTGAGACCTTGCATCTACATCAGGTTTATGCTAATATTTCTGAAACTAACTCAGCAAGTTTAAAGTTATTTGAAGGTAGTGGTTTTAAAAAAATAGGATTAAAAAAAGACTGGAGCTTTGATGGTAAGACATTTACAGACGAATATATTTTACAACGTATTAATAATTAATTTATGTATATAAAGAAAATTCTATGGGCGATTGCACTTATTGGACTTATCATTTTTGCAGCTATAGCATATTATATCTATGGCGCCATGTTTCAGCCGAATACTAAATTCAGCGAAGACACTGCATATATATACGTACCTTCTGATGCCACATATCCGCAAGTTAGAGCACAACTAATTCCTTTACTCGATGATATTGATACGTTTGATGCGCTTGCCAGTCAAAAAAAATATACAACGAATATAAAGGCTGGTCGTTTCGCAATCTCAAAGGGTATGAATAATAATGATATTATTAATTCTATTCGTAGTAATAATTTACCAATTAAAATTGCATTTAATAATCAACATAGCCTTGAAGACTTAGCTGGTAGGATAGGTTCTCAGATTGATGCAGATAGTTTAGCACTTTTAAATGCAATGACTAATGAAGACTTTTTGGAAAAGAATGGTTTTACAGAAGCAACAGCTTTAGGTATGTATTTACCCAATAGTTATGAGTTTTTCTGGAACACTTCTGCTGAAGGATTCCGGGATAAAATGCTGAAAGAGTATAAGCGTTTTTGGAATGAAAGCAGACGCAATAAAGCGAAGCACTTAAATCTCTCGCCAGATGAAGTTATGACATTAGCGTCTATTGTGCACGAAGAGTCTAAGCAATCAGATGAACAGCCACTAATTGCTGGTGTTTATCTTAATAGATTGAGGATAGGTATGCCATTACAAGCAGACCCAACATTAAAATTTGCAGCTTATCAATTACCTAAATATAAAAATACAGTAATTAGAAGAGTACTTAACATTCATAAAGAAATAGATTCGCCTTACAATACGTATAAAAATTCAGGTTTACCACCAGGATTAATCGCCATGCCAGATTTGTCTGCCGTAAATGCTGTATTAAATCCTGAAAAACATAAATATCTTTATTTTGCAGCAGATGCAAAGCGAATAGGCTATCATAAGTTTGCGAAAACGCTCGCTCAGCATAATAACAATGCCAGAGAATATCAACGATATTTGTCGTCTCAAGGTATTAATAGATAAGGTTTGAAACACGTTCAGTTTTACGTCATATTTTTCTTACTATTCACCAACGTCTTGTTATCACAATCTAGTGTAGACAAGTTTTTAAAACCTAGTGAAACACTAAATACATCAAGAAGAAATGCCGTACTTATCACTGAAACTTCTTTAGCTACGGCTACTCTTATAGGGTTGCATCAGTTATGGTACAAAGATTATCCAAGGTCATCATTTAAAACGATTAATGATAGTAATGTATGGCAACAAATGGATAAATTAGGTCATGTGTTTTCATCGTATCAGCTAGGTAGAATTGGTGCGAACACACTTGATTGGGCTGGAGTAAGTAAAAGAGATCAACTTTTATATGGTTCTACTTTAGGTTTTGGTTTTCTAACCGTTGTTGAGGTTATGGATGGGTTTTCGGAAGAATGGGGTTTTTCTTGGTCAGATATGGCCGCTAATGCATTAGGAACAGGCCTCTATGTTGGTCAGGAATTGTTATGGCAAGAACAACGGATAGTTATGAAATATTCTTTTCATCAAACACACTTTGCCTCACAACGACCAGACAAACTCGGTAATGGTCTTTTTGAAGAATTTTTAAAAGATTATAATGGACAAACGTATTGGCTTAGTGCGAATATAAATGCTTTTGTTAAATCAGACGTTATTCCGAATTGGATCAGTTTAGCATTAGGCTATGGTGCGAGTGGCATGTTAACAGGAGAACCTGAGGATCCGCTATTTGAAAATCAGAAAAGAATAAGACAATTCTACCTTAGTTTAGACATTGATTTAACTCGAATTAGAACAAATTCTCGCTTCTTAAAAACAGTTTTTGATGTTTTTAACGTTATTAAGCTTCCTTTTCCGACAATAGAAGTCAATAGTAAAGGTATTGCAAAGTTCCATTATTTCTACTTTTAACGACTACAATAAACAGGTAAAACCTGATTTCCAAAATTTATAAAAAAGTTGTATCTTTGCACCGCATTTTAGTAGTGATGTTTAGGAGAACATGTTTTACTAAAAAAATTAGCTGTTATGGTTATAAATAGAGTTAAAAATATCGTTTTACCGTTTGCAATTTGTTTTTTTATGGCTGTTGCATTGTATCCAGATTCGACTATTAATCCAGATCACTATTCTACGGAAGGATTAGAGTTAAATTATAATTTCAACAAAGATTTAGCATTAAAATCAGAGAACGAGATTGAACAAAATATGTTCACACCTTATTTAGGTAAATCATTTGAAGGTTTTAAAGAGGCGCTTGCTTTTAAAGAATCCAGAGGTGATTATTTTACAGTTAACACTTTAGGTTACTTGGGTAAATACCAATTCGGGAAAGAAACATTAAAAGTGATCGGGATTTATAATCCTAACCATTTTTTATACAATCCAGAATTGCAAGAAAAGGCATTCGTTGCTAATGCAGAACGCAATAAATGGGTCTTGAGAAAAGATATAAAACGTTTTGAAGGTAAAGTTATTGGTGGTGTTAAAGTGACTGAATCTGGTATTTTGGCAGCAGCGCATTTAGCTGGACCAGGCAGTGTAAAAAAATACTTAAGAAGTTACGGAAGTAATAATTTTGCTGATGCTTACGGTACTACTGTAAAGCATTACATCAAAAAGTTTTCTGGATACGATACTTCTATTGTCACGCCAAATAAGAAAGCAAAAGCGGTCCTTTAATCTTTTTGTATTATGAATATAGCAGGACGTTTATGAATGTCCTCTTTATTGTTTTTCCATAGTTTAGCAGGTAAAGTTTTAATGAATTCTGTTGGTAAGGTTAAATCACATGCTACGCATAGCCTTGTTTCCGCATGTAATATACTTACTAAATCATTAAGCATTTTCATGTTTCTGTATGGCGTTTCTATGAATAACTGTGCTTGATTTTGTTCTGAAGAAAGTCTTTCTAATAATTTTATTTTAGATTTCCTTTCATTTTTATCTATTGGTAAATAACCATTAAAAGCAAAACTCTGTCCATTCATTCCCGAAGCCATTAAGGCCAATAAAATAGAAGATGGTCCTACCATAGGAACAACTTTAATGTTCATTTGATGCGCTAAGCTAACAATATCCGCTCCAGGATCTGCTATAGCCGGACATCCTGCTTCCGATAATAAGCCTATTGAAATACCTTCTAGACAAGGATTTAGATAAGTGTCTCTTTCTGACTCAGTAGTATATTTGTTTAATACCTTTAATTTTAATGAAGGTTGAGATTTATTAGGTGTAATTCGTTTTATAAAGCGTCGAGCCGATTTCTCATTTTCTACGATATAATTATTAAGATCTTCAATCACTTTTTTTATGGCGATTGGCAATACTTCAAGTGGTGGATTATCTCCTAATCGGGTTGGGATTAAGTACAGCTTTCCTAATTCTGAACTCATTTGTTTACGATAAATTTAAAAGTGTTTTGTTCTCCATTTTCAGATTCAATTTTTAATATATAAAAGCCATTTGCTAAGCTAGATGTATCAATCGTCTGTATATTGCCTTCATTTGGTTTCACACTATTTAGAACTTTTCCTTGAATGTTATAAATTTTAAATAAAAGTGTCTCATTATTTATGCCAGAAGATAAATCAATATTTAATTCATCTTTTATAGGATTTGGATAAATTGAAATACTATTTATAGATTGCTCATCTATACTCAAAGAGGTGTCTATGAGTTTGTAAATTGTACCACTATCTAGATCTGAAATATAGAGTTCTCCGTTGATATCTTCTCCAAAAGCAGACCAAGCACCTATAAAATCATTAAATGTTATATCCCAATTAGAGCCATTTGGTGTTAAATAACCAATTTCATTACTGCAAAAATCTGCAAAGAAATATAAGCCTTGGAAATTAGAATAGGTACTACCTCTATATCTGTAGCCTCCTGTCACGGAACACCTGCCTGTCGCATGAGTGTATACTGCAACCGGACTTTTT
>NZ_CBFHMI010000034.1:0-4926 GCF_965656915.1 Winogradskyella sp. | reverse complement strand
TACTACCTCTATATCTGTAGCCTCCTGTCACGGAACACCTGCCTGTCGCATGAGTGTATACTGCAACCGGACTTTTTAAAGTTGGATTTCCAGGACAACTGGCAATGTTAAAAGGAGCATTTCCTTCGTAGCATCGCCATCCATAATTAATTCCAGACTCGCTTGAAGTCGCCAAATTCATTTCTTCAAATGCGTTTTGACCAACATCGGCTATCCACATATCATTTGTGATACTGTCAAAAGAAAATTTCCAAGGATTCCTAATGCCATAAGCCCAAATTTCATCTAAGGCATTTGCATCTGAGATAAATGGGTTGTCTGGAGGAATACTATACGTGTCTGGAAGTATTACATTATCTACATCTATACGTAATATTTTACCTAAAAAAGTATTAAGGTTTTGAGCGTTGTTTGATGGGTCTCCAGAAAAGCCACCATCTCCAGAACCAATATATAGGTACCCATCTGCCCCAAAATGCATATCTCCACCGTTATGGTTATATGCAGGTTGTGTAAAAGTTAGAATAATTTCTTCTGAACCAGGAATTGCTACATCTGGGTTATTGGTATCTCTTTCAAATCTTGAAATCACAGTATTTCCTAAGTTGTTGATGTAATTCACAAAAAAATAACCATTGTTTGTATAATCTGGGTGGAAAGCCAATCCTAACAATCCGCGTTCGTCACCAAAAAAGGCAACATCATAGACACGATCGTCTATATCTAAAAATGGAGTAGGTAATACGTTCCCATTTTCATCAATAACTTTAATAAATCCATCTTGTTCTGCAACATACAAATTAGTGTCACCTGCATGCTTAATGTTCACAGGGTTAATTAGATTCTGAGCAAAAACTGCTAAGTCTAAATCTTGCGCATTTAATAAAGCTGTGATTAGCAGACATATGATAATGGCAGTAGTTTTCATTTTATTAATATTAAGGAAGTTAAAATACAAAAAACCTAAGGAAGTAAGAAATACATTACGCTTTTGGGCTAAATTTTTCTTCTAATAGAGAACAAGTATTAAAGATTAGGTCATAAACATCATCAAATCCTTTTTCTCCACCATAATACGGGTCTGGAACATCTTTCTTTTGAATAGAGTCGTTCACTTCTAAGAATAATTTTACTTTGTCGATATCAGTAGAGTTTCTGGCTTTACTAATAATATCTCTATAGTTAGACCTATCCATAGCATAAATATAATCATAAGAATCAAAATCATAAACATCAAATTGTCTGGCTTTTTGATTACTAATATCTAAACCATTCTTTTTAGCTACTGCAATAGAACGAGGGTCTGGTGGTTTTACTAAATGATATGCCGCAGTGCCGGCTGAATCTACATAGAACTTGTCTTTAGGTAGTTTAGACTGTAATATACCATGAGCTAATGGTGAACGGCAAATATTACCCAAACACACCATTAAAATAGTAGTCATTTTTGTTTTTTTAATTTACAGTGAAAGCTTTTTAGCTAGATCTTCAACGTATTTTCTAAATTGCTTATCTGTTGAAGATAAATTATCAACTGTTTTACATGCATGTAGTACTGTGGCATGATCTCTTTGTCCAATTTGTGAACCAATACTCGCTAAGGACGCTTTAGTATATTTTTTCGCAAAAAACATAGCAAGTTGTCTTGCTTGTACAATATGTCGCTTACGCGTTTTAGATTGTAAAGTGTTCACATCCATCTGAAAGTAATCTGAAACCACTTTTTGAATGTAATCTATTGATACTTCACGTTTGGTATTTTTTACAAACTTCTCAACGATATCTTTTGCAAGATTTATAGTAATCTCTTTTTTATTGAATGAAGACTGAGCGATTAAAGATATAATAGCACCTTCAAGCTCTCTTACATTAGTCTTTATGTGTTTAGCCACATATTCAACAATTTCTTCTGGCATTTCAACACCATCTCTATAGAGCTTATTTTTTAAGATAGATACTCTGGTCTCAAAATCAGGTGTTTGTAATTCAGCCGAAAGTCCCCATTTAAAACGAGACAATAAACGCTGTTCAATATCTTGCATATCTACTGGTGCTTTATCACTTGTTAAAATGACTTGCTTACCGTTTTGATGTAAATGGTTAAATATATGAAAGAATACATCTTGTGTACCAGTTTTACCTGATAAGAACTGTACATCGTCAATTATTAAAACATCAATAATTTGATAGAAATGAATAAAATCATTTCTGTTATTCTTTTTAACCGAATCTATATATTGTTGTGTGAATTTCTCAGCTGAAATGTATAAAACTGTTTTTTCAGGATATTTGTCCTTGATATCCACACCAATGGCGTGAGCTAAATGTGTTTTTCCTAAACCAACACCACCAAATATTAAGAGAGGATTAAAAGACGTACCGCCAGGTTTATTTGCCACAGCAATACCGGCATTTCTAGCCAATCTGTTAGAATCACCTTCTAGGAAATTTTCAAAAGTATAGCTTGGATTTAATTGAGACTCAATCTTTACATTCCTAATTCCTGGAATAACAAAAGGGTTTTTTAATTCTGGACTCTTATTATTAAAAGGAACATCAACATCTTGAGACTTAACAGCGGATCTGTTTGAACTTGGAATTTTCTCTGTAAATGGTTGTTTATTGCCATAAGTGTTTTCCATTTTTATAACATAAACTAACTTTGCATCTTCACCCAATTCTTTGGTTAGGGACACTTTAAGGATTTTTACATAATGTTCTTCCAACCACTCATAGAAAAATTTACTAGGAACTTGAATACTCAAAGCATTACCCGAAAGTTTAACAGCTTGTATAGGTTCAAACCAAGTTTTGTAGGCTTGT
The DNA here is from genome assembly GCF_965656915.1 of Winogradskyella sp. GTDB lineage: Bacteria > Bacteroidota > Bacteroidia > Flavobacteriales > Flavobacteriaceae > Winogradskyella. The sequence goes on along the minus strand of NZ_CBFHMI010000034.1, from coordinate 2,103 downwards.
GGTTGAATATTATCTTTTATAAAGGCGAGACAATTACTCCATACAGATTGCGCTGTGATCTCCATTCGTTAAACTTAATTATTAGTTGTTAGTTAGATTAGCAAAAAAAAAGAGAACTAGGATTCTCTACATGTTTTCTACACGACAAATATGTGAACAAAATTCTTAAAAAAAAAATCGATTAATATTGAATAATTAGAAATTTTTTCTCATGTTTAAAACTGTTGAAAATTACAAAATATTTCCTAAACAAAGGCATTAAAATGAATTATAATGAAACAAAAATACGCGTGCGATATGGCGAGACAGACCAGATGGGCGTTGTGTATCATGCTAATTATGCAGTTTATTTTGAGGTTGGTAGAACCGAGTGGTTGCGTGAGTTTGGTCTTTGCTACAGTGCTATGGAGGAAGAAGGTGTAATGCTACCCGTAGTTTCACTTAGTATAAATTACAAAAATTCAGCACGTTATGATGATGTTCTTAAAGTAAAAACTACATTAAAAAAACTACCTACAGCATCTATAGAATTTGAATATGAATTAAGAAATGAATCTAATGAATTATTAGCCACAGGTAATACAATTCTGGCATTTATAGATAAAAATAGGAACAGACCAATGCGTTGTCCAAAATATCTTTTAGATAAACTGCAAAATTATTCGTTATAATTCACTCACATCTACACCAAAAAAAGTATCGAACATATGGAAAACCTGAGAACTGTCCCTTTTTCTGACAGAAATTTCTAACAAACAATTGAGTTCTAACGTTTGTTTTATTATTTCAACCTTATTTTCTTTTAGAATGCGCATTACTTTGCTCATGTTTTTATATTCAAATTTTAGTTGAAATTTTGTATTTATTGTTCTTTCTATAATTTTCGCAGTTTCTAATGCATATTGCGCTCCTGTTCTGTAGGCATTAATCAATCCGCCTACACCAAGTTTTACTCCTCCGTAGTATCTTATTACTACAACTAAAACATTTGTTACATCAAAAGCTTGAATCTGACCGTAAATAGGCATACCTGCGGAATTATTTGGTTCACCATCATCGTTTGCTCTGTATTTTATGTTTTCTGTTCCTAATTGATATGCATAACACCAATGACGTGCCGAATAATGCATTTTTCTTAATTCTTCTATGCGCTCCTTAACTTCATTTTCATCTTTGACAGGATATGCATAACCATGGAACTTACTATTCTTATCCTTAAAGATATCACCTTCTGAAGGTTTTAGTATGGTTTTGTACGTGTCCTTAATATCCATTATACAGAAGTTACAATTATTATAGATATTATAGCAATACATATACCTAACCAATTTTTGTTCGATATGGTTTCTTTAAACAGCATTAAACCAACCAAAGTAGATAAGGCAACTATCGCTACATTATTAATAGTGAAAAGCGTTGAGCTTTCAAATCCATCAACTCTAAGCGCTTTTAAAAGAAAAAATATGGATGCATAATTTACCAGTCCTAATGTTATACCTAACGGCACGCTTCTTAATTTAAAACGAGTTTTAAGTTTTACGGATTTATATGATAAAACTGAAATACCAATAATAAAGGCAATCCCGAATATAGTCGCTGAAAATAATGGAATTTTATCTTGTGGTGCAAAATAATTTACTGATGTATCTATAACGCCAGAACCTAGAAATAATACAATAGGAAGATATAAAGACTGCGTGAGCTTAATATCAGTATTTGGCTTTATTGACGTTAGATATACTGCAATTAAAGCTAAAAGTATACCTATTATTTTTTGAAGCCCAAGACTTTCATTCAAAACAAAAACACCAAATATTATTGGTATTATAACACTCATTTTACTAGCCACTGACGCAACTGACAGGCCATTTTTTTGAGCTGTTAATGCCATAACATTAAATATGGCTATAAATAAAAAGCCTAATCCAACAGCACCATAAAACCAATCGGATCGTAAAATTTCGGTATAACTTATATTGACATTGTTATGAAACAAACCACAAAAACAAGCTGTGATATAATTAACAACAATAGCTTGCAGCGTGTTTATTTTGTATTTATTAAAGAGTTTAAATAAAACAAAAATTCCAGTAGAGGATAATG
>NZ_CBFHMI010000033.1:0-27387 GCF_965656915.1 Winogradskyella sp. | reverse complement strand
AATTAATTTTTAACTTTTATCTCAAAATGCCAGCATATTGAGACGGATTATTGAGTATACTTAAGGCTTTTTTAATTTCAATATTATTCGCCGTATAGTATGTATATAAGCCTTCACTATAGAAATAACGTTTAATAATTTCGTCAGTTAATAATGACTTTAATTGAGCCTTATTTTGATCTATAGCATTAGATTTATAAGCTTGCAATGCTGCATTTAAGTTATGATATTCTGAATCAATAACACCTTCTAATTCTTCTTCTTTCGCTATAGCAATAGCTTCGTTTAGAGCTTCTTCGGTTTTTGTTTTAAAATTAAAACCAGTTGTTTTTAAATAATTTTTAAAATCATTAAAATCAGTATCTGCCAGATTGAAGCTTTTTAAATCATCAACACTATTATTATAAAAATATTTAGTCGCATAATTAAAGACTAAATTTTCACTTAAAATTGCTTTGGTAATTGGTGTTTGTTTCGCAAACTCTACCTCTACATCTGGTTGTACACCACCTCCATCAAATACATCCCTACCATTTCTGGTTTTAAAGGCATTGTAATTCTCTTTTTTAGTTCTTGTGGCTTTACCTTTTTCATCTCTATTCCAGTAATCTAAAGCCTGTATACATCGACCAGAAGGAGTGTAATATCTCGATATGGTGATTTTCATTTGCGTACCGTAGGTTAATGGTTTAGGTCTTTGTACTAAACCTTTTCCAAAACTACGCGTACCTACTACAACCGCTCTATCCATATCTTGTAAAGCTCCAGATACAATTTCACTTGCAGACGCACTACTTCCATCCACTAATACCACTAAAGGGATTTCTGTGTCTATTGGATTACGTTGTGTATAATAGGTTTTATTGTATTTTTTAACTTTAGATTTTGTTGTAACCACCAATTGATTTTGAGGCACAAAAATATTAGTAACATTAACAGCTTCACTTAGTAAGCCACCTGGATTCCCTCTTAAATCTAGAATAAGTTGTGTGGCACCTTGATTTTTTAAAGCTCTAATAGCACTAATAGTTTCAGAAGAAGCTTTATTGTTAAATTTTCGAAGTACTACATATCCTGTTTTATCATCTATCATAGAGTAGTGAGGTACAGCCTTAATCTCTAAAGATTCTCTTATGATTTTAGTAGTATTGGTTTTACCCTGTCTTTTGTAAGTAATGTTAACCTCTGTTCCAGCTGCACCCTGCAGTAAATTTGCCGCATCGTCCTTAAAATCTGATACTACGACATTATCAACTTTAATAATTTCATCTCCAGCTTTTAATCCAGCCTTATCAGCTGCATAGTTTTTATAAGGCTCCACAATTACTAATTTATCCTTTAGAGTTAAAACCTTAGCTCCAATACCTGTATAATCTCCCGCATTGTTAATCCTCGAAGCTTGTACATCTTGTTCATTGTAAAAACGCGTATAAGGGTCTAAATCATCCAACATGCTTTTTATAGCAGTATCCATAAGTTCACCTGGATTTGTGTCATCAACATAATTCATGTTGAGTTCTTTAAAAAGCGTTGTAAATATTTCTATTTGTTTTGCAATTTCAAAGAAATCATTCTTAAATGCTGTAGTACTTAAAAACACTACAACCGCAAGTGTAGGAATGATTATTTTTTTCTTTAGTATTGTTTTCATCATTATTTTTTATTTCGTTTTGCAAGCCATTTTCGTATGATAAAAAATGCGATTATCACCACTAAAATGAAAGGCCATATATACAGAATTCCTAAAAAGAATACCGATAAACCATCGAAACCAGCAACTATAGCGTTCCACATTTTTGAACCATAGGATTTAGTAACACCGGTTTCAGAACTTATTTTATAGAATTGAATTTGTATTGTACTTAATGAAACTTTATTTTTCAGATACTTTAAGCGTCCTTGTTTGGCTTCAATTTCCTCCCTTATTTTAGACAGTTCACGTTCTATTTCTAATACTTCCTTTACATTCTTTGCCTTTTTTAATAAGTCCAGATAGCGTTCCTCTAGAGTTCTTTTAGCTTTAAGGCGCGCCTCCAGATCAATAAACTCTTCTGTAACATCTTTTGAAGAAATTCGTTTAGAGTCAAAAAAATCAACCGTACTACTAATGTCGTCTACAGCACTTTGAAAGTTATTCGTTGGAATTCTTAGTGTTATTAGCCTTGAAATTCTGTTGTAACCTTTATCTGCGGAATCATCTTGTATGTAGCCATTGTTCTTTTTTACAATAGCTACAATTTCTTGGTAGGATTTGTCTAAATCCTCAGTTTGAAATGCTAAATAAGATTCCTTAATTAGTTTTTGGTCAATATCTTGTTTTGATTCAACTTTTGCAGGACTTTCTAACATTGCAGATTCAAAATCCATATTTGAATCTGACCGATTCATAATACCTAATGATTCTGAATTATTAGAACATGCTAAAGGCAGTGTAAGTATAAAAAGTATAACAAGGTATTTCACGCTTAATTTATTTAGAAACAGATTTTGTAAATTTTTTTAACAATAATTTCATCGTCCTATCTATTTTATCAAAAGTTGTTCCATCTTTACTAATGTACAAAATCATAAACGCATAAGATGCCGAACTATTGTTAAAGTATAACGGTTTATTAAGTCTGTAAGCCTCACGCATAAGCCTTTTAATTGTATTTCTGCCAACCGCTGTTTTGTGTAAACGTTTACTAACCGAAACACCAGCTTTTAGTGCGCTGCCATCATCAAAAGAAGTTTCGAGATAAACAAGTCGTAGTGGAAACACCGTAACAGCTTTACCCTCATTGAATAACTGCTCAATGTTTTTTTTACTTTTTAATTTATCTTTTTTACCGTATTTAAACGACATTTTTTATACCTAATATTTAAATTATTAATGCTCTAATTACCTTTAAACACAGGACTTACAAGTTTATCCATGATAAAAGTCATATTTTAAATCTTATATTTAAAGTAAATTACAAGAACTAACTAAACCCACCTTATTATTATGGGACACTTAGATGTAAAACAACTTAAAAGCCCCAAAGATAAAGCATTATATATTCATCATCTTATAAAAGATTTAGAAGCCTTAGATATAATGCTAAAAAGAGGATTGATTGAAAAAGAACCCATTAGAATAGGTGCAGAACAAGAATTTTGTGTTGTAACTAACAGGTTTTTCCCTAATAAAAATAGTGTAGAAGTATTAGAAGCCATAGATGATGAACATTTTACAACAGAAATAGGAAAATATAATCTCGAAATAAATTCAGACCCTTTACTTCTTAAGGGCAATTGTTTTACACAACTCTATGATCAACTCAAATCGCTTTTGAAAAAGGGAGCGAAAGTGGCAAAAACAAAAGACACAAAAATTGTTCTCACAGGTATATTGCCTACATTGAGACTTAAGCATATTGGTGATAACTATATGACAGATAAGCCAAGATACCATGTTTTAAATAGCGCCTTAAAATCGTCTCGCCGAGAATCTTTTAATATTCATATAAAGGGAGTTGATGAGCTCAATCTTATACATGATTCTGTAATGTTAGAAGCTTGTAATACAAGTTTTCAGACACATCTACAGATTAACCCAGATGAGTTTGTAGATAAGTATAATTGGGCACAAGCGATTGCCGGACCAGTTTTAAGTAGCTGTGCTAATTCCCCTATTTTATTTGGAAGAGAATTGTGGGCAGAGAGCAGAATTGCCTTATTTACACAGAGTATAGATACAAGAGCTAATTCTTTTATTCATAACGAAAAGCAATCGCGTGTAAGTTTTGGGGTAGATTGGGAAAAAGGAACGGTAACGGACATTTTTAGAGATCATATTTCAAGATTTAGAAGTTTACTTACATCTGATGCGCACGATGATAGTTTAGAGAAATTAGACAATGGAGAAATCCCAAAACTGCGGGCGCTTCAACTTCACAATGGAACTGTTTACAAATGGAATAGAGTATGTTATGGTGTGGTTGGAGGTAAGCCACATCTTAGAATAGAATGCCGCTACATTCCTTCTGGACCTACATTGGTAGATGAAATTGCAAATATGGTTTTTTGGGTAGGTCTAATGTTGGGTCAACCTCAGAAATATGCTAATATTCAAGAAAAAATGGACTTTAAGGATGTAAAAAACAACTTTTTTAAAGCTGCCAGAAATGGAATGGAGACTCAATTTGTATGGAACAATGCCCTAATTTCAGCCAAAGACTTACTTATCGAAGAATTGTTACCAATCGCTGAAACTGGTTTAAAAAAGGCTAATATAGACAAAGCTGATATTGAAAGGTACCTGACGATTATTAGAAAACGCGCTTTATCTAATAATGGCGCTCAATGGATGGTGAATAATTATAGAAACCTTCAGAAAAGTAAAACTAATTTTGAGGCACTACAAAATATAACTGCTTACATGTATAAGCATCAGCTAGAAGAAATAACGGTTGATGAATGGGGTTTATTTGATCCGGATGATAATTTAAAAATTGATGTTAGCCGAATAGTAAAACATAATATGAACACCAAAATGTTATTAGTAGATCAAAAAGACAGCTTAGAATTGGTTAGTAATATCATGAAATGGAAAAACATTCACCACCTACCAGTTATAAATAAAAAGAAAGAATTAACCGGTTTATTAACCTGGACAGATTTGATAAAACTTGGAGATAAAGACTTACATTTATGTGTTAAAGATGTAATGACAAGGAATTTAATTACAATACCCCAGGAAGAACCAATAGAAGAAGCAGAACGACTTATGAGAATTCACAAAATTAATTGCCTACCAGTAGTTAGAAATAAAGAATTATTAGGAATATTAACGTCGAATGATTTATAAAATGATAGAAGTGAGTCTTAAAGAAGATAAGAAAGAAGTTGAAGCACCAAATCGAATTTTTCATCACATTGTTGGAGACAATCCTGGTTCAACCATTGTGTTTTTTGGAGGTATACATGGTAACGAATATGCAGGCGTGAAAGCCTTAAATAAAGTTTTAAAATTAATTAAACCTTCAGATGTAAATGGAGAAATTTATGGCATTTATGGAAATATAAAAGCTTTAGATAGAAACAAACGTTTTTTAAAATCTGACCTCAATAGAATGTGGACATTAAGACAATTAAGATCTATTGAAAATGAGGATAATTTAAATGACGAAGAACGAGAGCAAAAAGAACTTTTCCATTTTATTAATCAACTTTTTGCTACCAACAAAAGCCCACTTTACTTTATAGACTTACATACAACATCAAGCAAGTCGCTACCTTTTATAACGATAAATGATGCATTAATTAACAGGAAGTTTTCAAACTGTTTTCCTGTTCCGGTAGTTTTAGGAATCGAAGAATATTTAGATGGGCCACTATTAAGTTATCTTAACACTTTAGGATATGTGTCGTTAGGATTTGAATCTGGTCAGCATACAGATCCAAATGCGGTTACTAATGCCGCTGCATTTATTAATCTAGTATTAAAATATGCTGGCAATGTAAATTCTATTAATACAAGCACATATGAAAGTGTTTTAAAAAACGCTTCAAAGAATATTTCTTCAATTTTTGAAGTCATTTATAAATATCATATTAAACCACAGGAAGACTTTAAAATGGTTGAAGGCTTTGAGAGTTTTCAGAATATTAAAAAAGGAACCTTACTTGCTATTACAGACGGCATTAAAATATACTCAGAGCATAATGCGAAGCTATTTATGCCTTTGTACCAAAAGTCTGGAAACGATGGTTATTTTATTATTAGATCAATTCCGCGATTCTTCTTAAAACTATCAGAGGTACTTAGAAATATGAATGCAGACACTCTTTTAACTCTATTACCAGGTATTAATTGGTACGATAAAAAAACAGGTGTCTTAAAAGCTGATTTGTCAGTAACACGATTTATGGCTAAATCTATTTTTCATCTCTTTGGGTATAGAAACAAACAAATTGACAGTTCTCATTTATTATTGTATAACAGAGAACGTGTTTCAAAAAACGAAATGTATCGTAATGAAGATTGGTATTAATAAAAAAACCGCATCTAACTAGATGCGGTTTTTCATAATATCTTAATAATTATTCTGTAGGGAAGATGTTATTTTCTCTATTAATATCTGCCATTAATTGAGAATTATCTATTTCTACTGATTTTACCTCTTTATTCGTCTCAAAGGTATAAGTTGGCATTGCCCAAGCCCAATCGCTAATAATTGTAGCTGAAGTTGGTTTTTCGCCTCTCATCATTTGTAATGGAATATAAAACTCTTCTTTAGAACCATCTGTATAGGTTACTGTTAGATCAATAGGCATTGGCATTAATCCTATACGCTCTAACGTAATCGTATTTCCTTCAACAGCTTTTACACCATAATCTATAGTGTTTGTTGTTTGTGCAAAATCGATAAGATACCAGTCTAATTCAAAATCTGTAATACGCTCGGCTGTTCGCACAATATCTAAAGGTTTTGGATGCTTAAACGAAAAATCGTTAAAGTACTTCTTAATTGTTTTGTCAAGATTGTCTTGCCCAATGATATAGCCCAATTGCGCCATAAATACGGCTCCTTTGCTATATGCAGCGGCACCATAAGCACCATTTAAGGCGTATCTATCTGCATGAGTCGTTAAGGGTTGTTCAAAACCAGAGTTAGCCAACCTTAAATAACTCCTATATGAGCCACTAAAAGGGTTGTCTCGTTTCTCTTCTCTCAAGGAATTCATAGCCAATGCCGAAATATAACTTGTAAAACCTTCATCCATCCACTCATGTTTAGCCTCATTGGTTGCTAATAAAAATTGAAACCAGGAGTGTGCTAATTCATGCGAAGCTGTTCCAAGTAATCCTCCAAAATTAGCTCCGCCAGTGATTAGTGTACACATAGCATATTCCATTCCACCATCACCACCTTGTATAAATGAGTATTGATCGTATGGGTAATCACCAACATTTTCGCTAAAAAACCGCATTAACTTAACCGCTTGTGGCTGAAGTTTTTGCCAGTTATCCTGAGTTTCAGTATCTCCTGTATATAAAAAATGTAATAATGGGCCATCAGGTACTTGCATGGTGTCATGGATATAATCTGGATCAGCAGCCCATGTAAAGTCGTGCACATTTGGTGCCTTAAAATGCCAGGTTAGTTTATTTCCTTTTGGCTTATTAACATTTCCTGTTTCGTATCCGTAACCAATTTCATTAGCGTTTTGTAAATATCCAGTACCTCCAATAATATAGGATTTATCAATAGTAATTTTTACATCAAAATCACCCCAAACACCGTGAAACTCTCTTGCTATATAAGGATCTGCATGCCAACCCTCAAGATCATATTCTGCTAATTTTGGATACCATTGCGTCATAGATAGTGCGATGCCATCAGCATTATTTCTTCCAGATCTACGAATTTGCTTTGGTACCTGTCCATCAAAATCCATATCAAAAGTTATCTTTTCACCTGGCTGAATAGGCTTATTTAATTTTACTTCTAAAATCGTTCCTACAGTTTCGTAGGAAAGCGCAACACCATCTTGCTTTAAGGAATTAACTTTTATATAACCTATTTCATTTGGTTCAAGCTTACTTATTCTGTCTGTTACTCTTCTATCAGGATCTTGAATAGTACGTGAGCGAACATCCATTTCACTTCCTGGTTGAAAAGCATTAAAATATAAGTGGTAATATACCCTGTTTAATACATCCGGAGAATTATTGGTATATACCAGTTTTTGCTTCCCTTTGTATTGAAACGAATTGACATTCATATCAATTTCCATTTTATAATCTACATGCTGTTGCCAATAAGAAGAATTTGTAGGAGATTTTGGTGTTTCTGGTGTGGAAGGGCCTTGCGCAATGATATCTGAGCTTCCACACGAACTTATAAGTGCTAAACCAACAAGGCTAAAAAAGAACTTTTTCATATTTAATTTTTGAGGATAATTCAATGGTATTCATCGTCTGTAAAGTTGAGAGATGAATACCATTTTAAAAATAATTTATTAAAGGTTTATTTAATTTTTGATGCCATAATTAAGGCATTGTAGGCGTTTGCAATTTTACCAGATTTAGATAAATCAGCAAAAGCTTTTACGTTATTAGCATCTCCACCGACAACAACTTGAGTGGATAATGGTAACCCTGAATCTACAATAACTTGCTTAACCTGTGCCGCAGTTAGTTTAGGGTATTGCGAACGTACTAATGCGGCAATACCCGCAACACCAGGCGCAGCCATTGATGTACCACTATTGTAATCATACTCGTTTTCTGGCATAGTAGAGTAAATCGCAGAACCTGGAGCAAAAACATCTACATTCTTTTTGCCGTAATTAGAAAAGCCAGATATTAATTTAGACCCATACTTTTGAGTTAAGGACCCAACTCTGATATATGTATTAGAAATCTCTACAAAATCTACATTATCGTCAGGAAAATTTGGTTTAACATCAATATTATTACTATCGTTTCCTGCAGCATGTACAAAAACCACATCGTTATCGGATGCATATTTTATAGCGTCTCGTACCCATTCTGAATGTGGCGAAAATGATTTTCCAAAACTTCCATTAATTACCTTTGCCCCGTTGTCTACGGCATATCTAATAGCTAAGGCTACATCTTTATCATATTCATCACCATTTGGTACAGTTCTTAACGACATAATCTCAACATTATTAGCTACACCGTTTGCGCCCATACCATTATTTCTTTCTGCAGCTATAATACCAGCAACGTGTGTGCCGTGAGCCTCATCTTTTTTGACTGGTTTAACATTACCATTACCGTAACCAATGGCTGATAAATCATTAATATCATCATTAGTTTTACGACCAGAGAAATCCTTATTTAAGTGATAATTTAAGCGCTCATTAATTTGTACTAAAGCACCGTTTATTTGTTCTTTTGCCTCTGACATAGACAATCCGTTTGTATTAAGGTTTTTAGCAACTTGAATAGCTTGTAGTACATTTTGATCTTCTGTTTCAATAGCGTTTATATCATCCATTGTATATTCTGTCTTGTTTAAATGCTTAGACAGTGCCTCGTCAGCATTTTTTACAGCTTGTGCTATCTGATCGTACTGAGTTTTTCTTCCTAACCATTTTTGATATTCTGATTCGTGTAGCTCTACAGCTTCCTGATACCTAGGGTCTGATGTGTTACCAGATGCTATTAAACGAACATATTCCAATTGTTCATCATAAGCGTCTCCTAAAAAATTCCAACCGTGTATGTCATCTACGTAACCGTTATTATCATCATCTTTTCCGTTATTAGGAATTTCATCTTTATTAGTCCAAACAACTCCATCTAAATCTTCATGGTCGATATCAATTCCTGAATCTATAACGGCAACTATGACCTTTTTGCCTTTTTTGTTTTTTATAATTTCTTCATAAGCTCTATCAACAGCCATACCAGGAATAGTGTCTTGTTCTAGGTCTAAATGTCCCCAATTCTTTTTCTCGGCCTCAGTTAAATCGCTAACTTTTAATGGAGATGTATCTATGTTTTCAACAGGCGTAGACAGGACATCTGCGGTTGATCCACAACCAAAGAATAATGTGGTAACTAGTGCTAAGCAGGCTATTAATCTGTAATTAAAATAATATTTCATTTCTTTATTTTTTAGTTAAAAATATCGTTGCAAGTATATTTGTTATTTAAGCGCACACCTTTCTCGGTGTGTTTAACGGTTATTATTTCGTTATGAGCATCATGCTCTAGAAATAAGTAAAAATCATTATCAGCAGCTATTTTTAAAAACAACTCTTTTTCATCCAGAGTTAATAATGGTCTTGTATCATAACCCATTACAAAGGGTAATGGCAGATGACCAGCAGTTGGCAATAAATCTGCCATAAAACAAATGGTTTTCCCGTTATATTTAATCATAGGTATCATCTGTTTATCTGTATGTCCATTTGCAAAAAAAATATCGAAGCCTAATTCACTATTTTTTAAGATATGTTCTTGCGGCAGAGATGTAAAATTGAGCTGCCCAGATTCTTCTATCGGGAGAATATTCTCTTTTAGAAACGATGCTACTTCTCTGCGATTAGGTTCTGTTGCCCATTTCCAATGATCTGCATTAGACCAAAATGAGGCATTTTTAAATGCCGGTTCATAACCCGTTCTATCTTTATTCCATTGAATACTTCCTCCACAATGATCAAAATGTAAGTGAGTCATAAAAACGTCAGTTATATCATCTCTATGAAAACCATAAGATGCTAATGACTTATCAATAGAGTCATCTCCCCACAAATAATAGTAGCCATAAAACTTATCGCTCTGTTTATTACCCATGCCTGTGTCTATTAAAATCAATCGCTTTCCATCTTCAATTAACAAACAACGTGCCGCAATATCAATCATGTTATTATTATCTGCGGGATTTGTTCTTTGCCAAAGAGACTTAGGCACAACACCAAACATGGCACCACCATCAAGTTTAAAATTACCAGCTTGTATTGGGTATAGTTGCATTTGTATTATCAATTTTACAGAGATGCAAAATACTAAAAGTGTCTAAAATAAAAGACGTAAACTAAATTAATTAAAGGATAATTAACAATTTAATAAGTGTGAATTTCTAGAATTTAAAATAATAATTACATTTATAAACTATGCTTAACTTAAATTGTAAAAAATATGGCAAAGCCTAAGCTCAAGATTAAAAAAATGAAATTATTAAGATTTGGTCGAGACTTTGAACCAGACGAGCAAGTAATTTTAAGGGACTATCTAGCCATAGAGCGGACACGTCTTGCTAACGAAAGAACCTTATTGTCTTACGTGAGGTCTTCACTGTATCTGTTGTTAGGGAGCATTGCTTTTTTTCAGCTAAAGGAGTTTTCTAATTTTGAATATTTAGCCTTAACAGCTCTAATATTTAGTACCGTCTTTTTTATTATTGGAGTGTATAGGTTTACCCTTTTAAAAAGAAGTTTAAAACGATTATACTATAAAACTGAATTAGAGGAAAAACCATAAGCCCTTATAAGTTATTATCCATTTAAAAAGGTTTGCTAAAATTCAATACTGTATTTGATTTCTCTATCATTTTAGCAATTGCAAAAAAAAAGCCTATTTTCGAATCAAAATAATAGCAATTGAAGACTTTAAAGCGCAGTATTTCTCTAACATCGGCAATTGCCATTAGTATTGGAGGTATGTTAGGGAGTGGTATTTTTGTTTTACCAGGAATTGCAGCTGCAAAAACAGGGTCTTCAATATGGCTAGCGTATTTATTAGCGGCGATTTGTATTCTTCCAGCGGCATTATCTAAAAGCGAACTAGCTACAGCCATGCCTTCTTCTGGAGGAACTTATGTTTATATTGAGCGCACATTCGGACCAATTTTTGGCACTATCGCAGGCATTGGTCTGTGGTTATCCCTTTTGTTAAAAAGCTCATTTGCTTTAGTTGGATTTGGAGCTTACCTCACTGTATTGGTCAATCTTAATGAAGGATTTACTAAGTATGCAGCCCTTTTTTTCCTATTTATCATTTTGTTTCTCAATATTTTTGGCATTAAAAAAGTAGGAAAGGTACAGCTTGTCATTGTTACTATTAGCATAATTAGTTTAGCAGCAATTTTAATATTTGGTTTACCAAATGTAGACGATGCCTTATTACAGCCAGTTTTTAGTAATGGAAATATTGGATTGGTGTCTACTGTCGCCTTTGTTTATATATCCTATGCTGGTGTTACTAAGATAGCTGCAATTGCTGGAGAAATAAAGAATCCAAATATAAATTTACCTAGAGCGATGATGCTATCTCTGGTAATTATGGCTTTGATATATGTGTCTATTGCATTTACATTGGTTGGCAACATTCCGATGGAAAGTTTGAAAACAGATATTAAACCTATTTTTACCATAGCAAATAAACTTGGTGATACATATATTGGTTATGCAGCAGCAATAGTAGGTGTTATTACTTTAGTATCAATGGCAAATTCTGGAGTACTTGCCGCCTCAAGATTTCCTTTCGCAATGGCAATTGATAAGTTGTTACCTGCCTTTATGAGCAAAATACACTCTAAGTATTTAACACCAGTAGTTACTATAGTGATGACGTGTTTAGTAATGGCGATTGCTATTCTTTTCTTAGATGTCGAAAAAATAGCAAAGTTAGCAAGTGCATTTATGGTAATGATGTTTATTTCAGTCAATGCTTGCGTTATTATTTTAAGAGAAACCGCCACCCAATGGTATCAGCCTGCTTATCAATCTCCATTGTATCCTTTTATACAACTCTTTGGAATTATAAGTGGTATTGTGCTTTTGGTGCTTTTGGGTTTTGTGCCGCTTATGGCAATTTTAAGTATTACAATTATCGGTTTCTTTATTTATTTAAAGTATGGTAAGAAGACATCTAGAACCGGTGTTTTGAGAAAATATGGTCATAGACCAGCTTTGTATTTATTATACAAAAGAAAAAACAGGAAAAGAAGACAATCGAAAAACGATGTTTTAATTAATCCAAAATACTTTGATGGTGAGTTTTTAGAAGATGCCGGAGTAGTAGTTCCTTTGTTAGGAAATGAAACGTCTCCAGAAATGTTAGTTGAAATAGGGGCGGCTTTAAACACAAAAGAGAAACTTCAGGTGGCCAATATTACAGAAGTTCCAAATCAAACTTTTTTAGAAGCAATGGTTGATGAAAACCCTAAGATTAATTCTTTAGCTAGGAGATTTTCAAGACTTGCAACATCAAAGGATATAAATATAGATTTTGAATCTATAGTGACTCATAATATGTCCGACACAATTCATGATTTAAGTGACCAGACACATTGTGATTGGCTAGTCGTAGGTTGGGATGGAAGAGCACGAACAGGCATACTAATTAATAATCCAATAGGATGGTTAGTTACAAATATAAATTCGAGTTTTGCCTTATTTAAGGACAATGGTGTGCGCTACATCAGTAAGGTGTTAATTGCATTAAGGCCTGGAAGAAACGACAAAAACTTTATTGAAGTAGCGGATAGAATAGGGCTTTTTTATGGAGCTTCATTTACCCTTCTGCGCGTTGTTTCGGAAGACATCAATGATAAAGAATTAGCTGATATAGCAGAATCCTCTAATCAATTACTAGCCACAGCAAAATCAAAATGTAAAGTTGATATTATAAAATCGAACGATTCAATTGAGACCATATCAAATGCTTCAGCATCCTATGACTTACTCATATTAGGAACACCACAAAAAGACAATTGGATTAGTGTTCTTTTTGGAACAGGAAAAGATAAATTTACCGAAAAATCAGCCTGCTCTGTTTTAAGACTTACCATTAAGGGAGCCTAAGAGTATGTTGTTTTATTGTTATTTTTACACTTATAATTAAAAATTACTTAATGTTAGAGTTAGCAGGAATAATTATATTGGGCATATTGGCGCAATGGGTCGCGTGGAAATTTAAGATTCCTGCAATTTTACCACTTATTTTAATAGGGCTTTTAGTAGGTCCGATAGCAGCAGAATTTTTAAGTGAAGATGGTACTAAGTGGATAGAGCCAATTTGGGATGAAGAACAAAAAAAAGGACTATTTCCTGGTGAAAGTCTCTATTATTTTGTGTCACTTGCCATTAGTATTATTCTTTTTGAAGGTGGTTTAACGCTTAAACGTTCGGAAATTAAAAACGTTGGGCCTGTTATAACAAAACTAATTACCCTTGGTTCTGCAACAACTTTTTTTGGGGCAGGGATTGTGGCACACTATATTTTTGGCTTAAGATGGGATTTGTCTTTTCTATTTGCAGGACTTATTATTGTTACCGGTCCAACAGTGATAACACCTATTCTAAGAAATATTCCGCTTAAAAAAGATGTTTCTGCAGTATTAAAATGGGAAGGGATTTTAATCGACCCAATTGGTGCTTTGGTTGCTGTATTGGTTTTTGAGTTTATAAGTGTAGGTGGAGATAGTGGTTTTACCAAAACGGCACTAATTGAATTTGGTAAAATTGTCTTATTTGGAACCACTTTTGGATTTACGTTTGCACATGCCCTCGCATTTGCTATAAATAGAAAATTGATTCCACATTATTTATTAAATGTAGTATCACTATCAGTAGTACTACTGGTTTTTGTAGAATCGGAGATTTTTGCTCACGAATCTGGATTATTAGCTGTTGTGGTAATGGGAATGGTATTAGGAAACAGTAAACTAGAAAATCTAAAAGAATTACTTTATTTTAAGGAATCATTAAGTGTACTTCTAATATCAATTCTATTTATTCTTCTGGCCGCAAACATTAGTATTGAAGATTTAGAATTATTATACACATGGAAAACCGCAGCACTCTTTGCAATTGTTGTATTTCTCATAAGACCCTTAGCCGTATTCTTAAGCACTAATGGTTCCAAATTAAAATTCAACGAAAAGTTGTTTATAAGCTGGGTTGGTCCTCGTGGTATCGTTGCCGCTGGAATCGCATCACTTTTTGGAAGTAAACTCTTAAAACAAGGCGTTGAGGGCGCTGAGTATATAACACCACTGGTATTTATGATTGTGCTCGGAACGGTTCTTTTAAACGCAACCACAGCACGGTTATTTGCAAGGCTTGTGGGCGTATTTTTAACAAAATCTAATGGAATCTTAATTGTAGGAGCTTCTAAAGTTGCACGATTACTGGGACATTATTTAGAGACAAACGGTAGACACGTTGTACTTATAGATAGTAATCAGAGTAATATTCAAAAAGCAAAAGAACTAGGCATAGAGGCTTTGAACACTAATATTTATTCTGAAACTCTCTCTGACAATATAGAATTAAATGATGTGGGTTATCTTATGGCAATGACAGGCAACTCCGATATTAATAAGTACGCAATTAATAAGTTTAGCAAACAATTTGGAGAAAACGGATCATTTAGACTGGTAACTGCCGACGAAATGAATAACCCTCAAGATAATCCAAAAGAAGGATTATTTTCACATACCGATGATTATTTAACACTGTCTGAAGTAACTCGCAATTATCCATCTATACAAGAAATTGATATTGAAAATAAGGAGCATTATGACAGTTTAATAGAAATCACTAACAATAATAAAGATATAATTCCTTTATTTTTAAAAGACGAGGAAGGCGAACTACACATTATATCCTCCTACAATACAGAGGTAGAAGACCTGGAAGATGGATCAAAACTCGTTTATTTAGGTAAGCCTTTTGATGTAGAGAAGGTTGCTAACGACGATTAGTCATTTAATTTTAAAACAGCCATAAAAGCCTGTTGAGGTATTTCTACATTTCCAACTTGGCGCATACGTTTTTTACCTTTCTTTTGTTTTTCTAGAAGTTTACGTTTACGGGAAATATCACCACCATAACATTTTGCTGTCACGTCTTTACGAAGCGCTTTCACAGTTTCACGAGCAATGATTTTTGCACCAATAGCAGCTTGTATAGGAATATCAAATTGTTGACGCGGAATTAGCTCTTTCAACTTCTCACACATCTTTTTACCAATAGTATGCGCATTGTCTGCATGGATTAATGCTGAAAGTGCATCTACAGGTTGGGCGTTTAATAGTACGTCTAGGCGTACTAATTTAGACACTTTCATTCCTATAGGATGATAATCAAATGAAGCATAACCTTTAGAAACCGTTTTTAAGCGATCATAAAAATCAAAAACAATTTCTGCCAATGGCATTTCAAAAATCAATTCAACACGTTCTGTAGTTAAGTACGTTTGGTTGATTATCATACCGCGCTTTTCAATACAAAGGCTCATCACATTTCCTACAAAATCAGATTTGGTAATAATGGTTGCTTTTATAAATGGTTCCTCAACACGATTAATAGTGGTTGGATCTGGTAAATCACTTGGATTGTTTACAATGACTGGTGCATCAGGTTCTTTATTGGTATAGGCGTAATAAGACACATTGGGAACTGTTGTGATTACGGTCATATCAAATTCACGTTCCAAACGCTCTTGTATAATTTCCATATGCAACATTCCTAAGAATCCGCAACGAAAACCAAAACCTAATGCAGCAGAACTTTCTGGCTGAAAGACCAACGACGCATCATTGAGTTGTAACTTCTCCATAGAGGCTCGAAGTTCTTCATAATCTTCAGTATCTACAGGATAGATACCAGCAAAGACCATTGGTTTTACATCTTCAAATCCTTCTACAATATTTGTGGTAGGATTTGCAAAGTCCGTAATAGTATCACCAACTTTTACTTCTTTTGCTGTTTTAATTCCTGTGATTAAATAACCTACATCACCAGCTTTTACGCTTTGTTTTGGCACTTGATTTAATTTTAAAGTACCAACCTCATCTGCAAAATACTCTTTATCTGTAGCGACGAATTTAATTTTCTGTCCTTTTTTAATTTCACCGTTAAATACCCTAAAATAGGTTTCAACGCCTCTAAATGTATTATAAACAGAATCAAATATTAAGGCTTGAAGTGGTTCATCGACATTTCCCTTAGGCGCAGGAATTCGTTCTATTATTGCCTTTAAAATATTATCAACACCAAATCCAGTTTTCCCACTAGCATGAATCACCTCTTCAGGATCACAACCTAATAGATCAACAATATCATCCGTAACTTCTTCTGGACTAGCGCTTGGTAAATCCACCTTATTTAATATTGGAATAATTTCCAGATCATTCTCTAATGCAAGATATAGATTAGAAATAGTTTGTGCCTGTATACTTTGTGCTGCATCTACAATAAGCAATGCACCTTCACATGCAGCAATAGAACGTGACACTTCATAAGAAAAATCAACATGACCAGGAGTGTCAATAAGATTTAGAACATATTTTTCTCCATCTAATTCATAATCCATTTGTATGGCATGAGACTTAATAGTAATACCGCGCTCTCGCTCTAAGTCCATACTATCTAATAACTGATCTTGTTTTTCTCGCGCCGTAACAGAGCCAGTATAATCAAGTAGTCGGTCAGCAAGGGTGCTTTTTCCGTGATCAATATGTGCAATTATGCAAAAGTTGCGTATGTTCTTCATCTATCTTTTCTATAGCAAATTATAGGAATGCAAATATAATTGATTTCTTGTGCTTTAATGCATCAAAAACAACAATAAAAATGGGTGTTCTTGTGGAAAAACCATAACATAAAGTAAAAAAAATCTTTATATTGCAATACAAACCTAACTAATGATAGCTCGCCTACGATTTTTAATTAGCACATTTTTAATTGTGCTGAGTACTGCTGTGATTGCTCAGAACTTTTCTGTCACTGGAAAGGTTGTCGACGCGAGCCATACACCTATTGAGTTTGCTAATGTTATTATTTTAAAGGAAAGAGGTGGTGACTTTATAAAAGGAACATCTACAGACAATAATGGTGTTTTTACTCTTAATAATTTAGAGTCTGAAACGTATTTTATTAATATCAGCTATATTGGATTTAAAGAGTTTGAACAAATTATCATCTTAAATGGCAATCTAGATTTAAAGACCATAATTCTTAATGAAGGTGCTGAAACATTAGGTCAAATAGATATTGTTGCTACAAAACCAACCATTACTCGTAAACCAGACCGTTTAATCTTCAATGTTGAAAATACGGCGCTTACCGAAGGTTCTACACTCGGAGTTCTTCAAAATACACCAGGCATTATTGTTTCGGAAGGAAGCATAAATATTAAAAGCGCACCAGCTACAGTATTTATTAATAATCGCAGAGTGCAATTAACCTCAGATGAGTTAATTCAACTTTTAGAAAGCGCGCCAGCAAATAGTATTAAATCTGTTGAAGTTATTACTAACCCGCCAGCGAGCTACGATGCGGATAGTGGTTCTGTGATAAATATTATAATGAGTAAAAATTTAGTCACTGGCTATCGAGGCAGCGTATTTACCAATTATACCCAAGGCGTTTTTCCAAGGTATAATACAGGGATGAGCCATTATTTTAAAAACAATAAAATTAATTTTAATTTAAACTACAGTTATATCAAGCAAAAAGTTAACAGAGATCAGAATGATAAGGTTAATTTTTTAGATAATAACAACCAAGTAGATGAAATTTGGACATCTGATGTTAATAGAAATTCATGGTCGGAGTCACACAATTTAAATCTCAATTTTGATTATTACATTAATGACAAAAATACGCTAAGCTTTACTAGTACTGGTTTATATACGCCATATTTTAAATATAAGATCAAAAATTTCACCAATATTTCTGATGCCAATGGTAATTTTCTATCAAGTTTCTCTGCCAATAATTTGTCTAGAGACAACAAGTATAATATAGGTTCAGACCTTACTTTTAGACATGAATTTGATAACGACGCAAGTCTTACTTTTAATGGACATCTTACAGTTTATGACTATAAGCGCGATCAAAGTGTTTTCCAAGATGAATTAACCGATGAAGACTCAGAATTCAATACACTAGCAAACCAAAACACCAAAATTATTACAGGTAAAATTGACTACAATGTAGTATTAGGAGAATCTTCAAGTTTCATTGCGGGAATTAAATACTCAAATGTTAACACAGACAGTGATATTACAAGAATAGATATTGTAAACAATACCGAAATCATAAATGCAGCAAATACAGATGTATTTGTATATGACGAAAATGTGTTTGCTGCATACTCTAATTTTAGTAAATCTTGGGATAAATGGGATTTAAATTTTGGTCTACGAATAGAGCAAACCAATATTAAGGGCGAGTCACTTTCTTTAGATGAATCAAATACACAAGACTATTTCAATTGGTTCCCAAATGCTAGTTTATCACATAAAATATCAGAAGACTTTAATGTTTATGGGAGTTATAAACGTAGTATAGCCAGGCCTAGTTATACCGATTTAAATCCGTTTACATTTTTTTTAAATGAAAATACAGTCATTTTAGGTAACCCTAATTTAGTGCCTGCATATAGAGATCATTTTACAATTGGCACAAATTTTTTGGAGCATTTTACAATTGAAGCTTATTATATGAATTATGATGGCAATATCGTAGAATTACCAAGACAAAACAACACAACAAATATAATTGCCTATACACCGACTAATTTAGATAAGAAGGTAGATTACGGTTTTGATTTTGCATTTGATTATTACCCAACCAGCCGTTGGAATTTATATTTTGTAACATCTATGTATAATATAAGTGAAGAGGCTGATTTTGGTGAAGGATTTGTTGCCTTAGATCAGTGGTCAAATTTTAGCTCATTAACAAATAACTTAACCATGTTAAAAGACAATAGCTTAAATTTAAACCTTACCTTAACCTGGCTTGGTAAAAATTTACAGCAGTTTGAAACCATGAAAAATAGATTAGTGTCTGAATTTAGCGTTTCAAAATCTATATTTAAAAATAGAGGAACATTGTCTTTATCCGTAGAAGACCTATTTAATCTTCAGGATTATGAAACATCTTTAAGATACTTAAATCAGTCTAGTTCAAGCTATTGGGATATGGACAATCGATTTATAAAAATAGGATTCCGTTATAAGTTTGGAAACACCAAACTAAGCACTAATGAGCGTTCCACAGATGCTGAAGAACGAGAGCGAATAAAAGATTTAAACTAAATCAACAAGGAGACTCTAAAACGAGTTCACCATAAAGAATTTTAAATTCGTTAATCCTGCCACTCTGCAATAAATAAATTAGTATCTCTTCCACCACCATTGTTTCGATTAGAAGAAAATGCTAAATATTTCCCATCATTTGAAAACACAGGAAACGCATCAAAAGTTTCGCCATGAGTAACTCTGGTTAGGTTTTTACCATCAATATCAATTAAATATAAATTGAATGGGAAACCACGCTCTGCTTCAAAATTAGATGAAAATAGAATTTTTTCACCAGAAGGATGAAAAAATGGACTCCAATTAGCATTACCTAAATCGGTCAACTGTCTTAAGTCAGAACCATCTGCATTACAGATGTAAAGTTCCATCTCTGTAGGTTCAACTAAGCCTTCTGCTAATAAATCTTTGTACTCTTTTATTTCTTGTTCTGTTTTAGGGCGAGAGGAACGGAAGATTAATTTACTCCCGTCTGGAGAAAAGAACGCACCACCATCATAACCCAATTCGTTGGTAATTTGCTTAACGTCAGAACCATCAATATTCATAGTGTATAGTTCTAAATCACCACTTCTGGTTGAGGTAAACACAATTTTATCACCTTTTGGTGAAACTGTTGGTTCTGCGTCGTAACCTACTTCATTTGTTAATTGCTTTACAATATTACCCTCTAGATCGGCCACAAAAATGTCGTAACTATCATAGATTGGCCAAATGTATTTTCCATTTTTACGCAATGGTGTTTCAGGACATTCCTCATCCCCTAAATGTGTAGAGGCATAGATTATATGTTTGTTATCTGGTAAAAAATATGCACATGTTGTGCGACCTTTACCAGTACTTATCATTGGCGGAGCAATACTGTCTGTGAAGGTTTCGTCAGCATCCATTAAGAACATCTGGTCGCAACCTACATTCCATTTAGCATTGTTAGATTGAAACACTAATTGCTTATCGTCAAAACTCCAGTAAGCTTCAGCGTTATCACCACCAAAGGTCACCTGTCTTATAGACTTAAAGTTCTTTTCTTCAGGATAAATTAGTGGGCTCTTAGATTCTAGCGAGTCTGTTTTTATTTCTACGACAGTTTCTGTGGTAGTTGAGTTTTCATTTTTGCAAGATGAAAATGATATTAGTAGAATAAGTAAAGCAGCTATTTTCTTCATGATAAAGTATTATAATAAATGACTTTTAATGCCTAATTTTGCGCAAAAATAAGATATACTCATGAAAAAATTAGTGTTTTTATTGTTTTTGACAAGTATCTTTTCTTGTAAAAATGAACCAAAAGTTGCAGAGAATAAAATAAAAGAAGATGTAGCGTTTTTAGCAGATGACAAATTAGAAGGAAGACAAACCGGAACACCGGGCGAAACTTTAGCTTCTGAATACATAATCGAACGCTACAAATCAATAGGTTTAGAGCCTAAAGGCACCAATGGATATTTGCAGTCTTTTTCATTCAAACCAAAAACAGACCCGCATAAAGAAGTTGAGTTTACAACTAACGCAGATAGCACAATAACCGGTAATAATGTCATTGGTTATATAGATAATAATGCGAGCACAACGATAGTAATTGGAGCTCATTACGATCATTTAGGATTTGGCGGAGAGGGTTCTTTATATAGAGGAGAAGAAAAAGCCGTTCATAATGGAGCAGATGATAACGCTAGTGGTGTTGCGGTAATGATGAATCTTGCAGACCGTTTAAAAATAAAAAATGATACTTCTAAAATAAAAGACCAGAACAATTATTTATTTATGGCGTTTTCTGGGGAGGAAATGGGCTTATTAGGTTCTAATTACTTTTCTAAAAATCCAACGATAGATGCAGAATCTATTAATTACATGATTAATATGGATATGGTGGGTCGTATGAAAACAGATAGTACTTTAGCAGTATACGGCACAGGAACGTCACCATTGTTTAAGCAAACTTTAAAAGCTAATAACGAAAAGTTTAAGTTAATCGAAAATGAAAGCGGAGTAGGGCCTAGCGACCACACGTCTTTTTATTTAATTGATATTCCTGTATTACACTTTTTCACAGGTCAACACGAAGACTATCATAAACCAGGTGATGATTCTGACAAATTAAACTATGAGGGAATGAACCTTATTTCGGATTATATATACAGTATAATTTCGGATTTAGATGACAATGGAGAACTTGCCTTTAGAAAAACAAAAAATGAAAGCGAAGAAACACCTCGTTTTAAAGTTGGATTAGGTGTTGTGCCTGATTATTTATATGATGGTAAAGGCATGCGTATTGACGGTACAAGAGAAGAAACACCTGCATTCAATGCGGGATTACAAAAAGGTGATATTGTCGTAAAACTAGGAGACAGTACTGTTACCGATATGATGAGTTACATGAGAGCACTCTCTGTTTTTAATAAAGGAGATGAAGCCGATATCACAGTGATGAGAGACGATAAAACAATAGAAACAAAAGTGAAATTCTAAGGTGCTTTGTAATAAAAATAACACTTTATAATTTAATTGTAAATTTACGACCTCAATCATATCAATATAAAATGAAAAAATTATTTCCACTTTTGTGCTTATTCACTTTGTTATTTGCGTTTACATGTGAAGATGAACCCTTAGATTTTGATGCAGAATCTTTCGATGCAGACCCTGAATTATTAGGTGAATGGAATCTTATTAGTTTTGATGCTTCAGTAAGTACATCAACTAATT
Source organism: Winogradskyella sp. (assembly GCF_965656915.1). Lineage (GTDB taxonomy): Bacteria > Bacteroidota > Bacteroidia > Flavobacteriales > Flavobacteriaceae > Winogradskyella. The sequence goes on along the minus strand of NZ_CBFHMI010000033.1, from coordinate 5,116 downwards.
TTCAAGGGCAACAAATCGAATCTGATGTAGAAATCAATAGTACTACTGTAGATTACACATTAAATTTCACCCAAAGCAACTTCAATACAAACGGAAGTTATAGCTATATAGCAGACGTTACGGCTAATGGAATTGATATTCCTGCAGAGCCGTACACTTTAACTGATGTTAACGGAAACGGAAGTTATTCTGTAAGCGGTAATGAAATGACAATTGATGGGTCATTTTTTGAGTTTTCTTTTGAAGGAATGGATTTTGCAGAACTTCAAGGTGAGCAAACAGTAACGTTTCAAATTACAGATAATGGACAAACCTTAACGTTTAGCCAAAATGATACTACAACAGAAACTGATCCAACAGGTGCTACTGTAACAAGTTTTCAGGTATCTACATCAGTTTGGTCTAGAAGTACCGTGTCAAATACTTGTGATGCCGAAGCTGAAACTAATGCAGCAGCAACAGCATACAATCAAGACAACACAAATGAAGACCTATGTATAGCATATAAGAATGCTTTAGAAAATCAAATCGCAGAGTGTGGAGACACAAACGGTAGTCTTCAAGATATTATTGACGAATTAGGTGATTGCTCAGTTTCAACTGCAGGAGGTACACTTAAAGTCACAACAGGTACTCTTCCAATTGAATTTACCCAACAAACTATAAGTATTGAGGATGGTTTAATAACTGTTGAAGGTGTAAGTGCAGGAGGTAGTTATGAAATTTATTTTCAAATTACAGAAGGAGATACAGGTACTGATGTACTTCAGAATTTTGTATTAACCTTAAACGGAACAGAATATTTCCCTTCTACTCAAGGTTTTGATGATTTTACATCTGACACAACCGTTAGTACTGGAAACGTATTACAAGCCACATTCTTTGGATTGGTAGAAAGTAGCGGAGGTGCGGATTTAAACCTTACTCAAGGTGTTGTTGACGTTACCTATTAAAACATAATATAGTTGCTTTAAAGCTTCTATAATTATAAATAAGTGAATTTTAGATATAAATTATATGACTAAAGACTATATAATATCTAGAGTTCATTTAATTATTTCTGAAGTAATAGTAATTCCTGCGGCGATTTTATATGGTTTTAATCCAGATGCCGTCTTAGACATTCAATTAAAAACCATAGATGAGGAAAACTTTTTTAAAGCCGTTATGGGATTGTATTTGGCTTTTTCCGTACTCTGGTTGCTTGGTATTCTCAACTCTAAATTTATAAAGTCAGCTTTAATTTCTAACGTCATTTTTATGTTAGGACTTGGCTCTGGCGGGCTATTTAGCATGCTGTTAGACGGTATGCCAACTATCGCTTTTAGTTTAGGAATGTTTGGCGAATTAGCTTTAGGTTTTTATGGACTTTGGGTAACGCTGAAGGAATATTCAAAAAAGCCTTAATTTTGCTCTAAAATTTTAGACTTGGTTAAGATAGGAGATATAGAATTAGGAGAGTTTCCACTGCTTTTAGCACCGATGGAAGATGTTAGTGATCCTCCTTTTCGCGCATTGTGCAAAGAACAAGGTGCTGATGTTGTTTACACTGAGTTTGTGTCTAGTGAAGGCCTCATAAGAAACGCAGCTAAAAGCGTTATGAAGCTAGATATCTATGAGAAAGAACGACCTGTTGGTATACAAATATTTGGTGCTAATATGGATAGTATGTTACAAACTATTGACATTGTAGAAAAATCTAATCCAGATATTATTGATATTAATTTTGGCTGTCCTGTAAAAAAGGTAGTTTCTAAAGGAGCGGGAGCAGGTATTCTAAAAGATATTTGTTTAATGGAGCAGTTAACTGCAGAAATGGTGAAACGAACAAACTTGCCAGTAACTGTTAAAACCAGGCTAGGTTGGGATCACGCCTCTATTAAAATTGTTGAAGTTGCAGAGCGTTTACAGGATGTGGGTTGTAAGGCTATTGCTATTCATGGTAGAACTAGAGCACAAATGTATAAAGGTGATGCTGATTGGAAACCGATAGCTGATGTTAAAAATAATCCTAGAATGCATATTCCAGTATTTGGTAACGGAGATGTGAACACACCAGAACGCGCTGCTGAAATGAGAGAGAGTTACGGTTTAGACGGAGCTATGATTGGTAGGGCTTCAATTGGCAATCCTTGGTTTTTTAAACAAGTAAAACACTATTTTAAAACAGGAGAGCATTTACCTGCTATATCAATGCCAGAACGTGTTGAAGCTGCCAGACGTCACCTACAAATGTCTATTGATTGGAAAGGTGAAAAATTAGGAGTTTTTGAAACTAGACGACATTACACCAACTATTTTAAAGGTATTCCAAATTTTAAAGAGTATCGGATGAAGATGGTAACAAGTGACGACTCTAAAGATGTCTTCGCTGCTTTTGACGAGATTTTAGAAAAATTTGCAGACCATCAATTTGTATAACTACGACTGTATAAGTTGTTTCGTTATCCTTTGAGAAGCAATTCTAGAGGCTAATATACCCAGAGTAAAAATTGTTGCAATAACTATTATAACATTAAGAATATTAAGACGTACGGGATAGGGCAATTCTGGTGTTAACATCACCAACTCAAAAGACTGTTGAATAACAACAATTAAAACACCTATTGCCACCCCTATTATTCCACTTACAATTGTCATTAAGCTACCCTGAAAAAAGAAAATAGATTTAATTGTTTTTGGTTCTGTACCAAGATTAAATAATGTATTGAGCGATTTCTTTTTATCTAGAATCATCATAATAATTGCGCCTATAACATTAAATAATGCAATTATAATCACCAAAGTAAAGATGAGGTAAATCGCAAGATTTTCAGTGTTCAGCATTTTAAATAAGGCATCATTTAACTGCTCTCTATTTTTAATAATGAAACGACTATTAAATGTTGATTGGAGCTGATTTCTTATATAGCCCTCATCAGCATCTTCCAAAAGCTTCAATTCTAAGGAGCTTATTTGGTTTTCTGAGTAGTTTAAAAGTCCTCTTGCTAATTCAATATTGGTAAAAACGTATTCATCATTGAGCTCTTCATTAATGTCAAACAAACCTACATTATTTACAAACACAGCGTTATAAGCTCCTCTCAAAGAACTTATCTGTCCTTTGCCCGGCTTAGGTACATAAAGGGATAGTGGCTTTAAATAATCAAAAACACCAAAAGACAGCTTGTTTGAAATTCCCCAACCCGCAACAACTTCATTACCTTCAGGTGAAATCCAATTACCTTTAGTTATCATGGAATCGATTTTAGTAACATCTAGATAAGTTTGGTCAACACCTTTTAATGTTGCTAATAGATTTTTATTTTCTGATTTAATAATAATGCGTTCTTCAATAATTTCAGAATGATTTACAATTCCTGAAATTTTAAGGAGTTTAGATTCATCTTCATTAGTCCACTCAAAGGATTTGCCTTCTACAGGTATAAGTTTTAAATCAGGATCTACAAATGATGAAAATTGGAGACTAAAATCCTTCAACCCGGCAAAAACAGACAATACTATTAGTAATGCTGCAGAAGCAATAACAACGCCGCCAGAAGCAATTAATGTCATAATGTTTATCGCATTATTACTACTTTTAGAAAATAGGTAACGTTTTGCTATATATAAGGGGAAATTCACTTAAGACTTTTTGCGCTTACCTAGTAAGTCAGGGTTTTCAAGAGGATTGTCCTCACCCTTTAGTGAACGTTCTATGCCATCAATATATTCTAAAGAATCATCAATAAAAAACTCTAGTTTAGGCATTCTTCGCAATTGGTGACGTGTTCTTTGAGCCAACTCATGTCTAATTAATGGTGTGTTGGACCTTATGCCATCAAGTAAAGGTTTTGCCTCTTTATTAGGAAAAATACTTAGATAAACTTTGGCTATAGAAAGGTCAACGGTAACATTAACTTTAGACACCGAAATAATGACGCCTTTTAACCCACCACTTGAAGCAGCACGCTGCAAAACATCTACTAAATCTTGTTGCAGAATACCTGCTATTTTTTTCTGTCTATTACTTTCCATAGTGCAAAAGTAGAGCATTTTAAGGATTATAACCCGTTGTGCATTATGATTTAAAATAAAAAAGTTGTTCATCTTACTGATAATCAGTAACTTGTTTTAGCTATAAAACATTAACAATGAACAACTTAAATGCAAATTACGAAAGAATATTGGAAGTATTACGAAAAATATCAAAAGATCAACTTTTACCTTACCAAAGGCGTCAACCAAAGCTTAGTGACTTAGAATTGTTAAGTTTAAGTTTGACCGCCGAATTTATGGGTATAGATAGTTGGGTATAGATAGTGAAAACGACCTTTTTAGAAAACTTCCAAAAGTATTTGATACAAGAATTGAGCGAAGTGTTTATAATAGAAGAAGGCGAAGATTAGCTAACAAACTTGATGAAATTCGATTAAAACTAGCTTCATATTTTAATGAATTTGAAGACTATTTTGTAGTTGATAGTATGCCCTTAGAAGTATGTAAGTTATCTCGTAGTTCGAGATCTAAAATATGTAAAGAAGACGATTATGCCTCTCCTGACAAGGGTTATTGCGCAGCACAAAGCGCTAACTATTACGGATATAAATTACACGCAGTTTGTTCTGTTAATGGTGTTTTTCAAAGTATTGATCTGAGTCCTGCTTCTGTTCACGACATCAATTATTTAAAGGATATCAAGATGCAGATAAGTGACTGCACATTAATTGGTGATAGAGGTTATTTATCAGCAACAATACAACTCAACTTGTTTGAAACCTGTAAAATAAAACTCAATACACCAATGAGAAACAATCAAAAAGACTATCAAAAACAACCTTATATATTTAGAAAAAAAAGAAAAAGAATAGAAACACTATTTTCTCAATTGTGTGATCAGTTTATGATAAGACGTAATTACGCAAAAACTTTTAAAGGGTTTAAAACAAGGATAATCTCAAAGATAACAGCACTTACAACAATACAATACATCAACAAGTTTATCTTTGATAGAAACATTAACAATATTAAAATAAGCATTATTTAAAATGCACAACGGGTTAAACAATTAATTGTGCAGTGTATTTGTATAGTTATTTAACGTAAATTCTTTTTGGTAGTTCCTATTTACCTCAAT
>NZ_CBFHMI010000032.1:0-27484 GCF_965656915.1 Winogradskyella sp. | reverse complement strand
AATTTGTCATATAGTTAAAGCTTATGAATCTAATTGTAGATGTTGGGAATACCTTTGTAAAATTTGCGGTTTATAAAAACAAGGATCTTATTTACAAGTCCAGTTTTGAGCTTTCCGATTTTAAAAAGCAATATAAATTAATTCAAAAAGCGTATCCTAAAATACAAAATGCGATTATCTCATCAGTTGGGCGTTTATCTAAAAAACAAATTGAGCGTATAGGTGAAGATTTAAAAATCGTAGAGCTTAATTCTATGACAAAATTACCTTTTAATAATTGTTATAAAACACCTATAACTTTAGGTGTAGACCGCCTAGCATTAGTAAGTGCATCGGTTAATCAATTTCCTGAAAATAATGTATTGATTATTGATGCTGGAACCTGCATTACGTATGATTTTATTACAGATAAAAATGACTATTTAGGTGGAGCCATTTCGCCTGGAATTAGATTGCGATACAAGAGTTTAAATAATTTAACTGCCAATCTTCCGTTATTAGATACTGAGCAACCAGAATCTTTAATAGGTAACTCTACAGAAACATCTATACACTCAGGAGTTGTAAATGGTGTTGTCAAAGAAATTGATGGTGTAATTGATGAATATTTATCAGAATACCCAGATTTAACAGTTATTTTAACAGGTGGAGATGCCAAATTTTTGTCAAACCAATTAAAAAATAGCATATTTGCGAATTCAAATTTTTTATTAGAAGGCTTGAATTTCATTCTAGATTATAACTCAAAATAATGATAAAACGTCTCATTGTAATTTGCATTACAATAATTAGTTCGTACGGTTTTGCTCAACAGGGAACGGCATCTCCATATTCTTTTTATGGATTAGGCAGTCTTAAATTTAAAGGAACTGTAGAAAATCGTAGTATGGGAGGTATTAGCGTGTACTTAGATAGTATTCATGTTAATCTCAGAAATCCTGCCGCATATGTGGGTAAAAATATAGAAGCAAATCCTTTTGATAATGAGAGCAGACCTGTGAAATTTACAGTCGCTGGTACTATTAACGAACTTAAATTAGAAAGTAATTCATCAGAGGAGAACGCTAATAGTTCTACATTCGATTATTTAGCAGTCTCAGTACCAATTGGTAAGTTTGGATTTGGATTTGGTCTCTTGCCATATACCTCAGTGGGTTATAAATTAGATGATTTTAATAGTGATGACGATTTAGAATATAGGTACAGAGGCGAAGGTGGTACCAATAGAGTATTTGCAGGGTTTGGATATCAAATTTCGAACAAATTAAGTGCTGGAATCGATATTAATTATAGTTTTGGAAATATTCAGAATACTGCCATAGAGCTAGAATATACTCCAGAAGGTGAGCTTGTTCAATTTCAAACACGACAAGATAGTAGGTCAGATTTAAGTGGTCTTAGTTTAAATCTAGGTCTTTCTTATAAATCTAAGATTACGGATAAGTTAGAATTATCTGCTACTGCAACATATGCACCAGAGAGTAAATTAAATTCTACTAATGAACGGTCATATTCTTCAATTTTATTAAACCAATTAACTGGTGAAGAACTTGTAAGAAACACAATTGAAGAAGATTTAGAGTCTCAGGGACTCGATAAAACTGAAATCACAATTCCATCGCGTTTATCACTTGGTGCAGGAATTGGGCAACCAAAATTGTGGTTTGTTGGTGCAGAATATACAATGCAGAACACTTCAGATTTTTCAAATCCTATTTTTAATAGTGAAATTTCAACCTTCGAAAATTCATCTCAATTTGCTATCGGAGGATTCTATATTCCTAATTATAATGCGTTCTCTGGCTATTTTAAACGTGTGGTTTACAGAGCAGGTTTTAACTTCGGGAATACAGGTTTAGTAATAAAAGATGAGTCGATTAAAGAGTTTGGCATATCTTTTGGGTTAGGATTACCAGTTGGGAACCGAAGTTTATTTTCTAATGCGAATATCGGAGTAGAATATGGACAACGAGGAACAACAAATAAAAATCTCATCAAGGAGAATTTTTTAAACTTCAACATAAGTTTATCTTTGAATTCTAGATGGTTTCAAAAAAGAAAGTATGACTAACATTAATAAAAATAACATGAAGACGAGAATTACTATACTGCTGATGGCGCTTTTTGTGAGTTTTAACTTTGGTTTTGCTCAACAAGACGAAGAGTGTATGAATAACCTATCTATATTTGATAGTTATGTAAAAAGCAAAAAGTACGATGATGCTTATGGTCCTTGGAAAATTGTAAGAGAAAAATGTCCAAAATTTAACCGAGCAATTTATGTTCATGGTGAGAAAATCCTAAAACATAAAATTGAAAATTCTGCTGGTGCTGATCAAGTAGCACATATTAAAGATTTATTGAAACTTTACGATCAAAGTAGAGAGCATTTTTCATCTAAGTATGATCTTGCTGAAATCATGGTAGACAAAGCAAATTTGGTATATAAATACCAGAAAGAGTTAAATATTTCAATAGAGGATGAATACAAAATGTTTGACGATGCTTTCAAACAAGATAAAGAGCATTTTACAAATGCAAAAGGCCTTTACACTTACTTCTCATTAGCAGTTGATTTATTTGATGCAGGAAAAATGTCAGCACAAGACATGTTTAACAAGTACGATGATATTATTGAAGTCATTGAAGGTATTATTAACGGAAACACTAAAAGCTTAAATAAATTAGTAGAAAAAGAAGCTGCTGGTGGTACCTTAACCAAGAAAGAAGGTAGGCTTAAGAAGTACTACGAGTCTAGTATAAAAGCATTTGAAGAGCAAGTTGTGCCAAGTATGGATAAAAAGCTCGGCGATAGGGCTACATGTGAAGTTTTAATTCCTCTATATGAAAAGAATTTTGAGGATAATAAAAGTAATACGGTTTGGTTACAACGTGCAATGAATAGAATGTATGCTAAAGGCTGTAAAGAAGATCCATTATTCTTAAAGTTAGTGGAACAGAAGAACAGCATACAGCCAACGGCAGATACAGCTTTTTACCTTTACTTATTAACTGATGAGAAAAAGTATTTTGATCAGACTATAACTTTAGAAACTGACCCATTAAAAAAGGCTAAGTTGTATAAGAAACTTGCAGGTGATCTTAAATCTAAAGGAAGTTATAGTAGAGCGAGACAATACTATATGGAGTCTCTAAAATTGAATCCTTCAGATGGTAGCCCTTATCTGTCTATTGCAGCAATGTATGCAAGCAGTGCAAATAGATGTGGTGATACAACGTTTAATAAAAGAGCAGTGTTCTGGTTAGCAGCTAGTGAAGCAGAAAAAGCAGGCCGAGTAGATAGTCGTTTAAGAAAGGTAGCAGCACAAACAGCTGCAAGTTACAGAGCTAAAGCTCCAAGTAAAACAGATATCTTTAATTGTACATGTTCTGGTGAGGTTATTAAAATCGGATGCTGGATAGGTCGTTCGGTTACTGTACCATAAGAATACATGAAATATAAAAGTCTATACATAATAAAAAACATAGTCGCCGCGTTAGTTGTGACTATGTTTTTTTCTTGTAAAAACAATTTTGGTGATGTACAGAAAGTAGGAGTGTTACAAAATCAACCTGTTGGCGAGGCAGAAAATATAGACTTAAAATATACTGAATATGAAGATTCAGTAGTAAAACTTTTAGCGAACTTAAAAAGTCCAAATCTACTAGACTATTCTAATCGTCCATTCAAATTTACAGAATTCCCAGAAGGGATAGAACTTATCATTTACGGAGACGGAAATGAAGAAACCGTGATATTAGCGGATTATGCAGTGTCATATGCAGAAACGGATATTATTGATCTACAAGGTAATGTCATCATAGCCACACAAGATAAAGATACCTTGTTTACTGAGCAACTGTATTACAATCAACAACTAGAGTGGGTTTTTACTAATAACCCATTTTACTTTAAACGTACCACTGGTTTTACAAAAGGAAACGGTTTTGATTCTGATAAAAACTTTGAGAAGTTTCAAATGCACGAAACAGGAGGTGATTTTGAACTCGATAATTAACTATCTTTGCATTACTAATTATTAGAAATACCAACTGATGAAGATTCTTAAATTTTTTCAATACGCTTATATCATATTTGCAGCATTATTTTTATGGGATGCTATTTCTAATTGGTCTATAGATAGAAATAGAGCATATATGTCTTTATTCTTTGCGGCACTTGCAGTATTTATGTTCTTCTTCAGAAAACGCTTTAGAAAAAAGTTTGAGGATCGTAACAAAAAGTAATATATGACTGTTGATATAGTCATTATTGTAAGTACACTAATATTGTCTGCCTTTTTCTCAGGTATGGAAATTGCTTACGTATCATCCAATAAAATTCATATAGAATTAGAAAAAAAACAAGGGGATTTTCTTGGTAAAATTTTAGGTAGATTAACTGAAAAGCCTTCAAAATATATTGCCACTATGCTTATTGGTAATAATATAGCACTAGTTATTTACGGGTTTAAAATGGGAGATGTACTGATACGATGGTTTCAATCTTTACTGCCATCAGATAGTACTATTTTGAACTACCTATTGACTGATCTTCAATTATTAACTCAAACGGTTATATCTACAATTATAATACTAATCACTGCAGAGTTTTTGCCTAAAGTATTTTTTCAAATTTATGCAAACACGCTTTTAAAGGTATTGGCATTACCAACTTATATTTTTTATGTGGTGTTTTCTTGGATTGCAGATTTTGTATTATGGATATCAGATGCTGTTCTAAAATATATTTTTAAAGCCTCTGGTGAGGATGTGGCTTTGGCAATGACCAAAGTAGAGCTAGGTAATTACATCAGTGAACAAATGGAATCTGTAGAAGATCATGATGACGTAGATAGTGAGATTCAGATATTCAAAAATGCATTAGAGTTTTCTGAAGTCAAAGCAAGGGAAGTTATGGTGCCAAGGACTGAAATTACAGCAGTAGATATTTCTGATTCTATTGAGAGTTTAAGACAACTGTTCATAGAATCCGGAAGAACAAAGATTATTGTGTACAAGGATACCATTGATGATATTTTGGGATATGTCCACGCCTTTGAATTATTTAAAAAACCAAAAAACATTAAATCTATTATTATTCCTGTTGGGTTTGTGCCGGAAACAATCCTTATTAAAGATGTACTCAATATCTTAACTAAAAAGCGACGCAGTATGTCTGTTGTTATTGATGAATATGGTGGTACATCTGGTATAATGACTGTAGAAGATATTATAGAAGAATTGTTTGGCGAAATAGAAGATGAGCATGATAACGTTGCGCTTATTGAAGAACAAATTAATGAAAACACTTTTAAGTTCTCTGCGCGACTTGAAGTAGATTACGTCAATGAAACCTACAAAATAAACTTACCAGAAGGTGAAAACTATGAGACTTTAGGTGGCTTAATCGTTAATGCAACCGAAGAAATACCACAAGTACATGATGATGTGCAGATTGATAATTTTAAATTCACGATAGAAGAAGTATCATCGACTAAAATCGATATAATACAGTTAAAAATCCTCGAAGTATATTAATCTCTATTAATACCTATAAAAACTAGGTTTCTCCTTTTATTATTTGGTAGAAAATACTATTTTCGCAAACTTATTTATTCCAAATAAAACAGTAATATGGCAGTTTTAAATAAAATTAGACAACGCTCATTAATACTAATATTAGTAATTGCAATGGCGTTATTTTCATTCGTAATTGGAGACTTATTTAAAAACTCTGATGCATTAACTGGTGGCGCACAAGATGTAGTAGCTACAGTTAACGGTAAAGATATTATGCGAGATGAGTTTCAGAGAAAAGTAAAAAGTTATCAAGACAGAGTAGGGCCTAGTCAAACTTCGACACAGTCTATGAATACTATTTACAATCAAGAACTTCGTAAAATTATCTTAGAATCTGAGTTTGAGGAGTTAGGCCTTGGAGTAGAAAAAGATGAAATGCGTGATTTATTGAAAAACAGTTTTTCGTCTTACCCAGAATTTCAAGATGAAAATGGTGAGTTCGATGTAAATAAGTTAAATGCATTTATAGCTAATTTAAAGGATCTAAAAGGTGAAACTGCACCTCTTGGGAATTTCTTAGTGAATTATGATAGCTGGACAAATAACGAGCAAACTATAGCATCAAATGCTGTACAGCAAAGTTATTACAATATGATTAAAGCTGGTGTAGGAGCCACAATTGCTGAAGCGGAAGACGAATATTTCGGTGATGCTAAAACAATAGACATGCGTTATGTGCAAGTACCTTATACAAGTGTAGCAGATAGTTTAGTTACTGTGTCTAAAACAGATATTAAAGACTACGTTAAGAAAAACGAAGACAAATACAAGGTTGATGCTAGCAGGGAAATAGTGTATGTTGAGTTTGAAGAAAAAGCGTCTAAAGAAGATGAAGATGCAATTAAAGCTGGTTTACTAGGTTTAGTTGAAGACAGAATTGAATACAATGAGAATAGCAAGAATACTGATACGATTCCTGGATTTAATACAACTAATGATATTGCCGAATTTATAAATACCTATTCAGATATTAAGTATAACGATGTGTTTTCTAGAGCTGCTAATTTACCAGCAGTAGCTAAAGACACGTTATTAAGTTTAAATGAAGGTGAGTATTATGGGCCATACAGAGATGGTGAGTATTTTAAGCTAACTAAAGTTATTGCAACGAAACAATTGGCAGACTCTGCTAAGGTTAGACATATTTTAGTCCCATTTGTTGGTGCTACAAGAGCTGATGCTGCGGTAACAAAAACTCAAGAAGAAGCAAAAGCAACGGCAGATAGTATTTTAGGTTTAATCAAATCTAAAAGCGCAAAATTTGTGGATTTATTAGAATTGTCTTCTGATAAAGTAAGTAATGAAAAAGAAGGAGTGTTAGAGTTTGGTTATAATGAATCTTATGCACCAGAATTTAAAGAATTTTCCTTTAATAATGAAGAAGGTGATGTAGAAGTAGTAGGTACATCTTTTGGATATCACGTTATAGAAATATTAGATCAGTCTAGTTTTAATAAAGCTTTGAAATTAGCAACATTAGCTGATAAAGTTGAGCCATCTGAGCAAACATTACAAGATGTGTTTAATAGAATGTCTAAGTTTGAAATTGCTGCTAAAGATGGCGATTTTAATGATTTAGCTGCAGAAAGAGATTTACCAGTTAAACCAATTGTATTTAAGGAATTAGATGAAAATATACCTGGTTTAGGTAGCCAAAGAGAAGTAGTGCGTTGGACATTTGATGAAGATACTGAAGTAGGTGACTTTAAAAACTTTCCAATATCTGGCTTTGGATTTATAGTTGCAAAACTTGTTGAAAAAAATGAAGAAGGATTAATGAATTCAGAAGATGCAGCGGTAACAGCTGTACCAGAAATAAGAAAAGAGAAAAAGGCAAAAATGATCCGTGAAAAATTAACAGCAACATCAATAGAAGACATTGCTAAGAATCAAGGAGTAACACCAAGATCTGCTTCTGCCGTAACTATGAAAAACACCACATTATCAGGTGCAGGTGTTGAACCTAAAGTTATTGGAACTGCGTTTGGATTAGCGGAAGGTGCTACTTCAGATCCTATCGATGGAGAAAAAGGAGTTTATGTTGTTGAAGTTACAAAAGTAAACGACGCTACTAAATTAGATAACTATGCCGCAATTATGAATAGATTGAATACTGCTCGCAGAAATACAGTACAGGGTAAAGTTTATCAGGCATTAGAAGAAGCTGCAGATATTGAAGATAACAGAGCTAAAACAGTTTACTAATTAGTTCTATTAATATACGATAAAGGCTTTGCAGAAATGTGAAGCCTTTTTTAGTTTAAGACCATATCCGAATAGGACATTACTGTATCATACCCTTTAGAATTAAAATAGGTTTTAGGATTAGTCTCTGAGGTGACCAATACAAAATCTCCTCCCCAAGCACCTAGGCTCTTAATAGTGCCATTAAAGTCATTAAACAATCGAGATTTAATGGGTTTTAGATTAATTAGATGAGCAATAATCTTTTCGTGCTCGTAGATAAGATCTTCAAATTCCAGCAGTGAGGTACATTTAGTAAATCCCATCGTGAGATTGTTTATTTGTTCTATGGTTTTAGAATCTATTTTATTAAGGCGCTTATAATTAGAAATGCCTTCTCTGCTATTTTGCTTTTTATTGAGGTAAACAAAATAGAGATTAGCTTTAAAGGCTGGCTTAAACTCAACAACCGCAACAGATGGATTCAAGTTTTGAGTTAATTGATAAATAAGTGGATGATTGTGACTTGCGCAAGCGATGTCATAACCACTACCTCCAAATGTTTTATTTAGTAACTCATAAGGACTAACATTTGCCCAATTAGCAATATTGTTTATCAGTGTAGAAGAGGTACCCAAACCCCAAAGTCTATTAAAATCTTGATGTGTGCTAACCGTAAAACCTTGATTAGACTTTAGAAAATCTGGATTTAATTCTTTAGTGGCTTTTAAAACCTCAATTAATCGTTCGGAAATAGCATTTTTAGGTTGTTTGGTATTTGAAGTAATATGGTCTAAACTGAATTCATCTTCAAACCATAATTCATCTAATTCATTAAAGCTTTTCCATAGTAGCGATTTCGAGTCATTAGATGTAATAGATAAACTCTGACCGTATTTAGTTGGCACGGCAAGTGCCTTAGCTCCATCTAAAACCGCATACTCAGCAGTTAATAATAATTTACCGTTACTTCTAAAGGTTTTCAAATCCTATTTTCTAAGGTTTTCTATAGCTTCAACCACAGCGCTATGCGTCACTACATTAGTTTTAAAATGTTCTACGAGTTCATTTTTTTCTGCTGAAGTTGCTTCAAATTGATTTAATATGTTCATTAAATGCATTTTCATATGGCCTTCTTGTATGCCAGTTGTAGTAAGTGATTTTACAGCTGCAAAATTTTGAGCTAATCCAGCTACTGCTACAATTTGCATTAATTCTCTTGCAGTTGGTTTTTCTAATAATTCTAAAGCAAATTTTACTAATGGATGTAAACTCGTTAAACCGCCAACAGTACCTAAAGCTAAAGGAATTTCAATCCAAAACTTAAATATATTATCGGCAACGCTACAATGTGTCAAACTTGAATATTGCCCATTTCTTGATGCATAGGCATGAATTCCGGCTTCAACGGCTCTAAAATCATTTCCTGTAGCTAAAACAACGGCGTCAATACCATTCATTATACCTTTATTATGGGTAACTGCTCTATAGGGTTCAATCTCGGCAATATCAATAGCCTGTTTGTATTTTTTAGCAAACAAAGCAGGATTTTCAATATCTTTACTTTGTAGTTCTTCTATTTTACAAGACACTTCTGCTCTTACAATACAATTGGGTACATAGTTAGAGAGAATACTCATTACAATATCTAAATCACCATTAAGCGATGATTCTGCTTCTTCTTTAAATATTTTAGCAAATTGCTCTAAGCAAGAGTTGATAAAATTTGCACCCATAGCATCTAACGTTTCAAACGTTGCATGCAGTTGGTAGTAATTATTTAGATTCGTAGTCTTGTCTCTGAGTTCTATATCTAAAATACCACCACCTCGACGTTGCATGTTTTTAGTTATAGGAGCGCTTTTACTAATTAATTTTGGTTTTATAGTAGTAAAGAAATTCTTAAGTTCATTTTGATCTCCAGAGAAAGTAAAATGTACCTGACCAATTTTTTCAGTAGAAATAACTTCAGTTTTAAATCCACCTCTATCCAGCCAGAATTTGGCTGCTTTACTAGCTGCAGCAACAACAGAACTCTCTTCAATAGCCATAGGTATAGTGTATAGCATGTTGTTAATTAAAAAATTAGGTGCAACACCAAGTGGCAAATAATAGTTAGTTATTGTGTTTTCAATAAATTCATCATGCAACTTTTGTAGTTTCTCATTAGAGTTCCAATATTGAGTCACAAGAATTCTTGCGTTAGTTTTATCTTCAAAATAAGTGTCTAGTAGCCACTCAACCTTTTCGGATTTAGAGAGTTTAGAAAAGCCATAAATTGTCTTTGGCATGTTTGCAATATTTTTTAAAAACACAAAGATACTTAGGATTGGTATAAAATGGGCGTATAAACTATCATTATTGCCGATTTACTGTTAATAAAAGCGGTTTTTTGCATATTTTTTAGTAAACTTGGCATTGCCTTATTGAAATAAAACGTGTATGAAATTGAGAAATTTTGTAGCCATTATTGGCTTTTTAGTGACGTCGCTAACGTATTGTCAAAGCAAACAGATTTCACTCGAAGATATTTGGAGTGGTACCTTTAGAACTGAAGGAATGCAAGCTCTACACTCCATGAATAATGGAAAACAGTATTCGGTTTTAAATTTTGATAGGCAAAACCGAACAGCTACAATAGATATTTACGATTATAAGACTTTAGAAAAAGTAAAAACCTTGGTATCATCTTCAGAAATTGAAGATATTCAAGGTTTTTTCGATTATACCTTTAGCGAGGATGAAACTAAAGTGGTGCTTACAACTAAAGAAATTCCTGTATTCAGAAGATCGAGATTAGGTGAATATTACGTCTATGATATTGCAGAAAATTCAGTAGTAAAGGTATCGGATGATTTAGTGCAAGAACCAACATTATCACCAGATGGTACAAAAATAGCTTATGGGTTTGAAAATAACTTATATGTTAAAGATTTAGCTTCTGGTAATGTAGAGCAAATCACTACAGATGGTGAAAAGAATAAAATAATTAATGGCATAACGGATTGGGTTTACGAAGAAGAATTTAGTTTTGTAAGAGCTTTTGATTGGAATGCAGAGAGTAATCAAATAGCATTCATTCGTTTTGATGAAACCGATGTGCCAGAATTTTCTATGGATGTCTATGGGTCTAAATTATACCAGACTCAGCAGGTCTTTAAATACCCTAAAGCTGGTGAGGCAAACTCTAAGGTGTCACTGCATTTATATGACCTAAGATCTAAGAAATTGCAAGAATTAAAAGTTGATAAATCGTATAATGATTTTTATATACCGAGAATCAAATGGACTAAAGAGGCTAATGTTTTAAGTGCGCAGTATATGAATCGTCATCAAAATGAATTAGACCTTTGGATGATTAACACAAAGTCGATGACTTCTGATTTAGTATTAGCAGAAAAAGATAAAGCATATGTAGACGTTACTTTTAATCTTACGTTTTTAAAGGACAATAGCTTTATCTGGACAAGCGAAAAAGATGGTTATAATCATATTTATCATTATTCTAATAATGGTGAACTGATTAATCAGGTAACTGATGGAGATTGGGAAGTCACCAATTATTATGGTTTCAATGAAAAGTCAAATACCATTTATTTTCAATCTACTGAAAACGGATCTATAAATAGAGATGTGTATTCTATTAAGTTAAACGGAAAAAATAAAAAACGTTTAACTAAGACAAATGGTTTCAATAATGCGTCATTCAGTGCTGATTTCACCTATTTTATCAACACACATTCAAGTGCTATGACGCCTCCAGAATACACGTTGAATAATTCGAAAACAGGTGAAGTTGTGACCAGTATTAAAGATAATGACAAATTAGCAAAAAAGGTAGGTGAATACATAACCTCTAAAAAAGAGTTTAGCACTATCAATGTCAATGGTAATGAGCTCAATATGTGGATGGTTAAACCTGCTGATTTTGATCCGAATAAAAAATATCCCTTGTTTATGTATCAATACTCTGGACCAGGTTCTCAACAAGTTGCTAACCGTTGGAATGGAACTAATGATTACTGGTACCAAATGCTGGCGCAACAGGGTTATATTGTAGCCTGTGTAGACGGTAGAGGTACGGGATTCAAAGGTGCGGACTTTAAGAAAGTAACACAAAACGAATTAGGCAAATATGAAGTTGAAGACCAGATTGTAGCAGCAAAAAAAATAGGTGCTTTACCGTATATTGATGAATCTCGCATTGGAATTTGGGGTTGGAGTTATGGCGGTTTTATGAGTAGTAATGCTTTGTTTAAGGGTAACGACGTTTTCTCAATGGCAATAGCCGTTGCACCTGTGACTAGCTGGAGATTTTATGATACAATATATACAGAACGTTACATGGCAACTCCGCAAGAAAACCCAAGTGGTTATGATGAAAATTCGCCAATTAATCATGTAGATAAATTAGAAGGTGATTTTCTTTTAATACATGGTACAGGCGATGACAATGTGCATGTACAAAATACAATGCGTATGGTTGAAGCATTAATTCAGGCAGACAAGCAATTTGAATGGATGATTTACCCAGATAAAAATCATGGGATTTACGGAGGAAATACGAGATTGCATTTGTATAAGAAAATGACAAACTTCATTAATAGAACTTTAGGTGATAAAATTGAAAAGGATAGTGAAGCGGATACTTCATCTAAAATTAAAGGCTAAACTAACTAACACTAACTAATATAAATTTTATGTCAACAACAATCAAACAACCGCATCAAAAGGAATTATTTGGGCATCCAGTAGGTTTATTCATTTTATTTTTTACTGAAATGTGGGAACGTTTCTCCTACTATGGAATGCGTGCAATTCTTGTATTATATTTAGTAGCACAAACCCAAGGAGAAAATGCTGGTCTAGGATGGACAAATGGAGAAGCTCTTGCTCTTTATGGATGGTATACCATGCTTGTGTATGTGGCATCTATTCCAGGAGGTTGGATTGCAGATAAATTTTTAGGTCAGAAAAAATCAGTACTATACGGAGGAATTCTGTTAGTTGCAGGTCATAGTATTTTGGCGGTTGAGCAAATGTGGGCCTTTTATACAGGCTTAGGACTTATTATTGCAGGCGTTGGTATGCTTAAACCTAATATTTCTACAATGGTTGGCGGACTATATAAACAAGGAGATATTAGAAGAGATAAAGGATTTACCATTTTCTATATTGGAATTAATGTTGGTGCATTTCTTTCAAGTTTAATTGTAGGTTATGTTGGCGAAGTACATGGATGGCATTATGGATTTGGACTAGCGGGAATAGGTATGGCTGCTGGATTAATACAGTATGTTGTAGGACAGAAATATCTTAAAACTGTTGGAAATTTTACAGGTGATTCTGAAAATGAAGAAGAAAAAGCAGCCATGAAGCGTCCATTAACTAAAGTGGAAAAAGATCGTGTAGTGGTGCTATTTATATCGTTCTTATTGGTAATTGTATTTTGGGGAGCTTTTGAACAAGCAGGAGGTTTAATGAATATTTATGCCATGGATAATACCAATAGAATGCTAATGGGATGGGAAGTACCAGCCTCGTGGTTTCAATCTTTAAATGCGATGTTTATCATTTTCTTAGGTACTTCTGTTGCTGCATATTGGGCAAGTAGAAAACTGAAAGGTAAAGTGGCAACTTCATTATTTAAGATGATTGTTGGTTTAATAATTATGGGAACAGGGTTTTTCTTTATGTCCGCTGCTTCAGCGCAATTTGAAAGTACAGGTTCTTCAGCAATGTATTGGTTGGTTTTAGCTTATTTATTCCATACGGTTGGTGAGCTTTGTATTTCGCCAGTAGCATTATCGTACATTACTAAACTTGCGCCTTTAAAGTATGCTTCTCTTATGATGGGTGTATATTTTGCTATGACTGGTTTTGGTAATAAGTTAGCTGGATTATTGGGTGAAGCCTCTGAAAGTTTAGGCGAGTTCACTATTTTTACTGGTATAGCAGTGTTTTGTGTCGCTTTCGGTTTCTTGGTCATGGTATTTAGAAAAAAACTTGAAAAGCTAACCCATGGAGCAGAAGACAATGAACACGAGATGTTGGAAACTGAAAAATATGAATTGGCAGACCCAGATATTAACTAATTATAAATACCAAACCCTTATAAAATTTATTTTTGTAAGGTTTTTTCTCTTCTAACTAAACAATCAATTTTATGAGTACTTCATCAGAGAACTTTTTTGAAACTAAAGTAATAGGACATCCTGCGGGATTGTTCGTTTTGTTTTTTACCGAAATGTGGGAGCGCTTTTCCTACTATGGCATGCGTGCCATTTTAGTAATTTTCTTAACAGGTGCAATTGCAGGTGACAATCCAGGTTGGGGTTGGGGCAAACCTGCTGCTTTGTCATTATTAGGAACTTATGCCATGTTCGTGTACCTCACTCCGATTGTTGGTGGTTGGTTAGCAGATAATAAAATTGGGTATCGTATGGCTGTTGTAATTGGTGCTTTATTAATGACCTTGGGTCATGCATCTATGGCTGTGGAAACTCCAACATTTTTGTATATAGGGATTGCATTGTTAATCGTGGGAAATGGCTTTTTTAAGCCAAATATGACTTCGATAATTTCTAAAATGTATGAAGGCCACGATGAGAAAAAAGATGGAGCCTATAATATTTTCTACATGGGAGTTAACGCTGGCGCGTTTCTTGGTATTATGTTATGTGGTTGGCTAGGCGAAAACGTTGGTTGGAGCTACGGATTTGGTCTTGCTGGTGTATTTATGCTTTTAGGGATGTTACAATTTTACTATGCACAACCACTTTTTGGAGATGTTGGTGCTAAGCCAAAGGATGAAAAGAAAGGTATCATTGATACTTTAGTAGAAGATTTAGATACTCCTAAGGAGAAAATTAGTGGCAAATTAAATCGATTTGTAACAATCGATTATGTGTTAATAGGTGTTTTTATCATTTCTGCTTTAATCTTTATTGTCAATGATCCTTTAAGTAAAATTGGAGATATAAATACACTTAATTTTACAGTTGCAGGAATGACAGATTCTCTGTTCTTTGCACTATTAGCAGCAGTAATATTTATCATTATATTAGTGGTTAGAATTCCAAGGTATGAGCGCATTGTTCGAGATCGGATGATAGCTTTTACCATTTTCTGCATTTTTACTATTTTCTTTTGGGCAGCTTTTGAACAGGCAGCAGGTTCTTTACCTATTTATACTAGAGATTTTACAGACAGGGTCTTAGAAGGCAATGCAGCTTCAATATTTAAAATTATCGATGCTATTGTAACTATAGTGCCAATTGGTATAATAACATTTGTATTACTCAGTTTATTCAAAAAAACATTTAGTAGAATCAGCCTGTCAAATATAATTTTAGCTATAAGTTTTATTTTAATTTGGGGATTGGTTATTTACAAGCTTTATATCAACTTTAGTCTTGAGGCAAAAGAAGTGGAGATTACATGGTTTGCTATTTTAAACTCCCTATTTATTATCATTTTTGCTCCGTTATTCACAAAATGGTGGGATAGTAAATACAATCCACCTGCTTCTGTTAAATATGGATTAGGCCTTATAGTCATGGCTGTTGGTTTTGGGCTATTAGCGTTTGCTACTCGAAATGTGCCTTTGGGTGCTGAAACAGCAAAATTAAGTATGATATGGTTAGTATTGGCGTACCTTTTTCATACACTTGGTGAGTTGTGCTTATCTCCAATGGGACTATCGTATTTAAGTAAATTAGTTCCTGCCAGAATGGTTGCATTTATGTTTGGTGTTTATTATTTAGCTATTGCAATAGGAAATAAAATGGCGCATTATATTGGTGGAGATATAGAAAAAATCACAAAAGAAGATGGCTTGTCTTATTTCTTCCAAATTTTTACAATTGTGCCTGTAGCATTAGGTTTAGTATCATTTGCACTACATCCACTATTAAAACGACTTATGCACGGAGTGCGATAATCGAGTAAATTCGTTAAAACATCCTAAAATGCTCCTAAAAAGGAGCATTTTTTGTAAGTTCGGTATAACAATTGCTGCAAATTAGTCATGAAGAAACTAGGATATTTACTACTTATTATGTTATTGGCTTCATTTAAACCAATAACAGATGAAGACAAAGAAATTAATTGGCTAACCATAGAAGAGGCGTTAGAGCTTCAGAAAGATGAGCCTAAAAAAATAATAATGGATGTATACACTAATTGGTGTGGTCCATGTAAACTATTAGATAAAAATACATTTCATAATGAAGATGTGGTAGATTATATTAACGAGCATTATTATGCGGTTAAGTTTAATGCAGAAGGAAATTCATCAGTAACATTTAAGGATAAAACGTTTAATAATCCTAATTTTGATGAGACCAAAGTCAATAGAAGAAATGGTGTACACGAGTTCACAAGGTATCTAAAAGTAAGAGCTTATCCTACTATGGTATTCTTTGATGAAGAGGCTAATTACATCACTCCGGTTACTGGTTATTTAAAACCACAGCAGTTAGAGTTGTACTTAAAACTCTTTAAGAACGATGACCATAAAGACATGGATACACAAGAAAAATTTAACGAATATTATAAAGCGTTTAAACCAACGTTTAAAGAATAATAAAAGTTAACGCAAAATAAAGGCTCCCTTTTCATTAGTATAATGGAAAGGGATTTTTTCATCTCTACAAGTAGCTTGCCATCGCTTCACATAAGATTTAAAATTACTGGCATCTGCAATGATCTTTTTCGGGTTTAGACTATCAATCATTCTATTAAGATTAAATCTAGGAGAATTTCTTAATAATACATAGTCTGGTTTAAAGCTAATACCTTTATAAATAGCAAGGCTGTCTATAACCAATAGGGTTTGGTTTTTAAAATTATAAACAGTAGCTACACTATCTAATTCAATTGTAGTGATGGATTCTCCAACACTAAAATTCTTAACTGTATTATCTGTTTTTAGTTTTACAGAATCTAGATTATGATATACAAGTAGTTTGTCATTCAGTTTATGACCAAGTATTGAGTATCTACTTTTATTAAAAACAACGAAGGTTTCATTTTGAGTCTTATAAGAATTATAAAACGAAATAACTTGTAAACATAGTACAGTAATTAAACACATAGCAACCCATTTAAAAGTTCTAAACTTATATACCTGAACTAAGCTTACTACGATTAAGTAACTAAAAACTACCTGTATAAATATAAACGGAATATCTCTGAAAAGAAATTCTTCAAATTGAGCAATCCATGCAATGAATCCATTTAAACTTTCAATAATAAAACTATAAGTGGTTACAACAAACTCAGGTAAATAGTTTAAAAGAGACAACACTATAATTAAGAGCCCAAAACCAAGAATTAATCCTAGAAAAGGAATCACGACGATATTTGAAATAAAGAACAATCCTGGGAATTGATGAAAGTAAAATAAACTTATTGGTACAACGCCAAATTGCGCAGCTAAGGTGACCGTGAAAATTTGCCAAAGCTTATCAGTTAACCAATATTTTGGTTTCAGTTGCTTGTATAAAATAGGTTGAATACTCACAATACCAAGAACTGCCAGATAACTCATCTGAAATCCAACTTCGAATAGAAAATTCGGCTTAACCAACAATATCAAAAATGCCGAAATAACCAATGTATTATAAATATTGGTTGGTCGTTTTAGGTGCATAGCTACACTAATTATACTAAACATCGCTACAGCTCTGGTAACAGAAGGTGATAAGCCTGCAATGACGGCAAATGACCATAATAGAATTACGATTAAAAGTGGTCTAAGCGTGTTGCCGTATTTTAAGTAGAGTAACGGACGAAACAAAAAATTAAGTATCAGTAGAATGACACCCACATGCAATCCAGAAACAGCGAGTATATGAATGGTACCTGCATTAACATAATTGTTATAAATTGTTTTATCTAAATTTTGCCGCTGTCCTAATAATAGCGCATTAATAATGCTCAATGTGTCATCTTTAAATCCAGCTTTAATAAGTCGCTCATTAATACTAGATCTAAATGCATCGGCATAGCCATAAATAGATGTCTTGTCATTTGAAATTGTAAGTAATTTGTCCTGAGTCAGATATAATTGATGATAAACCTGTTTTAATTTTAAATAGTTCCTGTAGTCAAACTGATGAGGATTCAGAGGTTTTTGAATATCCTTAATTACTGCTGAGGTGAATATAATGTCATCAATCGCTAAATTATTATTGAGACTATCTTTTTTAATATTAACCAATAAGCGACCTGAAGCATGTTGCCCGTTTATTGATTGAATAGAGGCAAAATATTTATCATTGTATGTATCTGGTTTCAAACGCTCTTCAATCTTCAGTAAAAACTCAGCAGTATTGTGTTTTTGAATTTGGTGCGTATAATGATCACTTTGTACCCTATCATTTTGAATTTGGTAGACCGTCATACCAATGCCTATAAGAGCCAAATACGTTAACGCACCAAAAAATGGAAATCTATCAATTTTGAATTTTAAAAAATACCAATAAATTCCAACTGAAAATACGAGCGCTATAGTAGATGATAATACTATGCTAAAGTCTATCTCAAAATAATGAGCTAGTAGAATTCCAATAACCAGAGCAATGGTTAGTTTAATTATGGTGAAATTGAGTAACTTCATGAAAATGAGTTACTAATATAAAAAACTTTTACAATACGCGTCGCGCCTGCACAAAAGCAAAATACCAATAGCGTTCTGCTAAAGATGAAATCATTACTCCACGACTGCTCGAAGCATGTATAAATTCTACATTACCTGGTCGTATACTGGTGACAATACCAACGTGATTTACTTTTCGGCTGTTTTTTTTGGTGGCAAAGAAAACCAAATCTCCAACATTAACCTCTTTTAGATCTATCCAGTTGCCAGTACTTTTTAAGTCTGCGGTAGTCCTTGGTAATCTTATATTGTGCTTTTTAAAACTGGTATAAATTAAACCAGAGCAATCCATGCCACGCATGGTGGTGCCACCATATTTGTAACGTGTGCCGTCAAAGGTTTTAGCGTAGTTGACGATGCGTTGAGCTTCTTCACTAGGTTTGGCAGTGGTATTAACTTTTACCGTATGAGTTTGCCGCTTTTTGCTGGTATATGACTTTTTAGATTTACAGCTAGTAACAACAAATAGTAATAATAGTATGGGTAAAACTTGTTTCATGTTAGGCAATAGCTTCATAAATTAATTTGGAGGTATTCTCGCTGGCTCCTTTTCCTCCTAATTTTTGTTCTAATTCATAATAATCTAAAAACAGTTGCTCACGCTTTTGAGTATCTAAAATAGATGTAAGCTCATCTTTTAATCGTTTTTTATTTAAGTCTCCTTGGATTAATTCCGTTACCACCTCGCGGTCCATAATAAGATTAACTAATGAGATGAATTTTAAAGTAATAATACGCTTAGCAATTTGATAAGAAATTGGATTAGCTTTATAGCAAACGACTTGAGGAACCTTATACAATGCTGTTTCTAATGTTGCTGTACCAGAGGTTACTAAAGCAGCATTAGATATGCTTAAAAGATCATAGGTTTTATTAGAAATGAAGCTCACATTGTCTTGTTTTATAAAGCGTTTGTAAAATTCGTAATCCTGACTAGGAGCACCTGCAATAACAAACTGGTAATCTTCAAAATCATCAACCAGACTTAACATTACACCAAGCATTTTGGTGATTTCTTGCTTACGACTTCCTGGTAGCAAGGCTATAATTGGTTTAGTACTAAGTTGGTGTGTTTTCCTAAATTCGTTTTCATCAATTTGCGGTCTATCTGCAATGGCATCGATTAAAGGATGACCAACAAAATTTACATCTACATTATGGCTTTTATAAAATGCTTTTTCAAAGGGGAGTGTGCAATAAAGGGCATCAACGTCGCGCTTTATGTTTTCAACTCTACTTGCTCTAGAGGCCCAAACCTGAGGTAAAATATAATAGTGAGTTCTAAATCCATGTTCTTTTGCCCACTTGGCAATTCGTAAGTTGAAACCAGAATTATCAATAAAAACGATAACATCGGGTTGAAATGCTTCAATGTCTTTTTTGCAGAATTTGATATGGCCTAAGATTTTTCGGAGATTGAATATAACCTCTGCGAAACCCATAAATTGGCGCTCTTTGTAATGCATGGCCAAATAACCACCTACAGCTTGCATTAAATCGCCACCCCAAAATCTAATGTCTGCTTGTGCGTCTAGTTTATACAAGGCTTTCATTAGATTAGATCCGTGCAGATCACCAGAAGCTTCTCCAGCAATGATGTAGTACTTCATTTAGTATGTAAATTTTATTATCAGTGTTGCTATAAACACCAAAATTGTAGCAATAAGTACACCTTTTGCTCGGTGATCTTGTTTCTTTTTTAAAAACAAAAAGAAGGCGCCTAAATTTAAAAGAGCACCAATACTCATAAGTTTCGTTAAAAATCCTTCAGCAACGGCTTGTCTTAAAACAGCACTCCAATCATCACTTTTTCCAAAAATCTGAATAGCGAAAACCAATCCAAAAGCTGTAGCAATAATGCCTACAATAAAACCACTAATAATTTCTTTCTTCATAAATGATTAATCATTCAATTTCCATGTATTTAATTGCTGCATGGCATGATGTGCAGTTAAGTCGAACTGAACTGGCACCAACGATACATAGCCATTCTCCAAAGCCCATTCGTCAGTGTCTTCACCATCGTCCATATTGACAAATTTACCAGTCAACCAATAGTAATTTCTACCCATAGGATTGGTGCGTTTGTCAAACTCTTCTTTCCAATTGGCGCGCGCTTGCCTGCAAACTTTTATACCTTTTATATCATTTTTATGAAGATTTGGGAGATTGACATTAAGTACTACACCATCGGATAAACCATGTTCTAAAACTTGTTTGGTAATAGTCTCTACGAAGGGTTTGCAATGGTCAAAATTAGCGCTCCAATTATAATCTAATAATGAAAATCCAATAGCTGGAATACCTTCAATACCAGCTTCTAAAGCTGCGCTCATTGTCCCAGAATAAATAACATTTATAGAAGAATTAGATCCATGATTAATACCTGAAACACAAATGTCTGGTCTGCGATCTAATATTTCATTTACAGCGAGTTTTACACAATCCGCAGGTGTGCCCGAGCAACTATATTCTGGCTGTTTTCCATCTATGGTTACTTTTTCGAGATGTAGTGTAGAGTTTATTGTAATAGCATGTCCCATAGCGCTTTGTGGACTATCAGGAGCTACAACTACAACATCTCCAAGCTTATGCATTACAGAAATTAAGGTTCTTAATCCTGGTGCTGTAATACCATCATCATTAGTAACTAAAATTAAAGGACGTTTAGACATATGTTTTATAGAATATTTACGTTGTAAAAATAAGAAAAAGCATACGATTAGATAGCAATTATAGCTTTAACAAAAAATTAGTGCCGTGATTTTTTATGGCACGGTTTTTTCTGCTATTTTAGTGAAAAATTGAAAGCCTGCACCTAGGGTATTAAATAAACAGATTATGAGAGGGAATTATAAGTTTTTTTTACTTGCATTATTAATTGCATTTGCCTCATGCAGTTTTACCAGCAAAACATTTGACAATCCAGATAAAGATAAGCTCTTAATACAGCTTATCACTTACGTATTAGATCAAGGACATTTTAATCCACAAGATTTAAATGATGATTTTTCTGCGAATGTGTACGAAGATTATCTTAACCAAATAGATCCATTTAAGCGCTATTTTTACGAGTCTGATATAAAGGAATTTGAAGCCTATAAAGATCAGATAGATGATCAACTGAAATCTTACGATGTCACATTTTTCAATATTACACACCAAAGATTACTACAAAGAATTGAAGAGTCTAAAAAAATCTATGCAGATATTTTAGACCATCCTTTTGATTTTTCTGTTGCTGAAGATTATTCTACAGATTATGAAGAGCTGATGTATGTAAAAAATAGGCGCGAAATGAAAGAACGTTGGAGACAGCAATTAAAATTCTCTACAATTGCTAATTATGATGATGCTATTGCTAAGAGTGAAGATAACATAGAGGATAATGACTTACCGGAAAATGAAAATAAGGCAACCAAAAAATCGATAAAAGCTATAGAAAAGGAAGCAAGAGTGGCTACAAAACGTTCTCTTGATGAACTTTATGATTTCATTGATGATAGACAGCGAAAAGACTGGTTTGCAGTGTACATAAATGCAATAGTAGAAGAGTTTGATCCGCATACGTTCTATTTTGCCCCAGAAGATAAAGATCGTTTTGACGTTGCTATGTCTGGTAATTTTGAAGGTATCGGAGCAAGATTACAGAAAAAGATGGATGAGATAATAGTAAATGAAATTATTAGTGGCGGACCAGCTTGGAGAGCTAACCAATTAGAAGTTGGTGATCGCATCATGAAAGTAAGGCAGGAAGATGAAGAAAAAGCTGTCAATATTGTTGGTATGCGTTTAGATGATGCCATCAAACTTATTAAAGGGCCGAAAGGGACTACAGTGATTTTAACATTGAAAAAAGTAGATGGAACCATTGAAGATATTTCAATTACTAGGGATATTGTGGAGTTAGAGGAAACCTATGCAAAATCATCTACAGTTGAAAAAGATGGAAAAACTTTCGGAATCATAAACTTACCAAAGTTTTATATTAATTTTCAAGATTACAATAAGCGTAATGCCGCATCAGATATTAAACAAGAAATTGTCAGACTGAAAGAACAAGGTATGGAAGGTCTGGTTTTAGATTTGAGAAATAATGGTGGAGGTTCGTTACAAACTGTGGTAGATATTGTTGGCTTATTTATTGAAGAAGGACCAGTAGTGCAGGTTAAAACTACAGGTGAACCTAAAGAGGTACTTAGAGATAAGGATGAATCTATTATTTGGGATGGACCATTAGTAATTATGGTAAATGAATTATCCGCTTCTGCATCTGAGATTTTAGCAGCAGCAATGCAAGACTATAAACGTGCTATAGTTATAGGAAGTAAGCAAACCTATGGTAAAGGAACGGTTCAAAATGTTCTAGATTTAAATCGTATGGTACGCAATAACACTAATGGTGATATGGGTGCATTAAAATTTACAACCCAGAAATTTTATAGAATCAATGGTGGCTCTACGCAGTTAGAAGGCGTCAAAAGTGATGTAGTAGTTCCAGACCGTTACAGTTATATTGATATTGGAGAGAAAGATCAAGAAAACCCACTGCCATGGGACAAAATAGATGCGGTAGATTATGATTTGTGGAGTAATTATTTCGATTATGATACCACAATTAGCAAGAGTAAAGCAAGAATGGCTGCTAATGAACAATTAAAGTTAATTGATGCCAATGCTAAATGGGTAAAAAAAATAAGGGACCGAGAAATATACTCTTTAAATTACGAAGATTATAAAAATGAAATGGAGCTTAATGAAGAAGAGGCTAAACGATTTGAAAAATTATCAGAGTATAAAACAAATCTAACTTTCAACTCACTTCCTTATGAGTTGAATTTAATGGAAAAAGATTCTGTTCTAAAAGAAAAGCGTCAGCGTTGGCACGAGAGTTTAGCTAAAGATGTTTATGTAGAAGAAGCTTTAAACGTACTTAACGATTTAAAAATGACTTATGCTATAAAAAACAAAGTCGCAGATGTGAAGAATTAGTAGTGAAGAAATATAAAGCAACATGCTTTGATTAGTACAATATTGAATGTCAAAAATTAATAATTCACTTACAGTATTAGCGCTTCAAAAGTTTAAACAAAACTTTTGGGGCGTTTTTAGTTTAGGCATAATTGTCTGTATTGGACTAATTTCAATTTTTGCATATCTCTTTGCACCAGATGCATCAAAAAATGCTAACCAGATGCATTTATCCATTCACTCAAAGTCTCCGGGATTTGAGGTAGAGATGTTAACGATTCCTTCAGGTATAGAATCACGCCAAAGTTTTTTTTCAGAATTATTTTTTGGTAAGCTAAATACTGACACAGAAATACCAATTGCGTCTTACAAAGTGAAAGATAATATCTTGTATTATGAGGAATATGCTTCTGATGGACTTAATGGATTAGATAAACAAATTAAAGTATCTCAGTTTCCAAACTCAGACTACAAAAGCCATATCGCAACCCGAACGTTTAGTTTTGGTACAGATAAATATGGTAGAGATTATTTAAGTAGAATATTAATCGGTTCGCGTATATCATTTTTTATAGGTTTTGTGGCAGTTTTCATCTCATTATTTGTTGGCTTAATTATGGGAAGTCTTGCTGGCTACTACGGAGGCAAAATTGACGCTTTTATTATGTGGATTATTAATATCACTTGGTCCATTCCAACATTACTATTAGTTATAGCAATAACTTTAGCTTTAGGCAAAGGGTTTTGGCAGGTATTTATAGCGGTTGGGTTAACAATGTGGGTAGAAGTTGCCAGAGTCGTAAGAGGTCAAATTATAAGTGCCAAAGAAATGCAATATGTCACTGCAGCTAGAGCTTTAGGTTATAATGATTATAGAATCATCACAAAACATATATTGCCTAATATTTTTGGTCCTTTAATTGTGATTTCAGCAGCCAATTTTGCGGCTGCCATATTAATTGAAAGTGGATTAAGTTTTCTTGGTATAGGAGCTCAACCTCCCATGGCGAGCTGGGGAGCGATGATAAAAGATCATTATAACTATATTATATTAGGAAAGCCTTATTTAGCTTTAATTCCAGGTATTTGTATTATGTTTTTGGTTATGGCTTTTATGTTGGTTGGCAATGCGTTACGAGATGCCTTTGATGTAAAAACGTAATTAGTTACTCGTTTCTTAATTGCTCAATCTCATTATTTGTAGCTTCAATAAAATTCAACACTTCTTCTTGTCCAATCTTTTTACTCGATGAGGTGATAAAATAAGGTGGTAGTTCTTCCCACGATTGTAGCAGTTCCTGGCAATACGCTTCAACATGGCGCTTAATGGCTTTTGGTTTTAATTTATCTGCTTTAGTGAAAATAATTCCAAATGGAATACCACTTTCGCCCAAATATTGCATAAATTCTATGTCAATAGGTTGTGGCTTATGTCTTATGTCTACAAGTACAAAAGCACAAACAAGTTGTTCACGTTGTTCAAAATAATTGGTAATAAACTTTTGGAATTTCTTTTTTGAAGTTTTAGAAACTCGAGCATAACCATAACCAGGTAAATCTACTAAGAACCAGTTATCATTAATAATAAAATGATTGATGAGTTGTGTTTTACCAGGTCGACCAGAAGTTTTAGCTAAGCTTTTACGGTCAGTAAGCATGTTAATCAATGAAGATTTTCCCACGTTACTTCTGCCAATAAACGCATATTCCGGGATAGGATTCTTAGGGCATTTAGCCACTTCAGAATTACTAACTACAAATTCGGCAGATTTTATTTTCATAATACTACTTGCGAAAGCAGATTTTGTTTTGATTAATCGTTTAGAAGTTGCGACTTTCCAGCCAGCCATTCAAAATTGTATTGAATTCTATAGGGTGTTCCATCATTGCAGCATGCCCACACTTATCTATCCAAAATAAATCAGAATCTGGCAATAACTCATGGAATTCTTCTGCAACTTCTGGAGGAGTAACATTATCATTTTTACCCCAAATAATGCAAGTCGGAGTGTACATTTTTGGTAAATCTTTAGCCATATTATGGCGAATGGCACTTTTTGCAATGGCAAGGGTTTTAACCAGTTTATTTCTGTCGTTTACCGTTTCATAAACTTCATCAACAATTTCTTTGGTAGCCACTTCAGGATCGTAGAATACATCCTGCGCTTTTTTCTTTATAACTTCGTAATCACTGCGCTTAGTGTAGCCGCTTCCCATGGCGCTTTCATACAGTCCTGAGCTACCAGTAATTACCAATCCTTTTACTTTATCAGGATATAATTTTGTGTGGTATAAGCCAATATGACCTCCTAGAGAGTTGCCTAGTAAAATAACGTTATCTAACTCCTTAAATTCAATAAAATCTCTAAGATAGTTCGCAAAACTTTTAACGTTAGTTTTAATGAGAGACATGCTGTAAATTGGAAGTTCTGGTATGATAACTTTGTAGCCGTTAGACCCAAAAAAATCAGTGACAGCATCAAAATTACTCAAACCTCCCATTAATCCGTGAAGGACTATAATTGGTGTGCCTTCTCCTACTTCAATATATCTATAATCCTTTTCTTTTTTTAAAAGGTGTGCCATCTATAAAGTTAGTGCTTTGTGTTAAAAACAAATATAACTAAATCCTTTTTAATTCGTATACAACTTAATGTTAGAATTCTTTGCTGAAATATAAATTTGATATGTTGATAATTACCACTTGAAAAAATAATATTAATAGCCCAATTTTAGTGTAATCCGCCGGAATTGAAAATGACATAAAACAAAACTTATCAACAAAAGTGGGAGGATGTGGTAAAATGTGGAAATATTTTCAATATATTTGAATCTTAATCGTTAAAGTGAGAGATCAGACATTTTGAATTCATTTATAGGAACATACGAATGTAAAGCTGATGCCAAAGGTAGGCTGATGATACCTGCTGTTTTAAAGAAACAGCTATCTGCAGCGTTACAAGATGGTTTTGTGCTTAAGCGTGCTGTATTTCAACCATGCTTAGAGCTTTATCCTATGGCAGAGTGGAATGTGTTAATGTCGAAGGTGAATAAACTGAATCGATTTAAGAAAAAAAACAATGACTTCATAAGACGATTTACAGCAGGAGTTAAAGTTGTAGAAGTTGATAATGCAGGACGATTATTGATCCCTAAAGATTTAATTGGTTTTTCAGGTATTTCTAAGGAGGTGGTTTTAGCTTCTGCGGTAAATATTATTGAAATATGGGATAAGGCTAAATATGAACAGGCCATTGATTCTGCCGCAAATGACTTTGCAGATTTAGCTGAAGAAGTTATGGGACAAGATGATGATAATGACAATGGAGTATCATAATGCAGTATTACTTAAAGAAACAGTAGATGGTTTAGATATAAAACCAGACGGTGTTTATGTCGATGTTACTTTTGGTGGAGGAGGGCATAGTCGTGAGATTCTCGCAAGACTAGGACCAAACGGTAAATTGTATGCCTTTGATCAGGATAAGGATGCGTTGGCAAACACATTAGAAGATGATCGGTTTGTTCTCATAAATGAGAATTTTAGATATATAAAAAGGTTCTTAAGATTTTATGGAGTAAAAGAAGTAGACGGCATATTGGCGGACTTCGGAGTATCATCTCACCAATTTGATGTAGCTGAACGAGGATTTTCTACACGGTTTGAAGCAGATTTAGATATGCGTATGAATCAAGACAATCAGCTCTCTGCTTTCGAAGTGGTAAATAATTATGATGAAGAACAATTAAGAGCAGTGTTTTATCAATACGGAGAATTAAGACAAGCACCTGCTATGGCAAGAGTGATAGTTGCAGAAAGACAGAAAGAAGAGATCAGAACCAGTGAGCAGCTAAAAAAAGTCTTAAAGCCATTTTTAAATCATAGAAAAGAGAATAAGGTTTTGGCTCAGATATATCAGGCCATTCGTATTGAGGTTAATCAAGAAATCGAAGTTTTAAAAGAGTTATTGGTGCAAACACCAGAAGTTTTAAAAAAAGGTGGTCGACTTAGTTTCATCTCATACCACTCTCTCGAAGATCGGTTAGTGAAACGCTTTATAAGAAATGGATTATTTGAAGGTG
>NZ_CBFHMI010000031.1:0-28166 GCF_965656915.1 Winogradskyella sp. | reverse complement strand
CCTATGCATGCCAATTTATATAAAACAGGACGTGCAGAATTTATTTCCATTACAGATGATGAAGCTATGGTTGCAGGTTTAGAGTTATCTCAATTAGAAGGAATTATACCAGCTATAGAAACATCTCATGCTTTAGCTGTTTTTGAGCATAAAACCTTTAAAACAGACGATATTATTGTGCTTAACTTATCTGGTCGTGGTGATAAAGATTTACAGAATTATATTGATTATTTTAAATTGTAAGATGAACAGAATAAACCAAAAACTAAAAGAAGACAAAAAACTTCTTTCTATATATTTTACCGCTGGTTATCCCAACATAGATGATACAGTTACTATTATTCAAAACCTTGAAAAAAGTGGTGTTGACATGATAGAGATTGGTCTTCCATTTAGTGATCCTTTAGCAGATGGACCAACCATACAAGCGAGTTCTACACAAGCTTTAAAAAACGGTATGACTAGTGAATTACTTTTTGAACAACTCAAAGCCATTCGTCAATCGGTTTCTATTCCGTTGATTATTATGGGTTATTTTAACCCAATGCTACAATATGGGGTTGAGGATTTTTGTAAAAAGTGTCAAGAAGTAGGAATCGATGGATTAATTATACCTGATTTACCTGTTGATGTCTATCATTCAGATTATAAAGCAACGTTTGAGAAATATGCTCTTATTAATGTATTTTTAATTACACCACAAACTTCAGATGAACGTATTCAATATATCGACTCTGTTTCAGATGGTTTCATTTACATGGTAAGTTCGGCGAGTACAACAGGTGCGAAAGTTGGCTTTGGGAAAGAACAAATAGACTATTTTGAGCGTATTGCAAAGATGAATCTAAAGAACCCTCAAATTGTTGGTTTTGGAATTTCAAATAATGACACCTTTACACAAGCCACTAAAAATGAGAAAGGAGCTATAATTGGGAGTGCCTTTATAAAGCACTTAACCAACAAAGGTGTTAAATATTTTGATTCGTTCATATCAGCTATTCTAGGCAAACATTAAGGGTTTTTAACAGTATATTCAAATGTTTTAGTTGTTTGTTGTGACAAATTTCCATAAACAATAGTTATATTAAAAATGAATTTAATAATAAAAAACTATGGGAATTATAAAAGATAAAAAAAGATTTAAACCAACAAAAGAACAAACACATCCAACAAATCCAACTGTTCGTATATACAAAGATACCAGCGAATTTGATTTAGATAGTAAAACAATAAAAGATCAACAGAACAAAAATTAATTAATAATATAGAAACGTAATCAAACCTATTCATATATTTGAGTAGGTTTTTTTTTATTTATGACAAAATTATATAACGACTGGCGCATTATTATCCTTTTATGCTTAACCTTAGGATTAGCACCATTTTTTCCTGAACCACATATTATTGGAAAATTAAGATGGATTGCTGGTGGAGCAAAAGGTATGCAGGTGCAAGACTATTTTGACACCTTAATGCACGGTTTTCCATTTGTATTATTGATAAGATTAATCTATTTGAAAATCAAAAAGAATGCCGCTTAACATAGTCCTAATAGAACCCGAAATCCCTAACAATACAGGAAATATTGGTCGATTGGCTTTAGCTACGGGCTCTAAACTACATCTATTTAAACCATTTGGTTTTGAAATAGACGACAAACGATTAAAACGTGCAGGATTAGACTATTGGCAACATTTAGATGTTATTTATTATGATAACATTGCTGACTTCTTTCAAAAAAATAAGAATGCTAAAATGGTATTCTTATCAAGCCATGGTAAAAAATCGTATTGGGATATTGACTATTGTGATGATATGTTCTTAGTATTCGGAAAAGAATCTGTTGGTCTCTCAAAAGATATAATCGAAAAACATAATGACCAACTTTTTAAAATTCCAATGTACAGTAATCATATTAGAAGCCTTAATCTGGCTAATGCTGTCAGCATTATAGTTTATGAAGGCTTAAGACAACTTAGTTAATTTTATCACAAACTAGCTTAAACAATTAAACTTCTATAATAGACATAAGTCATAGTAGTGTTCATTAATTAAAACAAAAAATATTATGATTTCAAAAACATTAAAAACTGGTTTGTTCGTTGTGGCTTTATGTTCCATAACATTTGTAAATGCACAAGAACGAAGAGAAAAAAAACACCGCAATCCGGAAGAATTATTTAAAAAACTTGACGCTGACTCAAATGGTTATTTATCATTAGAAGAGTTTAAATCTAAACGTATGCGCGAGGAGGCTAAAGCAGAAATTATTAGCGAGCGATTTAAATCTTTAGACACTAATAGCGATGAATCTTTATCAAAAGAAGAATTTGTAGCGAGAAAAGAAATGACGCAGCAAGAACGTATCGAAGAACGCTTTGCTAAATTAGATGCTGATGAAAATGGAACTATTGACCTGGCAGAGTACAAGGCATTTGTTGAAAACGCTGAAAAACCAAGAAAAAAGCGTAAACATAGAAGACATTAAACCCTATTAAAAAATCCTTTAAAAATTCTAGAGGATTTTTTTGTGCTTTTAATTGAGTAATGCTTTTGGTTTTGTAACTTTTACATCAACAAATCAACACTATGAAAAGCAATAAAGCTTCAAGACTTTTTTCTGAATACGGGCAGATTGCTATTGGAATAATACTAGCGAGTATTGGACTAAAGGCATTTTTACTACCAAATGGTTTCTTAGATGGCGGTGTTACTGGTATTGCACTTTTAGTCAATAGACTTGTAAATATTAATATTTCTATTTTACTAATTATTTTCAGTACTCCATTTCTAATTCTTGGGTTTTATACGGTTTCAAAACGCATTGTAATAAAATCCATAATAAGCATATTGGGATTAGCTTTATTTATTCACTTTGAAAATTTTGAAATCATTACAGAAGACAAACTACTAATTTCCATTTTTGGTGGTTTATTTTTAGGAGCAGGCATTGGTATAGCCATTAGAAATGGATCTGTATTAGATGGTTCAGAAATTTTAGGTGTATATCTCAATGATAAATTTGGCTTTAGTATCGGACAAATTATTTTATTATTCAACATAATACTTTTTAGTATTACGGCTTATGTGATTTCTGTTGAAGTGGCGCTTTACTCCATTCTTACCTATATAGTCACAGCAAAAGTTACCGACCTAACTATAGAGGGTTTTGAAGACTTCATTGGTGTTACTATAGTCTCTAAACAATACATTGAGATAAAACTTGCAATTATGGAAGAATTAGGAGCTGGCTTAACCACTTATAAAGGTTCTAAAGGCTTTGGTAGCCAGGGTACACAAGAAGATTTTGATATTATACATACCATCATCAATCGTATTGATATCAAAAAGATGCATCGTATTATTAACAAAATAGATGAGGATGCTTTTATTGTAGAATTCGATGTGAACAATGTGAAAGGTGGTGTTTTACGACATTATTTAGACAAGAAAAAGAACAAACAATTACGAATGCTCTAAAAAAATGCCAGGAGAGAAAAACTTATCTAAACTACTGAAAAATATAGATCCTCACTTACATGAAGGAGAGTATGTTTTTACAACTGTAACAGACACGAAACAAATAAGCAGAGCATATACTATATGTGAATTTAAAGAAAAAGAAGGAATCACCGTAGTTATTGAAAAATCTAAAGCTGATACATTAAAACTTAACTATAGTTTTTCTGCGGCATGGATAACTCTGCAAGTACATTCATCTCTCGAGGCCGTAGGCTTAACAGCTTTGTTTTCGAGTGAATTAGCTAAACACAATATAAGCTGTAATGTTATTGCCAGATATTTTCACGATCATATTTTTGTGAATATAAACGACGCACTAAATGCTGTTAAGGTTTTAAAAAATTTATCGAAATAGATTTCTTCTATTTTCTAATCTTCAGCATATTTAAATACAGCTTCTCCACTTTGGCTCTTGCCCAAGGAGTACGTCTTAAAAATTTTAAGCTAGATTTTACAGAAGGGTCATGAGTGAAACAACGAATATTTATCTGGTAACCCATATATTCCCAACCATAATAGGATTCTAGATCAGTAATAATCTGTTCTAGTTTTATTCCATGAAGTGGATTGTTGACTTGAGATGACATTACCTTTTACTATCGTTACGTCTTCGGTTACGATTTCTTCCAGAATTTTTAGTATTACCTGAGTTTCTCTGGCCCGAATTTCTATTTCGACTTTGGTTTCTACTTCTATTCTGACCTGGTTTTATGGGCTCTGTAGATGCATTAGGATCAGGTTCAAAACCTTCGATAATCTCTATATCGATAGACATACCAATTAGTTTTTCAATACCTCTTAAATAACTAATTTCATCAGCGCTTACTAATGAAATTGCCTCACCACTTGCCCCTGCTCTTCCTGTTCTTCCAATTCTATGAACATAATCTTCTGATACATTTGGTAACTCAAAATTAATGACATGAGGCAGTAACGGAATATCCAGGCCACGAGCAGCAATATCTGTTGCGACTAATACTCTAACTTTACCATTTTTGAAACCAGCTAAAGCTTTAGTTCTTGCTCCTTGACTTTTATTACCATGTATTGCAGCGGCTGTAATACCTGCAGAAACCATCTTCTTTGTTAACCTATTTGCTCCGTGTTTAGTTCTTGTAAACACCAATACTTGTTCCCAATTACCTTCAGAAATAAGTTTAATGATTAATCCTGTCTTTTTTGTTTTTGCTACACGATGCACCTTTTGATCAATGATTTCAACAGCTGTATTTTCTGGAGTTGCTTCAACCTGAACTGGATTATTAAGAATTGAATATGCTAACTTTTTTATGTCTTTAGAGAATGTCGCAGAAAACATAAGGTTTTGACGTCTACTTGGTATTAGCTTCATAACACGTTCAATATCTCTTAAAAAGCCCATATCTAACATCCGGTCAGCTTCATCTAAAACTAATATTTCTATATGTTTCAAACTTAAAGCACCTTGACTCTCTAAATCAATTAATCGGCCAGGTGTGGCAACAAGAACATCTATACCTCTCTTAATAGTAGCTACTTGTGGTTTTTGATTTACTCCACCAAAGATCACCGCACTTCTTATATCTAAAAACTCACTATACTCTTTTACGTTAGCAAAGACTTGAGCTGCCAACTCTCTTGTAGGTGTTAAAACTAGCGCACGTATACTTCTGTGTTTGTGATATGAATTTTCTGCTAATTTATGCAACATAGGCAAAGTAAAACCAGCGGTTTTACCAGTCCCTGTTTGAGCAGAAGCTAAAATATCTTTACCCTCTAAAATTGAAGGAATCGCCTTTTGTTGAATAGGTGAAGGTGTTTCATAACCTTTTTTACTAACAGCTTTTAGTATAGGCTCAGATAAGCCTAATGATTTAAATGACATACATCGTTTTTAGTTAAGATGAATATCTATTTAAAGCTCACCTCGTTATTTGGTGCGAAGTTACAGTTAATTTATTCCTCCACAGCAGAATTCAATAATATTATGAGTTCCTTTCAACTTTCCATTGTTTATACTTAATGAAAGGGTTGGTTGCAAAGTTCAAAAATCCATGAATTCCGTTCGCTGTTACTAAAATAGCCGCACCAATAAATGTAATAGTAGTGATAATTTCATGAATGCCTTTATTAGCTACTCCAATCCCAACCAAAGCCCAAGCACCAACTAAAACAAATTCTCTCATATTTCGCTTATACATGACAAAAAGATTTAACAGTACAGCGACAATAATCATAATAATGGTCCAGTTTACTTCAGAAATACCATAGCCTTTCCAACCTATTTTTACTAAATAACTTGACACATTTGCTATACTGGCAACTGTAACCCAACCTGCGTATATAACGATAGGCCACCACACAAATACAACGGTGGGAAATGGCGCATCACCTAATTCCATGCGGTTATTTAATATAATTTTAAAAAGCGAAAAGAGTAATAGAAAAATGAATACACAAGATAAACCTGTATACTCATAAATCCAGGCAAACACCCAAAGGCTATTAAATATGCAAGACAAGATAAACCACCAACCAGTTTTATTTACCACACTATCATCTTTTACATTAACAAATAAACTACGACCTTGATAAATCGTAAAAGCCAGTAATAGTATGTAAATTATGCCCCAAATAGCAAATGTATACCCTGCTGGTGTAAACACAGATTTATAGCCATCAGAAACATCTCCAATAGTGGTATTATTAATTATTCCTGTATTAGACAAGTAGTTGATAAAGATTGTAGAGCCTAATGCGAGTCCATTACCAATTTGTAATACTTTTTTCATGATGGTGATATTTGACAACAAGTTAATAAAACCATCGTAATTAAAACTCAATTTTTAAAAAGTAACTGATTTTTAAGTTAATTGAATAAAAATTGGTTAGTCGTTAAGGATAAAAACTATCTCATAAAAACCAACTCCTTTGCGGAAGACAACTCTTCACTAAAACCGTAGTTATCGTAATTAAATCCTTTTATATCTTCTAAGGTTTTAGCATCGGTATCTATAATATATCTGGTCATTAAACCACGCGCTAATTTTGCAAAAATGCCAATAGTTTTATACTGACCATTTTTATATTCTTTAAAACTAATATTAATAGCTGGTACCTTTATAACCTTAGTATCTATGGCTTTAAAGTATTCGTTACTTGCTAAGTTTAGAAATAACTCATCATCTTCTAACTCTTCGTTTAAAGCTTTAGTGACCTTCTTTTTCCAAAACTCATAAAGATTTTTGTTTTTGCCCACGGCCATTTTAGTTCCCATTTCTAGGCGATAAGGCTGCATTAAATCAAGTGGTTTTAGAATTCCGTATAATCCGGAAATAATACGCACAGTATCTTGTACTTTATCTAATTTCTTGGTATCAATAGTGTAAGCATCTAATCCTCTGTACACATCTCCATTAAATGCATATATGGCTTGTCTGGCATTATCTTTTGTAAATGGTAATTGCCAATCCTGATTACGCTCGTAATTCAATTCACCTAAATTATCAGAAATATGCATCAGTTTTGATAAACTACGCGGTGATTTCTTTTTTAAGAGTTTATTTAATCGCTCAGCTTCGGCCAAAAAACAACCTTCTGTTGATTTTGTGGTTGGTAATTGAGTTTCAAAATCTAAGGACTTAGCTGGAGATAGTACGAGTTTCATAATTCAATTTTATTTCAAATCAAATTTACGAACTAAGAAGAAAACTATAAACCTGGTTTAACAAATAAAACCAATAATGCTATAAATTATCTTGATGCTTGGCATACTTTCTCCATTTATCAATGCACAACTGCATGTCTTCAGGAATTTCAGTAGAAAAACTCAACAGTTTACCTGTAGTAGGATGCTCAAAACCTAAAGTCTTGGCATGTAAGGCTTGTCTTGGTAATACCTTAAAACAATTTTCTACAAACTGTTTGTATTTAGTAAAGGTTGTACCCTTAAGAATTTTTTCTCCACCATAACGCTCATCATTAAAAAGGGTGTGTCCAATATGTTTCATGTGTACACGTATTTGGTGTGTGCGACCAGTTTCGAGCTTACAGCTTACCAAAGTAACATAACCTAAACGTTCTAAGACTTTATAATGGGTAACAGCAGGTTTCCCTTTGAGTGCCTCATCTCCTTCATAAACGGTATTTTGTAATCTGTTTTTGGGATGACGACCAATATGGCCTTCAACAGTACCTTCATCCTCTTCTACATTTCCCCATACTAAAGCCACATATTCACGCTCGCTGGTTTTCTCTGCAAACTGATTAGAGAGATGCGCCATGGCTACTTCAGTCTTTGCTACTACCAATAATCCACTGGTATCTTTATCTATACGGTGTACTAATCCTGGTCTGTTACTAGAGTTGTTTGGCAGGTTTTCAAAATGAAAAATCAATCCATTTATTAACGTACCAGAATAGTTGCCATGTCCTGGATGCACCACCATACCAGCTGGTTTATTAACCACCAATAAATCATCATCTTCGTAAACAACATCTATAGGAATATCTTCGGCGACCAGTAAATTCTCATGTGGAGGATGTTCAAATTTTACAGTAATATGATCGTTAGGCTTTACCTTGTAATTGGATTTTACAGTATTACCATTTACGAAAATACAACCATCTTTTGCTGCAGACTGAATTTTATTTCTGGTTGCATTCTCAACAAAATTCATTAAGTATTTATCGATTCGAAGTGGTTGCTGACCTTTTTCTACTCTAAAAGCATAATGCTCATAAAGTTCGTCTTCCTGCCCTGAAACATCTACAATATCAGCCATGATTAATTACGCTTGCCATTACCTAAAACTAAATCTATAGTAGACGTTAGCGGCAACATAGTACCAGGCTTTAAATTTTTACCATCATGCTTCATTCCGAGCACAACATCCTTTCCAATATTATCTTTGTAAGTAATTTCTCCCACCTTGAATTCTAAGGCTTGTAATTGAGGCTTTGCCTGTCTAAACGTACGTTTAATAATATCAGGCACTTCTACTTTTCTGTATCCAGAAGGGTTTAATATTAAGTAAATCTTACGATTTTCTTTAACTTGAGATCCTGCTTCAGGATTCTGTTCTATCACAGAATATTTAGGATAATTAGGATTATAGTTAGCTGAATCTTGAATTTTCATTTCCAGATCGTTGTCTTTCAATTCAATTTTAACAGTTTCTATGGATTTACCTTTTAAATTAGGTACCACAACAAATTCACCATGATTTGTAGTAATGTTAAGCCATTTTAGTGCAAAGAAACTTAAAACTACAATAGCAACAATAGCTAAAACTAATTGCTTTAAAAATACTTTACTGGTAATAAACTTAACAAAACTCATAAGCTAAATAATTGTTGACAAAACTAATAAATTATAACGTTACTATAACGTCTCACAAATAAAATACGTATCATATGGAGATTTAGTTTACCAAAATAAATGATACATTTACATTATAGCTTTTGAAAAAAAAAAAAAATGAAAAAAAATATTGCAATTATTATGGGCGGATATTCGAGCGAATATCAAATTTCCCTAAAGAGTGGCAATGTTGTCTACAACACGTTAAATAAGGACAATTACAATGCTTATCGTATTCATATTTTTAAAGATAAATGGGTTTATATAAATGACAAAAACAAAGAGTTTCCTGTAGATAAAAATGATTTCTCAGTAAAGGTTGATGGTCATAAGCTTCATTTTGATTGTGTTTTTAATGCTATCCATGGTTCACCAGGAGAAGATGGTTTTATGCAGGCTTATTTCGAATTATTAGATATTCCTCAAACCAGCTGCAGTATGTATCAAGCAGCATTGACGTTTAATAAGCGAGATTTCTTGGCTACACTAATACCTCATGGCATAAAAACAGCTGAAAGTTATTATCTTAATCTAGGCGATATAATTAATGAAGATGCAATTGTAGCAAAAGTTGGACTACCGTGTTTTGTAAAAGCTAATAGAGCAGGTAGTAGTTATGGAATTTCTAAGGTCTACAAAAAAGAAGAACTAAAAGCTGCTATTGAAAACTCGTTTAAAGAGGATAATGAAATTATTATCGAACAGTATTTAGATGGTGTAGAAGTTTCAGTTGGTGTTATTTCTTATAAAGGTAAAACTAAAGTACTGCCAATTACTGAAATCGTTTCTGAAAATGATTTCTTTGATTATCAAGCTAAATACGAAGGAAAATCTCAAGAAATTACACCAGCACGTATATCCAAAGACTATGAAGAAAAAACTAGAACTATGGCAAAATACATCTATGAAATTCTTGGTATGACTGGTTTTACGAGAAGTGAATTTATATTTAAAAATGATGAACCTTATTTATTAGAGTTAAACACTGTTCCTGGTTTAACCAACGAGAGTATCTTACCACAACAGGCTGCCGCTGCAGGAATAAGTATGGAAGACTTGTTTTCAAATGCTATAGAAGAAGCATTGCGTAATTAATAATTATATTTGAAGTATAAATTCTACTAATGAAACGAGCATTATTCCCAGGATCCTTTGACCCAATAACACTTGGGCATTATGATATTATTAAGCGTGGCGTTAAACTTTTTGACGAAGTCGTCGTTGCCATAGGTATAAATGCAGACAAGAAATACATGTTCTCTGTAGAGGAACGCAAAGCGTTTATTGAAAAATCTTTTCAACATCAACCAAAAGTAAAAGTGACTACTTATGAAGGTTTAACGGTTGATTTCTGCAAGGAAATAAATGCCAAATTTATATTACGCGGATTAAGAAATCCTGCTGATTTCGAGTTTGAAAAAGCCATTGCCCATACAAACAGAAAACTATCTAAAATTGAAACTGTTTTCTTATTAACAGCTGCAAAAACTTCATATATATCATCGTCAATAGTTAGAGATGTTATTAGAAATGGTGGCGATTATACAGTTTTAGTTCCTGATAGTGTAGCAATTAAATAATATTATTACGCTTGGCTTTTTGCACGGCTTCTAGTTTATTGTGGACCTGAAGTTATCTATAGATATTCTCTATGTGTTTTCTTATTGTTCCTATGGAAAGAATTAAGTTTTCTGCAACAGCATTATAGCTTAAGCCTTTACTTAATTGCTCCAAAACATCAATTTCTCTATTCGTAAGTTTTATGTTTTCTTTTTCTTCTATATAAGGATTTCGCAGTAATTTCAATGTTTTTAAAGCAATTGACGGATTCATTGCTGCTCCACCATTTGAGGTCTCTATAATTCCAGAATGCAAATCACCTACATTTATTTCTTTCAATAAATAACCATCTGCACCAGCTTTTATAGCATTAAAAATATTTTCGTCATTATCAAAAACTGTGAGCATTATAATCTTAATCTGTGGATACTTTTGTTTGACTTCGTAAGTCGCCTCAATACCATTCTTTACTGGCATTTCAATATCCATTAAAATTAAGTCAATCGCATTATTTTCTTCTAGTTTTTCCATTACCGCTCTCCCATTCATAGCTGTAAACCTTACTTCTAAGTCTTCAAAAAAAGACAGTTTTTCTTCTACTGCTTTTATTAAAAAAGAATTATCATCTACTATGGCGATTCTAATGTTCATAATATTTTGAGTTAGACTTTAAATGTCTGTTTTTTTTTGAATTAAACTATACGTAGTTTATCGTATATCATAGATTAAGTTTTATAGTTGTGCCTATATTGGATTCTGAATCTAT
The DNA here is from genome assembly GCF_965656915.1 of Winogradskyella sp. Classification (GTDB taxonomy): domain Bacteria; phylum Bacteroidota; class Bacteroidia; order Flavobacteriales; family Flavobacteriaceae; genus Winogradskyella. The sequence continues at coordinate 16,977 of NZ_CBFHMI010000031.1, read as the reverse complement.
ACTAAGTTTTGCATCTATTTCAGATCCTCTTTTTTCAATGTTAAGCAATCCGTTTCCTGAGTTTGTATTATCCTTTTCAAATCCTTTACCATCATCTGAAATAGAAATAGTCATATTACTATTTTTCTGATGAATATGGACTTCAATTTGCGATGCTTCTGAATATTTAAGCGCATTATTTAAAGCTTCTTGAATGATTCTATGCACATTCATACCTTTTATTGAAGTAAACGATATACTCGTATCAACTGAGTCCTCTACATTAAAATTAAAGGTAACATTCTGTGCTGCGATATTTGCTTTTTCAATAAAATTTGATATTCTAATCTGTAAGTCTTCAAAAGTAATTTCGCTTTTGTTCATCGCCCAAATAGTATCTCTAAGCTCATAAATTGTGGTTGTAGTGAACTCACTAATAGTATTAAGTTTATCACTTAGCTTTTCTAGAATTTTAAATCCATATTTAAGATTATCTATAGAAGAAATAATAAATGTTAGTAGGGCACCAATATTATCATGAAGACCTCTAGATACTCGAAGGCGTTGATCTTATAATTTGTTTTGTGTTTCAATTTTTAGTAAAGCATCTTTTAATTCATTTTCTTTTTTAAGCTGTCGGTTTTTTAATTTTTGTTGATTGTAAAATAAATAACCTAAAAGTCCTAAAACGACAGCTAAAGCACCTAATCCTAAAATGTAATTATTCTTATTGCTAAGATTAAGTTCTTTCTCAGCGATATCTGCTCTTTGAGACAGGATTTCTTTTTCTTTTTTTTCGGTCTGGTATTCTATTTCGAGTTGTGCTACTTTACTATTTGTTTCTATATTTAAAATACTATCTCTAAAATTTGAAAAATCTTTATAATATGCTAATGCTTTATCCTTATTATTAATTGCTTCATAAAATTGCGAATAATTGAACAGCGCGGTTTCGTGGTCTACTACGACCTTATATTCTTTTGCATAGTAATAGGCACTGTCTATAAATGACTTTGCTTCTTTTGCTCTGTCGTTTTCTAATAATACCTGAGCTATATTATTATAACTAGATCCGACACCAGCAAAATTTCCTATTGAACGCTCTATTCTGGCGGATTCTTCAAAATAATATAAGGCAGAATCAATCTTCTGCATGTAATAGTAAACTGTACTAACGTTGTTTGCAGATTCTGCTATTCCTCTTTTTTCATCTAATTGGTTTTCAATAACTAAGGAATATTTAAAATAATCTAATGCCTTGTCTAAATTGCCATCATTAGCATATATAATAGCAATATTATTATACACCTCTGAAATACCTTTCTTATTATTCAATTCTTCAAATGCTTCTTTAGCCTTTAAATGATAATCTATAGCCTTATCTGTAATATTGAGATAGCTGTATACCATACCAATATTGTTGTTGACAGTAGCTTCTTCAGATTTCATACCTAAATCAGTGTACACCTCTAGAGCTTGCAAATAATTTGTGAGCGCATCTTCATAAGCACAAAGACTTCGTTTTGATGCACCGATATTATTCAATGCACTGGCAAGTATCAGAGTATCTTTTGTAATTGTTATGACTTCTTGAGAGTATGAGATAGCTTTTTCAAATTCGCTCACTATAAATAGATAGATTTTGAGCATTTGTGATTTGTTGAAATAAAAGAAAAAGAAATATACAACTATTGGAAAACAAAAAAAGCATCAGGCACTTTCCGTTTTTAAAGACAGAAGAATTAACTGATGCTCTTTTAATTAAATTGATTAATAGCATAAAAAAGATATAACTATTTGTTAGTGTTTTTCTTTTTTTTCGATGAAACGACAATTAAAAAGATTAAGCGTAATTGAAAATTAACTACGCCTAATCGAACAAAATCTCAACAACAAGATTTATTGGTTAAGGTTATAGGCGTATATCGTTTTATCATTAGGTTTATAATATAAATTTCCTGCATTTGCAACAGTTGCTGAAGATGAAATTTCCATAGATTGGTAGTTAGAACCATCTACTTTAGCTTGTAATACTCCTGAAGGTGCGTTACCACCATCTCCACCATCATCGTCTTTTGAACATGAACTGAATGTTACTAATGAAACCGTCATTATAAGTAACATAATTTGATTTAATTTTCTCATTGTTGAATTATTTATTGATTAATACTGGTACAAATTTGAACAATAAGACAAAGACAAAACATACGATGAATTGCGTATATTTTTATAAGTATTTGTTTATAAGTATTTTAGGTTTATTTTAAAACAAAATATGTGGGTATTTCCCGTGTAAATCATCAATTTCTGATTGAAGTTTTGTCAAAAATTCCTGATGGGCTTTAGAATTTGGATTAAAGGGTTTATGTGCTCTTTTGGCTTGAATACCTGCAACAAGATTTAAAGTAGATAGCGCCTCTTCAGTTAACCAAACTGAGCTGAATTTATTCCAAATATAATCAATTGCTTGTTGATTTGGATGAACCATATCAGTTTTATAAAAACGATAATCTCTTAACTCATCCATTAGTATTTCATATGAAGGAAAGTAATCAATTTGATTTTTTGAATCAACAATTTGGTGTATGGAGCTAAGTAAATGCGATTTACTTCTGTTATTTTCTACAAAACCATCTTTTAAATGTCTTACCGGAGATATGGTAAATAAAAAATTGACCTTTGGATTGACGCTTCTTACCAGAGTAATAATTGCTTCTAAAGACTGAGTAATGTCATCTACTGATAAAAGTTGTTTTAAAAATTTTTTCTGTGGAATTTTATGACAGTTAGCCACAATTTTATCCGTTTCAATATATCTGTAAACCCAAGCAGTTCCTAATGTGATAACTAGATGAGACGCTTTATGCAGCTTTTTATTTGTGTGATCTAATTGGGTATTTAATTCTGAAAACAAATCGTCTTTAGAAACTTCGTTTAATCGCGAGTGTGCATCTAAACAACACCACTGCTCATTTACAAAATGAAGTTCTTCCGCTATATAATAATCTTTATTTATTGCTCTTACTATAAGATTTTCAATAGCCAAAGGGTGAAATAATATTCCGAATGGGTTTGTAGAAGACTGAAGTTTAAAATAATCAAACTTTTTGCCAATATTTTCAGAAAAACAAGATCCTAAAAGCAATACCTTAGAGTTATAATCTATCTGATTAAACTTCTGTGGTTGTAGTTTTATTTTGGTTTGAAGATTCATTTTTTAACTATAAGATGGTCTGTCATATCATTAAACAGAATTTCCCAATTATCTTTTCTTTCTTTTTCTTCAATAGATAAATGCTCAATGATTGATTCAATCTTTTTCTTTAACAAATTGTATTTTGCTTTTGACTTTTCTAAATTATCCAAGAAATTGGTATGAAAGAGAACACCATAAATTCCAAAAGTAATTGCATATGGAGCATCAAAAGCTTTCTCTTCTAAAGTAATTCTTGCTCCATTTAAATGCTCTTCATCACTAATAATCAGTCCATTTTCAGAACCTTTTGTACCAATCGTTTTTCCGTCATCAAAAGAAATCCAAGAACTCATCTACTGGATATAAGATTTTGCAGCACTTAAGGCGTCATTAATTCCTGAGGGATTTTTCCCTCCCGCAGTAGCAAAGAAAGGTTGTCCTCCACCTCCACCTTGAATAAATTTACCAAGCTCTCTTACAATACTGCCAGCATTTAAATCTTTACTAGCCACTAATTCTTTTGAAATGTAGCAAGACAATATAGCCTTACCATTATTTTCCGCACCAAATAACAGGAATAAATTGTCAAACTGGCTACCTAACTCAAAACAAACGTCTTTTATGCCACCTGCATCTAAATCTAGTTGCTTTGCTAAGAATTGAATACCATTAATTTCGCTTAACTCATTCTTTAACTCGCCCTTTATGTTTTTAGCTTTATCCTTAAGCAGTTGTTCTATTTGCCTTTTTAAGTCTACATTTTCTGCCTGTAAATTTTGTAGTGCTTTTACCGGATCTTTGGTATTATTGAGTAAGTCTCGCATTTCAAAATAGGCACGGTTATTTTCAAAATAAAAGTCCTTTACAGCATCATTAGTAATGGCTTCTATTCTTCTTATACCAGCAGCAACAGCACCCTCAGAAACAATTTTAAAATGCCAAATATCTGCTGTATTTTTAACATGTGTTCCTCCACATAATTCTATAGATTTTCCAAATCTAATCGTACGTACGGCATCACCATATTTCTCGCCAAATAAAGACATTGCACCTTCAGCAATGGCTTGTTCTTTTGGTACACTTCGATGTTCTTCTAAAGGTAATTTCCCTTCAATACGTGCATTTACAAAGTTTTCGACATCTCTTAATTCTTCCACTGTAAGTTTAGCAAAATGCGAAAAATCAAAACGTAAATATTTAGAGTGTACTGCAGATCCTTTTTGTTCTACATGCGTCCCTAATACTTCTCTCAAAGCCTGGTGCAATAAATGCGTGGCTGTATGATTACACTCTGTTCTGTAACGCTGTTTAGCATCAACGACAGCTTTAAATGTTTCATTTAAATGTTCAGGTAAGTTCTTAGTAAAGTGAATAATAACGTTATTCTCTTTTTTAGTATCTACAATATAAACTGTATCGCCATGAACATCTTGCAAGTAGCCTTTATCACCAACTTGTCCACCACCTTCTGGATAAAAAGGTGTTAAATTAAAAACCAACTGATACATTTCACCATCTTTCTTAGAGGTTACTTTTCTATATCTTGTGATTTTCACATTGGTTTCTAAAGTATCATAACCTACAAACTCCTGCTCTGCATCATCAATTAAAACGGTCCAATCATCAGTAGACATTTCACTTGCAGCTCTAGATCTGCTTTTTTGTTTTTCAAGATGTTCTTCAAAACCTTTCTCGTCTAATTTTAAGTCTCTTTCCGATAGAATTAAGGCTGTCAAATCAATTGGAAACCCATAAGTATCATACAACTCAAACGCTTTTTCACCAGAAACTATATTACCTTTGGTTTCTTCAACAATTCTGTTTAATAATACCAATCCTTGTTCTAATGTTCTTAAAAACGACGTTTCTTCCTCTTTAATCACATTCTCAATAAGTTGTTTCTGAGCTTTTAATTCCGGAAATGCAGAACCCATCTTTTTACTTAATATATCAACTAAGCGAAAAATAAATGGTTCCTTTTTGTCTAAGAATGTAAATCCATAGCGCACTGCACGTCTCAAAATTCTACGTATTACATAACCAGCACCTGTATTACTTGGTAACTGACCATCTGCAATGGAAAAAGCCACTGCTCTGACGTGATCTGAGATAACACGGATGGCCACATCAATTTTTTCATTCTTACCATAATCCTTATCTGTTATGGTTTCAATTTCTCTAATGACTGGTGTAAAAACATCAGTATCATAATTAGATTGCACTCCCTGTAGAACCATACAGAGTCGCTCAAATCCCATACCTGTATCTATATGCTTGTTTGGTAAGTTCTCTAAAGAACCATTCGCTTTACGATTGTATTGCATAAAGACTAAATTCCAGATTTCTACAACCTGTGGATGATCCATATTGACTAAAGATTTACCATCTACTTTAGCTTTTTCTTCTGCTGAGCGTATATCTACATGTATTTCACTACAAGGGCCACAAGGACCTTGGTCTCCCATTTCCCAGAAATTATCCTTCTTATTTCCCATTAAGATACGATCTTCTGGAATAAATTCTTTCCATAAGTCATAGGCTTCCTGATCTATTTTTAAATTATCCGCATCATCACTTCCTTCAAAAACAGTTACGTATAAAATATCTTTATCAATACCGTAAACCTCTGTGAGTAATTCCCACGCCCAAGCAATAGCTTCTTTCTTAAAGTAATCTCCAAAACTCCAGTTACCTAGCATCTCAAAAAGTGTATGATGATAGGTATCATAACCAACTTCTTCTAAATCGTTATGCTTACCAGAAACACGTAAACATTTTTGCGTATCTGCAATTCTATTTTTTTTGGGATCTGCATTACCTAAGAAATATTCTTTAAACGGAGCCATACCGGAGTTAACAAACATCAAAGTAGGGTCGTCTTTTAAAACCATTGGCGCAGAAGGAACTATGAGGTGTTGCTTTCCTTCAAAGAAATTTAAAAACTTAGTACGAATTTCTTGAGACTTCATAAATTGAAATTATAGCTTGTTTCTATTTAATTACCACAAATGCAAAACAATTTTTTATCTTTGGTCGTTATGCTAACAAAAGAAGCTTACTTCGTGGGCTTATTAGCTGCAAAAATAGCATAAATTAAAACATGGGTAAGGTAAAATATTATTATGATTCCGAAACGCTTTCTTACCGCAAAATAAAGCGTAGAAAAAGGACGACATTAAAGTATGCTGCAGTATTTTTAGTGGCAGCTGCTATTTTTGGCTTTTTGTTTGTTTTTATCGCTAGTCAATATATTGAATCACCCAAAGAACGTCAAATGACGAGGGAATTGCAAAATATGCAATTACAATATGAATTATTGAATAAACGAATGGATGATGCCATTGCTGCTCTTGAAAATGTAGAAGAAAGAGACAATGCGATTTATAGACTTTATTTTGAAGCAAATCCAATACCAGAAGAACAGCGCAGAGCTGGATTTGGCGGAATTAACCGTTATAAAAAGTACGAAGGTTTTGATAATTCTCAATTAATATCAGAAAGTAACAAACGCTTAGATATATTAGAAAAAGCAATTGTAGTGCAGTCCAAATCTTTAGATGAAATTGCGAAGCTCGCAGAAGACAAAGAGAAATTTTTATCGGCTATACCCGCAATTCAACCGGTTAATAATATAGATTTAACACGTATGGCCTCTGGTTATGGCTTTAGGACTGATCCCTTTACTAAGGTCAGAAAGTTTCACTTTGGTATGGATTTTACAGCACCTAGAGGAACGCCAGTATATGCATCTGGAGATGGTATTGTAAAAAGAGCAGACAATAGTTCGACGGGTTATGGTAAGCATATAAGAATTGATCATGGTTTTGGTTATGTGTCATTATATGCACACCTTTATAAATATAATGTTAGAGTAAATCAACGTGTAAAACGTGGTGATTTAATTGGTTTTGTGGGTAGCACAGGGCGATCAGAAGCTCCGCACTTACATTATGAGATATTTAAAGACGGAAATCGTATTAATCCTATTAATTTCTATTACGGAAATTTATCGGCTGAAGAATATAGTAAATTACTAGAGAAAGCATCTTTAGAAAATCAATCCCTCGATTAAAATGCACATAGATTTACCAGAAAAACGTTATTACGGTATAGGTGAAGTTGCCAAGGCATTTAAAGTAAATGCTTCGCTTATTCGTTTTTGGGAAAAAGAATTTGATGTTATAAAACCAAAAAAAAATGCAAAGGGTAATCGTAAATTTACTCCAGAGGACATAAAAAATCTCAAATTTATATACCATTTGGTAAAAGAACGTGGTTTTACGCTTGAAGGTGCAAAAACACATCTTAAAGAAGAAAAAAAGCAATCCTTAGAAAAGTTTGAAATTATTGCCAAACTTGAAAGCATTAAAGCGCAGCTCAACAAAATAAAAACACAACTTTAAACTTATCATAATGAAGAAATTTCTACCGTGGATAATTATTGCAATTATTGCTGCAGGATTATATTTTAAAGGAAAAGGATTTTACAATAGTGTTATTGTCGGAGAAGAAAAAATTGGAGAACAATGAACTCAACAGGCCAAAGTCTTCTTGAAGCTATTATTTTAAGTAATTCGGGGTACGTTAGCTATAGAGGGTCTTCAGGCGGATTTGGTAGTGGCTTCGGTGGCGAAGGTTTTGGAGGTGGAGGCGCCTCTGGTAGTTGGTAGAAAATAAAAGACTACTAATTGAATTGGCAACGAATTTAACGCTTTAATGTAAAATGACCTTTTATAATTCTACCATCAATAAGTTCTGCAACAAACCAATAATCATCCGTTTGTAGTAATTTTCCATTAAAAGTACCATCCCATCTTGGATTATTGTTGTTCAAAACTACAAGTAGTTTTCCAAATCTATTATATATTTTTACTTCTGAAGTAATTGGAAACTCAGTTGAAAACCCTTTTATCTCCCATGTATCATTCTTATTATCTCCATTCGGTGTAAAGAATTTTGGATAACCGAGAACAGAAACGTTATCTGAGACAATGCCGCAATTGTTTTTAATATCTTTAATGTAAACCGAATAAATTCCAGGATTTACATTCTGAAAAACGTTAGAGGATTGATAAAACCCATTACTGTCGTTTAATGCATAGACATAAGTGCCTTCACCTTCAACTAAAACTGTAATAGAATTAACGCTAGACATATCATTGACTTCGATATCTTCTATCGTTGCAATATTAGATGACAAAACCTCAACAGTTCGTTCAATCTCACAACCTTGGTCTGTTGAAACAATAACGGTATATATTCCAGGAACATTAACTTCAATTTGTGCTGTGGTCTCACCTGTAGACCAGTTATATAAATAATTATTAGGATTATCACTTAGAATACCATTTCCTAAAGTGATGGTCTCAGGAAAATCATTCAGACAATAATAAAATTCTTCATAAGTCACTACATCTGGTATGTCGTTAACTACTAGTTTTACCTCGTTAATTCCATAACAACCCGTGCTGGTATTTACTCTGGCATAAATAGATTGCGTGTAAGGTACTGTATTCGCAAATTCTCCTGTGATTTCTTCAATTTCCGCCAAAGCATTAGCATATGTTTCATAGAATGTCAGCGTTGCATTAGCAGGCACAGTACTCAATAACTCACTTCTAGCACCAGACAAACTAAATGTTGTGAATCCATTGAAACTGTTCTCAACACACTCTGATAAAGTAATGTCATTTAGCAATCCAGGATTAACTTGTAGATTCACTTCAGCAATAGCTGTACAACCCGATATGGCATTAAACACATCAGCATAAATAATCTGTGGATTACTAATATTATCATAGGATTCAGCATTTATACTATTTATTAATGCTGAATCTTCAAAAAATCGAACTGTGGTAAACGCACGCATTTCAGGATCGATATTGACCAAAATATTATCCGTAAAATTATTGAGATTAAAAGTAGATAGCCCATTACCGTTTTCACCTTCACATTGTACAATGGTTGTCGGATTAGGAATTGGAGGGCTGTAAATAATTACTCGTTTTGTATTTGTAGCGCTTTCTGCACCTAAAGTAATGGTTAGAGAAACGTCAAATTCACCAGGACCACTAAAGGTATGTTGTGGATCTACTTCAGTTGATGTAGTACCATCACCAAAATCCCAAAAAACAGAGTCGTATTCTTCTTCTATATTAGAGTAAAACTGAGTGACTTGCCCATCACAAATATTTTCTGCCTCAATACCTAATCTAAAGTACGATGGGATAAATGTAGGTAATCCAAAAACTGTCTGTCCTTCCTCAAGGAATATAGCTTCGGGAATATAGCCTGCGCCTGGTCCTCTAATTGTCGGATTGTTAATCGCATCTAAATAAGGTGTTGATATTTTAGCAACATATATTCTACCGTCTGGTGCTAATTGCATGGCACCAAATCCTGTATTTGCAGCAAATGCTAAAGTCACTTGAGATGCTCTGATATCGGCTTCTTCCTCGGCTAGTAAACTAAATTGATAGACACCTCCATTAGTTAATAAGCCACCATCAAAAAATGAAGTGTATAATAAATTACCATCCTGTGAAAATTCTACGCCATAGAAATTTACATTTTTGTCAATTGTAATAACATTAGACAAAAGACCCGTGGCATTATCAAAATCAAAGATTTGTACTTCTCCAGTACGCGCAATAGCTATTCTATTACCTCTTGGAGAAATTTTAATCTGACCAATAATATTAGATACTCCCGTTACTGTTCCGATTGCGGACACAACAGGATTAGGATTTACACCTGTTGCTGTTACCTCATAAGCGATAAATTCATCGCTATTGTATTTATGTGCGACCACCCAAAAGCCATTATCATTCTGATTCTCAATTGCTGTGAGACTTTCGTTGGTTGGACCAATTAAAAATTCATTTTTTATGGATGTTAGGGCTCCTAATCCGTTATCCGCAGAAATGTCAACCACAGAATATTGAAGTCCGTTTGGTCCTCCATCTGAATCTATGGTAAAAATATAGTACTGATTAGAATCACCTGGATCTGGAAATATTATTGCAGAATGGGTGCTGGAAAAATTACCAGAAAGTCCATTTCCATTCTGCATAACCTCATGATTTCTGTTATACACTGTAACACCATCTGTATAAAACAACAAATCACCATCCGCAGATGCCATAGTTGCGCAGCCTTCAAAAGTGGCCAGCTGACCATTAGATAAAACTTCTGGGGCGCCATTATTAAAATCTAAACCAGCATTTAAACCAAAATACCAAAAATTAGCTTCACCTTGAGCTAATAGGCAAATCGGTAGTACAAGTAATATTAAAAAGGTAACTTTTTTCAATACAATTTTAATTTAATAAAATGCTTTACAATAATTTAATCCTATCGTTTTAAAGTAAAATGGCCTTTAAACTCTCTTCCGTCTATTAGTGTTGCAACAAACCAATAATCATCTGTTGGTAATAGATTTCCATTTAATGTTCCATCCCAACTAGGGTTATCAGCATTTAAAACAGAAATTAATTTCCCATATCTATTAAAAATTTTCACTTTATACGTTACTGGTATTTGAGATGAAAATCCTTTTATCTGCCAGGTCTCATTATTTGAATCACCGTTAGGTGTAAAAAATTTAGGAAATCCTATAACTGCAATTTTATCAAAAATAGTACCACAATTGTTCTTAATATCCTTTATGTAAACAGTATGTATGCCAGGTGAAACGGATTGAAATATGTTAGATTCTTGATAAGGCCCATTTTCATCATCTAGTGCATAGACATATTCACCATCGCCAGAGACTAAAACTGTAACTACATTATTCTCTGATGCATCTTCAACTTCAATAGTCTCAATTACTGCTGTGCTAGATGGTAAAACAACAATTGTCCGTCTGTTGGTACACCCAGCTGGTCTGGTCACAAAAACAGTATAGGTTCCTATTTGGTTAACCTCAATATTTATTGTGGTCTCTCCTGTCGACCAATCGTAAGCGTAATTATTTGGAATATCATCAATAATACCACCATCTAATGTAATTGTATCTGGAAAACTATTTAAGCAGTAATAGACTTCTTCATAATCAGTTAGATTAGGAATATCCTTAACAATTAATGTAATTTCATTAATAGCAAAACAACTATTGTTATTATCAACTCTAGCATAAATGATTTGACTATAAGGCGTCGCATTAAAATAATTATTGTCTAACTCATTCACCTGTAAAAGTGCATCATTATAAGATTCAAAATAAGTTATCGCAGAATTTACAGGAGTGTCGTTAAGCAATTGATAATTTGCTTCTGTCAAATCAAAAAATGTGAACCCATCCACCACGAAGTCATCACAAGATTCTAAAGTTATATTGATTGGTAAACTCGAATTTACCTGTAACTCAATATCTGCCACCGATTCGCAATTTGTCAATGGATTATAAACCTTAGCATATATAACCTGAGGATTAGTAATATTTTGATAATTAGACACATTAATACTGTTTACCAATTCTTCTTCTAGGTAGAATTCTACTTCTAAGACTTCCAAAGTTTCGTCTGTATTGCCCTGCACGATATCATCGATATAGTTTGTCACATTAAATACTGAAAATCCATCACTAACATCATCATCGCATTGTGAAATTAGTATTTCATTGGCAACTGGCGCCTCATAAACAGTTACAGTTACAGGGATTCTTGGACCACCTGTACAGCCAGAAAAATTAGCTGATAACCAAAATGTTGTTGTACCTTCTAAAAAGGTTTCATAGGACAAACCTGTATTAATTACTTCTGTTGAAGACGGTGTTTCATACCACAAGACTTCATCAGTATTTGATGCTATCTCAACATGAGCTACACCTTGTACACATAAAGACTCGGTAACAATATTAAGTTTTGGCGTAATGATAGTTGTAAATGCAGACACATTAACATCTGGATCATTTGGCATTCCACCAAACTCAACTATATAACCTTGCGGATGGTAAGGGCTATTAGGATCTCCATCTCCAGCGACCGGTAAATCATTCCATGAGCCTAAAATTCCAATACTTGGATCCGTTATATGCGCATAATCTTCCCCTCCACAGCAGTTGTTTGGTTCACCCGTATTCCAAAACGCATACATACCATTTGGTGAGCTTCCTCCTGAGAGTCCATTCCAAAACACCTGTCCAGCTTCAGGACCAGTTTCCCAAATCCATGTACCTTCATTTGATTGGTCAGAGCCACCAATCCAACCAGTACCAGCACTTTGCTCACCAGTCAATTGAGCTTCCTCCTCAGTTGTTATAGTCGCTAAATAGCCTTGCAATCCAAAATAAGATTGTGCCTCTGCTTCAGCTTTTGCCTCTGACCAAGAAATGCCTGAGTCTTCAACATAGAAATAATAATGTCCTGTTGAAGGCAGGAAATTAGCATTACCTAAATTTATCGAAAACACCTTATCTTCCGTAAAATTTGTTTGGGTGGTCTGAAAAATCACCTGAGCTATTGCACTTTCATATTCCGCATAAGTTGCGGAACCTGATAAGGTTAAAATACCTTCATTAACCGACCATGATGATGTTATATTTGGATGTGTTCCTGTTAAGATTAAAACGTCTTGTCCAGAAGTATAGCCTTGCGATATTTGGATGTTTGCCTCATTTAGAGTACCTACACCTGAAGATATCGTAATTTCCGTTACAATTGACATTACAGAACTACCGCAGTAAATTTGATTGCCAGTTACTACAATTTGCGGAGTGCCTTGAGCATAACTCATGGTAAAAAATAGGGTGCAAAAAATGGAGACTAAATATAGTTTTAACCTTAACATAGCAAGATTAAAAATACTACTTTTTTCGCATATAAACACTGACAGGAACACCTGTAAAATCAAAATGATCTCTTAATTGATTTTCTAAAAATCGTTTATAAGGCTCTTTTACATATTGCGGTAAATTACAGAAAAATGCAAACTGCGGTTGCGGAGTAGGTAGTTGCATTATATACTTAATCTTAACAAATTTACCTTTATATGCTGGTGGTGGATAGTTTTCTATAATTGGTAATAAGGTGTCATTAAGAACACTAGTTTTTATTCGTTTGGTTCTATTTTTATAAACCTCAACAGCCGTTTCAATAGCTTTAAAAATACGTTGCTTATTTAATACAGAAATAAATACAATAGGAACATCAGTAAATGGCTCAATTTCTTTTCGAATATGCTTTTCAAACTCTTTAGCTGTTTTGGTATCCTTATCCACTAAATCCCATTTATTAACTAGAATTACGATACCTTTTCTATTGCGTTCTGCTAACCAAAATATATTTTGAACCTGACCATCAAAGCCACGCGTAGCATCTAATACTAATAAACATACATCACTATGCTCAATAGCCCTAACACTTCGCATTACAGAGTAGAATTCTAAGTCTTCTTTAACTTTGGATTTTCGACGAATACCTGCTGTATCCACCAAATTAAATTCAAAACCAAAACGATTATATTTAGTATCAATGGAGTCTCTCGTGGTACCAGCAATATCAGTAACAATGTACCGTTCTTCACCGATTAAAGCATTTATAAAAGATGATTTTCCAGCATTTGGCCTACCAACAACAGCAAATCGAGGAAGTTGCTCCTCTTCCACTTCTTCTTTCTCTGGCAGAGCTTCAACCACAGCATCTAGCAGATCACCTGTACCGCTTCCATTTATACTCGCAATGGTGAAATAATTTCCTAAACCTAAGGAATAAAACTCAACTGCATCTTCAGCACGTTTATTATTATCAACCTTATTTACGACTAAGAAAACTGGTTTATCGACTTTACGTAAAAGATTGGCAACATCTTCATCCATACCTGTTACACCCGTTTCAACATCTACCATAAATATTATGGCATCGGCTTCGTCAATGGCAAGTTCTACCTGTTTATCTATTTCAGCTTCAAATACATCGTCGCTTCCGACCACATAGCCTCCTGTATCAATTAGAGAAAACTCTCTTCCGTTCCAATCTGTTTTACCATAATGACGATCTCTTGTTACACCACTAACAGCATCAACAATGGCTTCTCGTCTTTGAATTAGACGATTAAAGAATGTCGATTTTCCAACATTAGGTCTTCCAACAACAGCAACTATATTTCCCATAGAATTTAATTTAATCTGCATTACATATCCTGTAAGCGATTGCAAAGGTAGTATTTAATACTGAATAAGATCTTGCTTTAGCAATAGGATTCATTTAGCTACTCTTCTTAACGTATTTTACTGTTAAGTTTTGAGTTTCACTAAGAAAATATGTAAATTGAAATCAGTTAGCATTAATTATGGAACTTCCTAATGACATAGTACTACGACCTCGATTTAAATTTGATGTCAACCAGAATAATGAAAGTTTGCTTATGCTTTTTGAAGACAAAAGTAAACAACAGACTGAATTTGTTGTGACTAGAGTTGATGACCACGTTTTTATTAAAATACCTAAACAAAAGCAACACTTCTGGTCACCTCAATTACATATAGAAATAAATGAAGACTATGATGAAAAAAATAAAAGTACCATCTATGGCTTATTTGGTCCTAATCCAACAGTATGGACTATGTTTATGTTTTTCCATTTTGCCGTTGCTGGTTTTTTTATTGGCTTTGCCATTTGGGCTTATGTCAACTGGTCACTAGACAGCAACTATGCTGTACAATTATTTGTGACCCTTTTTATGATTGTGATTTGGTTTGCCTTATATTTTAGTGGACGATTGGGTAAAAAAGCAGGAATGGAACAAATGCACGAGTTACATCATTTTATGCGCGATACCTTACGCAGTAAAGATATACACGCTCTGTAATAGTTTATTTTTGATGATAACCAAAACGTCTGAGCTGATTCTGGTTACTTCGCCAATTCTTATTCACTTTTACGTAAAGTTCTAGATGCACTTGTTTTCCGAAAAACTTTTCTAAATCTTTCCTTGCCTCTACACCAACGCGTTTAATTGCAGATCCTTTATGACCAATGATGATACCTTTTTGTGTTTCTCGTTCTACCATAATGACTGAACGCATTCGTATAATATCCTCTTCTTCAAAAAACTCTTCGGTATCTACTTCTACAGCGTAAGGAATTTCTTTTTTGTAATGCAATAGAATTTTCTCTCTAATTGCTTCATTTACAAAAAAACGTTCTGGCTTATCTGTTAATTGATCTTTAGGATAAAACGGTGGAGACTCAGGTAATAACTCAATAATTCTATTAAATACATTTTGCACATTGAATCCTTCAGTTGCAGAAATTGGGAAAAACTCGGCATTTGGCACTTTGCTTTGCCATAATTCTGATTGCTCCTCCATCTGTTCCTGGTTGGATTTGTCAATCTTATTTAATAATAATAATACGGGTATTTTAGAATTTGTTATTTTTTTAAAAAAAGCTTCATCCTTCAACTCTTTCTCACCAATTTCAACCATGTAAACTAACACATCGGCATCCTCAAAAGCAGATTTTACAAAATCCATCATAGATTCTTGTAACTCATATGTAGGCTTAATAATTCCAGGTGTATCACTTAAAATCACTTGAAAATCCTCTCCGTTAACAATTCCAAGAATTCGATGTCTTGTGGTTTGTGCTTTTGATGTTATTATCGATAATTTTTCACCAATAAAAGCATTCATTAGCGTTGATTTCCCAACATTTGGATTACCAATAATATTTACAAATCCGGCTTTGTGCATTAAATTTATTTTCTACAAAGTTACAATCTTTATAGTTCTTAATATCTTAAAAATACAGGATACACTTTTAACATGACAAAAATCACCCTTTAAAGAAATAGAATGCTATAAATTTGGGAGACACTAATTTACAACGATAAAATTATGACCGATCTTCAGATAGCCAAAAAGGTAAAACTAAAACCCATATCAGAAATTGCAAAAAAGTTTGGAATTGACCCAGATATCATTGAGATGTATGGCAAGGATAAAGCTAAAATCCCACTGTCTTGCATCAATAGAAATAAAGCTAAAAAAAGCAATCTTATCTTGGTTTCGGCAATTTCTCCAACTCCAGCAGGAGAAGGAAAAACAACAATTTCCATTGGTTTATCTGAATCATTAAATAAACTCAATAAAAAAACAACAGTTGTTCTGAGAGAACCATCTTTAGGTCCTGTTTTTGGTATCAAAGGTGGAGCAACAGGTGGTGGCTATTCGCAAGTATTACCATTAGAAGATATTAATTTACATTTTACTGGTGATTTTTCTGGAATTGAAAAAGCACACAACCTGCTTTCTGCAATTATTGACAATAATATTCAAAGCAAAACCAATTCTTTAGGCTTAGACCCAAGAACTATTACATGGAAACGTGTGATAGATATGAACGATAGAGCCTTAAGACGAATTATTGTTGGCTTGGGAGGAACAACCTCTGGTATTCCAAGAGAAACGGGTTTTGATATTACTGCTGCATCTGAAATTATGGCAATTCTCTGTATAGCAAAAGATTTAAGTGATTTAAAGAAGCGTCTTGGCAACATTTTTATTGGCTATACATTTAAAAAGAAACCGATTTATGCTCGCGATTTAAAAGTCGCAGGTGCAATGGCCACATTATTAAAACATACTATAAAACCCAATTTGGTACAAACTATAGATGGTAATCCTGCAATAATACATGGTGGCCCGTTTGCTAATATTGCCCAAGGTACTAACTCCGTTATTGGAACATTAATGGGTATGACCTATTCAGGTTATACTGTAACAGAAGCAGGTTTTGGTTTTGATTTAGGTGCGGAAAAATTTTTTGATATAAAATGCCAAAGTGCCAATATATCGCCAA
>NZ_CBFHMI010000030.1:0-28452 GCF_965656915.1 Winogradskyella sp. | reverse complement strand
TATTTTCGTTTGAAGGATCTTCTTTAATCACGTTAACTGGTGACGCAGGAATATTGCCGCTAATATCTTTCCAGGTTTGCCCATAATCGTCACTCATATACGCATAGACTTTAAAATCATCCCAACGATACCCATTCAAGGTGACATAAACGCGCTCTTTTTTGTGTTGTGATGCAATCACACGACTTACCCATAAATCTTTGGGTAAGTTGCCTGTAATATTTATCCAACTGCCACCGGAGTTTTTTGTCATTTGCACCAAACCATCATCACTACCTGTGTAGATTAAACCGAATTGGAACGGACTTTCACTAATCGAAGTTAACGTACCATAAGCGACATTTCCTTTTTTACCTCCGTTTGTTAAATCATCACTAATAGCGACCCAATCATCTCCCTTATTCATAGAGCGCATCAATTTATTCCCTCCTAAATACAAAATATCCTGATTATGTGGAGATAATAAAATTGGTGTTTGCCAATTAAAACGGTAAGGGTTTTCACCCAAGGTATGTTTTGGTTGAATATAGGTTTGCTCCTCCTTTTCTAAATTAAGTCTGGAATAATTTCCGAACTGATAACCTGTATAAACGATATTAGAATTACGACTATCTATTTGAATTTGCATACCGTCGCCTCCCATAATACCTTCCCAAGGATATTGACCGCGTTGATGCCAACTCTTATTTTCTCTGGCATTATTTGGTCCTTTCCAAACACCATTATCCTGTAAACCACCATAGACATTGTATGGCTTTTCATTATCCACATTAATGGCATAAAATTGCCCAACCGAAGGAGAGTTATTTTTAATCCAGTTTTCACCATCATCGTACGTGATATTGACTCCACCATCGTTACCATCAATCAGGTGATTTGGGTTTTTAGGATTTATCCAAAGGGCATGATGATCGGCATGTACATTTTCAGCACTAATAGATGTCCAGTTTTTACCACCATCTTTAGATTTGACGATTGGCACACCATAAATATAAATATGATCTTCATCGGCTGGTGACACATGTATATGTCCAAAATAATAACCATAACTAAAATAGATACCATCTAAATAATCATCATGGGTTTTTTTCCAGGTTTTGCCACCATCTGTACTTTTATAAACCTCAGCGCCAACAACAGGAGTGTCAAACAACATGGAATTCGCGTCTTCCAAATATTTGGCCAAATCAATAGGTTTTACATTACCAGAACGCACCATTTGTTTCACATTCTGAGCTCTGTACTTTTCCTGAAAGCCATTCGTCTTTAAAAAAGTATTTAATTTTTTATCCTCTAAGGCTAAGAAATCTGCATTAGACATGCTCTTAAAATCATCTTTTGTTAGACCACGTGTATCATCATCTTTTTTCTTGTCTTCTTTTCTTCTGAACTGACTATCGTGTACCGCATACACCACATCATCATTATATACAGCAACACCAATACGACCAACACCATCACCTGTTGGGAAACCACTATCTTTAGTAGATACTTTTGTCCATGTTTCGCCAGCATCTGTACTTTTATAAATGCCTGAATTATTGCCATTTCCTGAAAAATTCCAGGCCTTTCGGTCTTTGGTCCAGGACGTTGCATACATCACATTATAATTATCAGGGCTGTGCTGTAAATCTATAATACCACTCATACTATCAACAAATAGCGTTTGCTTCCAGGTCTTTCCACCATCAGTAGTTTTATAAACACCACGTTCATCGTTTGGTGAATATAAATGGCCTGTCACACCAACCGTCACTACATCAGGATTATCAGGATGAATTAATATAGGCGCAAAGTGATGCGCATCCATTAAGCCCATATTGTTCCACGTTTTGCCATTATCCGTAGATTTTAAAATACCAATACCTGCATATGAGGATCGCGACGCGTTATTCTCACCTGTACCAACGTAAATCGTTCGTGTTGGCCAATGTACTGCGATATCACCTACGTTCTGTGTATCCGCATTATCTAAAATCGGAGTAAATGTCGTTCCGTTATTAACGGTATGCCAAACTCCACCTGATGCATAACCGACGTAAAATTCTGATGGCATCTCCGGATTCACATCCACATCGACCACACGACCACTCATAATCGTTGGTCCAATATTCTTAAACGGCACATTTTTAACCAATGACGATTGTGTCATTTGTCGTTTTTGTTCTAAAGCGGTTTTAACAGTTTCGGCAGAGGTTGCTGGTTGTTGCGCAAATGCAAAACCCACGCTCATACAAAGGAAAAAAGAAAGAAATTTTGAATATGACATATTGGTTAGTTTTAAGAAAGTTGAATTTAGCTATTTATCTCTATATCCTCAAAATTTATAAACAAAGTTTAACAGATTAACACCGTAGGCTTGGGCTTGCGTTTTTGTTTGTTTATTTTTGAGATTCCTAGATAGTAATTATTCGCACTTTTCTTAAGAATACACTTCGACAAGCGCAGTGTGACCAAACTGATAAAAATAAATTCGAAATGAAATACGATCTCATTGACAACAAGCTCTTTATAAACAACCGTAAAAACTTTGCAAAATACATGCAGCCCAGTAGTTTAGCGATATTTAACTCTAACGATATTTATCCCACAGGTGCCGATAGCACCTTACCTTTTGCACAGCATCGCGATATTTTTTATCTCAGTGGTGTCGATCAGGAAGAAAGTGTTTTGGTGCTGTTTCCGGATGCTCCTAAAGAAAAGCATCGTGAGATTTTATTCTTAAAAGAAACCAACGAACATATAGCGGTTTGGGAAGGTGAAAAGTTAACTAAAGAAGCAGCTTTTAAAACCTCTGGCATTAAAACGGTGTATTGGTTACAGGATCTCGAAAAAGTACTTTTTGAGTTGATGACGCAATGCGACACAGTATATATAAACACCAACGAACATTACCGTGCTAATGTAGAAACTGAAACACGCGAAGCTCGTTTTACCAAGTGGTTAAAAGATAAATATCCTGCGCATAGTGTAGCGAAAAGCAATCCTATTTTACAGCGTTTACGTTCTGTAAAAGATCCGATTGAACTCGATATTATGCAGCAAGCGTGTGACATTACCGAGAAAGCGTTTCGTCGTATTTTAAAATTTACCAAACCTGGTGTTTGGGAATACAATCTTGAAGCGGAATTTATGCACGAGTTTCTCAACAACCGTTCTAAAGGTTTTGCCTATACTCCGATTATTGCCTCAGGTAATAATGCCAACGTGTTGCATTATATAGAGAACAATCAGCAATGTAAAGCTGGCGATTTAATATTGATCGATGCTGGTGCGGAATATGCCAATTACTCCAGTGATATGAGTCGTACGATTCCTGTTTCCGGAAAATTTACAGACCGACAAAAAGCCGTTTATAATGCGGTAAACCGTGTTAAAGATGAAGCTACCAAACTACTGGTTCCAGGAGCGCTTTGGGAACAATACCATGTTGAAGTGGGTAAACTGATGACCTCAGAATTGTTAGGTTTAGGACTTTTAGATAAAGCTGATGTACAAAACGAAAACCCGGATTGGCCAGCGTATAAAAAGTACTTTATGCATGGTACCTCACACCACATTGGTTTAGACACGCACGATTATGGTTTACTACACGAACCTATGCAAGCCAATATGGTCTTCACTGTAGAACCTGGTATCTATATTCCAGACGAAGGTTTTGGTATCCGTTTAGAAGATGATGTGGTGATACAAGAGTCAGGCGAGCCTTTTAATTTGATGCGAAATATTCCTATTGAAGTTGAGGAGATTGAGGAGATTATGAATTCTTAGAATTTTTGAAAACTCTAAAAGTCACATGTGCAATAATCCAGTTTGAGAATAAGATTTTGGCTGTTCAGAGAAGTGAAAAAATGAAACTTCCATTGAAATGGGAATTTGCAGGTGGCAAAATTGAAGCTGGTGAGTCTGAAGTAAATTGTATTAAGCGAGAAATATTAGAAGAAATAAATATTCATATTGAAATAAACGAAAGACTCACACCTGTAATTCATGAGTATCCTAATTTAAAAATTGAATTAATTCCATTCATTGCTAATTATATTTCAGGAGAATTAAAACTAAGAGAGCATGCAAATTTTGTTTTAGCCAATAAAGAAGAATTACTTAATTTGGATTGGGCTGAAGCAGATTTACCAATCTTAAAAGAATTTTTAGCACTATGAATCAAGGTATTTACGAAGAATTAATCACACAACTTGTTTCTGAAAAGTTGAAATCTCTTGATAATGACAAGTTTTATTTAAAGAAAAACTTAATTGATAAAGAGGAAGCTTCAAATATTCTATCGAAGCACTTAGCACAAACCTTAAAACATGCTTTTCAACTTATTAAAGGTAAAACAGAATTACAAATTGAAATAGCTAACAAAATAATAAGATTACTAAAGGAAGAATTAAATAAGCAAGAATTCGATGATGATTTAATAAGTGTTGAAGGAGAAATTTTAAAAGCAGTTTTTTCTAAAACGGAAGCTCATTTTTCAAATCTAGAACTTCACTTAAAAGAAATAACACCATATACAAGACTCACGCAAAGCGAACTATTTACTGGTGGAAATGGTGGTTTATCATTGGAAAGTGAACTTAAAAAGGAGATACTTTCATCAAATCAAATTCATTTATTAGTCTCTTTTATTAAATTTAAAGGAATTATAATTCTTGAAAAAGAATTAAAAGAATTTACAAAACGTGGTGGAAAACTAAAAATAATAACAACTACATATATTGGAGCTACAGATTATAAAGCTATACAATTGCTTTCCAAACTCCCAAATACAGAAGTTAAAATATCATATAATACAGGTAACGAAAGACTACATGCAAAAGCCTATTTGTTCTATCGAAACACAGGATTTCACACGGCATACATTGGTTCTTCTAATTTTTCACGGTCTGCATTAACTGATGGTTTAGAGTGGAATTTAAAAATCACAACGAAAGAAGTAAGTCACATCATCGATAAGTTTCAAAAAACTTTTGATGCCTATTGGCAAAGTAATGACTTTGAGCTGTTTGATGATTCTATTCATAAGGGAAAACTTCAAAAAGCATTAAAACAAAGTAAACTAAGTAAGCCATACGAGAATACTACAGCCTTATTTGATATAAAACCATTTCCTTATCAAAATGAAGTATTGGAAAAACTAGAAGTAGAAAGAACTGTCCATAACAGGTTTAGAAATCTTGTTGTTGCTGCAACTGGAACAGGGAAAACAGTTATTTCTGCATTTGATTACAAAAGTTTTAAACAAAACAATAAATCTTCGAAGCTATTATTTTTAGCTCATAGAAAGGAAATAATACAAAAATCACTTTCTACTTTTCAGGGTGTTTTAAGAGACAACAACATTGGAGAATTGTGGGTTGACGGAATAGTTCCTGACAATTTTGAATTTGTATTTGCTTCTGTTCAAACTGTAAACAATCAACTTAATAATCACAAACTAACACCTGAGTTTTACGATTACATCATTATTGACGAATGCCATCATCAAACTGCAAATAGCTATAGAGCAGTAATAAATTATTTTAAGCCAAAAATATTACTTGGACTTACCGCAACACCAGAACGAATGGATGGTGGAGATATATTAGAAGATTTTGGTAATAAAATTGCAGCAGAGATAAGATTACCAGAAGCAATGAACAGAAAATTGCTTTGCCCTTTTCAATATTTTGGAGTTACAGATAGTATAGACCTAACTAATGTTAGTTGGGTAAGAGGTAAATATGTTGCTAGTGAACTCACTGACCTCTACACTGAGAGCGACAGAAGAGTGAGAGAAATAATTGACGCTGTAGATAAATACACCAAAGACATTAATGACGTTAGGACTTTAGGTTACTGCGTTTCTATGGAACATGCAAAATTCATGGCTGAAAAATTTACTTTAGCAGGATTAAAAGCAGATTATCTCACAAGTAATAACAGTAAAGACAGAGTATATATTCGTCAAAAACTTGAAAAGAAAGAAATTAACTTCCTCTTTGTTGTCGATATGTTTAATGAGGGTATAGATATTCCAGAAATTGATACAGTATTATTTCTAAGACCTACAGAAAGTCTAACAGTTTTCTTACAACAATTAGGAAGAGGATTGAGACTTCACGAAGAGAAAGATTGCTTAACAGTTTTAGATTTTGTTGGAAACTCAAAACCTGAATATAATTTTGAAAGTAAATTTAGAGCATTAATTGGCAAAACAAATACCACTGTTTTAAAAGAAATTGAAGACGATTTCCCTCATCTTCCTTTAGGATGTTCAATAATATTGGAAAAAAAGACAAAGGAAACTATTCTTAAAAATATTGCTTCAACAAATTCCTTAAGTTATTTTACTTTTATCTTAACAATTGCTAGGCAGAATTTTAAAGTAATTATTTCAGAATTGAATGAAAACGAAAAAACAATGCTTTTAATGTTACACTTTGATGTTTGGCAAAAAGAAGGTGGTTTTGATTCATTAGAAAAAAGCATTTATAAAATTGGGGCAAATACTATTTTAGTTGAAGAAGTAAAAGAAGTTTTAGAGTTATTAATTGAAAAAATAGACTTTATCGAACTACCTATTAGCCTTCCTTATAAACAACCTTTAAAATTGCATGCTCGATATACTCGAGACCAAATTTTAACTGCTTTTCAATTTAGTAGTTTCAATAAAAAATCATCAAATAGAGAAGGGACAGCTTTAAATAAAGATTTGAATACTGAGATACTATTTATCAATCTCCTAAAATCGGAAGAAAACTTTTCACCAACAACTATGTACGATGATTATGCCGTCACAGAATCATTGTTTCATTGGCAGACTCAAAACTCAGCAAGACCTGATTTAGGCAAGGGTTTATCTTATATCCGACATAAAGAACAAGAAAAAAGAATCTTACTTTTTGTTAGAGAAAAAGCAAAGAATGAGTTTGGTAATAGTTTAGGGTATGTCTTTATTGGAGAAGGTCAATTGAAAGATTATAGTGGCTCTAAGCCCATGAGTATTAATTGGGAATTAAACGAACCAATGCCACATTACTTATGGAAAGATGCGGCAAAACTTTCTATTGGATAAATTAAAATTATTCTTATTCTTAAAAACAAATAACCGCTCCAAACTCACCTTTGTCGATAAATTCTCAGCATGCTAAGCAAAAGTGGGTTTCGCCATCAAAATAGTTACAATTTCTGAGCTTTTGAGAAACAATACCTTAATTTAAAACTATATTTACCTTTGTTTTAATACAAATTTCAATATATTTTACCTTTGTTTTGTTACGTATTTATAATATATTTGCCCTTGTTTTGTTACAAATAAATTAATTAGTACATAAAATTGAACTTTAAAAGACATATAACCAAATCATTAGAGCAATGGAAATCTAATCCTAAGCGCAAACCACTTATTTTAAGAGGAGCACGACAAGTAGGTAAAACGACTACGATAAATGCCTTTTCTAAAAATTATGACCACTTTATAAGCCTCAACTTAGAGCGTCCCTCTGATTTACAATATTTTAAAGATTATACAGACGTAAAAACGCTCGTAGATGCGCTATTTTTAGAGTATAATATTACGACAGAATCACTAACTAAAACGTTGTTGTTTATAGATGAAATACAAGAATCGCCAGAAGCCATCGCTTTATTGCGCTACTTTTATGAAGATATGCCTCTATTACACGTTATAGCGGCTGGTTCTTTACTAGAACATGTAATGGATAAGGTAAAGAGTTTTCCGGTTGGTCGTGTGTCTTACTTATATGTACATCCATTAAATTTTTTAGAATATGTGGAGGCAAAAGGTAAAACTCAAGCATTAGATCTGCTTAACCAAATACCTGTAAAAGATTTTGCGCATCAAACCTTAAAAAAAATATTTCATGAGTATGCTATTATTGGTGGTATGCCAGAAGTGGTGAGTACCTATTTAGAAAAAAACACCTTAACCGCATTACCCGAAATCTATGAAAGTATTTGGCTTACTTATAAAGATGACATAGAGAAATATGCAAACAATAATACCGATGCGGTAATTATAAAACATATTATGGATACTGCACATCTATATTTAGATGAACGTATAAAATTTCAAAACTTTGGAAATTCAAATTATCGATCTAGAGAGGTTGGAGAAGCCATGCGTAACTTAAATGATGCTCGTATTATTCAATTAATTTATCCAACTACAGTTACTGAACCACCTATAAAACCAGATTTAAAAAAATCACCTCGACTACAATTTCTTGATACTGGTTTGATAAATCATGAATTAAACATTCAGTCAGATATGCTAGTCTTAGATGACTTAAGTACTGCTTATAAAGGTGCGATTATTCCACATTTAATTACCCAAGAGTTGTTATCTT
Source organism: Winogradskyella sp. (assembly GCF_965656915.1). Taxonomy (GTDB): domain Bacteria; phylum Bacteroidota; class Bacteroidia; order Flavobacteriales; family Flavobacteriaceae; genus Winogradskyella. The sequence continues at coordinate 20,095 of NZ_CBFHMI010000030.1, read as the reverse complement.
TAAATTCATTGAGCTATAAAAAGCCTAACTTTTGGGTTAGAGAAAAAACACAATCATCTTCTGAGGTTGATTTAGTGCTTCACTATAAAGACAAAATAATTCCGATAGAAATAAAATCTGGTAAAGAAGGAAAACTAAAATCGCTGCATCAATTTGTAGAACGCACTAATCATCCTTATGCTATCCGAATGTATTCTGGAAAATTTTCTATTGAAGAACATGTCACATCTTTTGGGAAAAAAGCGTATTTATTGATGAATTTACCTTACTATTTAGGTACAAAAATTGAAGACTATATCGCCTATTTTGTAGCTAATCATCAATTAGAATAGATTCACCCACCATAAACAAACAACCGCTCCATACTTTCTTTAGTTGATACATTCTCAGCATGCCAGGAAAAGGTCGTTTTTGCCCCTTTTTCCCAAATACATGTAAAATCCTCTGGTGCGTTGTATTCGCTTATAAAAACGTGGTGACCAGCTTTGCTTTGTTGGCGACACCACTGCCAAAATTGGTCGTGGTCAAAGGTATCGCGATATTTTGTTGTGGATGCATATGGAGGATCGCAATAGATAATACATTGTTTTGGGATGTCTAATTTGGTATAGGTTTTACAGGATAATTGCACACCATCGAGTTTTGGGACTTGCTTGGTGATATTGCGGTAATGTTCGCCCCAATAATCGCGTTTGCCCTCCTTATCGCGTCGGTAGCCTGCAAACCATTTGCCACCAAACGAATTAAACCCAACATAACCGACTAAATGTTTTGGGTATTGGTTTTGGTTATATTTTATGTGTCGGTATTCGTCTTCACTGACTAGTTGTGGTGGATCCCAATTCTCATAAATCAACACTTGCCACATCGCCATGAGTTCCTGGTGTTGGTCGTTAGCGATACGTATGCCATCAACCTTGTCTATCATATTCATACCACCTGCAAAAGGTTCTAAATAGACTTGGTTGGGTTGCCTTTCCTTTAAAATAATGAGCAATAAGTCTTTGGCAAAACGTGCCTTGCTTCCCATGTACTTCATTAGACACTTACTTTTTTAGATTGCACTAAAGATGAAATGACAAACACCACTATAGTAGGTAAAACCCAACCTAAACTGTATTTTGCTAAAGGAATAAGCTCAACCATTGGTTGTAAACTTTCTTTGGGTAAAAAATAACCAAGCACATCAGGAATGCTAAACACAAAAGCCGTAACAACCACAGCTCTCGACACCAGTGGTGTTGCCAATTGGTCTGGTAGGATATTTAAAAGTATTAAGGCTATAGAAATAGGGTAAATGAGTAATAAAGCTGGGATGGCAATGTCTATAATAAAACCAACATCATAACTACCCATAACCACTCCTACAACACAACAAATGATGGCAATGTAAGTATAGATATTTTCCCTTTGCGGATATAAGGCCTTAAAGAAATCTCCCAAGGATACGACGATGGCCACAGCTGTAGTAAAGCATGCTAAAGCCACTAAAACACTCACAAAAGTGCCACCAATGTTTCCTAACATGGTTTGTGATAAACCCAATAACAAATCAGTTCTGGTGATGTCAGCAGCAAAAGTGTCGCTATAAAATGCTCCTAAAGCAATGAGGCCTACATAAATCACAAAGAGCCCAAACATCGCAATAGCACCAGACTTGGCGATAATGATCTTCTTTTCGGCATAGCTAATCGCCTCATTCTTGTTCAATGACATAATAATGAATCCTCCCATAAGGATTCCGGCTATAGCATCATAAGTTTGATAACCTTCGAGTAAGCCATCCACAATTGGTGTTTCAAACTTACTGATGCGCATGAGGTCTGGTGGTGATACCATACCTAAAACCACAATGGTTAAAACCATAATGACGATAATCGGTGTTAAAAATTTACCTAATAGATTAAGCGCTTTAGATCGGTTTAGTACAAAAACGAGTACCAAGGCAAAATAAATGCAACTGGTGAGTAATGGTGATGTGCCAAATAGTGGCGCAATAGCCATTTCGTGCGTTACTGCTGCTGTACGTGGAGCTGGCAATACAATAATTATAACAAACATGATGAGGCAATACACCAGACTAAATTTTGAAGATACTTTTTTACCAAAATCGAGCATAGAGCCTTGTAGTTTCGCATGACCAAAAAGGGATAGCATCGGAATTACAGTGGTGGTTACTAAAAATCCAATAGCCACCAACCACCAATCGGATCCCGAATTAAAACCTAAAAATGGTGGTAGAATTAAATTTCCTGCTCCAAAAAACCCTGCAAATAATGCAAACCCAAATAGAAAAATTCGTTTAGTATCGCTCATTAATTGGTCTTTACAAGTTCTAAATGGTGAAAGTCAAAACTGAAATCGGTAATAGGTGCGATGTATTTCATGCTTACTGAAACGGCTTCACCTTTTTCATTAAAGGTAAATTGCACAAAGACATCGGCATCAAAGCTTCTATTGTTCCATTTAGCGACAAAGGTCGTTGCATTGTACGGCAATAATTCGCCAAAGAGTCTTGGTGAGCGCTCGCATTTTATGCTATAGCTAGTTCCATCATGAGAAATACTGATATCACCAAACCAATCGTCTGTATAAGTACCAACAATTTGCTCAGGACTTGGAATGGTTAGATGCGTTTTTGCTTTTTCAACCTTAGCATAGACATCAGCTTTAATACTATCATTGTATTTTAAATAATCCGTATTACGAGTTCCATACCTTCCAAGCCAATTTCTATTTTCATAACCTAAATACGAATCTTTAATCGTGTTGGTAATGGTATTAAAAGCCGAACCATTCATTTGATTGGTCAACACTACAATCGCCAAATCTAAATCCGGAATCATCGTAAACTGTGTTACGGTTCCTAATAAACCACCAGTATGATAGACTTGTTTGTGTCCACCTTTAACGTCAGTAACAAACCAACCTAAACCATAGCCTCTAAAATTAGAATCGTACCAATCACCAGGACGAACCGTTAATGGTGTTTGTAGTTGCCACAACTCATGAAATAAGTTTTTATCCAATAAGCGTTCTCCACTTTCGGTTACAGCATCGTTCATTAAAAATTTCGCCCAGGTCATCATATCGTGCACATTACTCAAAATACCTCCGGCTGCATTTGCGGTTTCACTCCAGTCGTGCGGAATTTGAATCACATTGCCTTCTGCTCTGGTGTGTGCATCTATGATATTTGATTTATCAGTCACACGATTATAAGACGCTTTAGAGTTGGTCATCCCAACAGGTTTCAGAATCTTAGTTTCAATAAAGTCTTCCCAAGATAATCCGCTCACACGTTTTAAAACTTCACCAGCAATGATAAACATGTTATTGTTGTAAGCGAATTTACTTCTAAATGAGGTTTCTGGTTCTAAGTATTTTACTCCGTTAATCACGTCATCAACATCGAAATCATTGCCTTCCGGAAAGAACATTAAATCACCAGCACCTAAGCCCATACCGCTTCTATGAGTTACTAAATCTCTTACTGTGAAATTCTCTGTGACCCAAGGATCGTGTAATTGAAACTCTGGAATGTGCTTACGAACAGGGTCGTCCCAATTTAGTTTTCCAGCATCGACCATCATGGCTAAAGCGAAACATGTAAATCCTTTACTATTGGATGCCACACCAACCAACGTTTCAGAATTCATGTCTTTCTGAGTGCTTAACGAACGGACTCCATGACCTTTGGCGTAAACTTCTTTTCCGTCTTTAAAAATGCCGACAGAAATACCAGGTACATCAAACGTGGTTAAGGTTTCTTTAATGAGGTTGTCGAGTTCGGCTTCTTTAATTTGAGCATTTAAAGTAAATGCCATAATTAAAACTATAAGTGAAAGTATGTGTTTTAAATTCATGAAAACATCGGTTTCTGTCATTTCGAACAGATGTGAGAAATCTCATAAAACAGAGATTCATCGCTTTGCACAGAATGACATTATTGTTAAAAATTCAATTATGGGTAAATATAATAAATGTCGACTCGATTTTGCGACTAACGACTTTCAAAATATATCTTTGTAATTATGAATCTCGATTATAAAAATGGTACCATTCATTATACAGTTTCAGGTGATGGCCCTACCCTAGTTTTACTACATGGTTTTTTAGAAACCATAGATATGTGGAACGATTTTATTCCTGAATTTTCAAGAAGTCATCAGGTGATTTGTATAGATCTTTTAGGTCATGGACAAACAGACTGTATTGGTTATGTGCACACTATGGAAGATATGGCTGATGCAGTACTTGCCGTATTGATTCACTTAAAAATTGAAAAAGCGCATGTGGTTGGTCATTCTATGGGAGGCTATGTGGCTTTGGCTTTAGCAGAAAAAGCACCTCAGCTTTTTGAAGGCTTGTGTTTAATGAATTCTACATTTGAAGCGGATGATAAAGATCGTCAGCTTTTAAGAACTCGTGCCAATGAAATGGCAAAAACCAATTATGATAATTTGGTACGACTATCGTTTGCTAATTTGTTTGCTCCTGAAAGTAGAATAAGTTTTAAGTATGAATATCAAACAACACTGCAAATAGCTCTTAATACGTCAGTGCAAGGTTATATTGCAGCACAAGAAGGTATGATGCTGCGACCTAATCGTTTGGAAGTTTTTAAAAATATCAAAGGACATAAACTTCTTATCGTTGGTAAAAAAGACAATTTGGTGAATTCAAAACAGCTGAGAGCTAAAGTAGATAATACTACTATTGATTTTGAAGAATTATCAGAAGGGCATATGAGTCATATTGAAAATAAATCAGAATTATCTTACTTTTTATTACGTTTTATCGAAAAATAGTTCTCTTAAACGTTTTTAATTACTTTTTTTTCTAAGTTTACTCAACCAAAAAAATTATGATAAAACAAATCTACCATGACACCTACTAAACTCTATTGCGACTTTTTTGGCCACAATTATAAGGTCACTAAAAAAGTCACCAATCATGTAAAAGAGTATACCTGCAAATGCTGCAAAAAACAATTAACTACAGACAGCAATGGTAAACTCCGCGTATTAACGCCAAAATACAAAGACATTAATTCTGCTTTAGAACAAATCTATACTATAAGAATGAGACGTTTGAAGCAAAAAACACTCCGTTCATCGATTTATTAATTGTTCATAACATGTGAACAACTCATTTTCTTATATTTAAAGTCCCTAGTATTTTAATCCCATAAGAAGATAAGTTTAGAATGAAGAATGTATACTGCTCGTTATTTGGTCACGATTATCAGGTGTCAAAAAATATAACATACCATGTTAAAGAGTACAAATGCAAAAATTGCAGGTCTGAAATGACTATAGATGGCAATGGAAAATTCATTCCTTTAACTCCAAAATTTAAAGAAATTAATTCTGTTTTAAATCGCGTTCACAAAAAACGTCTCGAAAAAGGTCAAAAGCTTTTTATGGCTGATCATTAAGCGCATTCCAACCCTTCGCTATAATCGGAATTTTCTCTTCTGCTCTTGTCACCAAGTGCATCCCATTAACTTCTTCTGTCATATATCCTATAACTGTCAAATTAGGATTGCCTTTAATCTTAGGATAGTCTTCCTGAGAAATTGTCATAAGTAACTCATAATCTTCACCACCATTTAAAGCAATAGTCGTACTATCTATATTAAACTCTTCGCATGTAGAAATGACCTGTGGATCTAGAGGAATTTTAGTTTCATAAAGATCTACTCCAACCTTACTTTGCTTACAAAGATGTATGACTTCAGAAGATAAACCATCACTAATATCTATCATACTCGTTGGCTTCACCTCTAATTGTTTGAGTAACTCAACAATATCTTTTCGAGCTTCTGGTTTCAATTGACGTTCGATAATATATGAATACATAGATAAGTCTGGCTGACTATTAGGATTTACTTTAAACACTTCCTTTTCGCGTTCTAATACTTGTAAACCCATATAGGCACCACCAATATCACCTGTAATAACCAATAGGTCATTTGGTTTTGCACCAGATCTTAAGACTTCATTTCCTTTTTCTATCTCACCAATAGCTGTGACTGAAATTATTAATCCAGATGTTGAAGACGTGGTATCACCACCGACAACATCAATATTGTATAATTTTGCTGCTGTTTCAATTCCTGAATATAATTCTTCTAAAGCTTCAAGTGGAAAACGGTTAGAGACTGCAATAGATACGGTCACCTGAGTCGCCATAGCATTTATGGCATAAACATCTGATAGATTCACAATGACGGCTTTATAGCCTAAATGCTTTAGTGGTACATAACTCAAATCAAAATGGACTCCTTCTACCAATAAATCTGTAGATACGACTACCTGATTTTTACCATGATTTAAAATGGCCGCATCATCACCAATACTTTTAATGGTTGATTTTTGGGTGACTTTAAAATTCTCTGTGAGATGTTCTATTAACTTAAATTCTCCTAACTCGCTTAAAGGAGTACGTTGTGGATTTTTATCTTCTAGCATGTTGCAAAAATATTATGTTTTTTTAATACCAAGGTATTATTGGTATAATTTATGACGCAATTTATTACATGTGCAATTTTTGCATTAATTTGCTAAAAAATATATTCTATTTATGTATGCCCTAAAGAAAATCTTGTTTCCACTCGCTTTAGTGATTATGATTTTGAACTTAAGTTGTTCTGAAGACGAGCCTGTAAACCCAAGCAATGCAGACCTTGACAATGACAGCATTGTAAATGCATTTGATAATTGTAAAGATGTACCTAACACCAATCAAATTGATACAGATAGTGACGGTTTCGGTGATGCCTGTGATGAAGATGATGATAATGACGGTATATTAGATGTAAATGATAATTGTCCAACATTTCCAAATCCAAACCAGGAAGATAGTGATAATGATGGTATTGGTGATGCTTGCGATGACAATACAATTGTGCCACAATTTCCATGTATTAATGGATTTGCCAACAATCATCCTTGTAATGGTTTTGATTTAATGAGTCAAATACCAGTAAATATTTTAGGAGGAGATGGTGCAGAAGGTAATGATTCTTGGGGCTGGACCGATCCTGATACTGGTAGAGAATATGCTTTGGTTGGTACAACAACCAATACCGCTTTTGTAGATGTTACTGATGCTGCTAACCCTATATTTTTAGGAAGCCTACCTACAGCAACATCGAATAGCTTATGGAGAGATGTTAAAACCTATAACAACCATGCCTTTATTGTGAGTGAAGCTCCTGGCCATGGTATGCAGGTTTTTGACTTAACGCGTTTAAGAAATGTAACCAATCCTCCTGAATCATTTACCGCAGATGCTTTATATACTGAATTTGGCAGCTCACATAATATTATCATCAATGAAGACAGTGGATATGCTTACGTTGTTGGTTCGCTAACATTTAACGGCGGTCCGCATTTTGTAAATATTCAAAATCCAACATCACCGACCGCTGCTGGTGGTTATGCCAACGCTTCTTATTCTCACGATGCTCAGGTGGTCACCTACGATGGACCTGACACCGACTATATTGGTAGAGAGATATTAATTGGTAGCAATGAAAATGAAGTGGTTATCGTAGATGTGACTGATAAAAATGCACCTAGTCAAATCTCAACGATAGCGTATAGTGATATTGGTTATACGCATCAAGGATGGTTTACAGACAACATGGAATACTTTTTACTTGGAGATGAAGTCGATGAAATTAATTTTGGTGGCAACACCAGAACTATTGTTTTTGATTTCTCTGATCTTGATAACCCAGTGTTTCATATGGATTACTTTGGTCCTACACCTTCAATTGATCATAACGGTTATGTTGTAGGAGATACATTCTACATCGCTAATTATGCTGCTGGTGTAAGAGCTGTGGATGTATCTGGAATTGATGCTGGTGTTATGGTTGAGACAGGATTTTTTGACACTTATATTCCTGATGACGAAACCGATTTTCATGGTGCCTGGAATATTTATCCATTTTTTGAAAGTGGTAATATTGTTGTAAGCGATATAGAAGGAGGCTTATTTATCATCAGACCAACAAACTAATTATGTACAAATGGTCATTATACATCAAATTTATTGTCGTTGCTTTAATTTTTTTAGGCTGCAGCAGTGATGATGATGCGCAATCAGATTCTATTAAAGTTGAGTCAGTAATAACACTCGGTGGGAGTAATAATGAAAGTGGTCAATCTATAATTGCCACAAATGATGGTGGCTATGCTATTTTAGGATATACACAAAGTTCAGATTTCGATATTACAGATAAGCAAAATGATAGTTTTGATTACTGGGTCATAAAATTTAATGCTCAAAACGACATTATATGGAATAAAACCTATGGAGGGTCGGCAGATGACAGAGGTCGTTCCATCCTACAAACACTAGATGGTGGTTATGCTATTTTGGGTCATAGTTTTAGCAATGATGGTGATGTGACAGAAAATTTTGGTTTACAAGATTATTGGTTAGCAAAACTAGATGCTTCAGGAAATATGTTATGGCAAAAATCGTTTGGTTATCAAGGAGCCGATTCAGGATTATCTGTTATTCAAACTAGTGATTCAGGCTACTTTATCAGTGGAATATTAGATGTAACAGCATCAGGTGGACAAGGTAATACTTCGAGAACAAATAATAGACATGCTGGTGGCGATTACTGGGCATTAAAATTAGATGCACAAGGAGAGCTTGAATGGAGTCAATACTTCGGTGGGAACTTTACAGACATACCAGAATCAGCCGTGCAAACTGAGGATAATGGGTATATAATTGTTGGTGGATCTGATAGTAATGATACTGATATATCAAACAACATTGGGTCTTATGATTTTTGGGTTATTAAAATCTCTTCAAGTGGCGAATTGGTTTGGGAAAAGTCCTTTGGCGGAGACCAAATCGATGAAGCTAGAGCCATTGTAAAATCCAATGACGGAAATTATGTTATTGCTGGAGACACAAGAAGTAGTGATAATGATATTTCATCCAATAACGGAGCTGCAGATTTATGGCTAATTAAAATCTCACCCAATGGAAATTTACTTTGGGAAAAAACCATTGGCGGATCTAGTTTTGACGTCGCACGTGCTTTGGTAAAAACTCAAGACAATGGTTATTTATTAGCAGGTAGCTCCAGAAGTAATGACATTGATGTATCTGAAAATAAAGGTCAAAATGATGCCTGGGTTGTAAAAGTAGATGATAATGGTAGCTTAGAATGGGAAAGAACAATTGGTGGTTCTAATATAGATTTTGCATATGGTGTGGCAGAACTAAATGATGAATCGGTCGTTGCTGTTGGTGACACAACCAGTGATGATGGTGATGTTATAGAAAATAAAGGATTTAAAGATTTATTAGTGATAAAGCTTAATTAAAATGAAAAAATTAATAGTATGCTTAGCAATAGCAGTGTTAGGGTTTTCTTGTAGTAATAGTGACGATAATAACGAGGCCGATAAAGTGTCTACCACTTTTACATTCATGCACTACTGGGATGGATCTTTAATATCAAATATAAATTTTGATGCTATTCAATATACCAATGCCAATGGAGATTTATTGAGTATTGAACGATTGAGATACGTAATCTCAGACATTTCATTTACTCCGTTAACTGGTGACCCAATTATCTTAGACAATCACAATCTTGTGGATGTCACTAATAATGATGTTATATTTACTCCTGAAACGGAATTACCTGCAGGCACTTACAATGTCTCCTTCACTTTTGGATTAGACAATGAAGATAATGCAGAAAATTATCCAGACTTAAACTCAGCGTCATTTAACGTTCCAGACATGTTAGGTGGTGGCTATCATTATATGCAATTAGATGGTAAATTCATTAATGCTAGCATGGAAGAACAAGGCTATAATTATCATGCTATAAGAGCCGCTGATAATCCTGGACCAAACCCTACCTTTCCTCAAGACACCTTTTTTGAAGTTGATTTAGGAAGTATAGATCTTTCCGTAAACTCAGAAATTAGAGTTTCCATGGATATTTCTGAATGGTTTAAAAATCCAAATGTATGGGATTTAAATGTTTTAAATCAGATGCTAATGCCAAATTCTGCAGCCCAAATATTAATGTATGAGAATGGACAAAGTGTGTTTAGTCTAAATAGTGTATTACAATATTCCATTGATTAAATGAGAGGTTATTGGTTACATATTGTTTGCATTGCGCTTCTATCAATAAGTTGCTCAAGTGATGATAGTAATGGTTATGAACCAACACCGCAACCTTTAAATATTCCGGAATTATTTGCCGAAAATATTATTTCACCAATCATACCTAATGATAATCCGCAAACATTAGAAGGGATAGTCTTAGGGAAAAAACTGTTTTTTGACAGAATACTATCTGAAAATGGCACACAGTCTTGTGCAAGTTGCCACAAACCTCAAAATACATTTACGGATAATACACCAACAAGTGTCGGAATTGATGGTGTTTTTGGGACAAGAAATTCCATGCCATTATTCAATTTGGCCTGGAATTACAACGAACGTTTTAACTGGGGTGGCTCTGCTTTGAGTTTAGAAAGACAAGCTGTTGAGCCAGTTGAGAATCCTATTGAACTTCATAGTAATTGGGACAATGTTGTCGATAGATTACAAAATCATCCCGAATATCCTGAACTGTTTCGCTTAGCATTTAACACTAACACAATTACACAAGAACTAACAACAAAAGCCATTGCTCAATTTGAAAGAACACTAATTTCAGCCAGTTCAAAATTTGATAAATATTCTTTGGGAGAAGAAAGTCTAACACCACAAGAATTAAACGGCTTAGATATTTTTTTAAGAGAAGATAAAGGAGATTGCTTTCATTGTCATGGGAATCCGAACAATCCATTGTGGACAGATAATGATTTTCACAACAACGGCTTAGATGCAACATTTACAGATTTAGGTTTAGGCGAAGTTACAGGAGATCCTAATGATAATGGTAAATTCCGTACACCTTCACTACGTAATTTAGCCTATTCTGCGCCTTACATGCACGATGGAAGATTTGCAACACTGGATGAAGTCATTGATCATTATAGCGAAGGTTTACAAAACTCTCCTACTATTGATCCGCTTATGAAAAAAATAGATGAAGGAGGTGTACAGTTATCGCCACAAGAAAAAGCAGATTTAATTGCATTTCTACTAACGCTTTCAGACCCTTCATTTCTTAATAATCCCGATTTTCAAGATTAAAAAGCTTAGTAATTTGGTTAAAATAGTATGTATTTCATCGAAAAGTAGGTGAAATCTGTCTAATCTGTAACGGTTTTTACTAATTTAATTATCCCAAATGTATTAAAGAGATGAAACCTACTTCAGACAACGCACTTTCGTGTGCCGTTTTTGGTCACAATTATGTGAAATCAGAAACGTCTCCTAAATCTTCTACAGAATTAAAATGCTGTAATTGTGGTACCGTAACTCATACAGACTCAAAAGGTAATTTTATTGAAACCAAAATTGCTAGTGAAGAAATACAATCAACCTTAAGAGAATTGTATCATCTTAGACTTCGTCTTTCCCGATTAATATTGAGTTCTTAAAACACTCGCAAACACTCATTTTTTTCTATAGCTATATCCTATTAAATCATATGCTAATATAATGTTAGTAAATATGGTTAAACCTTCCTTATATTGTATATTTGCATTCTATTTAGAACTAATCTAGTTAAACATTATGATTAAAGTCTCTGAACAAGCAAAGAAAAAAGTCATTGAACTAATGACTGACGACGGCTATAATTCTGACACTGATTTCGTTAGAGTTGGTGTTAAAAGTGGTGGCTGTTCTGGTTTGTCTTACGATTTAAAATTTGATAACTCACATCTTGAAGACGATAAGGTCTTTGAAGATAATGGCATAAAAATAATTGTTGACAAAAAGAGCTTTCTATACCTCATCGGAACAACTTTAGAGTACTCTGGTGGTTTAAATGGAACTGGTTTTGTCTTTAACAATCCTAATGCCAATAGAACTTGTGGTTGTGGTGAATCATTTTCACTTTAAAAAAATTTAGAAAAAGATGTCAAAGTATACTGAAGACGATTTAAGAGAAGAGTTAAAAACCAAAGAATACGAATATGGTTTTTACACAGATATAGAGTCAGAAACATTTCCAATTGGTTTAAATGAAGAAATTGTTAGAGCAATTTCTAAGAAAAAAAACGAACCAGAATGGATGACGGAATGGCGATTAGAAGCTTTTAAAGTTTGGAAAGAAATGACTGAACCTGAATGGGCAAATGTGCATTATGAAAAACCAGATTTTCAGGCTATTTCATATTATTCTGCGCCCAACAGTAAACCTAAATACGATAGTATCGATGAGGTAGATCCAGAACTATTAGCCACTTTTGAAAAATTAGGTATTTCTCTCGATGAGCAGAAAAAATTAGCAGGTGTGGCTATGGATGTCGTTGTAGATTCTGTTTCTGTTGCGACGACTTTTAAAAAGACCTTAGCGGAAAAAGGAATCATCTTTATGAGTATTTCTGAAGCCATTCAGGAGCACCCAGAATTAGTTAAGAAATACATCGGTACTGTGGTGCCACAAAAAGATAATTTTTACGCGGCATTAAACTCAGCGGTATTTAGTGATGGTAGTTTCTGTTACATTCCAAAAGGAGTCCGTTGTCCTATGGAACTTTCAACATATTTTAGAATTAACCAAGCAGGAACCGGTCAGTTTGAAAGAACTTTAGTGGTTGCAGACGAAGGCAGTTATGTGAGTTATTTAGAAGGTTGTACAGCACCAAGTAGAGACGAAAATCAGTTACATGCTGCTGTGGTGGAGTTAATTGCTCTTGATGATGCTGAAATAAAATATTCGACGGTACAAAACTGGTATCCGGGAAATTCTGAAGGTAAAGGTGGTGTCTTTAATTTTGTGACTAAACGAGGACTTTGCGAAAACAATGCGAAAATTTCATGGACACAGGTAGAAACAGGATCTGCCGTAACATGGAAATACCCATCTTGTGTATTAAAAGGCGATAATTCAGTGGGTGAGTTTTATTCTATTGCTGTTACAAATAATTACCAGCAAGCAGATACAGGTACTAAAATGATTCATTTAGGAAAAAATACAAAATCTACGATCATTTCTAAAGGTATTTCTGCAGGTAAATCACAAAACTCTTACCGTGGATTAGTACAAATTAACTCTAGAGCAGATAATGCGCGTAACTTTTCTCAATGTGATAGTTTATTAATGGGTAATGCGTGTGGAGCACATACATTCCCATATATAGAGGCAAAAAATAAAACGGCTCAAATAGAGCACGAAGCTACAACCAGTAAAATTGGTGAAGATCAAATCTTCTATTGTAATCAACGTGGTATAGACACAGAAAAAGCTATTGCTTTAATTGTAAATGGATTCAGTAAAGAGGTCCTAAACAAATTACCAATGGAGTTTGCTGTTGAGGCTCAAAAATTATTAGAAATAAGTTTAGAAGGTTCGGTAGGATAAAAATTAATTCAATGAAAAAAATCAGTTTCAATATAATCTTGTGCGTCCTTGTACTTGCTTGCAAAAGTGAAGCTAAACAAGAGGTAAATCTAGAAGAAAACAGGTCGAAGTCTTATGATCAGAATGATGGCTTCATCACCATAAAAGGCGACTTCGTTTTTGATGAAGCTAAAAATGCTGCTGTTATCCAAAAAAATGATAATACGGTTTATAGTGTTGTTGTAGATGATAACATGAAGTTATTAGAGGAGCAGGTAAAGCCCCTAAAAACAGATATATATGATATGGTAAACGTTACTATCCGTGTTAAAAAATTAGTAAACACAGATAAAAGTAGTGCCTGGCCATATATGGTAGAAATTAAGGAAATATTAAAGGTCGAAGCACCAGATACAAATAAAGACGACGTTATAAAATTAGCAAATTAAGATTATGTTAAAAATAAATAACTTGCACGCAAGTGTAGAAGACAAAGCAATTTTAAAAGGTATTAACCTTCATGTTAAACCAGGAGAAGTACACGCTATTATGGGACCAAATGGTTCTGGTAAAAGTACTCTAGCATCAGTTGTTGCTGGTAAAGAAGAGTATGAAGTAGATAAAGGTGAAATATTATTAGAAGGTGAAAATATAGATGAGCTATCTGCTGAAGAACGTGCTCATAAAGGTGTGTTTTTATCGTTTCAATATCCTGTAGAAATTCCTGGAGTTAGTGTGACCAACTTTATGAAAACAGCAATCAATGAGACGCGCAAAGCGAAAGGTCTTGAAGACATGCCAGCTAACGAAATGCTAAAAATGATTCGTGAGAAATCTGAAATGCTGGAAATAGATCGTAAGTTCTTATCACGTTCCTTAAATGAGGGGTTCTCTGGTGGAGAAAAGAAACGTAACGAAATTTTTCAAATGGCAATGTTAGAGCCAAAACTAGCTATTTTAGATGAAACTGATTCTGGGTTAGATATAGATGCGCTTCGTATTGTTGCTAATGGTGTGAATAAATTAAAATCTAAAGACAATGCTGTAATTATTATTACACATTACCAGAGATTATTAGATTATATAGAACCCGATTTTGTGCACGTTCTGCACAATGGACGAATTGTAAAGTCCGGAACAAAAGAATTAGCACACGAATTAGAAGCGAAAGGTTACGATTGGATTAAAGAAGAAGTAAACGCTTAAAAATTAAGCAAATGGAATTAAAAGAAAAGTTAGTATCCTCTTTTATGGCTTTTGAAGACACTGTAGATGTTGATTCTCCAGTACATGATATTAGAACAGAAGCTATAAAAACTTTTGAAGCTGAAGGTTTTCCAAGTAAGCGTCAAGAAGCATGGAAATATACCTCGTTAAATTCAATACTTAAGCACAACTATAGTGTTTTTCCAAAGCACGAAAATGCTTTAGAATTTAAAGATGTAAAAAAGTACTTTATACACGATATAGACGCATACAAAATTATATTTATTGATGGTAAGTACTCGTCTCATTTGTCTCAAACCACACACGATGGTATAGATGTGTGTTTAATGTCTGCGGCATTATCAAAGCCAAAGTACAGGCTTGTTATAGAAAATTATTTTAATAAAATTGCGCCTAAAGGTGGATTATCGTCATTAAATACAGCATTTTCAGCAGAAGGAGCTTATATACATATCCCAAAGAATAAATTGGTAGAAAAACCTATTCAAATTATTCACTTTTCAACCGGTAATGAGGCAGCATTAATGTTGCAACCACGTAATTTAGTAGTCGTAGACGAAAACTCTCACGTTCAGATTATTGAACGTCATCAGAGTTTAACCGACAATCCGGTTTTAACAAATAGTGTTACAGAAATTTTTGCTAATAAACGCGCTATTGTAGATTACTATAAAATTCAGAATGACAGACAAACAGCGTCATTAATTGATAATACGTTTGTCAATCAAAAACAAGAAAGTATAGCTAAAGTTCATACGTTTTCATTTGGTGGAAAGTTAGTGAGAAACAATCTCAATTTTTATCAAAATGGTGAGCGTATTGATTCTACAATGAAAGGTATTACTATCATTGGAGATAAGCAACATGTAGACCATAACACGTTAGTTCATCACATAGAACCTAATTGTGAAAGTCATCAGGATTATAAAGGTATCTTCGATGATAAAGCAACTGGCGTTTTTAATGGTAAGGTTGTCGTTGAAAAGGAAGCACAAAAAACAAATGCCTTCCAAGCTAATAACAATATTTTAATTAGCGACAAAGCGAGCATAAACACAAAACCGCAATTAGAAATTTTTGCAGATGATGTAAAATGTTCTCACGGTTGTACAATAGGTCAATTAGACGAAAGTGCAATGTTTTACTTGCGTTCTCGTGGTATACCAGAAAAAGAAGCCAGAGCTCTGTTGATGTTTGCTTTTAGTAATAACGTTTTGGATTCGGTAAAAATTCCTGAATTGAAAAATAGAATTACCAAGCTTATTGCTAGCAAGTTAGGTGTTAATATTGGGTTTGATTTATAAATTTCACAATAAACAATAATATTACTTAAGAAGGATTGCTAGTCAGCAATCCTTTTCTTTTTAAAAACAATGTCTTTTACAGTGCCATCGCAAGACAAGAGCATTCCTATAACCTTATTGTTTTTATCTTTTACAAAATGATATAACGTTCTGTCACCATTACCAAACTGATTTAATTGAATCGGTTTTAGTGAAATCGTTTCGTTTTCTTTATAGCTTAGTTTAAGCATATTTTCTTCTGTGTAAAAATGATAGTTAACGCCTAACTCTTCTGAATAAAAGTCACCTATAAAATCTTCTACATTTACTGAAGTGGCATCAATAAATTGGGCGTGTTCAAAATAAAATGGTGTTCCACCAAATGAAATTACCATATCATGATTGGGTGACGCTGTAAAATCATACTTAACATTTTCGCTTTGTAATCTATGGAATTTATTTGTGGCGTATTGTACAAGAGCAACTGGTATTTTACCCATTGAACCCAAAGCTTTTAAAGTGTCATTTTCTACAAATAGTTTCATGGTCATGTCACTATTTACTTCTTTAAATTCTCCGGTAAATTTGTTAATATCTTGTTTTTTAAATGAAAAGTGAATAGCTTTTTCTGCTTTCATTTTTTCATCTTTTAGAAGAATATCTAAAATTTGATAAGCTATACGCGTCGCATCAATAGTTTGTGTATTTGTTAAGACTATAACGCCCAACTGCTTTTTCTTAACAGCAATTAAATGAGAACGAGCTCCAAAACCATAACCGCTATGACCAACCGCTTCAAATCCTTTATAATTATCAATTGTTAATCCTCGTGCGTAGTTAGCCCTATCTCCTGAGTTTAAAGTTTCGGTTTGTTTTAAAAATTGTGCTAAAGGTTTAAATTCTGAAACTTGTTCATTGAGCATTTGCGTCCAAATCGCCAAATCATTGACTGTAGAACCCATGCTACCTGCACCATAACTTAGTTGATTATTGACTGAGTATTTAAATCCATTACCATCTGGTGCATATCCTATCGCTCGGTTCTTTATAGGTCTTCCGTGCTCTACCCTTACAAATGTAGAATTCATTTTTAAAGGTTCTAGTATTTTAAGTCTTAAATAGTCATTCAAGTTTTGTCCTGAAATTCGTTCAACAATAATGGTCAATAAATTATAATTGGTGTTTGAATAGCTTACTTTTTCATTTGGCGAATGGTTAAGATTTTTTTGCCGTTTTGCTAATTCTAAAACCGTGTTATTGTCGTAATAATTGTTATCATAGTCAAAACCTGACAAATACATTAATGTATGATAATTTCTTATGCCACTGGTGTGATTTAATAAATGTTTGATTTTAACGACTTCCCCATAATCTGGAAATTCTGGAAAATAAGTTCTTATATCATCTTCTAAACTTAGTTTATCTTCATTGATTAATGCCCAAATAGCTGCTGCCGTAAATTGCTTTGTAATTGATGCAATATTATGTACCGTGGAATCGGAATTCTTAATATCATAATCTAAATTAGAAAGTCCTAGACCTTTGGAATAAATAGATTCGCCGTCTCTTATAACCTTAACACTTAATCCTGGCTCGCCATTAGAGTCATAGACTTTTAATAATTCGTTAATACTTTCTGAGATGTTCTCTTGGGCTTTGAGATGGCAGAAAATCAAAAAAACAAAACATGCAACACTATATTTTAGGATTGACATTGCTTATATTTTTGATAAAAATAGGTTGGTATAAGACCAAAATTGAGAAATAAGAACCCAATAAATACAATAACACCTCTGTATGGCCAAGTTAAAAACTCAAACATAGCACCAATACCGAGAATAAAAAAGGTTATAAAACCTAAGATGTAAAATGATTTTTTCATGAGAGATTTGTTTATTAATATTTGTGAATAGATTTTTTATAATTAGCATATAAATGCGTTGGTAAGATGACTAACACCGAGACAGCTATGGCACCAAGCAACCAAGCATTGGCATAAGGCCAGCTCATCATTTGAAAAATTAAACTCACAACCAGTAAAAGGATAACAACAAAGCCTAATGAGAACTTCAACTTATTCACTGTAATGATTTCTTTAGCTAATTTCTGATGATTTGTTTCTAATTGTAAATTTTGAAAACTAGTATAACCACCAAATTTTTGTAACGCTTGTTGATAGAGTTTATTAAAATCACCTGTTTCTTGCTCTTCAATATATGTGCAAATGTGGTCTAGTAAATCTTCTTTAAGATTTTCATCTTTAACACCATATAAGGACAAGCTATTATCAATAAATACGATGTGTTTTTCTGATAGTTCCATTATTTATATAGGTTTAGGATTAAAAATTAAGTTAAGCGTATTAATAAAGTCATTAATTTCCTCTGTAACACTTTCCACCATTTTCTTCCCTTCTCTGGTTACTTTGTAATACTTTCTAACACGCTTACCTATATACACCTTTTCGGTCTCTAAAACCTTTTTTGCTTCAAGCTTATGTAAAATTGGGTATAATGCGCCTTCAGAAATATCTATTTTACCTGCGGTCATCTTTTTCACTTCTTGCGTAATCTCATAACCATACATTTTACCCTTATTATTAATTACGGATAAAATGATTGGTTGCAAGGTTCCTTTTGTTAATTCTTTACTATACATATGCCAAATATACATTTTATTTAAATGTATTTACAAAAAATGTTTGTTTTTTTGCTTTAATGCCCAAAAGCTATGCGTTATATGTTTTAGTTTAAATGCTTTGCTTTGTATCTTTGTATATGGAATTAGATATTATGCTAGACATACAAAAAATAAGAAAAGATTTTCCCATTCTAAATAGAGCTGTAAACGGAAAACCACTCATATATTTCGACAATGCGGCAACTTCACAAACACCAAAGCAG
This sequence comes from Winogradskyella sp., assembly GCF_965656915.1. Lineage (GTDB taxonomy): Bacteria > Bacteroidota > Bacteroidia > Flavobacteriales > Flavobacteriaceae > Winogradskyella. The sequence goes on along the minus strand of NZ_CBFHMI010000030.1, from coordinate 1,217 downwards.
GTTATCGATACAATTGTTGATTACTATTCTAATTATAATGCCAACATTCATAGAGGTGTTCATGCGTTGAGCCAAGAAGCTACGGATGCTTACGAGCAAGCTCGTACAAAAATTCAAAAGCACTTTAATGCCGCTAAAGCGCACGAGATTATTTTTACTTCTGGTACCACACATGGTATAAATTTAGTAGCCAATGGATTTGCATACTTATTAAAAAAAGGAGATGAAGTATTGGTTTCTGCCTTAGAACACCACAGTAACATTGTACCTTGGCAAATGTTGTGTGAACGCACAGGAGCAAGTCTCAGAGTAATCCCAATGAATGAAGATGGTGAGTTGATACTTTCAGAATTTGACTCGCTTTTAAATGAAAATACCAAGTTGGTTTTTGTTAATCATATTTCAAATGCTTTAGGAACTATAAACCCAATTAAAACTATTATACAAAAAGCACATTCGGTTGGCGCGGCAGTTTTGATAGATGGCGCACAATCTTGCCCTCATATTAAACCAGATGTACAGGCTTTAGATGCAGATTTCTATGTATGCTCAGCTCATAAAATTTGTGGCCCTACAGGTATTGGTATGCTATATGGTAAAGAAAAGTGGCTTAAAAAATTACCACCATATCAAGGTGGTGGGGAAATGATTGCAGAAGTATCTTTTGAAAAAACAACATATGCAGGTTTACCGCACAAATTTGAGGCTGGTACACCAAACGTCTGTGGCGGCATTGCTTTTGGTGCTGCTTTAGATTATATGAATGCTATTGGGTTTGATACGATAGCTGCATACGAAAATACACTCTTAGAATATGCAACAGAACAATTGTTGCAAATAGAAGGATTGAAGATTTATGGTACCGCAGAGCACAAAACATCTGTGATATCTTTTAATGTTGGCTCAATTCATCCATATGATATTGGTACAATACTAGATAAAATGGGTATAGCAGTGCGTACTGGGCACCATTGTGCACAACCAATAATGGATTTCTATCAAATTCCTGGGACTATTAGAGCATCATTTATGTTTTACAACACAAAGCAAGAAATTGATATCTTCATTGCTTCTCTAAAAAAGGCAATTATGATGTTGTCTTAAGAGTTTGGCATTAAAAGTGTAACTTTCATTATCAAAACACTTTAAGATGAAATTTTTATTTAGCTTATTCGCTTTAATAATGCTTGCAGAGTCCTGTGATTCTTCAAAACAAG
>NZ_CBFHMI010000029.1:0-28793 GCF_965656915.1 Winogradskyella sp. | reverse complement strand
ATCAATGAAGCAGATCATGTGTTTAATACAAAACACCCATGGAGAGCTTCAGTATTGTCAAAAGAATTAAGGCAAGTCGTTAGCGAAATTATTGACTTTTCTTCATAAAAATACCGAAGTATATGACGGTCGAACTAACGGTTTTTATACTACTATCAAAGCCTTATGGACAGCTGAACTAATGCCATATTATTTTAAATCACTTAATACAAATAAGGGTAATTTTTGAAGGCTTTAAATCTAACTTTTACATACTTCATTAAATAAATTCTTATGCGAAGACTTCCTCTAAGACTCTTTTATTGGTAGTCTCTTTAATTTCCTTTTTATTACTAACCTCTTTTGAAATATATTTCCAATTTAAGTTATTATCATATTGCAAAATACTATTACTTTCTTCTGGATTCATTACCATTAAATAAATCCACTCGTTATCTAATAAATCTTTAATGTTAGCATTATCGGCAATTATATTACTCACTCTGCTCAGTGGAGCATGTATTAGAACTGAAAGTCGTAATGGTTGATGATACATATCCTTATCAGTTTCGTTGAGAGACTGCAATGGTAAACCCATTTTTAAATCACCTCCATTACCTTGTACCACACCAAAATTACCCGTAACATTATGTGTTATTTTAGAGCCACCTCCAAACTTATTGTTGTCTACAGTAGAAAAATAGTAATGGTTATTTATCCATTGTGTTACTACCATAGGACCTTGCATTATACCCTCTAAGGCTGTTCCTTTAGAGTCTTTTTCCCAATCATACGAGTGTAAAAAGCATCTACCTCCTAGGTGTTTGTTTTTAGTAAGTGCTCTAGAACCCACTACAAAACCTGCATTTTTTGCTAATCCCCATTCTGGACGTGTTTCTGACCAACTACTTGCTTTTATATTAGCAAGTTTTACGCTACTTGTCGTAACAGCTAGTCGTTCTTGAGTTGCTGTTTCCTGAACTCTTATTAAATCTTTCTTCAAATTCTTGAGTGCTTTTTGATGCGATTGAGGTATCTGAGCATCAAATAATACTATTTCATCAGTTGTTGTATTGTGTTCTGCACCAATGAATACTGTTCTTTTAGGAATTGAAATATTATACTCATTTAAAAGTATCTCCCTTATTTGCTCATTATTTGCCATTTTTGCAAGCATACGTGCATTATGCCTACCAGGACTAGCTGCACAAGCTCCACAATCTAAACTCGAATTAAACGGATTATTGGCTGAATGACCTCCATGACCAGTAAACACAACTAGCTCGGCAAAATTTTTCCAACCCATTAAATCAAAACCAGATTTTACAATAGCCACTTGCTCTGCAATTGGAATACCTTGAGTTTCTTTTGAATCCGATTTACATGTGTGTATCTCAGTTTCGCAAAAGTCTTCATGTTTTACAACATTATTTTTCTTAAAACTATAGATTGTATTAGGAATTAAGGTTCTGGCAATCATAGATAGTCCATAGAAGAAACCAGACCCTTCAACATAACCAAATGCAGAAGGTAACATGTTTTTCATACGCTTTCTGAAGTACTCAGAAAACTTAACTTGTTTTGTCCTTCTTTGATGTTTTTTAAAGACATCAGACTTATTCTGTTGAGCTTTTTCTTCTACCTTGTAGGCAGAATTTAGGATTGGAGGGCATGATTTTCGCTGTATGCCATCCTCTAAATTTTCATAATCCATCGCTATACCAAAAAAACCAGCATAACCAAATGTTTCATAATTACCTTGAGACTCTACATGTCTTCTAATTAATTCGCTACGCGTATCGATACAGAATACAAGTTGTGCATCTGGTGTAGATGGTTCACTATGATTCGCTTCTGTAACATCTATCTCTTTTAATAAACTCTTTTGAAAACTTTTTTCCCAGGCTTTTAGAAAGGTAAGTTGTAGCTTAGAAAATGAGTCGTCTGGTGAGGTCTCCGATTTAGTAGGAACAATATTATAATTCAGGTTTTTAGCTATCCATAAGCGCACTGCCAAGTAATCTTGAATAGTAATAGGGAAAGCTTCTTGCCATGGTGAATTATAATGATTTCTGTGATTGATGTAGCCTGTCCAGCCTGGTAAAGCCGCTAAATGAAATCTAAAAACAGACTCATAGTTATCTTTAGAAACTTCAGCTAAAACAATTTCAAGAGCCTCTAAACTTGTTTTAGGAATAGAACTTGTTTTCTTAATGTTTAAATCATTGTCATATTTGGCTAGTTTTCTCCAGGCACTATAAAAACCTTCACTTTTATCTGGCATTTGCCACTCAGCTATACCTTCATCCATAAAAGAGGATAACCACTTAGACATGATAATATCTAGTTTGCTTGACTCTCTTTTTTTAATAATACTATTTTCTCCTTTCAGTTGATCTAAATAATAATCTAAAGATTGGCTAAAGCCATTATCTTTTAATGCATTTTCTAATAGAATTGGGTCTATTTCACCGCTACTACAAGCTTTACTGAAAACAGAACCATCTGGAAATACTCTTGCCCCTAAATCTTCCTTAGCGTGCTGCGTTGCTTTTGTAAAAGACATTTTCTCATATCCTGACAATGGGTTTGATGTTACAAATGAATAAAGTGGCCAAGTGTGACCTATTACCTTAGAAGCTTTTTCAATACTATTTTGAATATTAACTGACATATTAATTAGATTTTGTATAGGTTAATACTGACTTTTTAAACGGTTGCGAGATATTAAGTAACTTAACATATAGCCAAGGTATTCTTCGATAAAATCCGAGTTTCATTATAAAGAAACCAATAAGGAATACAATACCAAAACCTATTTCAAAAGGTGTTACCGGAATTGCAACCACAGCCATTGGTGTGTCATGCATTAAAATTGTAATACCATTGTACATTAATGCATAAATCACAATACCTACTATAAATAGTAAGGGTGGCCAAACAAGCTTTTGTATCATTGATAAGCTTTTTTGTTTTACGATGTTGTAGGTGATTTGACCAACTGTAATTGCCACTATCAGTGTTAAGAATATACTACTATCTAGTTCCATACCCTTGCCTGTTAAGGTTGTAAATAGAAATGCACCAAGTGTACCAAATACCAATACCAAAAGCGCCTGTAGTGGCTTAATTTTTAGATCTAGTTCTTTTTGAGGCACTGTTTGTTTTATTTCTTCACCTGACGAAAGAAATAAGTATGCTTTATAGAAGCCGTGTAAAATTAGATGAACGATAGCTGCATTAAAGAAACCTAATCCACATTGCATAATCATAAAGCCCATTTGAGCTATGGTAGAACACGCCAATTTTTGTTTTACGTTAACCTGTAGTAACTTAGTAAACTGCGCTAAAATTGCGGTGAGTCCACCTATTATAAAGAGAATATCGAAAGTATTTGAAGCTACAATAAGGGTTGCAAAAAGTGTTAATAGAATTCCAGATCCATTTACAAATCCCGCATGCATTAATGCAGACGCTGGCGTTGGAGATGTCATAGCAGAAAGTAGCCAGCGATGAAATGGATATATCGCAGATTGTATCATTGCAGCGACTATAACACCTATACTGGAAATAAGCGTTATGTAAAGAGGTAGATTATTCCAAGATAATATTATACTTTCTAAAGTAAATATATCTAAAGTAAAAGCTGGTAATAGTACACCCAGACTAAGGCATAACCAACCTATAAAGAAAAAGCGCTGTGCGTAATTAGCGGCAGCTTTTGCTTCTGTCCAATCTTTATCTACACCTATTAGCCTTGCCATAAAAAAGCCCATAAGCAACCAACTTCCAAGCAGTAATACTATATGGTTGGATACTACAAGAAGCATTACTGATACCGTAAAGGCAACGCATAGCAATAGAAAACGATTATAATATCTAAAACCTTTAACATAATTAGTGGCATATGTACTGATGATAGCACTAAAAAATGTAACAACGGTCCATATTAAAAAAGTAAACCCGTTAGTTCTTATTACATTTCTATATTCGAACTTTAATGCTTCTGTTGAATTAAAAACTATAAAGGCTAAATTGGCGAAAAAAAGAAGCCATAGGATTGTAGAAGCAACCTTAGCAAAACCAAACGTACTTTGATATTGATTACTATTTTTAAGTACTCTAGGATTAAGAGATCCTAAATTATTGTCTGTAAACATTGTGCTAGTGTTAATATTACACTGCAAATATTATATAATTAATTCATAAATTTTTATATATATGTTTTATAATAATCATAAATAAATATTATGTATGGCTATGAGAAAAAATAACCTCAGAAAAATTTGTGGAGAAGATGGGACTCGAACCCACGACCTCTTGACTGCCAGTCAAGCGCTCTAGCCAGCTGAGCTACATCCCCTTTTACTTTAAACCACTAAGCACTAATACCGGTATTTGAGAGCTATAAAAATCTTTCTTCAAAATTGTATCGTCTTCCCAAAGCTTTGAGAAAAACCCTCGTTTACGCCTTACTACACATAACAAATCTGGACAATGATTTTTATAATGCTCCAGCACTGCCTGAAACGTCGTAGGACTCTCTACTTTAGTAGTATTTGTTATCATACTACTTAACTCATCGTTTAGCTCAAAATCATTTTCTTTATGATATGGAGTTTTTACCAATAATATATTTACAATGGCTTTAAATTTATCTTTAATAGATTTCAAAGGGTTTAGAACGCCTTGTTTTTTAACAATTGCAGATTTAGCCGCAATTAATATTTTAACAATTGGTTTATAACTATAACCTTCAGGTACAATCAAAGTTGGTATTTGAGTCCGTTTAATAATCTTTCCTGAAGTTTTCCCTAAATAAACCTCATCTTTAATAGAGTTAGTTCTTGGTTCTAATATAATTAAATCTACATCTAGAGCTTCACAAACTTTCTCTAAAGTATCTATAAGTTTTCCTTTAAAGGTTCTTGTATATACCTCAACATCCTTGGTGTCAATAGCTGCTACATGCGCTTCTAAAAAAGCTTTTGATTCACGTTCAATAATATGATCAACCTTTATCATTGTTCCTGCTTTGGTATAAACATTATATATTTGAACAACATATAACTTTGCGCCAAAGGCCTTTGCAAAATCTACAGCGTATTGTAAATGAGATTTTGCGTTATCTGATGATCCTACAGGAACTAATATCGTTTTCATAGGTTATTAATTTGTTGCAAAAGTAAACATTATAAATGATTCGTTTAGGTAATTTAGATGATATAGATGCAATAATGCATATGACAAAAGCTTGTGCTAAAGTGATGATATCCAATGGAATTTATCAATGGAACGAACATTACCCTAACTCTACCGCTTTTATAAATGATATAAAAAGAAAAGAATTATATGTTTTGGAGATTGACGATAAACTATCTGGTACAATTGTCATTTCAACATTTATGGACGATGAATACATTCCTATTAAATGGTTAACTAAAAACGAAAATAATATTTATATACATCGTTTAGCGATTCATCCAAATGTGCAAGGAGAAGGCTACGCTAGAAAACTCATGGACTTTGCAGAACAATATGCCATAGATAACAACTATGGCTCTATAAGATTAGATACCTTTTCACAGAACAAAAGAAACCAAAAGTTTTACGAACTTCGCGGTTATAATCGATTGGGTGATATTTACTTTCCAAAACAAAGTGATTTTCCTTTTCATTGTTATGAATTAGTCCTTTGAGTACATCAATTACATTAAAACAAATTAACAAACTTGCTATTCCTGCATTAATTTCTGGTGTGTCTGAACCTATTCTTTCATTAACAGATGCTGCAATTATAGGAAATATGGACAATAATGCCACGGAATCTTTGGCAGCTGTTGGCATCGTAACCACATTTTTATCTATGCTTATTTGGGTTTTAGGGCAAACTCGCAGTGCTATTTCATCTATTGTATCTCAGTATTTAGGAGCAGATAAATTAGATGCTGTTAAAAATTTACCAGCACAGGCTATTTTTTTAATTACGTCTCTTAGTTTACTGATTATTGCAGTAACCTTTCCGTTTGCCACTCAAATTTTTAAACTTTACAATGCTTCAGATGTCATTTTAAATTATAGTGTTGATTATTACCATATCAGAGTTTTTGGGTTTCCGTTTACGCTATTCACCATCGCTGTATTTGGTACATTTAGAGGCTTGCAAAACACATATCATCCAATGCTAATAGCTATTACAGGTGCAACAGCTAATATTATTTTAGATGTGGTTTTTGTATATGGCGTTGAAGGCATCATTCCCGCTATGCATATTAAAGGTGCAGCTTATGCTAGTGTTATTGCTCAGTTAATAATGGCTGGTTTATCAACATATTACCTTCTTAAGAAAACTGATATTCCTCTGTTAGTGAAGTTCCCTTTTAATCCAGAAATAAAGCGATTTGCGTTGATGATTCTAAATTTATTCATAAGAACAATCGCACTCAATATTGCCCTATATTTTGGAACAAGCTTTGCCACTAAATATGGTACCAATTATATCGCTGCATATACCATTGCAATAAATCTTTGGTTCTTAGGCGCCTTCTTAATAGATGGGTATGCAAGCGCTGGTAATATCTTATCAGGAAAATTGTTTGGTGCAAATGACTATAAAAGTCTCATTGAATTAAGTAATAAATTAATAAAATACGGAATTATAGTCGGCTTAATAATTGGTGTTACAGGAGGTCTATTATATTTTCCAATAGGCAATCTGTTTAGTAATGACCCGACTGTATTAAAAGAGTTTTACAATATATTTTGGATTATACTCGCCATGCAACCATTATGCGCTTTAGCCTTTATTTTCGATGGTGTTTTTAAAGGTCTAGGCAGAATGAAATATTTAAGAGATGTTTTATTGTTCTCAACCCTGCTGGTGTTCATTCCAGTAATCTTATGGGCAGATGCATTAGATTATAAGCTCTACGGTGTTTTTACTGCGTTTACACTTTGGATCATTGCACGTGGTTTGCCCTTAATTATAAAATTCAGAAAAACATTTAAACCTCTTGCTCAAAACACTTAAATTTGAATAATTTTAAGAGAAGACATGGGTTTACTTATTTCATTATTACAAGAGGTAAATATTGATGAAAAAATCAAAGAAGCACCAGATAACAGCTACAGCATTGGCGTTTTCATTGGCACAATACTTCCTTTTGTTATCTTAGTGATTATTGCATACACGATTTACAGATATAATAAAAACAGATTTAAAGACGAATAGAATGGATATTCTCAATTTTTTAGGTGGAAACGGCTTATTTCTTATACTAGGCATTGTACTTATTGTTGTCTATTTCTATAATCGAAATAAAAGACGATAATGAGCAACATACGTATTACAAAACAGTTCTCTTTTGAAACAGGACACGCACTTTATGGTTATGATGGAAAGTGTAAAAATGTGCATGGTCATAGTTACCGTTTAGATGTCACGGTCATCGGAACACCAATTTCAGACACTACCAATGTAAAATATGGAATGGTCATCGATTTTAGTGATTTAAAAAAAATTGTGAAAGAAGAAATCGTTAATGTTTTTGACCACGCCACCGTATTTAATAAAAATACACCTCATGTAGAATTGGCGAAGGAATTAGAAAATAGAGGCCACAATGTACTCTTAGTAGATTACCAGCCAACCAGTGAAATGATGGTTATTGATTTTGCTAAGAAAATTAAGCAACGCTTACCTAATAATATAAAATTGCATTCTTTAAAACTGCAAGAAACCGCCACTAGCTTTGCAGAGTGGTTTGCAAGAGATAATGAATAAGAGTCATCACATAGAAATTGCTGAAGGAAAGAAAATCTACTTTGCCTCCGATAATCATCTTGGAGCACCAACTATGGAAGATTCAAAACCTCGTGAGAAAAAGTTTGTAGCCTGGTTAGATGAAATCAAAGAGGATGCAGCAGCAATTTTTCTGCTTGGCGACTTATTTGATTTTTGGTTTGAATATAAAACTGTTATTCCAAAAGGCTTTACACGTACTTTAGGGAAATTAGCTGAAATCAGCGATTCAGGTATTCCAATTCACTATTTTGTAGGCAACCACGATTTATGGATGAATGGTTATTTTGAAGAAGAACTCGGTATTCCTGTATATCATAAGCCACAGGAATTTAAATTGGGTGGTACAGATTTTTTTATTGGACATGGTGATGGTTTAGGTCCTGGTGATAAAGGTTATAAACGCATGAAAAAAGTGTTTATAAGTCCTTTTTTTAAATGGCTGTTTAAATGGGGACACCCAGATATTGGTATGCGTATCGCTCAATACTTCTCTGTAAAAAACAAGTTAATTTCTGGTGATGATGACGCGACCTTTTTAGGAGAAGACAATGAATGGTTAGCCATTTACAGTAAGCAAAAACTTGAAGAAAAACACCGCGATTATTTTGTGTTTGGACATAGACATTTACCTCTCGAAATTCAACTCAATGAAACATCAAAATACATTAATCTAGGCGATTGGATACAGTACTTTACGTATGGTGTTTTTGATGGAAAAACATTTGAATTAAAGACTTATTAGGTCTTCACTTCATCATAATGATCTCTTACATCTTTTTGTAAATCTAGATCACGTAGAGGTTGATTTTTCGCTCCAATAACAGCTACAATAATTAGGGTTGCTGTACCTCCAAGTACAACAGCTAATGGTGCTCCAAAAATTCGAGCTGCGATACCGCTTTCTACAGCACCTAACTCATTAGACGATCCTACGAACATGGAATTTACAGCACCCACACGACCCCTCATATCATCTGGTGTTTTAAGCTGAAGTATGGTTTGGCGTACAACCATAGAGACACCATCAAAAACACCTGCAAAAAATAAGGCTAAAACACTAAGCCACATGAATTTTGAAGCTCCGAAAACAATCATACAAATTCCAAAACCAAAAACCGAAACGAGTAACTTTTTACCAGTCCTTTTAGTTATAGGAATATATGTTGTTGCCAACATGGTAATGATACTTCCTGATGATAACGCCGCATTTAAAATACCAAAACCCTTTGGTCCAGCATCTAATACATCTTTAGCAAAGACAGCAAAAATGGCAACAGCACCACCTAGCAAAACGGCAATCATATCTAAAGTTAAGGCACCCAAAATGACTTTATCATTAAACACAAATCGTATACCTGCTTTGAGACTTTCTTTCACTGATTCATTGATTGCCTTATTTAAAATCGGTTTTTTACTGATTTGAAACACTAAAACCAGTGCTATCATTACCAATAAAAATATAATACCTAGCGTGTAGTGAACCCCTATCCAAGCAATTAAAAATCCACCACACAGCGCACCAAAAACTGTAGCTCCTTTCCATGTGCTACTGCTCCATGTTGCTGCATTTGGATATACTTTTTTAGGCACCAAAAGTGCAATTAGCGAAAAAATTGTTGGTCCGAAAAATGCTCTTAAAACACCACCAAAAAATACCAAGGCGTAAATACTGATTAAGATTGAATTGCTTTCCCAAGCGGTTTCGACGTATAATGAGGTCAACCAAAACAACCCAAAACTTATTAATGAAAATAAAGCGATACATAACATAAAAAGATTTCGCTTTTCTTTTCTATCAACGATATGGCCTGCAAAAGGTGCTAAAAAAAATGCTGGTAAAAATTCACAAAGCCCAATGATAGCAAGACTTAATTCATTATTCGTCATGGAATACACCTGCCATTCAATAACCACAAATTGCATAGACCAGCCAAAAACCAGAGCAAAACGTAACCATAAAAAGATATTGAATTCTTTAAACCTGAGCGCTTCGTATGGGTCGTTTTTTGCCAAGCGTTATGGTTTTATATCTTTTAACTTCAACTGTAAAGTCACATTACCATTCCAATGATTTTCATCAATGGCATAAGCAGCAGAGAATTGCCTTTTATTTTTTATGAGGTCTATTTTATCGCCCAAACCAAAACCAATACATACTATTTTATCGTTAAACGATTGTGTAGCTGTTAAACGTAAATGCTTATCATCTTCACCAACACATTTTCCCCAACCGGTATCTTTTAAGCCTTGAGTCATAAAGGTTGGCGCTAAGTTTTGAGGCCCAAATGGAGCGAACTGTTTTAGAATTCTAAGTAGTTTGTTATCAACTTGACTTAGCTCTATTTCTAAATCGACTTTAAGTTCTGGAGTTAATAATTTTGGGTCGATAGTGTCTTTTACTACACTTTCAAACTTTGCTTTAAAAGCCTCATAATTTTCAGGTCGTAAAGTTAAGCCCGCAGCATATTTGTGGCCACCAAATTGTTCAATATATTCGGAACAAGCTTCCAAAGCATTATACACATCAAACCCAGAGACGGAGCGTGCAGAAGCTGCGAGTTTATCTCCACTTTTGGTAAAAACCAAGGTTGGTCTGTAATAGGTTTCTATTAAACGGGATGCCACAATACCGATGACTCCCTTATGCCAATCTTCACGATATACAACCGTGGTGAACCCTTCTTTTTCGTTGTTTTCTTCAATTTGAAATAAAGCTTCTTCCGTAATTCGTTTATCCGTTTCTCGACGGTCTGTATTAAACTGATCAATATCTACAGCATATTCAGCTGCTAAATTAAAATCGGTTTCGGTTAAAAGTGTCACGGCATGATTACCATGTTTCATTCGTCCAGCGGCATTAATTCGAGGAGCAATAATAAAAACCACATCTGAAACCGTCAACTCCTCTTTTTTAACTTCAGCGATAATAGCTTTCATACCAGGTCTTGGCTGTGAATTAATAACTTGTAATCCAAAATAAGCTAAGGCTCTATTTTCTCCTACAATAGGTACAATATCTGCTCCAATTGCAGTGGCTACCAAATCTAAATATTCAACTAAATCTTCAACGGTTTTCCCTTGGTTTGAGGCTAGTGCTGTTATCAGTTTAAAGCCAACACCACAACCACATAATTCCTTAAACGGGTACTCACAATCGTCTCGTTTCGGGTCTAAAACAGCAACAGCCTCTGGAAGTTTGTCTCCTGGTCTATGGTGATCGCAAATAATAAAATCGATGTCTTTTTCTTTGGCATAAGCGACTTTATCAATGGCCTTTATACCACAATCTAAAGCTATGATTAATGAAAACCCATTATCATCGGCGAAGTCAATACCCTTAAATGAAATGCCATAGCCCTCATCATATCGATCAGGAATATAAGTGGCAACCGAATCAATTCTGGTTTTTAAATACGACGACATTAAAGCTACAGAAGTTGTGCCGTCTACGTCATAATCTCCATAAACTAAAATGTTTTCATTATTTTCAATTGCGCTCTCAATTCTAGAGACTGCTAAATCCATATCTTTCATTAAGAATGGATTGTGTAAATCTTCAAAGCTTGGTCTAAAGAATGTTTTAGCTACTTCATAAGTATCAATACCACGTTGCAGCAATAAGGTTGCTACAATATCATCAACTTGAAGTGCTTTTTTTAAGGCTTCAACTTTTGGAGCTTCGGGTTTTGGCTTGAGTGTCCAACGCATATAGAACTAAATATTTCGTTTGGTACCGATATGATAAACAATATTTGTTTTTACATCTGCAAAACGTCTAAACATTTCCATTACACCACAATATTTTTCAACTGATAGATCAACTGCGCGTTCACACTTTTTCATATTTAAATCTGGACCATAAAAATGATAGTCCACTTCTACAACATGATAATATCTTGGGTGTTCATCTGTGAGTTCACCAGAAACTTCAACTTTAAAATCACTGATTTCTTCCTTCATTTTATCTAAAGTAGAAATGACGTCTAATGCTGTACAACCAGCCAAAGATGATAACATCATGGCTTTAGGCGATAGTCCAAAACGTTCGTCTTGTCCTTCAATATCTGTATCCATTATTACAGTTTTTCCGCTTGGATTATCCGATTCAAAAGTTAATCCACCTTGCCAATGTGTAACGATTTTATCAGCCATTTTCTTTTAGTTTAATTGTTAGAACTCCTATCTTGTACATTCAAAAATACGACTTAAATAAAACAAATATGGCATTAGTAACTCCGTTATCTCCTGAGCACGATTTAGAAACTAAAAAATTGGCAGAATTCTTTAATGAAACGCTTGGGTTTTGTCCTAATTCAGTTTTAACGATGCAACGCAGACCAGCCATAAGTAAAGCGTTTATCAACTTGAATAAAGCTGTAATGGCTAATGAGGGTCGTGTCAATTCGGCTTTAAAGCGTATGATTGCTTGGGTAAGCAGTAACTCCACAGGGTGTCGTTATTGCCAGGCACATGCCATAAGAGCTGCAGAACGTTATGGTGCAGAACAAGAACAACTCGATAATATTTGGGAGTATAGAACACATCCAGCCTTTTCCGAGGCAGAACGTGCAGCTTTAGACTTTAGTTTAGCGGCAAGCCAAGTCCCAAATGCTGTAAATGCAGATATTAAAAAACGTCTATATGAACATTGGGACGAAGGTGAAATTGTAGAAATGCTAGGTGTAATCTCTTTGTTTGGCTACCTCAACCGTTGGAATGATTCTATGGGAACTTCTATTGAAGAAGGTGCTGTAGAAAGCGGAAATAAATATTTAGGAAAACATGGTTATGAGGTTGGGAAACATGATGGGTCTGTTTATTAAAATAAATAATTCTACTTTTTAATATTTACCCTAAATGGTTTCATCAGTGAAACAAATAAAGTGAGAACTCACCAGTAATGGTGGGGTATTTTAGTTATTGAATTTTACTGTCCTTATTTTTACTTTGAACTATTAGTAGATTGTAAACCATATTACAGTAACTAGTAAACAACTGATTTACTTTAGCTTAAAATATTAACGATATGAACTTTTGGGAATCTTTAATTCTTATATTCATTTCTCACATCATAATTCAGATAGGGCTCCTAATTAGGAAAAATATAGGTGAGACAAACAAACGTAAGAGAATTTATAAACTTAAAGGACTTGAAAATAATAAAATCAATGCCATAGGTGATTATGAAAAGAAATCATCTTTTTAGAACTAATTTAAAAAGAAAAATAATGATTCATGATTTAGTATATGATCCATTCGCTGGTTCAGGTAGTTTTTTTACACCATCAATAATTCTTCAATCTTTTCCTGCAACTCTCCCACAACCAATTCCTCAAACCAAGGATTTTTACTTCTCCAAAAACGGTTAGTTGGTGATGGATGCGGAATCGGAAAATACTTTGGTAGATACGTTTTATAATTACCTACGCGCTCCGTTAATGATTTTTTATCTTTTAAATAATAGTGTTGTGAATAGGCGCCAATTAAAATAATCAATTCTACACTTTCCATTTTATCTAATAGTTGATTGTGCCATTGAGGTGCACACTCTGGTCGTGGTGGTAAATCTCCTGTTTTTGCTTTTCCCGGATAACAAAATCCAATAGGTAGAATGGCAAAATTCTCAGCGTTGTAAAATTGGTCTTCATCAACTCCTAACCATTCTCTTAATTTTCTTCCACTAGGATCATCCCATGCCTTATTTTTTTGATGTGCAATTCTACCAGGTGCCTGGCTTAATAATATAATTTTAGAGTTTTTGTGCGTACTCACTATAGGATTTGGACCTAACGGAAGGTGTGACTTGCAAATGGTGCAATTACTAATTTCATTTAAGAGATTTTTCACATCAACCTTAATGTCATTCTACTTTTTTACCAGCAACCACAATTACTAGCTCGCCTTTTGGTGGTTTATTAGTGTAATGCTCTAAAACTTCTTTAGCTGTACCTCTAACCGTTTCTTCGTAGAGTTTAGTTAATTCTCTCGATACAGATACTAATCTATCTTCACCAAAATACTCGCAGAAATGCCCTAGGGTTTTTATGAGTTTATGTGGGCTTTCATAAAAAATCATGGTTCTTTTTTCTTCTGCTAGCAGTAACAATCGCGTTTGACGCCCTTTCTTTACGGGTAAAAACCCTTCAAATACAAACTTGTCATTTGGTAAGCCACTATTGACTAATGCAGGTACAAAAGCTGTAGCTCCAGGTAAGCATTCTACGTCAATATTGTGCTCAACACATGCCCTTACCAATAGAAATCCTGGGTCTGAAATTGCTGGTGTACCAGCATCGCTAATTACTGCAATGCATAATCCTGATTTTAGTTTTTCAATTAAGCCATTTACTATTTTATGCTCATTATGCATATGATGGCTTTGCATCTGGGTAGTGATGTCATAATGCTTTAATAGCTTTCCTGAGGTTCTGGTATCTTCAGCTAAAATTAAATCGACATCCTTTAAAATATCGATAGCTCTAAAGGTGATATCCTTTAAATTTCCTATTGGTGTTGGTACGAGGTAGAGTTTACTCATTAATTACTTAAAATTTGACCCGAAAAATATTATACAGATGTTTTAAGTTCACACATTGAGGTCCTTTAGGTATCAGGTTACTAGGCCAAGTATTTAATTGAATTTACTTTCAACAATTTCAATAAAACGCTCTTCATATTCTTCCTTGCCTTCCCAGTAATTGTGATCTGGTTTCACCATTTCTAGAATAAGTTTTCGTGCTTCAGTTAAAGAAGGAGCCGTATTAACCTGGGAAATCACACGATCATAATCTTCATTTTTGCCTTCGAACAAGTGCTTTATAAACGCCAACTTATCATTTAAATCTATTTGAAGACTTTTACCTTTTAATTTATCATTAAGAGATTTCTTTTCAGCTTCACGCTTCTTTGCCTCTTCTAAAGGTTCAAATTCTGGTATTTCAGCAAAATCAGAACTTATGTTTTCAAACTCTACTGTTTTCGGAGTGTCATTAGGTAATGTCTTTTCTAAAATAGCATCAACCTGTTGGGTCTCTTCCGGCATTTGCGCAACCATGTCCTTGATCTTTTCCATAACAGGTTCCATAATACCATCATCTTCTCTCTCATCTAAATTGATGTAGGTTTTGTTACCAACCTCTATGTTATCGCTAATCTTATTATTGAAAGCCGTATCTAACATATCAAAAAACGAAGAGTCATTACCAATTGTAGGCATGTTATCTTCAAAATTCTCTTGCGCAAATTTTAAAACCGTCAATTTTTCGTATAGCTTAGAAACTTCTTGGTGCATTCTATCTACATCTTCTCTTCCTTTCAGTTTTAGAATCCTGTGCGCTATGCTAACTAATTCTGATTCTAATTTCTTTTTCATTTTTACTTTTGATATTTAATAAATTTGCGTGACCTTTATACAAACGAATAATTACTACGTTTTAGTGCTAAAATTACGAAATGTTTCTCGAAAATACAGTAAATCATAAAGAACAATTTGGGTGGATAGAAGTGATTTGTGGATCGATGTTCTCTGGAAAGACCGAGGAATTGATTCGTAGATTGAAACGTGCCAAATTTGCGAGACAGAAGGTTGAAATTTTTAAACCTGCTGTTGATGTACGTTATGATGACGACATGGTAGTGTCTCATGATGACAACGAAATTCGTTCTACACCTGTACCTGCTGCTGCTAACATTCCTATTTTGGCAGATGATTGTGATGTCGTTGGCATAGATGAAGCTCAGTTTTTTGACGATGAAATCGTAAGAGTTTGCAATGACTTGGCCAATAAAGGCATTCGGGTTATTGTTGCGGGCTTAGATATGGATTTTAAAGGCAATCCTTTTGGACCAATGCCTTATCTAATGGCAACAGCAGAATATGTAACTAAGGTACATGCTATTTGCACTAAAACAGGAAATTTAGCTCAGTATAGCTACAGAAAGGCCAAGAGCGACGACTTGGTATTACTTGGTGAAGTAGATGAATACGAACCTCTTAGTAGAGCTGCATATTACAAAAGTATGTTGAGAGACAAAGTAAGGCAGGTGAAGGTAAATGAAGCAGAAGAGATCAATTCTAAAGAAAAAAAATCTGATGCCAAAAGCTAAAGAAACCATTCTCGAGATTGATTTAGGAGCGCTTACCCATAACTACAAATACCTAAAATCAAAGCTTCAACCCGGAACAAAATTTTTAGCTGTAGTAAAGGCTTTCGCTTATGGAAGTGATTCTGTAGAAATTGCAAAGCATCTTGAAGCACTCAAAGTAGATTATTTTGCAGTTGCCTATACCAAAGAAGGTGTCATTTTAAGAGATGCTGGTATCACAACACCAATTCTAGTATTACATCCTCAACCTGTAAATTTTAAAACTATTCTTGACAGGTGCTTAGAGCCAAGTATTTACAGCCCAAAAATCTTGCGTGAATTTATTGAAATTGCAGAGGCTCATTCTCAAAAAAATTATCCGGTTCATATAAAATTCAATACAGGATTAAACAGATTAGGGTTCTGGGAAAATGATATTGATTTCATAATAGAACAATTAAAACATACCCAGAGTATAGTGGCCAAATCTTTGTTTTCGCATTTGGCTGCCAGTGAAGATTTAAGCGAAATAGACTTTACCAAAAAGCAAATCCAAACATTCACAAACATTGCGTTGGAATTTGAACATAAAATTAGCTATAGGCCGTGGTTACATTTATGTAATACTTCTGGTGTTTTAAATTTTCCTAAAGCTCATTTTAATATGGTCCGTTGTGGTATTGGACTATATGGTTTTGGTAATTCTGCGCTTGAAGATTCAAATCTAAAACCTATAGCGAGTTTAAAATCTGTTATTTCCCAAATCCATAACATAGAGAAAGATGAAAGTGTAGGCTACAACAGAGCCTACAAATCTAAAGGAATTGAAAAGATCGCAACGATACCAATTGGTCATGCCGATGGTATTAGCCGTATTTATGGTAATGAAAATACTTATGTTATTATTAATGGTAGTGAAGCACCAATTATAGGGAATGTTTGCATGGACATGATAATGGTTAATATTACTGGTATATACTGTAAGGAAGGTGATGAGGTCATTGTCTTTGATTTCAAAAATAAAGCATCTGATTTTGCAGAATCCGCAAATACCATTTCTTATGAAATCTTAACCGCTATCTCACAGCGTGTGAGGCGTTTATTTATAAAATAGAAGCTTAATTTAACATTTTGTGACTTTTTTATCTATTTTAGTGTCTCACTAACATATTAACCAACTATTTAAAAACACTAAATTATGTTAAAAGAATTTAAGGAATTTGCAATGAAGGGTAACCTTGTAGACATTGCTGTTGGTTTCGTATTGGGTGCTGCTTTCAAAGAAGTAGTAACTGCATTCACAGGCGGAATTATTTCTCCATTAATCGGACTAATATTAGACTCGGACTTTAAAGCACTTAAATACAAATTAAAGGATGGTGAATTAAACGATGCAGGAGAAATGGTAGGAGAAGTATTCTTAGAATATGGTACATTTTTAACTAATGTTATCGACTTTATTATTGTCGCATTCGTTATGTTCTTAGTAGTAAAAGGGGTTAACAATATGAAGAAGAAAGAAAAACCAGCGCCAGAAGAACCTGCAGGACCCTCTGAAATCGAATTATTAACTGAAATCAGAGATTCTTTAAAGAAATAATTTTTAGCTTTACCGCTATACTACTTTTAGTAATTAAACCCAGGCCTATTGGTCTGGGTTCTTTTTTTAAAATAGCTATTTTTCATCTTTATTTTTATGACTTTTTTATTATAAAATTGACATAAATACTTAATGAAATACTCTAATTTTGAAAATTAAAATTTTGTGATATGAAAATTGCGGTTGTAGGTGCTACAGGCTTAGTAGGGAACGTTATGCTAAAAGTTTTAGAGGAACGTAATTTCCCTATGGATGAATTATTATTAGTTGCTTCAGAACGTTCTGTTGGGAAGAAAATAGAATATAAAGGAAAGCAAAACGAGATAATAAGTATTCCTACTGCTATTGAAAAACGTCCTGATATCGCGCTATTTTCTGCAGGTGGTAATACATCCTTAGAATGGGCTACAAAATTTGCAGAAGCAGGTACTACAGTGATTGATAATTCTTCAGCATGGCGAATGGATTCATCTAAGAAATTAATAGTACCAGAAATTAATGCAAATAAACTTTCAAAAGATGATAAAATAATTGCAAACCCAAACTGTTCGACTATTCAAATGGTTATGGTATTGGCACCGCTTCATAGAAAATATAACATTAAAAGAATTGTTGTATCTACCTATCAATCAGTGTCGGGTACTGGTGTTAAAGCCGTTGAGCAGATGGAAAATGAAATGGCTGGTATTAAAGGAGAAATGGCATATCACTATCCTATTCATAGAAATGCAATTCCACATTGCGATGTTTTCGAAGAGAATGGTTATACCAAAGAAGAAATGAAGCTGGTTCGTGAAACACAAAAAATATTAGATGATAAATCAATTGCAGTAACGGCAACAGCGGTTAGAATTCCTACAGCAGGTGGACATAGTGAGTCTGTTAATGTAGAGTTTGAAAATGACTTTAATTTAAGTGATATAAGGCAATTATTGAATGATACAGAAGGTGTTACAGTACAAGACAATTTGGACGTTAATGTATATCCTATGCCAATCTATGCAAACGGTAAAGATGACGTTTTTGTGGGTCGTATAAGACGAGATGGCTCTCAACCAAACACACTTAATCTTTGGATAGTGAGTGATAATCTTAGAAAAGGAGCCGCAACAAATACCGTTCAAATCGCAGAATATTTAATTAAAAATGAATTAATCTAATAGTAATCTTCTCACTTTATTGGAATCTTTTCACCATAACAGTAAATTTGTGTAGTTCAACTAATTAATTAAATTGTTTTATACACTTGTAGCTATATTAGTCGTCCCAATTTACTATAAGTGTTAAAAAATTATTTTTATATCGTATTCTTATTTGCCCTTATCTTGTCATGTTCTAATGACGATGGGTATTCTAATGCCAATGATACACCGCAGGTTTCACCGGTTGTTTTTAATTTAGAGGCAGTTCCTTATCAAACCCTTTCTGAGTATAATTTTTTCGATGGAGACTTAAAAAATTTAAATCCTGTATATGGTGTATTACCATATGATATGATAACACCACTCTTTTCAGAGTATGCTAAGAAAAAACGCTTTGTTTGGATGCCAGTTGGCGTAAATGCAAATTATGTCTCTGACTATGAGATTATTAATTTTCCTATTGGAACAATTTTAATAAAAAACTTTTATTACGATAATATACTCCCAAATAATACAACCAAAATTATTGAGACAAGACTCCAAATTAAAAAAGAAGAGGGTTGGGTTTTTGCTAATTATGTATGGAATGACGACCAATCCGAAGCTACTTTTGATTTAAACGGCAGCTATCAATCCATTGATTTCATTGCCAATGGCGAAACAAAAAGTGTAAACTATCAGGTGCCAGCGGCATCACAGTGTTTAACATGTCATAAAACAGATGATGCAGATCCTATGCCAATTGGTGTAAAACCTAACAGTCTTAACAAGGCGATTGCATATGCTAATGAAACAAAAAATCAACTACAAAAATGGGTTGAATTTGGGTATTTATCTGATAATGTACCTAATACTATCGAATCTGTGGTAGATTGGGAAGACGAAAGTAAATCTCTAGAATTAAGAGCACGCTCTTATTTAGATATAAATTGCGCCCACTGTCATGCAGATAATAGACATTGTGATTATAGACCCGTAAGATTTGCATTTAACGAAACAGTAGATTTAGTAAATACTGGTGTGTGCGTAGATGCTGATGATGTATTTGATCCTGCATTGACAAAAATCATTGATCCTGGAAATTCTGAAAGGTCGGTATTGTCATTTAGAATTAAATCAGTAGAACAGTCAACAAGAATGCCTTTATTGGCAAGAACAATACAACATAAAGAAGGAATTGAACTCATCGACGCATGGATTAATTCTTTAACAAATTGTGATTAAATAATAAGCTATAATGAAAAAAATATTACTATCCGTATTTAGTCTTTTGTCGCTAATCAGCCTAGAAGCACAGACTTATAATTCTTGTACGGACACAGATGCAGGTACTGCAATTGTTGCTGATGTAGTATATACTGTTGGTACGATAGACGGAGATATGCCACCAATTTTTTGTAAAGGAACGGCAGATGGGGTAGACGGTGGAGAGTGGGTGAAATATGTTCCTGATGATGATTATGAAGTTACTGTAAGCTCCGATTTAACTCAAAATGGTGATAAAGATACACGTGTACAGATTTTTACTGGTAATTGCGTCGCTGCTACTTACACTTGTGTAGGAGGTGACGATGATTCGGGTGAATATAGCGGAACAAATGGAAATTCATATCTCTCAGTTGCCGTTTTTGAAGCTGTAGCAGGTGAGACATATTATATTGTGTGGGACGATAAGTGGACTAATAGTAGTGATTTTGATTTTATTTTAACCGAAGGAGATCCTGCTCCACCACCACCACCGACACCGGTAACTTTTACTCAACAATCAATAAATGCTACAGGATCTTATGATCAGGCAATTGTTGATATGAATGGTGATTTTTTAGATGATGTTGTAAGTGTTAACCATATTGACGTTTCTTATCCTGATGGAGTGAGAACTGAAACTCCAAACCCTTATGTAAATATACACTATCAATTACCTGGTGGAGGTTTTAATGATGTTACAATCCCTACAACTTTGCCATCTTATGCACCTTTTTGGAGTATTGCTGCTGGTGATATTAATGCAGATGGTTACAATGATTTACTATATGGTGATGGTAATGGAGTTAGTTTTATGATAGCAAATTCAAATGGTACCGCTTATAATGAATTTTCTATTAATGAATATGTATTTTCTCAGCGCTCTAATTTTGTAGATATCAATAATGATGGTTTTTTAGATGCCTTTGTGTGCCATGATGTAGATGAAAGTTTAACTTACTTAAATCAAGGTCCATCAAACAATTATGCCTTAGTATCTAGCAATACTAATGGATTGGGAGGATTTCCAAACGGTGGAAATTATGCATCTATTTGGGTGGACTATGATAACGACAGAGATATTGACATGTTTATGGCAAAGTGCGGAGGGTCTATAGCTAGAAGAACTAATGAGTTATACCAAAATAATGGAGACGGTACCTATACCGAAGTAGGTGTGGCCGCTAATATGGCAGATCCAATTCAAACATGGTCTGCTGCATGGGGAGATTTTGATAATGATGGTGATATGGATGCCTATGTTGGTTCTAGTGACTTTGACGACCCCAATACTATGATGGAAAATAATGGTGATGGTACATTTACCAATGTGACAATAGGTGCAGGTGTAGATACTGCCGCTAAAGGATATGAAAATATTGCCGCCGATTTTGATAACGACGGAAATTTAGACATCTTCACAAATGGTAACATGTTATTCGGAAATGGAGACTTAACA
Organism: Winogradskyella sp.; assembly: GCF_965656915.1. Lineage (GTDB taxonomy): Bacteria > Bacteroidota > Bacteroidia > Flavobacteriales > Flavobacteriaceae > Winogradskyella. The sequence continues at coordinate 7,479 of NZ_CBFHMI010000029.1, read as the reverse complement.
TTTTCTTACAACCCAAATTTATCATTACCAAACTCGGCCTATGGTGGGTCTATTGGAGATTTAAATAATGACGGCTTTCTAGACATGTTTGGTAGTAACAATCTTTATTTAAATAATGGTAATACCAATAATTGGATAAAAATAGTTACTGAAGGTATGGCACACAGTGCTTCAAATCGAAGTAACAGAAATGGTATTGGTGCAAGAGTAGAGATTAGCACTCCATCTGGAGTTCAAATAAGAGATGTGCGAAGTGGTGAAGGATTTAGATACATGCATACCATGAATACACACTTTGGAATTGGTACAGATACATCGATAAATTATATTAGAATATACTGGCCATCTGGTGTTGTTGACAATATTAATAATCCAACAATAAATTCAACAGTTATCGTTCAAGAAGGTCAAAGTTTAAATTTAAATGATACTCTTGTAGATGATTTAATCGCTTATCCAAATCCAACTACAGGCATCATTAATATTAATACAACCTACGGATTTGAGTCTGCAATTTATACTGTTTTTGATATCGCAGGTAGACGTGTACTTAATGGTAAATTCACAGATAATACTATCGATGTTACTAATATAACAGCAGGAAATTATATTCTACGAATAATGAATGACGGTCTTATAAAAACACAAAAATTCATTAAGAAATAATACTTCATCGTAATAAAATAAAGCTCTTGCGTATAGTAAGGGCTTTTTTCTTTAATTTTATAATTACTTATTGTAAATAATTTAATTATGAAAAAAATACTTCTATCTGCATTCTTATTAAGTATTCTAATAGCTTGTAAAAATGAAAAATCTAACGTGGAACCAATTCAAGTAAATTACCCTGAAACCAATAAAGTTGATACCATTGACACTTATTTTGGAGAAGAAGTAAAAGACCCTTATCGTTGGCTAGAGGACGATAAAAGTGAAGAAACCGAAGCATGGGTTAAGTCTCAGAACGAAGTTACTTTCGGATATTTAGACAATATACCTTATAGAGAAGAGTTAAAAGAGCGTTTGTCAAAATTATGGAATTACGAAAAAATAGGACCACCATTTGTTGAAGGTGATTATACTTATTTTTCTAAAAATGATGGCTTACAAAACCAATACGTTATTTACCGCTATAAAACAGGTGAAAATCCTGATACAGCAGAAGTGTTTTTAGACCCAAATACGTTTAAAGAAGATGGTACGATTTCACTTGGCGGATTGAGCTTTTCTAAAAATGGTGAAATTGCTGCATATTCAATTTCAGAAGGTGGTAGTGACTGGAGAAAAATATTGATTATGGATGCCATTACTAAAGAAATAGTCGAGGACACATTGGTTGATATTAAATTTAGTGGCATGTCATGGTATAAAAACGAAGGTTTTTATTACTCCAGCTACGATAAACCTAAAGGAAGTGAACTTTCGGCAAAAACAGACCAACACAAAGTATATTATCACAAATTAGGTACAAGCCAATCTGAGGATAAGCTTGTGTATGGCGGAACACCAGAAGAGAAACATAGATATATTTATGGTAACGTTACAGAAGATGATCGCTACCTGATTATTACACCCAGAGTATCCACATCTGGTAATAAATTATATATAAAAGACCTCACTGTACCTAATGCACCACTTGTAGAGATATTAGGTCATACAGATTCAGATTCTAATATTATAGAAAACGTGGGCAGCAAGTTATTTATAATGACCAATCTGAATGCTCCAAATCAAAAAATAGTAACTGTAGATGCTTCAAATCCGACACCTGAAAATTGGGAAGAGTTTATTCCTGAAACAGAAAATGTATTAAGTCCATCCACTGGAGGAGGTTATTTCTTTGCAAGTTATATGGTAGATGCTGTATCTAAAGTATTGCAATATGATTTTGACGGTAATTTAGTAAGAGAGGTGGAATTACCTGATGTAGGTAGCGCTAATGGTTTTGGTGCTAAAAAAGAGGAAGAGGAACTGTATTATTCTTTTACTAATTATGTAACTCCAGGAAGTATTTATAAGTACGACATTAAAAATGGGGCATCAGAATTATACAGAAAACCAAGTATAGATTTTAATCCGGAAGATTACGAGAGTAATCAAGTTTTTTATACGTCAAAAGACGGCACTAAAGTCCCAATGATTATTACGCATAAGAAAGGCTTAGAATTAAACGGTAAAAACCCAACTATTTTATATGGTTATGGCGGATTCAATATATCCTTAACGCCAAGCTTTAGTATTGCTAATGCGGTTTGGATGGAACAAGGAGGAATTTATGCAGTACCTAATCTACGTGGTGGTGGAGAGTATGGTAAAAAATGGCACAACGCAGGCACAAAAATGCAAAAGCAAAATGTTTTTGATGACTTCATTGCGGCAGCAGAATATCTTATAGAACATAATTATACGTCTTCAGACTATTTAGCAATTAGAGGTGGTTCTAATGGTGGTTTACTAGTCGGAGCTACAATGACACAACGACCAGATTTAATGAAAGTGGCATTACCTGCAGTTGGGGTTTTAGACATGCTACGTTACCATACATTTACAGCTGGGGCAGGTTGGGCTTATGATTATGGAACAGCAGAAGACAGTAAAGAAATGTTTGACTATCTAAAGGGCTATTCTCCAGTACATAATGTTAAAGAAAGTGTGGAATATCCTGCTACTTTAATTACTACGGGAGACCATGACGATAGAGTTGTACCTGCACATAGTTTTAAATTTGCCGCAGAATTACAAAGTAAACAGGCAGGCAATAACCCAACTTTAATTCGTATAGAAACAGATGCTGGGCATGGAGCAGGAACACCTGTCTCAAAAATTTTAGAACAGTATTCTGATATTTTTGGTTTTACACTTTATAATATGGGCTTTGAAGTATTGCCTAGTAAAATCAATAAAAAAGTAAAAGGCTAAGCCTTCTAATAATTTGAAACTTAACCAACTCAATAGCATTGTTAATAATAACAATATCAAAGTAATTTTCACAGATTACTATGATACTTTGGTGCACAGAACTGTACATCCTAATTACGTATTGCGACTATGGGCTAAAATTGTTATTTCTGAACTTGGCTTAAATACTGATATAGATACCCTTTATTTTATTAGACAAGAATCTGTAAATTATCTAAAAGACAAGTACAATTGTGAGGATGTAGAGCTTTCGTATAAACTGCTGAAAAACGAAATTTGTAAAAGATTGTTAAACGCAGATATTATATCGCCACAAATAAAACAAATCTTCTTAGATGTGTTTGAACTAGCAGATATAAAGTCAGAAAGGTCAGTACAATATGTAAATGAGGATACGGTAAGTGTTTTAAAAGATTTTAAATCAAAAGGTGGTAAGGTGTATTTAGTTTCAGATTTTTATGGCCCTCGATCTATGTTCGAGGTACTTCTTAAACATCATAATATCTTTAATCTTTTTGATGGCATCTACAGTTCGTCCACTTTAGGAAAAAGCAAATATAAAGGGACAATTTTTCCAGAGATTTTATCCAATTTAAATCTAAAATCATCAGATGTGATAATGATTGGTGATAATGAGATTAGTGATTTAAAACGTGCTGAAGAAAATGGGTTAAAAGCCTATTTAATGCCACATAAACATCATTTACGGCGCAATAAAAGAAACAACCTGGGCAACGACTATAAAAAGCTTCGTTCAGTTTTAAAGAAAATATACCAAGAATGCAACACCAAAGATGCACAACCGTTTAGTGAATACATTATTTTTTATCATTTTTTCACCGAAAGACTATACAATAAATGTAGACAAAAGAATATTAAAGATTTATTTTTTCTCTCAAGAGAGGGACAGTTTTTAAAAAAACTATTTGATTCATATCAAGATTATGTGTGTTTAAATGAAGAACATAAAATAAAAACACATTATTTAAGAATTTCAAGACAAGCTTCTATTCAGTTTTCATTGCAGCCCATAGAAAGCGAAACGTTTGATTATTTAAGACACTATCACCACACCCTTTCGGTTAATGAATTTTTGAAATTTTTCTCATTTACGGAGACTCAAATGAGTTCCATAACCGTTGCTATAAACATTAATGCGAATAACAGAATTGAAGACTTTTTCGATTCAGATGTTTTTAAAAATCTAAAATCAGATAATCAATTTGTAAAATATTATGAATCACATAGATTATCTCAACAAGAAGCATTTAATGAATATGTCAATTCTTTTAAAGTCAACATTAAAGAAGACGGCATCTTTTTAGTTGATATTGGTTGGGGAGGCACTATGCAAGAGTCTATCTATAAATTTTACGAAAAAAACGTAAAGGTTACAGGGTTTTATGTTGGCTTAAGAGAAATTTATAACATTACTGAAAATACTCCACGCGAAGGTCTGCTATTTTCAATTTTACCATATGAGAATTACACAGATTCAATAGTTATGGCGAATACACAATTATATGAACAGTTTGCAGCAGCAGATCATGGTAGTGCCTTAAGCTACAGTAAGGACGCAGAAAATTATACCAGGCAATTTCATGAACCAAATGAAAAATGGCTATATGAGAATTTTATACAAGCGCATCAGGATTTTTCGATTGTTCAACACCAAAAACTACTCACAGCTCTTGAAACTATTTGCTATAACGAGCAAATGGTAGATAAGCAGATTTCTAGTTTATCTCTTAAAGTCGGCTTACTTCAGTCAACCAAAAAACTCAATTATTTAGAAAATTTAAACAAAGGGTTTTATCAAAATATCGGAGATAACAAAGTTGGCATATCATATGAGATCCCAGAAAACAGAGGTTTGATTAAAGAAGCAATAGGTTTTCTCTTAAAGCCAGAGCGATATTTTAGGTATATGGTTAAATTGAGACCTTATGTCTATGCAAAAAGTAAATTCATCAATTATATTTTACCCATGCGACCAATATACTGGTACTATAAATTGAACAAACATGCCAGATATAAGGTTTTAGATAAACTTATTGTCCTTAAATATAATTTCATGAAATAATCTAATAGATTTTAGAGCTATATATAGTTAATAATCAGCAAAAAAGCTGTTTTTTCAATTGATTTTATTAGATTTACTAAATTATTTGAACTTATTCCTTGCAAATTCTCCAAATCTAAGCAATGTCTAAGTGTTTTTTTTCTCATGAAAACAAAGATTTTTAGATCTATTTTTTTGGTTTTAGGACTAATTATTGTGTCGTGCTCAAGTGACGATACTATGACTCCTGTAAGCATAAAAACTAATCCAGACAATATTGTAATTGCTCAAAACTCTGAAGTAGATATATTCATGTTTTTAAATGATGAAAATATTCCTTCTCAAGGTCAGTTTTCTATTTCAAACCCGAGCAAAGGCATTGTAACAATTCAAGATTCTAGTACTCCAGATGATTTAGCTGATGATTTTCTTATCTACACAGCCAATAATAATGATGTAGGATTAGATACATTTCAATATACCATTTGCGATAATAATGGTGATTGTAAAACAGAAACAATTTCTGTAGAAATTACATCATCATCTATTGTAAATTTTTTCACTGGCGATACACCTTTTGAAACACTCTCTGCATACAATTTTTTTGAAGGAAATTTAAAAGAATTAAATCCAACATTTGGAGTTATTCCTTATGATTTAATGTCACCTTTATTTACAGATTATGCGTACAAAAAACGTTTTATTTGGATGCCAAATGGCGTTAAAGCGACGTATGTTAATGATTATTCGCCTTTAGATTTCCCTACTGGCAGTGTACTTATAAAAAGCTTTTTCTATGAAAATGTATTACCAAATAACGACACAAAAATTATAGAAACGCGCATAATGTATAAGAAAGAAGATGGTTGGGATTTTGCAAAATATGTTTGGAATGATGAACAGACCGAAGCTTATTTTGATAATAACGGAAGTAATTTAAATTTAAGTTGGTTAGAAGATGGAGATACAAAAACGGTAAACTATCGAATACCTTCTCGTGGTGAATGCTTTACATGTCATAATAAATTTGAAACTCCCCTGCCAATAGGACCAAAGCCACAAAACTTAAATAGGGATTATAATTACGCAACAGGTGCTTCAAATCAATTGAGCAAATTAATTGAAATAGGTTATTTAGAAAATAGTTTACCAGAATCAATACAAACAACTGTTAAGTGGGATGATGAAAATGAATCCTTAGAAATGCGAGTAAGATCATACTTAGATATAAATTGTGCACACTGCCATTCAGATAATAGCTATTGCGAATATAGATCAATGCGATTTGGATTTCGGGATAGTGCAGAGTCTGATAATTTAGGAGTTTGTATTGAACCAGAAACACAATTTATACCAAATTCAAATATAGTACAACCTAATAACATAGAACTTTCTATTCTTTATTATAGAATAAATACAACCGACGAATCTTTTAGAATGCCATTGTTCGGAAGAACATTGAAACACGAAGAGGGAGTTCGACTTGTAGAAGAATGGATTGCATCATTAAATAATTGTGATTAAAATTAATTAATATGAAAAAAATTACTTTTCTAATACTACTAATATTTAGCTTTATAGGCTATGCACAAGTATTGAATCAACCTGCTAACTGGCCAAATGCGTCCTGGACAATAACAGGAACTTATGACACTAATCCAAACGTATTTACTGACAACCCAACATTATCTAGTAACTTTTCGTTTGATGATGATGAGCCAGGATCTACTTCTGATAATGACGTTGCCGCAGAATCTCCTATTATAAATTTAACTGCAGCATTCAATGCTGGTGAATTTGGGATAGAATTAACCTCTACTTATGTTCTTAATACCTATGAAAATGAAACAATTACAATTCAATATTGGGATGCTGATTCTAACAACTGGGTGAATTGGAGTAATTCTTTTAACGATAATACACCTAATGCACCTAACGTAAATTTTTGCGCAGGGCCTAGTGCTTCATTTAATAGTGGAACATTAAATATTACAGCATTTTCTGCAAATCAATTAGCTAATTTTAGATATAGAATATACTACGAGGATAATGGTTCTTGGGGCTGGGGATTTTGCTTCAATTCACCTACAATTTCGTCGGGTGCAGCACCAACGTGCCCAACGGTTTCTAATCTCTTTGTAAACAACATTACTACTAATACTGCAAATGTTTATTGGACACCAAATGGCACTGAAACACTTTGGGAAATAGCTATTCAGCCAGCTGGAACAGGAATACCTACTAGCGGTACACTTACAATAAACACCGCTCCGCACTCAGCAACAGGACTTACAATAGATACGGCATATGAAATTTATGTTAGAGCACGTTGTGCTGCTAGTGACTACAGTTCTTGGGCTGGGCCAATTAATTTTTCCACATCACCACCGTCTAGAATTAATTTCAGTCAAGTTGATATATCGTTATCAGGATATGACATGGCAGTTGTAGATATGAATGGAGATTTCTTAGACGATATTGTTGGTGTATCTGCATCA
>NZ_CBFHMI010000028.1:0-30652 GCF_965656915.1 Winogradskyella sp. | reverse complement strand
TTATTAGCACAGAAATTTAAAACCTTTTGACCTGAGTTTAAAGTGATTTCGGCACCTTGTGGTGATGTAATTATACGCTCTTCTTTAAATAAACCAGCTTCCTTTATAGATTCTATTTCGTTTTGTAAATGTGATTGTATTGCTCCGTACATAATTTTTAATTTGTTTTAAAGTGCAAAGATACTATGTAAATACTATACTTCAATGACTTCAACCGTGTCATTTATATAAACTAATAGTTTTTGAATAACGTTCAAATTCATTTGTTCTAAAATGGTTTCGTAGTCATTTAATTGCGATTTGTGTGATGATTTTACAGCACCTGTTTTATAGTCTATAAGAATGACTTCTTTTTTAGAATTAAAGTTTAATCGATCTGGTCTTATTAGCTGTCCATGACTTGTAATAATATCCCTTTCATTGTATATTTTGTATCCATCTTTAAAATAAGCACTAAGTATTGGATGGTTAATTACTTCATTTACGAGTTGTCTTAATTCATTTATATTATCATTTGTAATATCTCCGGTAATTAATAATTCATTTAAGGCAAACTCTATATCGGTATCAAATTTTATTTTAGATAGCACTAAATGGACCAGATTACCACGTTCTATGGCATCTTCTTGTTTAGTATCCCATAGCATTCCTGCTTTAGTAATAATACTTAAGTTGTGGTCCTCTTTAGGAGTCGAAATTAAAGGAAGTGGTGAAGCCATATTTTTAACTTTTGCACTAACCGTATTTTTGGTCTTTTCTCCAAATGCATAAATCAACTTATTCTCAGACCATATTTCTATATTCTGCAAATAATCTATAAACATACCAGCATAGGTTTTTCTATTTGCATTTCCTTTTGAGTCAATATCTTTCTTAGAAATTATGTAGAGCTGAGAAATGGCTCGTGTTAATACGACATATAATAGATTAATGTTGTCTAGTTCTAATTGTGATTGATGCTGGTTAAATAAATATTGCCCTTTTTCACCGAAATGTTCAACATCTTTGTTGTAGCTAATTAGAAGGTCTTTAAAACCGCAGTAATCTTCTTGGTCTACAGGATACCAAATTTTAGGTTCTAATTCACTATATATATTTAAGTCAGCAAAGGGAAAAATAACTATGGGAAACTCCAGACCTTTAGATTTGTGAATCGTCATAATCTGAACTGCATTCAGATTTTCAGGAGATATAATGCTCAGACTATCTTTTTTCTTTTCAAAATATGTCACAAAAGCGACTAAGTCAGAACTTTGCTTTTGGGTAAACTCTAAAACTACATCTAAATAAAACTGAAGATAAGCATCACTGTTATTGTTAAGGTTAAATATTCTTACAAGTTGTTCAACCATCTCGTATAGTGGTTGTTGTAAGAGCTGGTTCTTATTAATACGTAAATCAACAGACTTAAGACTATCTAACATTTTATCTACACTCTTATTGAGATGTGTTGTATAAAATGCGTGTTTGTTATCAATACTTTTCTGATTGGCAATAAAAGAAAGCACTTCAACTTTTACAGTTTCATTATTAGGTTGGGTAAGCATTCTTAAAAAAGCATCTATAAAGACGACTTTTTCTGAATTAAATAATAGAAGTGTTTCTGACGATGTAATATCTATATTATTTTCACTTAGGCAATTTGCTATTTCCACTCCTTCTTTTTTCTTTCTAACTAAAACACATATATCACTCAAGTTATAGCCTTCTTGTAAACATTGGTTTATAGTTTCCAAAACCTCATGACTATAGACTTCAGAATTATCATCTTCTTTTTGAAGATCTAAAAACTTTAGTCTCACAAAGCCTTCGGAATCATTATTTATGTTCTGATTTGCAGTCTTGTAAAGTTTAGCGTAGTCAGAGTCAGTAAAGTAATTTTCACCTAGAAAATTAAAGAATGCATTATTAAAACTTATAATTTCTTTAGTGCTTCTATAATTGGTATTAAGCGCTAGAACTTCGGTTTCAATTTGAAAGGGATTTTCATATTTATTATAAAGATGAATGAATTGTTCCGCCTCACCACCACGCCATCTATAAATGGCTTGTTTAGCATCTCCTACAAGCATAGCAGAACCATTAGAGACTGATAAAGCGTTCTCTATCAGAGGCACAAGATTATGCCATTGCATTATTGAGGTGTCTTGAAACTCATCAATAAAATAATGTTTATATTTTTCGCCTAATCGCTCATAAATAAATGGAGTTGGCTGATTTTTTATTTCTTTACTGATAATTTGATTAAATTCTGAAATGAGCATTTTATTTTGCTCATTCTTTAAGTTGTCTAACTCAGTACTGATGACATTAAGCACTGAAAGTGGGGTTAAATTTTTATAAGCAGCTTTTAGAAATTTATAATGAAAAATATTTTTTTTCTGAAGTTGATAGTTGCGTTCAATTTCTGGAAGAATATTTTCTATGGTCTGGGCTAAATAGTCATCTAGAGTTTTATTATATAGGTCTTTTCGTTCAGCTAAGTTTTCTTCTAATTTATTATTGTATAGGCTTGTAACCTTTAATTTAGATGCTTTAATAAAATGATTAGGTAGAGTACTTCTTTTAAAATCAGTAAACTCAAGTCCAGACTCAGTAATTAGATCTAATGTCTTATTTGCTGTAGATTTTATTTCTTCTTCTATATCACTAATCGTAGAAACTATTTTTTGTTTTAAGCACTTAAAATCTGCTTGAGTTCTTTCTTTTAAAGATTTTATATGGGTATAGTCGTTCTCATTTATTAAAAGTTTTGAGATCTTATTAAAGTCATAAGAGATATCCCAACTTTTATCTTCGTCTGTTTTTTCTATGGCAAAATCAACAAGGATTTTTGTTAAATCCTTATTTGTACCAGCTTTGGCGATAAGGCTATCTACAGCTTCATTTAAAAGTCTTTCTTGATCTAGCTCTACTTCAAAATTTACAGGGAGTTTTAAATCGTGTGCAAAAGTTCTAATGACTCTATGAGTAAATCCATCAATAGTAGAAATATTGAAAGCACCATAATTGTGTATAATATGTTTAAGGACATGTTTGGACTTGATAAAAAGTTCATTTGATGTTAAAGACAAGTCCGAACAAATGTCATTAAACATAGGATGAGGTTTCTTTAGATTATCTTCGGTGGAGAATATTTTGAGCATATTAATGACGCGCTCTTTCATTTCTCCAACCGCCTTATTAGTAAATGTTAAAGCCAGAATAGATTTAAACGCATTATAATCCTTAGCAGCCACAAGTAATTTAATATAGGATTTAGCTAGAGTATAAGTCTTACCGCTACCAGCTGAGGCATTATATATTTTGAATGTAGAATTTTGCAAGTGATAAATTTTATACCAAAATAGGGAATCTTAATAATTTATTTAGAATTTCTTGTTTTCATTATTGTAAATTTGTAGAAATTGAAACAATAACTTAAAAACCAAATAATTATGGCATTCGAATTACCAAAATTAAAATACGCATATGATGCTTTAGAACCACATATAGACGCCCGTACAATGGAAATCCATCATTCCAAACATCATAATGGATATACAACAAAGCTTAACGCTGCGGTTGAAGGAACGGATTTAGAAGGAAAATCTATTGAAGATATATTAACAAACTTAGACATGAGTAATTCTGCTGTAAGAAATAATGGAGGCGGATTTTTCAATCATTCATTGTTTTGGGAAGTAATGAATCCTGATGATAGAGGATATCTATCGGGTGAACTAAAGGATGCTATTGAAGCAGAGTTCGGATCTAAAGATGCATTTGTAGAAGCTTTTAGTAAGGCTGCAGCAACTCAGTTTGGTTCTGGTTGGGCTTGGTTATGTGTGCACAAAGGTGGAAAGGTAGAGGTGTGTTCTACACCAAATCAAGATAACCCAATGATGCCTGGAGCAAGCTGTGGTGGCACACCTATTTTGGGATTAGATGTTTGGGAGCATGCTTATTATTTAAATTACCAAAACAGAAGACCAGACTATATTGATGCTTTCTTTAAAGTTATTAATTGGAACGAAGTTGAGCGTCGTTACGCAGAAGCTAAATAAGAATAACACATCTATAATTGAGAAATCCAAGTTGAAAGACTTGGATTTTTTTATTGTTTAATAATAAGAATCTTTATAAAATGAAAAAGGGCGAACAGACGTTCACCCTTTTTGCCCCAAATCTACCATAAACTTAACCTACTTATGTTATGGTGACTCAAATATAAGTGCACATTAATTTAATTTATTAATTTTTTGGATAAACGACCTATATATTAGTCTAAGCGTGGAAGCAGTAGTGTTTGTTAACTTATGTTAATAGAATTCGTATCTAAAACATAAATAATATTGAAGTTTACATTTAGTTAGGGGTATAAAAAAAGGTGAACTAAGTTCACCTTTTTTTGCCCCAAATCTACCATGAACTTAACCTACTTATGTTATGGTGATACCAATGTATATTTAATTTGTTAAAGCGAGGGTAAATAATAGATGAAATGCATTATTTTTAGACAAAACGCTTATTTTTTCGGATAAAATGTGCGTTTGCTCGATTTAGTAAGCACGTTCTTTGTTACCTTCAAAGAAATTTATAAAGGCTTTATTAACCACTCTATTGCCACCTGCAGTTGGATAATCACCTGTAAAGTACCAGTCGCCTAAATTTTTAGGACATGCTTTGTGCAAATTAGAAACAGGCTGAAAGATTATTTTCACTTCAGCATTTACCTCGTCGTCACTTAGCAATTCTGAAATCTTTTCAGAGATTTGTTCGTCAGTAAAATTATTGTAAATCTCTTTAACGTGATTGACTACATTTTTGTCTATTAGATCAACTTGTTTCAAACATTTGTTATAAACCTCTTCTACAATATGGTATTGGTTATTGTCCTTCAACAATTCTAAGGCTGCTCTAAATGCAATTAGGCTTTCGAGATTTGCCATGTCTATACCATAACAATCCGGATATCTAATTTGAGGAGCAGAGGATACTACAATGATTTTTTTAGGATTAAGTCGATCCATCATTTTGATGATACTCTTCTTAAGAGTTGTACCTCTAACAATGCTATCATCTATAATTACTAAGTTGTCTGTTGGTTTAATAACGCCATAAGTAACATCATAAACGTGCGCTACTAAATCATCTCTACTACTATCTTCAGTGATAAATGTTCTTAGCTTTACATCTTTGATTGCTATTTTTTCTATACGAGGTCTTTCGGCTAATATTTCTTCTACTTTTTGTGCTGATAAGCTTCTTTGACCGTTAAGAATAGTCTGAGTTTTTTTATGATTTAGATGTTCCTCTACAGTGTCAATCATACCATAGAATGAGGTTTCCGCAGTATTTGGTATATATGAAAAAACGGTATTTTTAGTATCTTCCTCTATGGCTTCTAACACTTTTGGCATTAGAAGTCTTCCTAACTCTTTTCGTTCTTCATAGATTTCCGCATCACTACCTCTAGAGAAATAAATGCGTTCGAAAGAACAAGCCTTACGTTCTAGTGGTTCTAATATTTTTTTGATTGCCGTTTCACCAGATTTTTTTGTGATAATAGCATGTCCTGGATCCAACTCAATAACATCTTCAAACGCCACATTAAATACAGTTTGGATAACAGGACGCTCAGATGCTACAACAACGACTTCATCATCTTTATAATAATAAGCTGGTCTGATCCCGGCAGGATCTCTTAAAACAAATGAATCTCCATGACCTAATAAACCTGCCATGGCATAACCACCATCCCAATTTTTTGCTGCACGTTTTAAAATTTTGTGCACTTTTAAACGTTCAGCAATTAATGGAGAACATTCAATCTTTGAATAGCCTTCTTTTTTAAGGTCTTTATAAATTTTTGATACCGCATCATCTAAGAAATGACCAATCTTTTCCATTACGGTGATGGTATCTGCTTTTTCTTTTGGATGTTGCCCTATCTCAACCAAATTCTCGAAGAGCTCATTAACATTGGTCATGTTAAAATTACCCGCTACGATGAGGTTTCTATGCATCCAGTTATTTTGTCTTAAAAACGGATGAACACTTTCTACACTGTTCTTACCAAACGTTCCATAGCGTACATGGCCTAATAATAATTCACCAATGTATGGTATATGTTTTTTCTGTAGCGCTACATTATTCTGATATTGTGGGTTATTAGTTATTTCTGAATTAATACGTTCGTTAATTTGAGAAAAAATATCCTGTATAGGTTGTTGGGCAATAGATCTTACTCGGCTAATATATCTCTCACCAGGATTTGTGTCTAATTTTATACTTGCAAAACCAGCACCATCCTGACCACGATTGTGCTGCTTTTCCATCATCAGGTACATTTTATTTACTCCATAGAAAGCACTCCCATATTTTTCTTTATAGTATTCTAAAGGTTTTAAAAGTCTGATAAGTGCAATACCGCACTCATGTTTTAAAGCATCACTCATTTTATTTTGCTGCTATTGTTATCAAAAAACGCGCTCAATCATGAGCGCGCTTGTTTATGCTAATTCTATATCAAACTGTGTTAGACTTTTAAATTGGTCTAATCGTTTATAAATTTCGTTATCTGTTAAATTCTGCATGCGTTCGGTTCCAAATTTCTCAACACAAAAGGAAGCTAATGTAGATCCATAAATGACAGCATTTTTCATGTTTTCAAAAGAAAAATCACCAGTCTTGGCTAAATAACCGGAAAACCCTCCAGCAAAAGTATCTCCTGCTCCTGTTGGATCAAATACTTCTTCTAATGGCAATGCTGGAGCAAAGAAAACATTGTCATCATGAAACAATAGCGCTCCATGTTCACCTTTTTTAATTACTACATATTTAGGACCCATGTTATGAATCTTCCTTGCCGCGACAACTAATGAGTATTCACCAGTTAACTGTCGCGCTTCTTCATCATTAATAGTAATAACATCTACATGCTTGATAGTATTATGTAAATCTTCTAATGCGCAATCCATCCAAAAGTTCATTGTGTCTAATACCACCAATTTAGGTTTCTTATTCATCTGATTTAAAACACTCATTTGAGTTAATGGATGCAAGTTACCTAACATCACTACTTCTGCATCCTTATAATTTTCAGGTACTTTTGGTTCAAAACCTGCTAAAACATTGAGTTCTGTAACAAGCGTATCTCTAGAGTTCATATCATTATGATATTTACCACTCCAAAAGAAAGTTTTACCATCTTTCACAATTTCAATACCAGAGACGTCAATATTTTTATTAGACATTAAGTCTAAATACTTTTGTGGAAAGTCTCCACCAACTACTGATACCACAGCAGAATCTACATTAAATTTTGAGGCAGCCAGACCTATAAAAGTTCCTGCACCACCTAGGATTTTGTCAGTTTTACCAAACGGTGTTTCAATAGCGTCAAAAGCTACAGTACCAACAATCACTAATTTACTCATTAAAGTAAAGTTTGAATTAAGATGCAAATTTAAGTAAAATAAATTCCTTTGAAAATTATTACTCGCTTCATTAATTGAATGTAGCGAAAGCGTCATTTATTTTATCAATCCTTAGCATTTTATAGTCTAGTATATAGTTCTGATACACTCGCCATGGAGCTCTGTCTCCTTGATTAGGTAGAATATTTTTCGCTCTGTGAATGTATCCTGAATTTAAATTCAGTAATGGTGTTGATTTAAGTTCATCAGTTCTTGTTGTAGGACAAATAGATTGAAAGTTATTTTTATCCATATATCTAAGAACTCGTGTAATGTATTCACTCGTCAAATCACTTTTTAAAGTCCAGGATGCATTTGTATATCCGACAAAGAGAAATAAATTAGGAATGTCACTTAACATACTGCCTTTGTAAACAAAGAGTTTCGAAATATCAATGGGTTGGCCATCAATGGATATGTTTACTCCTCCCAAAGGTAATATCCTTAAACCGGTTGCACTTACAATGATATCTGCCTTCAGCTACTTTCCAGATTCTAAAAAAATACCGGTTTCATTCAAGTGGTCTATCGTATCAGTTTCAACAGAGGCTTTACCTTCTCTTATAGATTTAAATAAATCACCATCTGGCGCTAAACAAAAGCGTTGTTCCCAAGGGTTGTAATTTGGTGTAAAATGAGGATAAACAGGTACATCTCCCAGTTCCTTCTGTGTTTTTTTAACAATGTAGTTTTTCATGATATTGGGCCATTTTCTACAAGCATTAAAAAACGCCATATCTAAGAGTACATTTTTTATTCTAATAGCTTTATGTGCTATTTTTTTAGGTAATATGAATTTAAAGAATTTAGCCACTACATCTTTATTGGGTAGTGCTCCCACATAAGTTGGTGACCTTTGGAGCATAGTAACATGGCTTACCGTTTCTGCAATTTTTGGGACTATGGTAACCGCTGTCGCACCACTACCTATTACAACCACTTTTTTATTTTTCAATTCTAAATTTTCAGGCCAGTTTTGTGGGTCAATAAATTCACCTTTGTAATTGGCTAATCCTTTATATTTAGGTGTGTAACCTTTATCATAACTGTAATACCCACTACAATTAAAAATAAATCTCGAAGTATAGGTTGTTTTGTTATTAGATTTGGTATCAAGCGATGTGATTTGCCAAAGATTATCTTTAGAATTAAACTCATACGAAATAGCGCGTTGATTATAAGTGATGTTATCAGTCACATTATATTCTTTTACGGCTTCATTAAGATATTTTAAAATAGAAGGAGCATCTGCAAATGACTTGGCATCGTCCCAAGTTTTGAAAGAGTATCCAAAAGTGTACATGTCTGAATCAGATCTCACACCTGGATATTTAAACAAGTCCCAAGTGCCACCAAGCGATTCTCCAGATTCTAATATTAAATAGGATTTTTCAGGATTTTTCCGGGTTAAGTGACACGCCGCGCCAATACCAGAAAGGCCGGCACCAATTATTATAATGTCATAATGCTTTGTATCCATTATATTTTATTTTCTACCAAAATCGGCTGGAATTTCACCCCAAGCTTTGGTCTCCCATTTCACAATAGTTGTAGCGTATGAATTTGTTTTTAGCCAATTTACAGCGCGATCTACAAGATTGAATAATTCTTTGTTTTTTTCGTTCCGTTCAAGTTTAGAGTTACATATTTTTTTTCGTACCCAGCTCATTGCTGTTTTAGAATCTGTATAAATAATACAATTGCTTTTACGCTGTTTCAAAAATGCCAATCCATGCACAATCGCAAGAAATTCACCAATATTGTTAGTCCCTTCTTCAAAAGGACCTTGTATAAAAAGTTGCTTTTTAGTTTTTGTATCTACTCCGCGGTATTCCATTTTACCAGGATTACCACTTGATGCTGCATCGACAGAAATAGAATTATAGTTCGGTTTCCCAATTTTTTTCAATTGCGCTTCAGTCAGCTCACTTTTAAAGGTTTTAGATTTTCCTATATAATCTTTTGGGTCATTTTTGTATGCTTTCTTAGCAGCATCAAAAGTTATAAATGATTTGTATTGTGCTCCTTTAAAATCTTTTATTTGAGCTTTGCAATCGTCCCAAGATTTAAATACACCTGTATTATGTCCTTTCCAAACGGTATAATATTTCTTTTTCTTTTTACTCATTCAAAAGCTTGTTTACCACTTTTGGAAAATTCGTCATCTCCAACTCATGTATTTTAGAAGCCACATCTACAGCAGAATCTGATGGTAAAACCTCACATGTAGTCTGAAAAATAATAGCTCCTTCATCATAGTTCTCATTTACATAATGAATGGTGATGCCTGTTTCAGTTTCTCTATTAGCTACTACAGCTTCATGAACATGCATGCCATACATACCTTTACCTCCATACTTAGGTAGAAGTGCAGGATGAATATTAATCACCTTATTTTCAAATTCATTGAGAATGAATTTAGGGAATTTCCAGAGAAACCCAGCTAGAACTATTAAATCTGGTTTCGCAGCTTTTAAAATATTCAACACATCTTCAGACTTTGAAAATGCTATTCTATTAAATGATAAGGCGCTAACTTTCAATATTTTGCATCGATCCAATACTTTGGCATGAGGATTGTTAGTTAGTACCTGAATCACAGACACATTATCGCTGTTGTGAAAAAACTTAATTAAATTTTCAGCATTAGATCCGCTTCCGGACGCAAAAATTACAATACGTTTCATTTACAGGTATATTGGTTTATTATTCAAAACAAAAAAAAGAATAATAATTAACAATTAGACGTAAAACAAAAATACTTCTATCTATTTTTTACAATAAACCGCACATTTTATCGGTAAAGGTGAATTTTAAAATAAAGTTTTTTATTTTTGCGGTCTAATTAAAACTTAAAATTAAAAGATTATGTCAGACATTGCATCAAGAGTAAAAGCGATTATCGTAGACAAATTAGGTGTTGATGAAAACGAAGTTGTAACAGAAGCTAGCTTCACTAACGACTTAGGTGCAGATTCATTAGATACTGTAGAATTAATAATGGAATTTGAAAAAGAATTTGATATTCAAATCCCAGACGATCAAGCTGAAAACATTGCAACAGTTGGTCAAGCTATTTCTTACATAGAAGAAGCAAAATAAGAACTTTATTTTATGGAATTAAAGCGAGTTGTAGTTACTGGTTTAGGTGCACTTACACCAATTGGCAATACCAAAGATGAATATTGGAATGGTCTTGTTAATGGTAAAAGTGGTGCTGCACCTGTTACACATTTTGATGCTGAAAAGTTCAAAACGCAGTTCGCTTGTGAAATAAAAAACTTTGAAGTTACTGACTTTATTGATAGAAAGTTAGCGCGTCAAATGGATAAGTTTTCGCAGTATGCAATGGTAGCTTCAGATGAAGCAATTGTAGACTCAAAACTAGATCTCGACGCTCTAAACAAGTTAAGAGTTGGAGTTATTTGGGGAGCAGGTATTGGCGGTTTAGAAACATTTCAGGAAGAAGTGTTAAACTTTGCTGCTGGTGATGGCACACCTCGATTTAACCCACGATTTATCCCAAAAATGATTGCTGATATAGCACCAGGAAACATATCTATTAAATATGGTTTCATGGGACCAAACTACACAACAGTTTCTGCTTGCGCATCCTCTGCCAATTCAATGATCGATGCTTTAAACACTATTCGTTTAGGTCATTGTGATGTTATTATTACTGGTGGAAGTGAAGCTGCAGTGACTATTGCTGGCATGGGAGGTTTTAATGCTATGCATGCTATGAGTACTAGAAATGATAGTCCAGAAACAGCATCCAGACCATTTGATGCTAACCGTGATGGTTTCGTATTAGGTGAGGGGGCAGGTGCTATTGTTTTAGAAGAGTATGAGCATGCCAAAGCAAGAGGGGCTAAAATCTACGCAGAAGTGGTAGGTGGCGGTTTATCTTCAGACGCATATCATATGACGGCGCCACATCCTGATGGTATTGGTGTCATTGCGGTAATGAAAAATTGTTTGGAAAATGCTGGTTTAAATCCAGAAGATGTAGATCATATTAATACACACGGTACATCGACACCTTTAGGTGATGTTGCCGAATTAAAAGCTATATCAGAAGTATTTGGTGAGCATGCTCAAAACATCAATATTAATTCTACTAAGTCTATGACAGGTCACTTGTTGGGTGCTGCAGGAGCAATTGAGGCTATAGCTTCTATATTGGCCATGGAGAATGGTATTGTACCACCAACAATAAACCACGAAACGGTTGACGAAAACATAGATCCAGAATTAAACTTAACACTCAATAAAGCTCAGAAACGAGATATTAAAGTAGCAATGAGTAATACATTTGGATTTGGCGGTCATAACGCTTGTGTATTATTTAAAAAATTAGATTAAATCCCGAATGAGTTTCATTCGTAACATATTGAAAAATTCCCGTTCTCCTGAAGACGGGAATTTTTTTTTACAGCTCAAAAAAATTCTTGGGTTTAAGCCAAAATCAGAATCACTTTATATAAAAGCGTTTACCCATCGTTCTATGAACATAAAAGACAAAAAGGGTAATCCAATTAATTACGAACGTTTAGAATTTGTTGGTGATGCCATGTTGAGTTCTGTAATTGCTGCTTATCTATTTGAGCAGGTACCACATGGTGATGAAGGCTATCTTACCAAAATGCGATCTAAAGTGGTTAGTAGAGAGCATCTTAATGAGTTGGGCAAAGACTTAGGCCTTATTGACTTGGTTAAAAGTAGAATTCCGAAATCTAATTTTGGTAACAACATTCATGGTAATCTTTTTGAAGCACTGGTAGGTGCTATTTACCTGGACAGAGGGTATAACTTTTGCGAAAAATTTATTTTCAAAAGAGTCATTAATCCTTACGTAGATATTGAAACCTTAGAAGGAAAAGTAATTAGTTATAAAAGCTTACTGATAGAATGGTGTCAAAAAGAAAAGAATACGTTTGACTATGAAGTCTATGAAGACACAGGAAAGGATGAGTTAAAACACTTTTCTGTAAAGCTAAGTATAAACGATAAAGTAGTTTCAAAAGCCCGTGCCACCTCTAAGAAAAAGGCAGAAGAAAAAGCATCTAAACGTGCATTTTTCGCGTTTCAAAAGCAAATCACCAAGCATATTGAATAGTTGTCCATAAATTCCAAAAAACTATAACGTTTTCGTAGTTTTAAAGGGTTAAGATTACCTAAAAGTTAATAATACTAACTTATTATTGTACTATATTTACCATTCAAAGTTATATCTGTATGGCTTTACATAAACTTCTGGTAGACGATTTTTATGATGACTCTTATAAACTCATTGCAGTGCATTGTGGGTTAGAAGATTATCGTTTAGCCTATTTATTAAACAAAGCTTTAGATTTAAAGTTAGAACGAAAAGACAAGGATTTAGATTTTCAGTATATGACATCTTCCTATAGTATTTTTGAATGGAATAATGAGTCTCAGTATGTCACCTGGAATTTAATTTCTAACGTCTGTAAAAAGGAACAAGACAGCCTTTACAGTACAGGAACATTATTTAAAACTAGTGAAAAGACATTACAGACATTTCATTTAATTTCAGAATATAAGCGGGTAGATTATTTTATTAAGATTTCTGATGAGATACAAAAGACTGATGAAAAATTAATAGTTAGTAGAATACAATCTATACCTCAAATTATAACATGTTATGCGGTAGATCCGTTGAAAATAAAATCAAAAGACCATTTAATTTTTTGAATTAATGCCAAACAAAAAGACAAAAATCGTAGCGACATTAGGTCCTGCAACTAGCAACAAGGAGGTTTTAAAAGCCATGTTAGATGAAGGTGCCAATGTATTTAGAATCAATTTTTCTCATGCTGATTATCAGGATGTAGAAGAACGTATTCAAATGATAAGAGAACTCAACGAAGAGCATGGCTACAATGCCTCAATTTTAGGGGATCTTCAAGGCCCTAAATTACGAGTAGGGATCATGAAGGGAGAAGTTATTGTAAATGAAGGTGACGAAATTATATTTGCCACAGGCGAGCGATTTGAAGGCACCAAGGAACGTGTATACATGACTTATGATAAGTTTCCTCAAGATGCAAAACCAGGTGAACGCATTTTACTAGATGATGGAAAACTAATTTTCGAAGTCGTTTCTACAGATGGTGAGTCTGAAGTAAAAGCCAAAGTTATACAAGGTGGGCCACTAAAATCTAAGAAAGGTGTTAACCTTCCTAATACAAACATCTCACAACCCGCGTTAACAGAAAAAGATATTGAAGATGCTATTTTTGCGATAAAGCAACGTGTAGATTGGATTGCACTGTCATTTGTACGTCATGCTGAAGACTTAATGGAATTAGAGGAATTAATTAAGGAGCATACTGATCATAAAATTCCGATTATTGCCAAAATAGAAAAACCAGAAGCTGTAGAGAATATCGATAAGATTGTCGCCTATTGTGATGGTTTAATGGTAGCTCGTGGTGATTTAGGAGTTGAAATTCCTGCTGAAGAAGTACCATTAATTCAGAAGAAATTAGTGTTAAGAGCTAAACGTGCTAGAATACCTGTAATCATTGCTACGCAGATGATGGAAACTATGATTACAAGTTTAACACCGACACGTGCAGAGGTAAATGATGTCGCCAATTCTGTAATGGATGGAGCAGATGCCGTAATGCTGTCTGGTGAAACCTCTGTTGGGCAATATCCCGTTCAGGTTATTCGTCAGATGTCTAATATTATTAGAAGTGTCGAAGATTCTCATTTAATTGAAGTACCACAATCACCACCACATATACGCACGAAACGCTATATAACAAAAGCCATTTGTTATCATGCTGCAAATATGGCTAACGAAATTAATGCCAAAGCGATTTCTACATTAACAAACAGTGGTTATACCGCTTTCCAGATTTCAGCATGGAGACCGTCTGCACATATTTTAGTATTTACCTCTAATCAACGAATACTTACTCAATTAAGTTTACTATGGGGAGTTAAGGCCTTTTATTACGACAAGTTTGTAAGTACTGATGAGACCATAGAAGATGTTAATGCCATTGCTTGTAAAAAAGGGTACTTAGAAGTTGGTGATATGCTTATTAGTTTAGCTGCTATGCCAATACAGGCGAAAGGTATGGTAAATACACTGCGTGTTACTGAGATTGAGAGTTGTAGTTTTTAGAAGGTTAGCTAAGTTCGTTGAAATATTTTAGAAAGTCAAGTCAACGAATAATTTAAAACTCAAACTTTAACTGTACACTAACAGAGATTTTATCTTTTTTTTCAGCCTTAGTTTTGCTCGATTCTGTATTTAGGTTCGATAGAGAAATGCCTAAAAGTCGTACTGAATTCTTCAATTTCTCTTGGTATAGAAGATCCTTTGCAGTTTCTAGAATTATGATTTTATCATATACAAAATAGGGCAGAGTTTTACTGCGTGTTTGTAAGGTAAAGTCGCTATATTTTATTTTTAGAGTGATAGTTTTACCTGCAATATTGCTTTTATTTAGGCGCTTGGCTACTTCCTCTGCTATATGTTCAAGTTTTTCGAGCATAAAAATTTCTGATGATAAATTTTCACTGAAGGTGCGCTCTGCGGCTAAAGATTTTCTAATACGATTTGGTTTCACAGGACTGTTGTGTATGCCTCTTACGATATGATAATAAGACTTACCTGATTTACCAAAATGAGTTTCTAAATATTCAGCAGATCTAGACTTTAAATCTTTACCAGTAAAAATGCCTTTTTGGTACATTTTTTCTGCGGTTACTTTGCCAATACCAAAGAACTTTCTAATATCTAAGTCTTCTAAGAACTGTAAGACATCTTCTGGATTTACCGTCTTTTGTCCGTTTGGTTTATTGTAATCGCTTGCAATCTTTGCAATAAACTTGTTGATTGATATGCCTGCGGAAGCTGTTAAGCCTACTTCACTGAAAATACGTTGTCTTATTTTCTGAGCAATAAAAGTCGCACTAGGGAGCCCTATTTTGTTTTCTGTGACATCTAAATAAGCTTCATCTAACGACAGAGGTTCTACCAAATCAGTATAATCGAAGAATATTTTTCTAATGCGATTAGAAATTTCCTTGTAACGCTCAAAATCGGTTTTTACAAAAATTAGATCAGGACAAAGTTTTTCTGCCAATCTACCAGACATGGCACTTTTTACACCAAATTGTCTGGCTTCGTAACTTGCAGCGCTTATCACACCACGTTTTCCGCCACCACCAACAGCTATAGGTTTACCTTTAAGTTCAGGATTATCCATTTGTGCTACAGAAGCATAAAAGGCATCCATATCTACATGAATTATCTTTCGTATTGGTAAGTCTTCAGCCACAACACAAATTTATAATATCTTTGGTCATATTGTTAAGCACACCTATGAAACTTATCTATGTTCTTCTCTTTTTAATAATAGCGCTCTTTATATGGTCGGCTATACATCCTTATGAGTATTTTACCTGGTTTTTAGAAGTGTCGACAGTACTAGTCGGTATTATTATATTAGCATTGACATTTAAGCGATTTAGATTTACTAACCTACTTTTATATTATTATATTTTTTCATTGCGTAATACTCATAATTGGCGGTCATTATACCTATGCTGAGGTACCATTATTTGATTGGATACAAGAAACGCTTAATCATAGTCGTAATAATTACGATAAGCTTGGTCATTTTGCTCAAGGATTTGTACCAGCTATGATTGTAAGAGAAATATTGATTAGAAAAGCTGTCGTAGAAGGCAACAAATGGCTTAATTTCATTATTGTTTGTATCGCCATGGCTATTAGTGTGACTTATGAATTTATTGAGTGGTTTGTATCTTTAAAAACAGGTGAAGGTGGCGATTCGTTTTTAGGAACTCAAGGTTATATTTGGGACACACAATCAGATATGCTTTTTGCTACGATTGGAGCCGTATGTGCCTTGATATTATTAAGCCATATACATAATAAACAGTTGAAGGAATTAGTGTCTAAAACTTTGACATAAGGTAAATATGATTGAAATAGAACGTAAATTTTTAGTGAAATCAGAGGCGTTTAAGGACGAAGCGTTTAATAGTTATACCATTAAGCAAGGGTTTTTAAATAGTCATGAAGACCGTGCCGTCCGTGTTAGGTTGAAAAATGATGAAGGGATTTTAACCGTAAAAGGAAAATCTTCAGATGATGGGTTAACACGATTTGAATGGGAACGTAAAATTTCAAAATCTGATGCTGAAGATCTCTTACAACTATGCGAAAAAGGCATTATTGATAAGCAAAGATATGAAGTAAAAATAGGCAAACATATTTTTGAAGTCGATGAGTTTTTTGGCGACAACAAGGGTTTAGTTATAGCAGAAGTAGAGTTAAGATCTAAAGATGAGATGTTTACTATACCCAGTTGGTTAGGGGAAGAAATTACAGGAGATATTAAATATTACAATTCACAATTAAGTAAACAACCCTATAAAATTTGGAAATCATGAAAAATCTATTGATATGTATGATCTTATTTAGCCTTTTAGGATGTAAAAATGAAGAAAAAGTTAGCGTACCAGAAATTAATACTAACGAAGAAGTTGTGGATACTGTATTCGATAATGTAGAGACTATTCATGAACAATCCATGGCTCAACTAAAAGCTAAACTTGTTGGAGAAGGTTATCAGGTTTTTGATTATGTTGATGAGAAAACAAAAGAGACCACTTTAATGCAGCAATATTTCATTGCATTTTTAAAACGAGGACCAATAAGAAATCAAAATGAAGAAGAAGCCAATCGTCTACAGAGTGAGCATGTGTCGCATTTATCTAAAATGTATGAATTAGGTTATGCTGATATTTCTGGACCATTTGGAGATGATAGAGATATTAGAGGGATAACCATTTATAATGTACCAACACTAAAAATGGCAGATAGTCTGGCTAATGCCGATCCAATGGTAAAAGCAGGACGATTAATTATTGAAGTCCATCCATGGTGGGGAGCAAAAGGGTTTCCTTTACGATAAATAAAAACGCACTGAGTTTTCAGAGCGTTTTTATTTATGTATATAAATTATAGTTTATTCTGTTTCAGAACCACCACTTACAATAATAAACTCTGAGCGTCTATTTAACTGGTGCTCATCGTCTGTACAATTTTGGCCACACTTAACTTTTAAATCACTTTCACCTTTTCCTTCGGCAGTAATTCGTGATTCATCAATACCTTTAGAAATCACATATTGTTGCGTGCTTTTTGCTCTACGCTGTGATAGTAATTGGTTATAAGACTCAGGTCCTCTACTATCTGTATGAGAAGTTGCGTTAATGACTAACTCTGGATACTTTTTCATAATTTGAACCAACTTATCCAATTCAAATGCAGCTTGTGCAGTGATATTAGACTTATCGAAATCAAAGTAAATTGGAGCCAATTCAATCTTATCTGCAATAATTAATTTTTCGATAGGATCTAGTGATATCTGTACATTAACTTCCTCTTCGTTACTACCTTTCACAACAACTTTTTTGCTGTCATAATCATCAATAGTTACTTCTAATTCAGTGTCTTTTTCGCATTCAACAATAAACTCAGCAATTCCATCTGCATTTGAAGTTTTTGTAACAATCATATTACCTTCAGCATCGTAAAGAGAAACCGAAGCTCCACTTAAAGGCTCACGTGTTTTATCATCTAATACAGTTGCTGTTACTAATACATCGCAAAGCGGTTGTAATTTTTTAAATGCATAAACATCATCACTTCCTTTACCACCTTCTCTATTAGAAGATACAAACCCTTCTTCAGCTTCTTCGTCTATAGTAAAAGCAAAGTCATCGGCATTACTATTAATTGGAATACCAACGTTTCTGATTGGTGCTATTTTCCCATCTATTTCTTTGGTGTAGAAGACATCCAAACCACCTAATCCTAAGTGACCATTAGACGAAAAATAAAGGGTATTAGTACTACTTATATAGGGGAACATTTCTTGTCCCTCTGTATTTACTTTCTGACCCATGTTTTGTGGTTCACCAAGAGTACCATCTTCATTGATAGCGGTCTTATATATATCAAAGTTACCATAACCACCTGGCATGTTAGATGAAAAATACATGGTTTTACCATCTGTACTTATCGAAGGATTTTTAACAGAATAGTTTTCGCTATTTACGGCTAGACTTTCTACTGTGTCCCAATCAGATCCTAATTTAGTGGCTTTAAATAAATAGAGTTGGCTATAACGTACTTTACTGATAGAGTCCTTTTCATAATCCTTTTCAAAATAACTTTCTCTAGAGAAATACATTGTTTTACCATCCGGAGCAAACGCGACTAAACCTTCATGAAATCTCGTATTGATTTCATCATTCATTAAAGTAGCAGCTTGGTAAGATCCATCAGAGTTTTGAGCCATAGAATAAATGTCTAAAAATGGCTCTTGATTCCAACCATACGTCTTACGATTATCATTACGACTAGACGTAATGTATAATTTATCATCGTACATAGTCCCACCAAAGTCTGATTGCTCAGAATTAAAATCGGCATTCTGAACATTAAACTTTTTGCCTCTTTCTAAAATTTTAGGTAAATAATCAGGATTTTTTCTAAATGCTGTTGCTCTGTCATCAGCCGGACGCATACTGGCAAATTTTTCCATTTGCTCATTAGATTCAGCATATTTTCCATTGGCTTTTAGCATTTGAGAATACTTATAGATCATTTCTGGTTCTTGTGAGGATTCTAATGCCTTAGCATACCAGCGTTCTGCTTCTACGGTATTGAAGATGTTATAGTAACTTTCGGCTAATTGCCTGTACACATAACTATCACCTTTACCATTTTCGATTAACTTATTATAGCTTTCTGCGGCTTTAACGAATTCGAATCTTGAAAACTGTTTGTCAGCTTTTTTAGTGTCTTTATTCTGAGCAGTTAAGCATAAGCTACTCATCAACGTAATAAATAATAATGTTTTAAAGTTTTTCATAATAATCTTTAGCTTAACTGATTAAAAGTATCTTGGTGAACGTGAAACTCGTTTTGGAAAATTAAGGTCAAATAACAGCATCACTTCATGAGATGCTGGTGCATAAGCCTTAATATCTGAAGTTACGGCATCATAGGCATATCCAATTCTAAGAGATGGCGTAATTGCAAAATTCACTAACCCAGAAAAAGAATCGTCTAATCTATAGGAAGCTCCAATTTCAAACTTCTTATAGAACCTTGCATTAACATTTACGTCAAATGATGTTGGTGCGTCAAACGCAGATTTAACCATAAATGATGGTTTAAGTTCTGTATTAGGAGATAAATCAAACACATAACCACCTGTTAAGAAATAATGCTGTGTTTCAGACCCAATTTTAAAACCATTGGCATCTAGGTGTACCGAAGATAATAAGTTGGGCACAGATAGTGACAAGTAATATTTATTCGTGTAATAGAAAAAGCCAGCACCAATATTTGGTGTCGTTTGATTAATATTTTCACTAAAAAATGGATCTGTTTCATCAATGAGATCTAAGCCAGTTAAACCTATGTCATGAAACGTAGCACCAGCCTTAATACCGAAAGCTAGTCGATGTTCACCACCGAGTTGTAAGGTATATGAAACATCGGCATAGACATTAGTTTCTTTTACTGGTCCAATTTGATCTGCAATTAGTGATAATCCTAATCCAAGATTGTTACCAATAGGTGAGTGACCGAAAAATGTACCTGTTTCAGGTGCACCATCAATACCAGCCCATTGTGTTCTGTATAATAATCCGAATGACAAATTCTCGCGAGAACCTGCATAAGCCGGATTTATGATATTCATATTATACATGTATTGCGTGTACTGCGGATCTTGTTGTCCATGCATTTGAAACGCCAAAAGCAAAACCGCTATAATAGAGAGTTTTTTCATGTTATATTTTAAGTTGATTCAGTTAGTCAATTATCTGTTAATGTATACCCAAGCGCTACGCTTTTTAGTTCCGCCTTCGTATATCACTGTATAGAAGTAAGTACCTACAGGTAATTCTTCACCGTCATTGGTTTGCCCTACCCACTCATCTGTGTAGTTCTTTTTAGAATATACCAGAGTACCGTTTCTATTAAATATTTCAAGTTTAGTTACATCAAAACTACTAAGGTCAAATCTATCGTTTTGTCCAGGTGTAACTCCAGGTGATATACCTTCAGGGAATATACAAGCATCTAGCTCAGCAACAGTCGTTGAAACCGTATTAATGCAGCCAGTTGCATTAAAGCTTATCTCTGCAGAGTAATCTCCTTGAACTAATACAGAATCTAATGTTAATCCATTAGCACCTGCTATAGGAGAACCATCCAGCAACCAAGTTACAGTAACATCTGCTTCTGTAAAGTTAGACGGTATTAAACCTATACTAACCGGTACAGTTGCATTTGGACACACTTCATAATCAAATTGAGGATCAAAAGTTGCCAATGGTACTACATTAATTACAAGATTAAATGAGGTTGTGTCATAACAACCAGTAACAGTGTTTTGTGCACGTACAAATATAGTTTCACCACTACTAGTGTAAGGGCTTGTAAGAGCTCCTACATTATTGTTAGCATCGTCCTGAGAATTATGATATGTAATCACAACATCTGGGTCTGTACTAACGTCTGGATCAACAGACGTTAAATCAAAATCTGTAACACCATCTACTGCGCCATCAAGATCATCACAAACCACAAAGTCTGCAGGTTGATTTATTGGCGGACGTGCTGTAACTAAAAGCTCTACTTCAGATAATTGTCTACATCCTAGGAATCCAGCAGTTGCTGCATCAGTATCTTCTACTCTAATAATTAAAGTTTCACCAGATGAATTATAAGGAGAGTTCACTGCGTTAATAGCTTGGTTAGCATCGGCTGTATTTGTATAGTAACTTACCGTAAAATCTGCTCCAAATCCTAGAGATGTAGTTAAGGCATCAAGGTCAAAGTCTTCAGTACCATCTCCCTCAGGTCCATCACAAACTGTAATGTTTTGAGGATCTACTGTGCCAGGATCTTCATAAAGATTTA
Source organism: Winogradskyella sp. (assembly GCF_965656915.1). Lineage (GTDB taxonomy): Bacteria > Bacteroidota > Bacteroidia > Flavobacteriales > Flavobacteriaceae > Winogradskyella. The sequence goes on along the minus strand of NZ_CBFHMI010000028.1, from coordinate 9,172 downwards.
TAATAACGATTTGAGAGGAAGCTTCAGCTCCACACTGCTCATCAAAGGCCTGTACTTGATAGTTGGTAGAACCATAACCAAAACCTCCAAGAGGTACCGTTAGTGTACTTGAAGTTTCGCCTATTATTTCAAAACCGTCTTCAAACCATATGTAAGAATCAGCAAATGGGGAGTTAGTTTCGATTGTTACTTGGTCAAAACCACAAACGGAAACCTCATCAACTTCATTAGGATCGTTATTAGGATCTATAAACACATCATTACTTACGACTTCAGCAGATATTTCTGCTTCAATAGTACCACCATCAACAGTGCCTGCGTTGGTTTGAGTAATTGTAATTATTCCTGGATCATCAGAGAAATTTGTTACTAATAATAAATAAACTTCACCAGTTTGAGCGTTATTAATCGTTAAATTTTCCGTTGAAACAAACGAGTAACTACAGTCTACGATATTCCCAAAAGGATAGAAATTTGGACTTGTTGTATTATTTGGACAATCTCCAGGTGTAGGACAACCATTATCTAAGCCGTCACAAACTCCTTCAACAGAAGTAAATGGTCCCCAAAGCACAAAATCTACATCTAAACCTCCACCTGTGGCGTCAGTTTGAGCAATTTCTATTTCAATTAATCCAGGGTCACCAATTTGGATGATATTCCAAGTTGGGTTAGGAGCACTACTTAAACATGCTATGTCAGATGGATTTGGAATTCCAATAATGTTAGAACTCACAAGAGCACCACCTACGGAACAGAAGTTTTCTGCATTTTCACAAATAATATTTGTTGGTGCTTCTCTAATACATAAATCGAAAGTTGTTGTTTCTGGTTGACTACCGCCACTAAAAACTCTTAGGTAGTACGTATTACCAACCGTTATAGAAGGTGTAACGCTAGATTCGTTAGGTGAACAATATAATTCTGTTAACGATCCACAACTTCCTTCATATAAAGCATGGTCAATGTTAAATGTTCCACCTGCTATATTTAAAATAGAAATAATTTGTACTTCACTCAATGCTGTGAACTCAAACCAAACATCGTCGTCTGGATTTCCTGCACAACTACTAGCATCCACACCAGAAGGTGTTGCTGCTAAGATAGTTCCAGAAGTTAATAGATTACAAGTTTCACCATCATTTACAACGGCAATTGTTGCCATATCACATTCATCATTGTCTGGTGGACATGCTAATACCGTAAAGAATTCACTGCTAATGACACAATTATTATCCTGTTCGTTAGTCACAAAAACTTTTACACTTGAGCCAAAAGGGAATGGGCCAACCTGATAAGTTCCAACAGCCGTTGCTTGAATAGTTGAAGCGTCAAAGTTATTAGATAATTCTAAAGAGGCTGCATCTCCTAAATCAGTTACATCAACATCTATAAAGAACTGATCATTATCACAGTCTGGTGCTGTTGTATATGTTGCTTCAGCAAGTGTACAATTCAGCTGTTCGACATTTACAGTGAAATCTAATGTCACACCAAACGAACCATTAAAACATGGATTTGGTGGGTCTTGACCAAAGTCTGCACTACCAATTCTCATCCTATGTTCACCTAATGGCGCTGTTAATGGCATTATAAATGAAGCGTCAAATGTTGTTGGGTTATCATTGGTAGTTTCGCCTTGGAAGACAAGTTCAGTATCGTCAAAAACTAAATCATCATTGAAATCTATCCATATATTAACGTCATATGTAAATCCAGTAGCGAAATCAATAATTAAATTTGTTTCTACACCTTGGAACACATTAACTACAGGAGATGTTTGATTTTCATACGTTACATCACCTAAACTTGGGAAGTCAGTAACTCCAATGGTTACGTTAGTGACTCCTTGTCCATCATTACTTGTTGGAATAGATGCACAATAACCTGTAAAAAATTCAAAAGGTCCTGTCCAAGAGCTAAAATCTCCTGGTCCACAAACAGCCTGTACATAAAATTCGTAACTCGTATCCGGTGTTAGACCATTTAGCGTATGTGGATTAGTAACATCACTATCTATAGTGCCTGTGCCTAATGTAAAACCGGCAATTCCATACTGTACGTTCCATAAGCTAGCAGTACCATTATCAGTCCAACCAACTTCTGTAGACGTTAAACTTAAGTTAGTTGCCGTTAAGTCTGATGGTTCAGGACATGTAGGTATATTTCTTACCTTGAAATTATCCACAAAAATATCGTTGTCTGCTGCGTCATCTACAGTACCTTCAGAACCGAGTATACCAAATTGTACTATTTGACCAGCATAAGCTTCTAGAGTAACAACGGCAGTTTCACCGCCAAGAGGTACAACAGAAGTGCTATCATAAGTTAATAGTGGAGTCCATGTGGCTCCGTTATCAGTAGTAATTAAAAGTTGAACCGTATCATCAGAACCTAAAGTACCAACAGTTGTGCTACTACCAAATGTCATAATTCCGAAATCAAATTCTACCTGAAACGGACCACCAGTTAAATCAAATTGTGGTGATAATATCCAATCACTCTTAAATGCTTGCCATAAGTTTATTTGGTAAGCTCCAGTAAAACCATTATTTAGAAAACCATCATCAGCCCAATCACCACCACCTAGACCTATTGGTCCCGTGGTCGCATCACCATCACTGGCTTCATTCCAACAGTTAGGAATTATGGTTGCGAAATTTTCTTGATAGTCTGGCACAAAGACGTCGCATAATGTGGTAAAAGTTGCAAAATCATTGAAGTCACTAGTATCGCCTCCTCCACAATCTGCTTGAACGTAGAAGTCGTAAGTTGTACTAGCCGCTAGGCCTGTTACAACATATGGGTTAGTTACACCAATTATGGTTGGCACACCCGTTGGCGCATCGCCAGATGGTACAATTTCTATGTTCCATAATGTAGCCGTACCGTTTTCAGTCCAAGACAACTCGGCGCCATCAAGTGTTTCATTTGTAGCTGCTAAATCAACAGGGAATGTACAAGATGGTCCTTCTTCTATACAAACATCTGCTGTACCTGTTTGACCATCTCTCCAGATTACAGCGACATATGTGTTACCTGGTGTTAATCCACCAATGATACCAGAATCATCACCTGTATCTAATGTATTATTGGTACATGCTGAAACTGCTGTTCCACCACACGCATCGAATACTTCCAAACCAATATTGTCTGCAGCACCACTAAAATTAAAAATTACCGATCCAATAGCAGGTGCAGTAAAACTAACCCAATAACCAAAGTTACCAAAACCATCACAACTTGGGTTTTCACCATTTGCATCTATATCCTCAGCTAGACTAAAATCGAAAGTCACAGGTGTTGCAGTAGCACAATCTGCCTCTACTGTCATTGCAAAAGCATTAGCACATGTTCCACCTGGTGTTGCGGTTACAAAATTAAATGGACCAATGAAATTAGATGTCCCTGAACCATCGCAGTCTGATTGTACATAATAGTCATAAGATGTTCCTGCTGTAAGACCTGTTAAGTTGTAAGGATTAGTCGTAACTCCTGTCAATAAAGTACCTGAACCCTGAGTAAAACCAGCTGGTCCCCATTCTATATTCCATAAAGCAGCAGAACCAGTTTCTGTCCATTGTAAATCTACCATAGTTTCCATAATGTTAACTGCGGTCAAGACATCAGGATCTGGACAACTAGGAGGTGTTTGAGACGTTATAGTTGGTGCATCAAAACAAAAACCCCATTCAAAACCAGCTCCTCCACCAGGACCATCATCATAGAATGCTATTCTATATTGAAATCCAGATAATTGAGTCGCAGTAAATCCTGCGATATTCAGTTGATTGCTTGTAAAACTATCTCGAGTACCATTACAGAAATTATCTGTTGGCTGGTCTGCAGTAGCAACAAATTGCTGCCAAGCCACCCAGGTGCTTGTATCTGCATCCCAATATTCTAAGTTTAAGGTATCACCTAAGTCATTATAGGTATAGTCCACATCTAAAAACAACCATGTTTCTCCAGCAGCAAAAGCAGCAGAAAGATCAATAACAGGCGATTCTGCAGCGATATCGTCATCACTGGCTCCACCTGCATCGTCATCATCAAATGCAAAATTAGCCGTAAGTGTAGGATCTGCTTCAAATGCATTAGGATCTACATTGTAAATTCCCGTAACAGTCCAGTTGGTATTTGGCCATGCAGCAGATTGATTTATTACTTGTGCACTTAACGCTAAAGAGAAACACATAAGCAATAAAAAGAGAGTAACTTTTTTCATTAGTAATCGGTTTGTTAGTAATTATTTAATCCTTTATAATACACTGATTATGAAGGAGTTTATTAGTTAATTATAAAATAGAGACTTGGTTGAACATTAGTTACGTTGGTTAGGCGTTTTTATTATGTTCATTCGAATATATAAAAATTGGTAATTAACACTCTGTTAACAATGCTATAATAGATTAACTACCTTATTTATCGATAAAAAGACCATTGTGGTAATTGTGCTATTGCCACTGAAGTTCAATGAAAATAGGGAAGTGATCACTATAGCCACCTTTGTATTTTTTACCTACATAAGTTCTAAAAGGTTGGCCTTTGTATTTGCCATGATATAGTGTTAGCTTTTTACTATTAAAGACATCAGCTTTTTTTAATTCTAAATCAGAATTTTTGGAGTCAAAGAAATTTTGTGAGATGAGTATTTGGTCAAATAAATTCCATTGAAAATCATGGTTTAAACTTCCTTTATCATAAGACTATACTGTTTTAAATGGATTGTACAATCCACTATCTTCTTCTAATTGTATAAGACTTTTATTGTCTGGGTTATCATTAAAATCTCCCATAACAATGATTTTTGCTTTAGGGTCTTCAGCTTTAATTGATTTGATAATAGATTTTACCTTATTAGAAGCAGCTAGTCGCTTATGTTCCGTTTCCTTTTCACCTTCTCTTCGGGAAGACCAATGGTTGACTAATATACTTATATTTTCATCCATTAGTCTTCCCTGAACTAAGAGAATATCTCTTGTATAGTCGCGCTCACCCGTATCTGTTTGTAAATACACGGAAAATGTTTCAGTATTAGTAACCTTAAAGAATTCATCTTTATAAAGAAGAGCAACATCAATTCCACGCTCATCAGACGAGTTATAATGAATATAACTATACTTTTCTTTGACAAGATTTTTACTACTTACCAAATCTGATAATACTTTTTTATTCTCAACTTCAGCGACACCGACAATCACAGGAGCATGTTTGGTATCTTCATCTCCAATTTTAGAAATGACACTTCCGAGTTTTCTTAATTTGTTTTCATAGCGTTTTGGTGTCCACCGTTTTACAGAAGTAGGTAAAAAATCATCATCACTAGTTAAAGGATCATTCTCTATATCGAATAAATTTTCAATATTATAGAAAGCTAAAGTGAAAGTTTTAGAATTATTGTTGCGCATGGCAATAAATATATGATTTTAAAACCTTATACTAAATAATGCATTTGCTTAACTTTGTACTTTGATTTATTTATGATAGAAAAAAAGAATATAGCGTTAGAAAGAGTTGTACTTATAGGGATAATTACGCAAGATCAGAATGAAGAACAATCTAAAGAATATTTGGACGAACTCGAATTTCTGACTTATACAGCAGGAGGTGAAGTGGTAAAACGATATACCCAAAAAATGACCATGCCTAATCCGAAAACCTTTATTGGTACTGGTAAAATGGATGAGGTAATGCATTTTGTTAAGGATAATGACATAGGAACAGTGATATTTGATGATGAACTATCTCCAGCTCAAGAACGAAATATTAGCAAAATTTTAAATTGTAAAATTTTAGATAGAACTAATTTAATTCTTGACATTTTCGCACAACGTGCACAAACCAGCTATGCCAGAACACAAGTAGAATTGGCTCAATGTGAATATTTATTACCAAGACTTAAAGGAATGTGGACTCACCTTGAACGTCAAAAAGGAGGTATTGGTATGCGTGGACCTGGTGAAACTGAGATTGAAACGGATAGACGTATTGTTAGAGACAAAATAGCATTACTTAAAGCTAAAATTAAGACCATTGATAAACAAATGGCTGTACAACGTGGCAATAGAGGTAAGTTAGTGCGCGTTGCATTAGTAGGTTATACCAATGTTGGAAAATCTACTTTAATGAACGTTATTAGTAAAAGTGAAGTTTTTGCAGAAAATAAACTCTTTGCCACTTTAGACACTACTGTAAGAAAGGTGGTTATTGGAAATCTTCCTTTTTTGGTTAGTGATACGGTAGGGTTTATAAGAAAGTTACCAACACAATTAGTAGAGTCATTTAAAAGTACTTTAGATGAGGTTAGAGAGGCAGATTTATTACTACATGTGGTAGATATTTCGCATTCTAATTTTGAAGAACACATAGATTCTGTTAATCAGATATTAGATGAAATAGATAGTAAAGATAAGCCAACAATAATGGTCTTCAATAAAATCGATGCTTATAAGGCGGAGCCTTTTGATGATGACGATTTAGTTGAGGTTAGAACTAAAGCCAATTATACCATTGAAGAGTGGAAAAAAACATGGATGTCTAGAATAGGTGATAATGCCTTATTTATTTCTGCATTGAATAAAGAAAACATGGATGAGTTTAGAAAACGTGTATATAAAGAGGTAAGAGAAATTCACGTAACCCGTTTTCCTTATAATCACTTTTTGTACCCAGATGTTGAAGATATTGAATAAAAAAGAGGTCTAATTTAGACCTCTTTTTTCTGATTAATTTCCAATATTTATTAGAATTTATAGCTTAAACCAATTGTATAGTAGCTCTGTAAGTCATTATCTGCATCTTCTAAATCTACACCTTGAAAATTAGCTGCTTCTTGTTGATTGCTTCTTAATGCAAAATCAAAACCAACACCAATCATTTTCCATAAAGTATAACTAAATGAGTTTGTCCACGTCCAGTTTGATAAGTCGCTAGACTTGTAGCTTTGAAATGTCGAGAAATTTGTTTTTAAGTTAATGGCTCCAAATGATCTTGTGTAGTCTGCAACAATTTTTGCTCCAAATGATGAATCAAAAACAGTATCTCCACTTGAGAAAACAAAATTGTAGTTTGCGGGATGTATAACAACAATAAGATTTTCAATTGGTGTCCAAGTTGCGCCAAATCCAAGATCTAAATATCCAGGATCATTAAAGTTATCTAAAAGTGTCGTTCTGTATTCCATTAAACCAGAAATAGCCCACTTTTCGCTTAATTTACGTCCGTAAAGTGATGATAAGTTAAATACATCTGTTGTAGGATTGAATTCATCACTATCTAAATCTGTATCCGTATTATCTAACTTTACCCAGTTTAAATTTGTAGTTAATGCATTTCTCCAAAAGAATTTATCTTCAATTAAGTTAGCATAACCGTTAACTGTAATACCAATATTACCAGAATTGTTATTTGGTGCTCCTTGTGCATACCAATTTTTAAAATTTGATAAACTACCACCAATAGTACCGAAAGCACCAACACGCCATCCTGGTAGTGCATCAATTTGTGCTTGAATTGCATCAGCTTCTCCTTGTAACTTGTCTGCCTCTGCTTGTTTTTCTGCTTTTTGAGCTTGCAATTCTTCTTTTGTTTGTGAAAAACCAAAAGAAATAGCTAACATAAAAAATGCTGATAAAAGTAATTTTCTGTTCATAATAAATTACTTAGTTATAGTAAATATTTGTTGTTGATAATCTGCAAATATAAGTTTTATCCTTTTATTTTAATAAAATGCGATGGCATATGACACTGAATCTTAGACCTAAGAATCTTTGTAAAGTCACAATTTTAATAAAATTATTTTCTTTTAAATAAAGGTACTGAAGAACACGCTTCACCAAACATTATTGATTTGGCAACTGGTTTAAGTTTTTGTGACAGCAAGACTAAGGCATTTGAAGGCACAGGTTTGTTAGAGCAGCCTTTTATAATTACTGGTTTATCTGCAAATTCTGAGACGTCTAATTCTGATATAATTGTAGAAAAGATTATTGACTCTAAATGCATTAGAGAGCCAATTACAGTCAGTTTAGAATAGTCTTGCAATTGAATAGAAATCAACATATAGGCCCAATCTGGCACAATAGCATCAGTTGAACAATAAAGAGCAACATAACAGTCTTTGAATTTACTCCAATCGAATTCAGAAACATAAGCTCTAAACTCTTTTTCTCGTAATACTAGGCCTTCGAGTAACCAATCTTTAATATCAAAGTGAATACGTTCACCACTAGGATAGAAGTCTTCAAGATCAATGACTTTTAATTTGCTGTTTGCAACTCTATTTATAATTTCATCCGCCATATTTATAGCATCCCAAGCTCTAATTTCGCTTCTTCACTCATTAAGTCTTGTGACCAAGGTGGATCAAAAGTAATCTCAACTTCTGCGTCTTTAACTTCATTGATAGACTTTACTTTTTCTTCAACCTCTAAAGGCAAAGTTTCGGCCACCGGACAATTTGGTGTCGTTAATGTCATTAAGATTTTTACTTCAGAATCTTCATTAACAAAAACATCATATATTAATCCTAATTCGTAAATATCTACTGGAATTTCCGGATCGAAAATCGTTTTCAAAACTCTAACAATTTTATCTCCTAGTACGTTTGTATCTATAGTTATATCACTCATTTTAATTCAATTGTGTTTGGTATGCAATAGCATACATTTTTAGTTGTTTTATCATACTCACAAGACCATTAGCCCTTGTTGGTGATAAATGCTCTTTTAGACCTATTTTATCAATAAAGTCTGTGTCTGCTGCGATAATATCTTTAGGATGTTGATTAGAAAATACACGAATAAGGATTGCAATTATACCTTTTGTAATTATAGCATCACTATCTGCTGTAAACTCTACTTTATCGTCATTCATATTCGCATGAACCCAGACTTTACTTTGACAGCCTTTAATAATATTATCGTCAGTTTTATATTGTTCTTCAATTAGCGGAAGGGTTTTACCTAAGTCTATCATATACTGATAGCGTTCCTCCCAATCTTCAAACATAGAGAACTCATCTATAATATCATTTTGAATGTCTTCAATAGTCATAATCATTGTCTTTAACACAAAATTACAAAATCACTGTTGCTTTACCACACTTTCTTTTATCGATAACACTTTATTAACTAAAGCTTCAATTTCTTGAGGAGGATGACCATGATCA
>NZ_CBFHMI010000027.1:0-30667 GCF_965656915.1 Winogradskyella sp. | reverse complement strand
TCGAAAAGGCCGGATCTAATGATCCAATATTTTTATGTTCGTTATATCTAAAAACAAGATGGTTTTTATTAGATGCCTTATTTGATGTACAGGAAAACACCATTGCAATGAATAAAACGCATAATAAAGACTTCAATAAGAAATGAGTGAGTTTTAGCATATAACTTATATGTTGTAAATTTGCAGCCACAAAAATGGGAACCGTTATTTCAGCATTTAATTTGTGATAAAGGTAAATTTAAAAAGATCTTGAAACAAGTTCAGGATAACAAAAGATGGAAACAAAAAAAGTAGCATTCTACACCTTAGGTTGTAAGCTAAATTTCTCAGAAACCTCTACGATAGCCAGAAGTTTTAAAGATGAAGGCTTTAATAGAGTGGACTTTAAGGAAAAAGCAGATATCTATGTGATTAATACCTGTTCTGTAACTGAGAATGCTGATAAACGTTTTAAAACCATTGTCAAGCAAGCCCAAAAAGCTAATTCTGAAGCGTTTGTTGCTGCAATAGGTTGTTATGCGCAACTAAAACCAGAAGAGCTTGCTGATGTAGATGGTGTAGATTTGGTATTAGGTGCCACAGAAAAATTTAAAATCACTGATTATTTAAACGACTTGACTAAGAACGACTTTGGTGAAGTTCACTCTTGTGAAATAGAAGATGCTGATTTCTATGTTGGTAGTTATTCTATTGGTGACAGAACCAGAGCCTTTTTAAAAGTACAAGATGGATGTGATTATAAATGCACGTATTGCACGATTCCTTTAGCCAGAGGAATTTCTCGAAGTGACACTATGGATAACGTTTTAAACAATGCCAAAGAGATCTCACAACAAGGCATTAAAGAGATTGTACTTACAGGTGTTAATATCGGTGATTATGGTAAAGGGGAGTTTGGTAATAAAAAGCACGAACACACCTTTTTAGATCTGGTTACTGAATTAGATAAGGTAAAAGGTATCGAACGATTGAGAATTTCTTCCATAGAACCTAATCTATTAAAAAATGAGACCATAGATTTAGTTGCTAAATCTAGAGCATTTGTGCCTCATTTTCATGTGCCTTTACAGAGTGGAAGTAATGACATTCTTAAGAAAATGAAACGACGTTATATGCGAGAATTATATATCGATAGAGTTTCAAAAATAAAAGAAGTTATGCCACATGCCTGTATTGGTGTAGATGTTATAGTTGGTTTTCCTGGTGAAACAGACGATCATTTTCTTGAGACTTATAATTTCTTAAATGAATTAGATATTTCGTATTTACATGTATTTACATACTCTGAGCGTGATAATACTGAAGCTGCTGAAATGGATGGCGTAGTGCCTAAAAACGTACGATCCAAACGCAGTAAAATGTTACGTGGTTTATCTGCTAAAAAGCGAAGAGCATTTTACGAAGCACAACTTAGTACTGAGCGTACTGTATTGTTTGAAGGTGAAAATAAACAAGGTTATATTCATGGATTTACTGAAAACTATGTAAAAGTTAAAGCGCCTTGGAATCCAGAATTAGTCAACACACTACACGTAGTTAATTTGACTGAAATTGACGAAGACGGTCTTGTACGATTTGATTTTGTTGAAGAGTTAGTATCATAAAAAAACCGATACTTTAAAATATCGGTTTTTCTGAGTAGTATTTCTTTTTCAAATTATATACGAATACCAACTGGTAACATTCGTTTATATTTTCTATTACTTCTTACAAATTTTGCAATTTCAGGACTAGTAGGTACAACACTGATATTTCGTTCTTTGATATTGTCAAAAACGAGCGCTAAAAACTCTTTTTCAAAATCAGTAGTCTTGATACTTTCCGGAATAATCATTTTGGTTAAGAATATTTTACGTTCTTGTAATGAATATTCAATAACAGCCATTTCATCTTCAACCTTTAATTCAAATTGACGTAGAAATTCATTGTCAATCAATTCTGCAGTTTCAGTCATAATTTCATTTTTATAATTAGCGGTTGGCGTGTAGATACTCTAAATAATAGAGTTTTGCTGTGCAAAGTTACAAAAAATCCGTGAGACTTTAAGTTTGTTAGTGTTAAAACCTTAATGGATAAGTCATTATAGTAGAGTTATTTTGTTATTTTGCAGTTGTAATTATGTTTAATTCATTTAATTAATGAACTCAGATCTAACCCATGTTTATTTAATGCCTGGAATGGCCGCAAACCCTACAATCTTTGAACATATAAAGTTACCAGAAGATCGTTATAAAATTCATTGGTTAGAATGGCAGATTCCAGATAAAGATGAAACACTAGAGGCTTATGCTAAACGTATGTGTACATTTATTAATCACAATGATATTGTGTTATTAGGTGTTTCTTTTGGTGGAATTTTAGTTCAGGAAATGAGTAAGTTTCTCAAAATTAAAAAGCTCTTTGTTGTTTCTAGTGTTAAATCACATCACGAATTGCCTAAACGATTCAAACTTTTAAAAATAACTCGAGCTTATAAAATTTTACCAACACAGCTCGTAAGTAATATTGATTTATTAGCTAAATATGCTTTGGGAGAAACCGTTAAAAAGCGTGTAGATTTGTACAAAAAATATCTTTCAGTAAATGACAAGACTTATTTAGACTGGGCGATAAAACAAGTGGTATGCTGGGAACAAGAAGAACCTCATCAAGATGCTATATACATCCATGGAGATAAGGATCTTATATTTCCGCATTCGTGTGTTGGTGATTGTATTGTAGTAAAAGGAGGAACACATATTATGATAATCAATAAATATAAATGGTTTAATGAAAATTTACCTAAACTTATAGAATCTTGAATTTGAAAGAGTTAAATAGATTACTTACATTTTAAAAAAAATACGAAAGCCATGCAAATCTTAAAAAATACTTTAGCCGCAATAGGATTAGTCTGTGTCTCAGGCCTTTTCATCTTTTCAGTGCAAAAAGCACCTTCAGATGAAACTATTGGAAAAGAACAACCAATCGTAAATGATTATAATGTATATGCATTAGAAATGCCAGAAAACTTGAATTTTGCCGGTGAAATGGTACCAATGCAAGATCCTGATATTTATGAACGTATGGATAGAGAGCTTTTAGTAAACACCTATTGGCAATCTAATGGTCTCTTAATGTTTAAAAGAGCTCAAAAGTATTTTCCTATTATTGAGCCTATTTTAGAAAAAAATGGTGTGCCAGAAGATTTTAAATACTTAGCCGTTATAGAAAGTGGTCTTACAAATGCGGTTTCACCTGCCGGAGCACGTGGATTTTGGCAGATTATGAAAGCAACCGGCAGAGAAAATGGGCTGGAAGTAAATACTAATGTAGACGAACGTTATAATTTAGAAATGGCTACAGAAGTGGCTTGTAAGTATCTAAAAAAGGCAAAAAATCAATTAGGGTCTTGGACTTTAGCTGCTGCAGCTTATAATGCAGGGAATGCAGGTATATCTAGACGTTTAGAAGCACAAGGTGTAAACGACTATTACGACTTACTTCTTGGTGAAGAAACAGGACGTTATATGTTTAGAATAGTTGCCCTTAAAGAAATTTTAGGTCATCCAGATAAATACGGTTTTAATTTTAATAAGAACGATTTATATAAACCTATACCAACATATGAGGTTCAAGTTGATACTGCAGTAGCCGATTTTGCACAATTCGCAAAGCGTTTTGGTATTAATTACAAAATCTTAAAACTTCATAATCCATGGTTACGTGAGCCACATTTAAATAATAAGTCGAGAAAACTTTATAACATTGAGATTCCGGAAGAAGGTTACTATTCAACTAAACCTTAGTATTTGGAATATATCAAACAGCATATTTGGCAAATACTAATAGGCTTAAATTATGTTTTAGCACTATCTGCTGTTGTTACGATATTATTTAAAAAACTAAATCCAACAAAAACTCTAAGTTATATTATTGTGTTGTTGGTTTTTCCTTTTCTAGGTCTATTAGTCTATTATCTATTTGGGCAAGAATACAGAAAGTCTAAAATATTTTCAAGAAAAAATGTTTTAAACCAATCCGTTGTCAAACAGATTCAAAATGAATTTGAATTAGATATAAAAACTATTGAAAAAGTTGACGAACTGTTAGAAGAAAAATCAAAGTTAATACCTCTATTATATAATAGTGAGAAATCAAAACTTACCGTAAAAAATGAAGTAGAACTCATTAAAAATGGTGATGATAAATTTAAATTACTACTCAAAGATTTAAAAAACGCCAAACACCATATACATTTAGAGTATTTCATTATAAAAGAAGATAGTATTGGTTCTGAGGTTTTAAATGTATTATGTGAAACAGCAAAAGCAGGTTTACGAGTAAAAATTGTAATAGATGATGTCGGAAGTTCTATATCTTCAAAAATGAAACGAAAACTAAAGGAGAGTGGAGTGGAGGTTTTCTCCTTTATGCCTGTTTTATTTTCGCGTTTCACTGGTCAGATGAATTACAGAGATCATAGAAAAATTATAGTCATTGATGGGAAAATTGGTTATGTTGGTGGAATTAATATTTCTGATAATTATGTGAATGCTAATAACGATAGATATTGGAGAGATACTCATATTAGAATAGAAGGTGAAGCCGTCAGACAATTGCAAATATTATTTTTTACAACGTGGGATTTTGTAAGTGATGGAGATTTAGAGATTTTGGAAGAGCATTTTCCAAAGCATACATGTAAAGAAAATGTACCCTTACAGATTGCTGCCAGTGGACCAGATACCGATTGGTCTAACATAATGGAATCTATTTTTGTAGCAATTACTAATGCCGAAGACTTTATATATATTACAACTCCCTATTTTATTCCTAATGACGAAATAGTGACTGCGCTACAGGTTGCTGCAAGGAGTAATATTGAAGTGAAATTAATAGTTCCTAAAAATTCTGATTCATGGGTAGCAGAATACGCTACAAATTCATATTTGGAAAGACTTTTAGAGGCTGGTGTTGAAGTATATCAGTATACTAAAGGTTTTGTACATGCTAAGACTATGGTTGTAGATGGAGTATTCAGTTCTGTTGGTACTGCCAATATGGACTATAGAAGTTTTAACATAAACTTTGAAGTCAATGCTCTTCTGTATAATAAAGAGTTTGGTGATCAATTGGTAGATATGTTTAACACTGACCTTAAAGACACAACACAGCTGGACTTAGAGAATTGGAAACAACGATCTAAACGAATAAAATTCATTGAGGCCATGGCACGTCTTGCAGCACCTTTACTATAATACTGACCTATCGTCTACTTCTTCTGTTTTGTCTTGAAGATGTAGGCTGCCCATAATGCTGCTTAGGTATAGATGCTTTTTTCATTTGTTGTTTCATCATTTTTATTTGATCAGCCAACATATCACGTTTATCTAGTTTTTCAGCCTCAGTCAATAGTTTTTGAGCTTCTTGTTTTCTGCGCTTAGAAAAAGCAATACCCGCTAAATTTAATTTTGCCATTGCAAGATCATGATCCATTGATAGACCGAGATCTATAGCTTTTTTAAAATATTTTTCAGCCTCATTCATATTAGTTTGAGACACCATAATACCATTAAGATAGTTTAAATAGCCTTGTTGTTTTTTCACCAAAGCTCCTTCAGGATTTTTTATTTTATCTAACCACTTTTTAGCACCAGGAAAATCTTGTTTTCTTAATCTTAAAAACGCCAAGAGAATTAATTCATTCTTAAAATAGAGAAAGATAAATATTGTGGATAAAAGCAGAAACATTATACCATTACCTATGTACCCTTCAGTAAATTGATATATCGCATATCCAATGATTAAGGCAGCAATGACTAATTTTATATTTTTGTTAAACATGTTTTATTGTATTTTTGCAGTGCGCAAAGGTAATAAAAACAATTAAAATTTTTTTCTTTTTGGGTCTTGCTTAAGTAAAAACTTGTTGTATATTTGCACGCAGTTTTGAGAGAGGTCTCATCAAAGTAAAAGATAATTCAGATTTAAAAATATAGGACAATGCCAAAAAGAACGTTTCAACCGTCAAAAAGAAAGAGAAGAAACAAACACGGTTTCAGAGAAAGAATGGCTTCTGTTAATGGAAGAAAAGTTTTAGCACGTAGAAGAGCTAAGGGAAGAAAGAAATTGTCTGTATCAACTGAAACAAGACATAAAAAATAATGATTAACAATTGTTAATATTTTAAAGGTGTTACTTAGGTGTAACGCCTTTTTTTATACCCAATTGATAACTATTTTTGCAAACCAAAAGATATATTCATGCCAAAGAACAAAAACATTAAATCGATTTTACTAATAGGATCAGGTCCAATAATTATTGGTCAGGCTTGTGAATTTGATTACTCGGGATCTCAAGCTTTACGCTCATTACGAGAAGATGGAATAGAAACTATTCTCATCAATTCTAATCCTGCAACGATAATGACAGATCCAACAATGGCAGATCATGTTTACTTGTTGCCATTAACGACTAAGTCTATCATAAAAATTCTAAAAGAACATCCCCAAATTGATGCAGTTTTACCAACAATGGGTGGTCAAACAGCCTTAAATCTCTGTATAGAGGCGGATGAAAAAGGTATTTGGGACGATTTTGATGTCGATATTATTGGAGTTGATATTGATGCCATAAATATAACAGAGGATAGAGAAAAATTTAGAGAGTTGATGTTGAAGATTGGTGTAGGTATGGCACCACAAGCAACAGCAACATCTTTTTTAAGAGGAAAAGAAATAGCTCAAGAATTTGGTTTTCCGCTTTGTATAAGAGCATCGTTTACCTTAGGTGGTGCAGGTGCTTCAATAGTATATAACGAAGAAGAGTTTGATGAGTCTTTAACCCGAGGATTAGAGATTTCTCCTATACACGAAGTGATGATAGACAAAGCCTTATTAGGCTGGAAAGAATATGAACTTGAGTTGTTGCGAGATAAAAACGATAATGTTGTTATAATTTGTACTATAGAAAATATGGATCCTATGGGTATTCATACTGGTGACTCTATCACAGTTGCTCCAGCAATGACATTATCAGACAAGACCTTCCAGAAAATGCGAGATATGGCTATTCATATGATGCGCAGTATTGGAGACTTTGCTGGTGGTTGTAATGTACAATTTGCAGTCAGTCCGGATGAAGCGGAGGACATCATTGCTATTGAGATCAATCCACGTGTATCGCGTTCCTCAGCATTGGCAAGTAAAGCAACTGGTTATCCTATTGCGAAGGTAGCTGCTAAACTGGCTTTAGGTTATACATTAGACGAATTGAGTAATCAAATTACAAAATCAACGTCGGCATTATTTGAACCTACTTTAGATTATGTCATTGTGAAAATACCACGCTGGAACTTTGATAAGTTCGAAGGTTCAGACAGAACTTTAGGCCTGCAAATGAAAGCCGTAGGTGAGGTCATGGCTATAGGTCGTTCTTTTCAAGAGGCGCTTCATAAAGCAACACAGTCCTTAGAGATAAAGAGAAATGGTTTAGGAGCAGACGGAAAAGGTTATAAAGATTACGATACTGTAATTAGCAAATTAAAATATGCAAGTTGGGATCGTGTATTTGCTATTTACGATGCTATTGAAATGGGAATTCCGTTAAGCCGTATTTACGAAATCACTAAAATTGATATGTGGTTCTTGAAGCAATATGAGGAATTATTCCAGCTTCATAAAGAAATTTCTACATTTAAAATAGAAAACATAGAGCGTGAGTTATTACTTGAGGCCAAACAAAAAGGTTATGGTGATAGACAGATTGCCCATATGCTTGGATGTTTAGAAAGTCAGGTATACAATAAGCGAAGAGAATTAAATATTAATCGTGTTTACAAGCTTGTTGATACATGTGCAGCGGAGTTTAAAGCTCAAACACCATATTATTATTCAACATTCGAAAGTGAGGTAGAATCGGCTGATGGAAATGTGTTTGTAGATAATGAAAGTATAGTTACAGATAAAAAGAAAATCATAGTATTAGGATCTGGACCGAATCGAATTGGTCAGGGAATAGAATTCGATTACTGTTGTGTTCATGGTGTTTTAGCTGCCGCAGAATGCGGATATGAAACCATTATGATTAACTGTAATCCAGAAACCGTTTCAACAGACTTCGATATTGCGGACAAACTGTATTTTGAACCTGTATTTTGGGAACATATATATGATATCATTCAACACGAAAAACCGGAAGGTGTTATCGTTCAGCTAGGTGGTCAGACAGCTCTAAAGCTTGCAGAAAAATTAGAACGTTATGGTGTGAAAATTATGGGAACTAGTTTCCAGTCTTTAGATTTAGCTGAAGACAGAGGAAGTTTTTCTACCTTATTAAAAGAAAATAATATTCCTTATCCACAATTTGATACTGCTGAAACAGCAGATGAAGCCTTAGCTATAGCAGATGTATTAGATTTTCCAATTTTAGTAAGACCATCTTACGTTCTAGGTGGGCAAGGCATGAAGATTGTAATTAATAAAGACGAATTAGAAGCACATGTTATTGATTTATTAAAGTCAATACCTGGTAATAAGCTACTATTAGATCATTATTTAGATGGCGCTATTGAAGCTGAAGCTGATGCTATTTGTGATGCAGATGGTAATGTCTATATCATAGGTATCATGGAACATATTGAGCCATGTGGAATTCATTCTGGTGATAGTAATGCAACATTACCTGCATTTAATTTAGGAGATTTGGTGATGCAACAAATTATAGATCATACACATACCATTGCCAGAGCATTAAATACTGTTGGTCTTATAAATATTCAGTTTGCGATTAAAGATGATACGGTTTTTATCATTGAGGCTAATCCAAGAGCTTCTCGTACTGTACCATTTATAGCGAAAGCTTATAAAGAACCGTATGTTAATTATGCGACCAAAGTAATGCTGGGTGAGAAAAAAGTAACAGACTTTAATTTTAATCCACAATTAGATGGTTATGCAATTAAACAGCCTGTGTTTTCATTTAATAAATTTCCTAATGTTAATAAACAATTAGGACCAGAAATGAAGAGTACAGGTGAGAGTATTTTATTTATTGACAGTCTTAAGGACGATGAATTTTATGATTTATACTCAAGACGAAAAATGTATTTGAGTAAGTAAATACATACTTTTTCGACGAACTGTAGAGTGTAATTGCATAATAATTACTAATTTAGCTAAGAGTAAAACATATATTTATGAAAAGAACATTACTTATTATCGCTTTTGCGATGTTTTCAATATTTAGTTTTTCACAGATTTCGCCAGGTGAAACCAGTGATTTTGAAATTGATGTTGAAGGTTGGGAACATCAAATTGCCAATCCAAATGATCCAGTTCAGGTTGCTGATGGCGGTCCTAATGGTGCAGGCGATGGCTATTTAAGCACATCGAGCTCAGGCGCTGGTGGTTCTGGTTCGCGACATGTTTTTGCAAATGATAATGCAGAATGGATTGGAGATTACACAAGCGCGGGTATTGTTGCGTTTACCTTTGATGTAAGAAACACAAATGCAACAGAAGATTTATTTCTAAGGGTTGGCTTTAATGGAACAGGTTTCAATGATTGGGCAGCATCAACAAATCCCGTTGTTGTGCCAGCTGGTTCAGGTTGGACGTCAGTTACCATACCAGTTGAGGCATCAGATTTATCAATTTCTGGAAGCCCTACTACTGTAGCAGCAATTCTGGCAAATGTAACTCAAGTGCGCATATTGAGTAATGATGGGTCTGATATTTTACATAAAGGTCAAAGAGCTGCCTTAACTTCAGATTACGATAATATCGTAGCTGTTGATGTATTAAGTACACCAGAATTTGAAGTTCAAAACAATGAATTTAAAATTTCTCCTAATCCAGCAAAAAATAGATTAAATATTTCTATTCCTGATGGTAATGGAGATATGAAGTTAGAAGTTTATGATGTACTTGGAAAACGAATTTTTAAAGGTTTATTGACTGATTTAGATTCTTCTATTAATGTATCTAACTGGAAAACTGGTGTTTACTTAGTGAAAATTTCTAGTGATAAAATTTCTCAGACAAAACGTTTTATTAAGCAATAAATAAACGACAAGAATATTTCAAAATAAGCCATTTCAATAGAGATGGCTTTTTTATTTAAAATCAATCTTTACACGGTAATCTTTAAGTAGTTCCAGGTGACTGTTTACATTTTTATATACTTTAGATTGATCGAACTCCTTTTTTGTTTCGCTATTTCGCCTGATAATCGTTTTAATAAAGCGTTTCGCATCTATTTTAGATGATAGCACTAATCCAGGAACTTTAACGGTATCTCCATTTTTATCAATAGCAACCATCGTAAAATAAGATGAATTACAGTGTTTTTTCTTGCCTGTTCTAATATTTTCTGACTCTACGAGTATACCAACAACCATTGAAGATTTTCCGACATAATTAACTGATGATTTCATAGTTACGAGTTCGCCAACTTCAATAGGATTTAAAAAATTAACTTTATCTACAGAAGCTGTTACACAATAACTACCAGAGTGTTTAGAGGCACAGGCAAAGGCAATCTGATCCATTAGACCTAAAATAAAACCTCCATGTATTTTGCCTCCAAAATTAGTATTAGATGGCAGCATAAGTTGTGAAATTTGAATTCTGGAGTCTTCTATAGTTTTATACATAGTTTAGTAGATTTAAATAAAGTAAGCTGGTGATTATGGCAATGCCAAAGCTAATTAGTGTACCGATAAGGATGTATTCCGTAAGTTTGCGCTCTTTAGTTGAGGTTAAATCACCAAATCTAAAGACAGATTTAGCAGTTATTAAAAAGCCTACCGCCTCCCAGTGCCCTACTACAATAAATATAAATACTAATAAACGTTCTAGTATACCGATATATTTACCAGCATCTTTAAGGGAACCATTATCCTTGGTTAACTTTGAAATATCCCATTTAGAGAATATAACTTTCATTATTACTGATGTGGGTTGAGTTAAAAATCCAGCACATAAGACTAATAAGAGTGTCTGAGCACTCATCGTTAAATTGAATTCAAAATCACCGTTATAAAAGTAGAATACTAAAATAAAAAGTGTAATTATGTGTAATAATTGGTCTGCAAAAAAATAAAATCGTTTTGTCTTTTTCTTTTGTAAAATGAGTTTTAAAGCATCAATAATAAAATGTAAAGTACCAGCGAATAAAATTAAAACGGTATAGCTCAAATCCCATACAATAAGAAATAGTAACGCAATATGAATACCGATATGAATGTATAACCACTTAGATTTTAGTTTCTTTTTCTCTTTACTCTTAACCCATTTTTGTGGTTGTAAAAAGAAATCTCCAATAATATGTGCTAGAATAAGTTTTAGGAGTAATACAATCATAATTGCGTTATTTTTTGTCTATACATTTTATCTAATTCTAGGATTTCGTCTAAATAAGCACGTTTTTGACGCTTACTTACTGCATCTTGGCTAATACCAACTAGTTGAGCTAATTCAGTTTGAATCATGTTTGGGTGCTCTAAACTAAGCTTTACTATTTCTGCAGAATTGGTTGTCCAGTTATCCATAGCAATAAGTGCAAGTCTAAAGTAAAGATTAATTTCTTTATTGAGTTTTTCATTACTTGTTTTTAATTTAAGATTTTGTTTTTCCTTTTTAAGAGTTTCAAAGGTTTCACCAGAATAAATAAAAGCTTCTCCGTTAGACTCACTTACTGAATCACCGTGATAATCCTTTGCGCCAATTCCAATAGACATGCGTGCGTCTATATCCTTAATTGATTTTAAAAATGCTTTAATATAAACAGCTGTTCTAAAACTATCTTCTACGTTACGGCACTCTAACTGAAAGCTGTCACCTCTGTAGATATCGAAGAAAGAAGCGTCTTTAGTGAGTTTCAATAATACTTTTTTTAAAGGGTTGAGCCACAAATCTTCGCTAATAGCTTTACGAGATTTAATAATATCACCTGTTATTACACTAGTCATCATACTTGTATTTACTAACAAATATATGCCTTTTAAATGGAATAATATAATATATTCCTTTTTTAAGGAATAATATAAGTTATGATTGTGTAGTGGAATATATTAAATATCATCTTCAGATGCACGCTTAATGATACTTTCTGGTAAGGACTTTTTAGCCTTAGCACCCATTTTTTTGATTTTTTCTACTCTAGAGATAAGGTTTCCTTTGCCTTCAACCAATTTGTTCATAGCAGAAGAATAATCATTTTTAGCAGCATCAATCTTTTTACCAACACCTGTTAAGTCAGTAACTAGTCCTTCAAATTTATCATATAATGCTCCTGCTTGTCGCGCAATTTCTATAGCATTTTGTTGTTGCTTTTCATTATTCCACATGGTGTCTATAGTACGTAGAGTAGCAAGAAGGGTAGAAGGAGTTACAATGACAATGTTTTGTTCAAACGCTTTGTTATAAAGTGAATTGTCTTCGTTGATAGCAACAGCAAAAGCGGGTTCGATAGGAATAAACATCAAGACAAAGTCTGGCGATTCGATATCATAAAGATCCTGATAATTTTTAGCAGATAATTGATCGACATGTTTTTTAATGGAATTAACGTGCGCTTTTAAATAAATGTCACGCTCGTTATCATCAGCATTTACAAGGCGCTCATAATCGGTTAAAGATACCTTAGAGTCAATAATCATCTTTTTAGAATCTGGCAGATGTAAAACCACATCTGGCATTACACGCGAGCCATCTTCACGTTGAAAGTTTTGTTGGACAAAATACTCTCTGTCTTTTTCTAAACCAGATTTTTCTAACACACGCTCAAGAACCAATTCGCCCCAATTCCCTTGCGTTTTACTATCGCCTTTTAGAGCTCTTGTAAGATTTGTAGCTTCTTTAGCCATTTGCTGGTTGAGATCCTTTAAACCTAATAATTGTTCTTTTAAAGCAGAGTGCATACTAATACTTTCCTTTTGTGTGTCTTCTACTTTCTTTTCGAAGGTTTTTATTTTCTCTTCAAGAGGATTGAGAATGTTCTTTATATTCTCTTTATTCTGAAGCGTGAATTTCTCTGACTTTTCATCTAATATTTTTGAAGCCATTAATTCAAAATCCTTTCTCAGCTGTTCTTGCTGTTTGGCTAATTCTTCGTCGCGCTTTAGATTTTGTTGTTGAAGATTCTCAAATTCAGTATTACGTCTAGAGAGTTCTGTATTTAAAAAATCCTTTTCTTTACGTATAGTTTCGCGCTCAGTTTCAATTTTATCAACGTTTTTCTTAAGCTCATCTATAGTATTATTGAGTTGTACTTGACGTTCTTCTAAGGTACTTTTATCTCCTTTGTTTTTAAGTTTTGCAAATTGAAGTCCAATAAAAGCGCCAATACCTGCTGAAATAAGGATGGCTATAAAGAGAATGATAGTATCGTTCATTTTTGAATGAGAAATTTATCAAAGATAATTTATTTTAACAGGACGAAAGATGCTGAAAACAGGAAGTTTTTAACATCAAAATAATTTATTTCGAAACTCTAAAACTACCTGTAGTTTTATCAAATGCGATTAAATCTTTAGGAAAAAGTGATTCAAAAACACCTTGAGATATGAGGTTGCATGGTTGATCACAAACCACATTGTCTTTTTGCATTACAATCATGGTGTCACACAATTGTATGGCTAAATCAATTTCGTGAGAAGAGAATAAAATCGTTTTACCAGTTTCTTTAGTTAACTTTTGTAGCAATTTTAGAATATAAGCTTTATGATACATATCGAGATGTGTGGTTGGCTCATCTAAAACGATGACATCCGTATCTTGTGCTAATGCACGTGCAAGCATTACTTTTTGTAATTGACCATCACTAAGCTCATAACATTTTTTATCTTTTAGATCTTCAATATTTACTAAATCAATAGCATTATCTATAGCTTTATTGTCTGTAGCTGTAAGATTACCTATCCAATTGGTATAAGGGTGCCGACCTAAAGCCACCAATTCATATACTGAAAGATTTTTTGACGTTAATTGCTCTGTTAAAACAATACTTAATTGTTTAGCCAAAGCTGCTGTTGAAGTAGATCTTAAATCGTGATCATTAAGTAGTATCGATCCTGATAAAGCAGGTTGCACTTTTATTAATGTTCTTAATAATGTGGACTTTCCAATTCCGTTTGCACCAACTAAACCAATTAATTGCCCTTTCTTTAATTCGAAATTAATATTCGAAGCAACAATAGTTTCAGTTGTCTTAGAATTATAACCAATAGAAAGTTCCTCTGCTTTTAAGACGATATTTGATGATTCTTTCTTCATACTAAAACATCATTTTTCGTTGTCTTACTAATAACCAAATAACAACAGGCGCACCAACCAAAGCGGTTATGGCATTTATGGGTAAGGTATAATCACTGCCAGGTAGTTGTGCAATACTATCACAGATTAACATGATAATGGCACCAAATAAAAATACAGCTGGTAATAATATTTTATGATTAGAAGTTTTAAAAATCTGTCTGGTTAAATGCGGAATAGCCAAACCTATAAAAGCAATCGGACCGGCAAAAGCCGTTATAGTACCAGCTATGAGGCTAGTAGCAAAAATGATTTTAAATCGACTTTGTTTAAGATTTAACCCTAAGCTTTTAGCATAATTATCGCCAAGTAACAACGTATTCAATCCTTTTATAGAAGCAATACTGAGAAGTAGTCCAATGCCATAAATACTAAAGAATATTAATAATTCTTGCCATGATAAGTTACTTAAACTACCAAAACCCCAAAATATATATTGTTGTAGTTGTTCTGCTGTACTGAAATAAGATAACACACTCACAACGGCTGCTGTAATACTTCCAAACATTAAACCTATAATGAGAATAGCCATAGTGTCTCTAACCTTACTAGAAACTGCTAAAACCGCTAACAGTACTAAAAAACTACCTATACTGGCAGCAATAACTATGCTCCATTTAGAAATGAGCGCTGCTGCTAACCATCCGCCAAAAATTCCAGAGCCTAATATAACCAATGCAACACCTAAACTAGCACCGGAGCTTATACCTAATACAAAAGGACCTGCTAACGGATTTCTAAACAAGGTTTGCATTAATAAACCAGAAATGCCTAAACCTGAGCCAACCAAAATTGCGGTGATGGCTTTAGGAAGTCTGAAGTTCGTAACAATAATTTCCCAATTTGAATTTTCAATACCACCAAATAGACTTGAGAATATATCGGCTAATGGTATACTTACCGAGCCTAAACTAATATTAACGAAAAAGCAAATAATTAATACTAATACTAAAGCTATAAAGGAGTATGTATGATTTTTCTTCAAATTAAATTGTCATTCTGAGGTATGAGGCATCTCATTTTCTTCAAATTTAATATAAAAGATTCTTCACTGGGTTGAGAAAGACAGAATTTCTAATTAAGAGGTCTAAAAAAGTTTGGCTGATAATCTTTTAATAATTCCGGATGACAGACTTTAATTATATCTTTTAAAACCAAATCTGGTCTGGCAGTACCTAATTCATAGTACAATACTCCACCAGTTGCACCTGTAGTGTTTGAAAAAGTAAAGATGCTTCTGTTTTTAAAAGCTTCAAAATTAGCATATAAATTATTAGCCGCTTTAAGTTGCTGATAACTGCTATAATAAGAAGGATTAAGCCAAATGTTAGCGTCTTTAGCTTTATCTAAAACAACTTCAAAACTTAAGGCTAAACTTCCATTCCCAGATGTGTTTGCCCATATATAATCTACATTGGCATCCTCTAGAAACTGAGCTTCAGCACTAGATCCATTTGGTAAATACCAAACATCTTTATGCATAGCACCGCTAAGTATAGTAGGACGATTTGTTGCTTTTGCTGCCAATGCTTTAGCTTCTAAATAATCGTTTTCAATTTTATTAAAAATTGAGTCTGCTTCCTTTTCTTTATTGAATAAAACACCAAAGAATTTAATCCACTCAGCTTTTGCAAGGGCAGAAGATTCTACCCAATCTCCATTATAAACCACAGGTATATTAGCTTTCTTAATGGTTTCAAATGTTTTATTAACACCATCAACACCAAAACCTATTACAATATCAGGATTGAGCTCTAATAGCACTTCTGTGTTAATGCCTTCATTCTTTCCTAATTCTCTGATGTCTCCATTATCAATGCGCTTTCTGGTTTTTCTTGAAGATATATAATCTGTTCCTGGAAATCCTACTAAGGTATGTTCGACTCCTAAGAGTTCTAGCGCTGGTATATGTGTGGTTGAGGTAGTTACTAATTTTTTAATAGGGTGAATAATGTAGCCATCAAATTGATTTTCTGGAAATGTCATTTTAGCCATATTGTCTTTAGAAATCATACAATAATTGTATACTCTATCTGCATTTGGCCATGGTTTTAAAATGGTCAAAACCTTATAAATACCAAAATCGGTTACTGAGAATCCTTCTGCATACTTCAGTTCTAACATCGTAGAATCTTCAATACTTGGTAATGTCGTTTTTGTTTCATTCTTACATGAAATGAATACTACAAAAAGAAGAAAGATTTTCACTGTTTTCATATGTAACTAATGTAACGCATTACGATATTTTGTCGTTGTAATTTTGTTAAAACTTCAATTATGAGAGACGATTCAAATTTAACACTATATATCGTTGCTGGAATCATCATCTTACATTTTTTAGTAGGATTTATCTATCTCATTTATAAAATGAATAAGAAAAGCGAGGATTAGTTCTACAACTTTTCTTTATTACATTATTTTTGCACAGAAATCTGGTTTTATTCGTTAAGTCGAATGAATTAAAAGGGAATTTGGTGTAAATCCAAGACTGTTCCCGCAACTGTAAGCTACAAAGCTTGTTATTTCCTTCAATGTCACTGGAATATTTATTCTGGGAAGACCAATAACAAGACGCAAGTCAGGAGACCTGCCAATTTCAACATAGAAGTAAAACTTTCGGGATAAAAGTTTACGTATAGTTCGCTGTATGTTCTCGAGCAATTAATGTATTAAATGAACAAGACTAAACTGTTTTGTGGCATGCTTGCTATAGGTGTGTTATCTGTTGGACTTGCGCAAAAAAAGCAGGATTCTGTAAAGGTTGAACAACTGGATGAAATTGTTCTAACCGATTCTCGTTTTGAAATAAAACGAGAAAATTCTGGTAAGGTTATTACCAAAATTACACAAGCCGATTTACAAAAACTACAAGGTCAATCCATAGCAGAAATCATAGGAAGAACTGTTGGTGTTGAAATTAATGGTGTGAGAAGTAACGCTGGTCAGAATCTTAATTATTTTGTAAGAGGAGGACGAAATCGCCAGGTATTAATACTTATTGATGGTATACAGGTTACTGATCCTTCCCAAATCGCTAACGATTACGATTTACGCTTGTTAAACGCAGACCAGGTAGAATCAATCGAGATTCTAAAAGGTGCATCAAGCACATTGTATGGTACTGGTGCCGCAACAGCTGTGATAAACATTAAATTGAAAAAAGCCGAATCATCTCCATTTAATATTAATATGAGAAGTGTATTTGGCACTAACCAGCCGAATAATGAAAATGAATATAGAATTGAAGATTTTAGAAATAGTATTTCTATGAACGGAAACTCTGGTGAACTAAGTTATTTAGTGTCTTTTGGACATCAGCTTACAGATGGTATTTCTGCAATTGCAGGTGGCAAAGAGACCGATGCCTTAAATAGCCATAACGGAAATTTAAAGCTATCCTATACTTTTAAGGATGATTTCAAAATAACGGCTTATGGTAGTTTCGATAGATTTAAGACTGATTTCGATGATAGTTTTGGAATGATGGATGCAGATAATGTATCTAGTTCGAAGCAATATAGACTAGGCTTATCTCCAGAATATACTTATGCTAGCGGAAATATTACAATTAATGCAGCATTTAATAATGTAGAACGAGAAATCAAATCTGGATTTCCTTCATTGTTTAATTCCAAAAGTATTGTAATAGATGCCTTTAACCGTTATACGTTTAATGACAAATTTTACACGGTTTTAGGTGTGAATTATCAAAACAATAGCATGGAAAGCTTTTCAATTCCTTTTGGTGAAACAGAGTTTAACAGAGATATAGATCCCAACTCTGCAAATTTTGAAATTATGGACCCTTATGCTAACATCGTTTATGTTTCAGATTTTGGCTTAAATATTAATGCAGGTATGCGTTTAAATAATCATAGTGAATATGGACGTCAGATAGTTTACAGCTTAAATCCATCTTATAAAAAAGAATTCGAAAATGGCTACTTAAAGGGATTAATAAGTTATAGTTCAGCATTTATCACTCCATCTTTATTTCAATTATTTGAACCAAATTTTGGTAATACAGACTTGAAACCAGAAGAAAACCAAACTTTTGAAATTGGCGCAGAGTTTTATATTGAAGATAGTGCAACCTTAAGCTTGGTGTATTTTAATAGAAATGAAGACAACTTTATAGATTATAGAGATACAGGTAATTTTGTGTTTCAATATCAAAATGTTGATAATGAATTTACTGCAACTGGTTTAGAGTTTACAGCAAATGTTATTGTAATTAAGAATTTGAATCTTAATACAAATGCAACTTATACAAATGTAGATAAGAGTTTAAATCTAAGAATCCCTGAGATAAAAATTAATGCAAGATTAGATTATCACTTGTCTGAGAAGACTGTTGTAAGTTTGGCTTATCAATTCAATGATGATAGAGATGATGTGTTTTTTAATAATGACACATTTGAAAGTGTAAACGTAAATTTAGAGCCATACATTATAACTGACTTTTTTGTAAGTCATGAAGTTATAAAAGATAAAATGACCATTTTTAGTAATATCAGTAACATCTTTAATGAAGAGTACCAGGAACTTTTTGGATTTGCAACAAGAGGGAGAAATGTAAATTTTGGCTTTAATCTTAAATTATAAATTGAAAAAGCCACTTTTACAGTGGCTTTTTTTAATATTCTATATACATATCCTGCTCTAGTGGATGCAATTGAACCGAGCTACGAACTTCTCGAATCGGCTCATACTGTTCATAGTAAAAACGCCCTAAACTACCCGTAATATCAATAATAGCTTCACGTAATAACGGTTCAGAAATAGATCCTAAAGACTCAAATGTACTCGGAGTTTCACTGATAGGAATATCTGGTGATAAACCTGTAGATGGCACTAACGCCTCGTTTGAGTTTGTTGAGTTTGCAACTAAAGGTTGCATAGCATAGGTGTGATTTGGATTAACTCCTTCCGTTGTAAATAATCCGGGAGAATCATATACCGTTAAAGACGACTGTGTTTTACCAACAGTATTTTCACCAATGACAACAACTTCTATGTAAGGATTTAGACCATTTATCAATGCCTCACTTGCAGAAGCTGTTCTTCTATTTGTGGTTATGATATAGACTTTAGATAGGTTTAAACTATTTACTTGACCTACATTGTCTATGGTGTCAGTAAATAGATAATCTCTATTTAATTCATCTAAATTTTCATTATAAAATAATTTAGAAAATACATCACCATTATACTGACCAGTAATCATACTCGCTAAATAGGCAGCAGTTTGTACTGATCCACCACCATTGTAACGCAAATCAATAACAAGTTCTTCAATGCCACCAGACTGAAACGTTCCAAATGCATTATTAAGAGCACCATTAAAGCTGCTATTAAAACCGTTGTACATTAAATAACCAATTAAAGTATCGTCCACATTTAGGATATCTACAATATGCACAGGGTTTTCAGTGTATTCTGCTGCAGTTAAACTTGTACTATCGCCATTTATAGTTACAGTATCATCTTCCGCTGAATTGGTGCCATTAGTGTCATAGTCAGCAAAATTTATGGTGTACGTGTCTTGATTTAATAGTTGATTAAGGTTACTAGTGGTTAAAGCAACACCATCTACAGCCCTAAATATTTCACCTCTTTCTAATCCTAAATTATCAGCAACACTATTGTTTAGTACAAGCGTAATAGCACCGAAAACTTCAGTCTCACTGCCAGGTACTAAATACAAATTAAACTCTAAACCATTAGTTAGAGTAATACCTTGTTGTTGATTCTGAAAATCAAAGTAGTTTGAGAATATTCTACTAAATCTATCGACAGATTCAGGAAGATATTTTACAGATTCAAATATTTCTTCTGGTGTTTCAAAAGAATCGAGATAATCATTGTATTGGTCATCTGAAGAGAATCTATCATTTGCCAGATCTGGTATATCAGATTTATAGAGATAAACGGCATTCATACCTTTCCACACAAAATCTTTTACTTCTGTGTTAGAAAAACTAACATTATCATCTAAATCTTCAAAACAACTTGTAACTAAAAATAGGGTAACACAAATTAATAGTAGCGTTTTAATCTTTTTCATCTTTTTCTTTTTTGTTTAGAGCAATTTTTTACTTCAAATCGTAAAACTCTAAATTTACTGACAATATTGAAATAAAAAAAAACTTTGTAACAAATTGTAATGTGTATCGTCGTAATTATGAAAGCGACTAGAAAACGTTTTTACGACCAATCAAATTAGTAATGAAGCAGGCAGATTTTGTAAGCTTAGTAATGCCATTTAAGGACAAAGTATTTCGTTTAGCAAAGCGATTGCTCGTTTCTCGTGAAGAAGCTGAGGACGCTACACAAGAAATACTATTGAAATTATGGAGAAATAAACAAAAGATAGGTGAGTATAAAAATGTTGAAGCCTTTTCAATGACCATGACAAAAAATTTCTGTTTGGACAGATTAAAATCTAAACAAGCACAAAATTTAAAAATTGTCCATAGTAATTATACAGACAATAATGCATCATTGCAAAAACAACTTGAAGCTAGAGATAGTATGGATTGGGTCTCAAAAATTATGGAAGACCTTCCAGAACAACAAAAAATAATAGTGCAACTGAGAGATATTGAGCAATATGAGTTCGCAGAAATTGCTGAAATGCTAGATATGAATGAGACAGCAATTAGAGTTGCATTATCCAGAGCACGAAAAACGATACGAGATAAATTAACTAATACACATAGACATGGTATTAAATAATATAGAAAAATTAATAGAAAAGTATAACAACGCGGAAACAACGCTAAAAGAAGAAGCTCAATTACGAGCCTATTTTACAAGTGAAGATGTAGCGCCGCATTTAGAGCATTACAAACCAATGTTCTTATATTTTTCGAAATCGCAACAAGAGCAGTATACCAAAGACGTTCCATTAAACACTAAAAAGAACACAAGATTTTATCAGTGGATTTCTGTCGCAGCCGTAGTTGTTCTTATGCTTGGTTTTATTGTACCAAACCTGTTTGGTCCTACTGCTGAAGAGATTCAGCAAAGAGAAGAAGCGCTTTTAGTTTATAATCAAACTATGGAAGCCTTTAATTTAATCTCTTTAGGAATGAACGAAGGAAAATCACAATTAACAAACCTAACTTTGGTAAGCGATAATATCAGTGAAGGTGTAGAGCAAGCAAGTAAGTTAGGAGAATTTAACACAATGACAAATAAAATTTTAAAAAACAAGTAACACTTAACAATTAGAAATTATGAAGAAATTAATAGTAATAACAGCGCTTTTACTGGCACCAGTAGTGACCTTTGCTCAAGGTATTTTCGATAAATATGAGGATGTTGAAGAAGTATCATCATTTGTGATTAATCAGAAGGCCTTTAGAATGTTGGCTACAATAGATATGGATGTAGATGATCCAGAAGCAAAGGAATTTATGGAAATGGTTAAGAAAATAACTGGTCTTAAAGTCTTTACAACAGGAGATGACAAAGTATCTGCAGATATGAAAGCAACAGTAGAATCGTATCTAAAGTCGTCTGATCTTGAAGAGTTAATGCGTTTCAAAGACGGAGAACAAACGGTAAAGTTTTACGTAAAAGAAGGTAAAGACCAGAACCATGTCAAAGAATTATTGATGTTTATGACTGGTCTTAAAGAATTAACTGAAGGACAGGATATAGAAATTAACGGTAAGAAACGTGTTTTTGAAACTGTAGTATTGTCATTAACAGGCGATATAGATTTAAGACAAATCTCTAAAATCACTAACCAAATGGATATTCCAGGAGGAGAACAGTTAAAGAAAGCTGGTGATAAAAAACAAGACTAATAGTATGATAATGAAAAAATCAATCAAAAAATCAATAGTAATGTTGCTTTTGGCTGCAGCTTTTATAAGCTGTAACCAAGGGCCAACGTTGCAAACTTATTATGTAGACAATGAGCTAAATCTTGGTTTTTCATCTTTTGATGTACCAACAAGTATTATAAATATAGAAGAAGTAGACATGACAGATGAGCAAAAAGAAGCTTATGAGTCTGTAAATAAACTAAACGTTTTGACCTTTATTATTAACGAGGATAATGTTGATAATTATAGGGTCGAATTAGATAAAGTAAAAGCAATCTTACAAAACCCTAAATACGAAGAGCTTATGAGAGGCTCTACTGAAGACGGTAGATTTGTCGTAAAATTTTTGGGTGAATCAGAACTAAGTATTGATGAACTTATTGTATTTGGTAGTGCCAGTGATAAAGGATTTATGATTGCTCGAGTATTAGGTGACGATATGAATGCAGGTCAACTAATGAAATTAGGTGATGTATTGCAGAATGCCAACATTGAGGATTCTCAACTCAAGGGCTTAACAGATTTTTTTAAATAAACTGACAATTATTTAAATGTTAATGAGAATCGTCTTGAAGTTAATCTTCAGGGCGATTTTTTTTAACGCTGTTTTTAAAGGCAAACACAAACGCCATAATTATTAAAATACCAAAGCCTCCAAATAATAAGGCTTTAATAATAATGTAGTCTAACACCTCAAACATGCCTGCAGTAAAAAAGCCTATGCCAACTATAGCAACACTCAATAGTGAGATTGTATTTTTATTTAAAGGAAACAAATCTTGGATACAAATTTACTTTTAAATGCCTGTATAATTACTAGGTGTAATTGCTTTAAGCTCAGATTTTATTGTGTCTGAAACTTCTAATGTATCAATAAAACTAGAAATAGAGCTATGAGTAATAGCTTCATTCGTTCTGGTTAATCCTTTTAAGGCTTCATAAGGACTGGGATAGTTCTCACGCCTTAAAATAGTTTGAATAGCTTCTGCAACAACAGCCCAGTTATTTTCTAAGTCTTGTTCAAATTTAGCTTTATTAAGTAACAGTTTGCCTAAACCTTTTAGCGTTGATTTAAATCCAATTAATGTGTGTCCAAATGGGACACCAATATTTCTCAAAACAGTACTATCTGTAAGATCTCGTTGTAATCTGGAGATTGGTAGTTTTGCAGCTAAATGCTCAAAAATAGCATTAGCAATACCAAGATTTCCTTCACTATTTTCAAAATCTATTGGATTCACTTTGTGCGGCATCGCAGAACTACCAACTTCGCCTTTTTTGATTTTTTGCTTAAAATAATCCATAGAAACGTAGGTCCAGATGTCTCTATCTAAATCTATGATTATGGTATTAATACGTTTTAAGGCATCAAACAAGGCTGCCATATGATCGTAGTGTTCGATCTGAGTTGTTGGAAAGGAATGCTGTAAGCCTAATTTTTCCTGTACAAACTGCGTACCAAATGCTCTCCAGTCAATATTTGGATACGCTACTTTATGTGCATTAAAATTACCAGTTGCTCCACCAAATTTAGCGGCACCTGGCACGTCATTTAGTAAGTTAAATTGTTCTTTAAGACGTACTACAAAAACATCAATTTCTTTTCCTAATCGTGTTGGAGAAGCTGGTTGTCCGTGTGTTCTAGCAAGCATTGGAATATCTGCCCACTCTTTGCCCAGACTTTCTATTTTTTCTAAAAGTGAAAAATATTCAGGAACATACACATCATTCATAGCATCCTTTATGCTTAGCGGTATTGCCGTATTGTTGATATCCTGTGACGTTAAACCAAAATGAATAAATTCTTTATACTCCGTTAATCCTAAGGCATCAAATTTTTCTTTTATAAAATACTCCACCGCTTTTACATCATGGTTGGTCACCTTTTCAATGTTTTTTATTGATGTAGCATCAAGTGGTGTGAAGTTTTTATAAATTGCTCTAAGGTCTTCAAAAACAGAATTAGAAACAGATTCTAACTGAGGAAGCGGAATTTCACATAATGCAATAAAATATTCAATTTCTACTAATACACGATATTTTATAAGCGCTTCTTCAGAAAAATAGTTTCCTAGAGCATTTACTTTAGACCTGTACCGACCATCTATTGGTGAAATTGCATTTAGTGACGTTATTCCCATTTGAGTTTCAATTTTGAAGCCTCAAAGATAATAAAGTAACTGAAGAGTTTATGCTAATAATTAATTGTTTTTGGGTCTGTATGTAGCTGTTACAATACCTAATTTTTTAAGCACATGTCTGGCTCTTGCTTTAAATGCAGCAGTTTGTTGGTTATAGTCTTGTTGAAGGATAGTTTTTAGTTCATCATGTATCCAGTCAAATTCAGTGCCGAGTAAATATAATGAACTCATACTATACACTTTTACGGCTACTTTCTCATCTCTTATCATCCAATCGAAGCAAGCTTCAACAATTTGCTCTCTTTGACGATGAGTTAAGTTTTCTCTTATTTTAGAATTAAGGTTACTGTAATAGTTGGTTATAATCATTTCGGTGACTTTAGCCATAGGTCTTACGGAAGAATCTAATTGCAACTTGGAAATATTCGAAACAAAATCTTCTAAATAAGGAGCCATTAAGTCGATGTCCTTTGTGACCACAAATTCAAAAACCCAAGCGGCTCTGGTTGATAGTTTATCACCGACCATAAATATAATATTCATTAAAGGCTTAAGTAATTGTAAATCATTAGATACTATATCAGCGTATTTAGTGCGACATTCTCTCGTAGCATCAACGTAATTTAATTCGGAATAAAGTTGGTCTTTTGTCAAAACGTTTCTTATTTTTAACTCTTCTAAATTAGTCAAAATACTATGATAAAAAAACTCTTAAAAAAATTAGGACTAGCCATATTAATCGTATTTATTCTTGCCCACTTTTTTGGACCTGTCAAGAATGATGGTGATATTGCTTCCGTTGAAGCGTTTTTAGTAGATACCAATCCACCTGAAGATGTAAAACTCATATTAAAAAGTACTTGTTTTGATTGCCATAGCGACCACACAAAATATCCTTGGTATAACACTATTACTCCAGTTAACTATTGGTTAGCCGATCATATAAGACATGGAAAAGGCGATTTTAATGTGTCTAAGTGGAATGACTATTCAGACAAGAAAAAAGACCATAAGCTGGAGGAATTAGCAGAAGAAGTAGAAGAAGGACACATGCCATTACCAAGTTATACCTGGACACATAGTGAGGCTAAATTAACAAAAGAGCAAATTGCATCTATAGAAGCTTGGGTGAAAACTGCACGATTAAAATATGCCTTTTTGAAAGAGCCTCAATAGTTGAATAAAATAGCCTTAATTATTGGTTTTGTATGGCCAGAGCCTAAAAGTTCTGCA
Organism: Winogradskyella sp.; assembly: GCF_965656915.1. GTDB lineage: Bacteria > Bacteroidota > Bacteroidia > Flavobacteriales > Flavobacteriaceae > Winogradskyella. The sequence continues at coordinate 5,158 of NZ_CBFHMI010000027.1, read as the reverse complement.
GCTGGTAGTAGAATGTTGCAGCTTATTACCCAGTTTCAAAATCAAGGCTATGCTATAACCTTTGCTTCTGCAGCAAAGACATCACCAAATACATTTAATTTAAAAGCTAAAGGCATATCAACGCAGTCTATACTCTTAAATGATTCTTCCTTCGATGATTTTGTGTCAGATTTAAAACCAGATCTTGTTCTTTTTGACAGATTTATGACTGAAGAGCAATATGGCTGGAGAGTAGCAGAATATTGTCCTGAAGCATTACGAATTTTAGATACCGAAGATTTCCACGGTCTAAGAAAGGCTAGGGAAATGGCTCTAAAAGCTAGCACTACAGTTTCATTAGAGCATTTGCAAAATGATACGACTAAACGCGAAATAGCAAGCATCTACAGATGTGATTTGAGCATAATCATTTCTGAAGTAGAACTTGAAATTCTAACAGATCAATTTAATATTGATGGTAGCTTACTCTATTATTTGCCATTCTTACTAGAGCCCGCTGATAAATCTGAATTAGAGCAATTACCAACTTTCGAAGAACGACAAGATTTCATCACTATTGGTAATTTTTTACATCCACCAAATTACGATGTGGTATTGTATTTAAAACAGACTATTTGGCCATTAATAAGACGAGAGCTACCGAAGGTGCAACTGCATATTTACGGAGCTTACGCATCTCAAAAGGTAACACAGTTACATAACGAACACGACGGTTTTTTAATAAAAGGATTTGCTGAAGAGGTCAGTAAAGTAATGCAACAAGCTAAAGTCTGTCTGGCACCTTTGCGATTTGGTGCAGGTTTAAAAGGAAAAGTTGTAGATGCCATGCTAAATGGGACACCATGTGTAATGTCTAGTATTGCCGCAGAAGGTATGTTTGGGAATTTTGATACAAACGGATTTATAGAAGATAAACCAAATTTATATGTACAAAAAGCGATTGAACTCTACAAAGACGCTGAGCTATGGCAAACGATACAGACCAACGGTTTTAAAATTATAAATATGCGTTTTAATACTGCTAACTTTCAGGCGGATTTTTCTAAAAAGCTTAAGTTATTGAGCGCTAATTTAAAAGAGCATCGTCAAAACAATTTTATTGGTAACTTATTACAACATCAGACATTACAGAGTACTAAATACTTAAGTAAATGGATTGAAGAGAAGAATAAGTGATTTTTTAGGCTCGCTAACCTTAATGATATGACGTCGTTTCAATGACTAATAGCAGTCCTTAACGAATTTAGCTAGAAATTTTCATAAAGTCAAGTTACAGTGATTTCATTTGTGTATTTCAAAAATGTAAAGTATATTTGTCATATAGTAAAAATAATTTTACTTAATATAAAATATATTTGTCATTTATGAATACGGAAAAACTAGTAGAATGCGAGCGTAATCGCCTTTTGAAGATGTCAATCTTTAGATTGCCACATTTATTTATGAAAATAGGTTTAGCTCTAATTTTGTTATCCATAGCAGCGATGTTTATTAGAGCCTTTACTATTGAAGGAGATACTGTATGGCTAAAATTAGTATTGCAAAAAACCTTATTAATTGGTATGCTCATCATGTCTTTATCTAAAGACAAAGAAGAAGATGAGATGACTATGAGTTTAAGAGCACAATCTTATGCCATTGCATTTATCGTTGGCGTTGTATATGCTTTAGTGATGCCATATGTAGAATTTGGTGTCTCAAATGTGGTAAATTCTGGTGGTGAAGCTTATAAAGATTTAGGTGATTTTCAAGTATTGCTATTTATGCTTATGATTCAATTAATGTTTTATCATACTTTAAAGCGTTACAGATAATGGAAAATACCATAAAAGTAGAACGCGCTATTTTAAGTATAACTCAAGATGAATTAGCCAAAAAAATAGGTGTATCGCGCCAAACTATAAACTCTATTGAAGCCAATAGATATGTGCCTTCAACGGTTTTGGCACTAAAACTTTCGAAAGTTTTTAATAAGCCAGTAAATGCTTTATTTAGACTCTGTGAGGAGGATTAGAATAAAACAAAATCTACTATGATAATAATTCATAAAGCACTTTCATACCTTCAGTAGCTGTTTTAGCAATCACTTTAATTTTACCACTATTGCCCAAAGCTGGTTTAGGATCTATATAGTAAATTTCGGTATCTGGTTGTACATAATTTATTAAACTTGCTGCAGGATACACTTGCATACTTGTACCAATGATCAAAAGAATATCCGCAGCGTAGCAGATTTTAACAGCAGTTTCTATCATTGGTACATCTTCACCATACCATACAATATGCGGTCGCAGTTGATAGCCTTTGTCACACAAATCTCCTAGATTCAGGTCTTCTGTCCAGTCTTTAATATCAGATGGGTTACCTATACTTCTTACTTTTGTCAGTTCACCGTGTAGGTGCACCACATCTGTACTACCAGCGCGTTCATGTAAGTTATCTACGTTTTGGGTAATTATGGTAACTTTATAATAATTTTCGAGATGCGCTAAATCCTTATGTGCCTGGTTGGGTTCAACCTCTTTTAATTGCTTACGTCTTTGGTTGTAAAAGTCTAAAACCAATTCAGGATTTGTTCTAAATCCTTCAGGAGAAGCAACTTTCATAACGTCATGGCCTTCCCAAAGTCCATCATGGTCTCTAAAGGTTTTTACACCACTTTCGGCACTCATACCTGCACCTGTTAATACGACAATATGTTTCATGCTTTAAATTTACTAATTTTGAATTATGACCGACCTAAAACTTCTCGAATATCTAGAAACCTACCTTACGGATAATCGTAGAACACGATTTAAAAAGGTATTAGAGCAACGTACCAAATATTTCACCGTTGCTATAGAAGATGTGTATCAATTACACAACACGAGTGCTGTGATACGCTCGTGTGATGTGTTTGGTATACAAGAAGTGAATATTATTGAAGAAATCAACTCCAAACGTATAGATCACGAAATTGCCATGGGAGCCCAGAAATGGGTAGACCTCAATCGGTATCAAAATACCAAATCATGTATTAAAGATTTGAAAACACAAGGCTATCAGATTGTCGCTACAACTCCACACGCCAAAGATTGTGAGTTGATTGATTTTGATATTTCTAAACCCTCATGTTTCTTTTTTGGTAGAGAGACAGAAGGCTTATCGCAACAAGTCTTAGATAATGCAGATTGTTTTCTCAAAATACCAATGGTTGGCTTTACCGAGAGTTTAAATATTTCGGTATCCGCAGCAATTATTTTGCAGCATGTAACCTCAAAGCTCAGAAAATCAGAAATTCCTTGGCAACTTACGGAAGAAGAATTGATAGAAAAACGTTTCGACTGGATAAAGAAAACGATTAAGAATTACGATGCTATTGTAGAGCATTATCAGTCGAAATCATAATATAGAATCTTAAAACAAAATAATATGGTAGGATGGTTTGAAATTCCGGTAAATGATATGGATCGTGCAAAAACGTTCTATGAAACTATATTTAAGTTCGAAATTAGAGACGTAGATTTTGGTGGATTAAAAATGGGTTGGTTTCCTGATAATAAGGGAGCTTATGGTGCCACAGGCACCTTAATTAAGCAAGACAGTTACATACCAAGTCAAGAAGGAACCTTAGTTTACTTTATGTCTGAAGATGTAAATAATGAATTGGATAGAGTAGTAGCTGCTGGTGGTAAAATTTACCAGGAAAAGACTAAAATTTCAGATGAACACGGATATATGGGAGTATTTATAGATACAGAAGGCAATAGAGTTGCATTACATTCTAAAGCGTAACTCTTAAATCTTATCTTTTTTTGACTTTTTATTTCTTTTGTTTTTGTCTTTACTACGACTTATAACCTTATATTCTTCATAGCATTCGCTAATGGCATCTAGTACTTGTAAGTCGTTAGCTGTATTTATAAAGTCTTTAGAGTAATTACATTGATTTATAATTTCATCTAAATCATACTTTGTAACCTGAAGCAAAATCAACAACATTTCGCGATCAAAGCGTTCTGAAAGTTGCTTTCTAATTTCATCGTCTTCCTTCATCTTTCTCAACTTTCGCATCTCATTCGGCTTTTTTTCAAACATGTTATACAAAAAGTCTGCAGGATTAAATATGGCGCCAAGCACTTTAGTCGCAATATTTGGTTTACCAGCTTCATATCCTTGACCAGGTAAACCAGAAATTCTATAGCGGTTATTAGATTGAATTGGTATTTGCTTCATATCAACCTCTAAATAACCGGTAAGTTCTAGTTGTTTTACGGTCACTTCTTCTAAAGCTAGCGCTAATTCAGTCATTTTAATTTCTGTATTACCGAACTTTAGCCAGTCATTGGTTACTCTAACCTTTATTGATTTATAACCCAGATATGATAAATGCAAGGTGTCATTAGCTTTTGCTTTTATTTCAAACTCACCATTATCATCAGTTGAGGTTCCTACTACCTGATTGATGTTTACAATATTTACTTCACTTAATGGACCTTCAGTTGTAGTACTGGTAATAGTACCTTTAACCGTAGAAGGTGTGGTGGTTTTGGTACTGTCTTGGCTATAGCTATGAACTGTAGTAAAACATAGAAATAAAATTAGTAAATATCGCATTCCTTTTTGTTACGTGGTAAAGGTAATAAACAAAACGCATTTTAACATATAGCTATTATACTTTGACTAAATATTAACATGAAATTTTTTATGAAAAAAGCCTCTAAATAGAGGCTTTATTTTATTTTCTTCGAGATCGTCTTGGTCTGTCTGAAACAGAATTACTAGTTTCAGCAGAACGTTTTCTGCTTCTGTTTTCACCAGATGAAGAGCGTCTATCTCCACCGGAATCATCAGAACGTCGTCTTCTGTCACTTCTATTACCAGAGCCTGAAGAACTTCTGTCTCCTCTTGGTTTATCATTGCGTCCGCGATTTCCACCACCAGAACGTCTATCGCTTCTTCCACGACCTCTGTCGCGTCTTCCGCCACCGCTTCGACCTCTATTTTCACTAACTTCTACATTAACAAAACGACCATTATGTTTAAAATCTGTGAAAAACTCAAGTACTTTTTCTTTGTGTTCTTTTTCAGTATTAAAAAATGAAAAACTATCCTTTACATCAACTTTAAATACGTCGTCTCTCCCTAGCTCTAATACTTCTTTTAAAAAGTCTTTGAG
>NZ_CBFHMI010000026.1:0-32125 GCF_965656915.1 Winogradskyella sp. | reverse complement strand
AAGCAATAGCAACCAAAATAATTCTTTATTTAAAAATTCTATATTCTCAAACATCATTCTTCGTCTTCATCAGGTTCGTATGGATTGAGCTCTACGGAATCAACTATTCTTTCAATCATATCGTCCGCATAGGTATCATCAGCTCTCCAAACTAATATGATTTGCTGTCTAACATTATCTGCTCTAAACAACAAATTGATATAGTTTGAAATTTCTGGTTCATTATCACCTAAGGCAATATTCATAGTACCATAAGTCTTTAGTCCTTCAGCAGCGTTTGGTGTAATAAACTGATCTCTTTTTACTGTGATATTTTGAGCACCATCAGCTTCTAACTTTTTTAAATAATTCTCAGAAGTTCTTAATAGATCTTGTGCTTTCTCATCATCCGTCATTTGCTTTGGCTTTTCGCCTGGCGCAAGGGTTTCTTTAAAAGCAGTTGTACTTACCTGAATATCAATTCCTGATGCTTTGGATAAATATCTAAAAACAGATGTTTCAATCTTATCTTTATATTCTTCAGGCACCTCAATCTCTGTACGTTTTAAAACTTCTGGTGTTTCAATATAAATTGGCGGAAATCCGTAGGCACTTTGCACCCATTCTCCCTCTAATAATTCTTTACTTTCATGACCGATGATAGTATCTTTCACATAACCAAATCCATATTTTATTCCGAAGCCAACAAAAGTTGTAATAATCAGGAATAAAGAAATTACTACAGTAAGACTAATCTTTCTGTGTTTCTTCTTTCGTTCTTGTTCTTCTTTATATTGTTCATTCAATAATTTCTCTTCTTCTGTTGGCTCTGGCAGACTTGCTTTCACGGCATCAATTTCCTTATCTATTGTTGCCTTGTCCATCTCTGCTAGTACTGTATCTGGGGAAGATTTAGCGAATTTCACCAAGTCCGCTCTTTTTAATATGGCCTCAATATTTTTTATGGTGTCTTTAGTAAGTGGAATCTGATTTCCTTCTTTAAGTAATTGAAGGCGATCTATTAACTGATCTGTCGTGCTCTCTAATGCGCGGTCATACACTTTTTCATCTAAATATTTTCTAATAATAAACGTAAGTTCTGAGTAATAGTCTTTAACCTTTGAACGCATAAGGTATTGGCTTTCATCCAATTTTTGTATTGCCAGTTTAGCACGATCATATGGTGGTAATAATGCTATCTCCTCCTCTTCTGTTAATGGTTTTTTTCGCCAAATAAACCAGTACAATAGAAAAGCAACTAATGCAATCGCAGCAATTGCGCCCAAGATCCATTTCCACCAATTACTTCCACTTTTCTCAACTTCTATAATTGGTTTAATATCATAGAGTTTTTGTTTTGTAGTATCTACCTCAACGGTATTAACTTCAACTTTTAGAGAATCCGTAAAAAATGGATTATCACCTATAAGAATTTTTTGTCTAGGTATGGTGTAAGCTCCAGAATCGAACTGTGTTAGTTTATATATTCTAGACAATAAAAACTTAGTATCTTTTTTGGTGGTATCAATTTCTAAAGCTTCATCCAGTTCTAGAGGCATAAATGTTTGTCCCTCTGGAAAAACAACTAACGCCGTTGAATCTGCTTCTATATTTATTTTAAAGTTGATTTGTTCGCCGATTTTAATTTTTGTAGTATCGACTTCGGTTTTCACTTGCGAAAATGAAAAGAAAGACAAAAGAAAAAAGACCATATAAAAAACGACAGACAACCTTTTACGGAAAACCGAAGTTTTAGCTAGTTCATTATTCTTATATCTCAAATCGTATTTCATCATTCGCTTATCCTCTTCTTTTAAAATAACCTAGTAATTTTTTCACATAGCTTTCGTCTACTCTGCAACTTATTATACCAGCACCAGACTTTGTAAAGCTATCTTTAAAGTAACTCACTTTCTCATTATAAAACGAACCATAATTGAGTCTTACTTTTTTAGAAGCCGTATTAACTAATAACATTTCTCCCGTTTCTTCATCTTCCATCTGTACCATACCAACATTGGTAATAGTTTCTTCATGCTTATCATAGATTCTAATACCAGTGATATCATGTCTACCTGCGGCAATTTTCAAATTTTGCTTGTAGTCATCCGCAATAAAGTCTGAAAGCACAAAAACAATGGCTTTCTTCTTCATTACATTCGATAGAAATTTAAATGCCTGAGCGATGTCTGTTTTCTTGCTTTTAGGCTGAAATTCTAATAGTTCTCGAATAATTCTTAACACATGAGAACGTCCTTTTTTAGGTGGAATGTAAAGTTCTATTTCATCAGAAAATAGAATCAATCCTATTTTATCATTATTCTGTGTTGCCGAAAAAGCCAGTGTTGCAGCTATTTCTGTAACAATCTGATCCTTAAATTGATTTTTGGTACCAAAAAATTTACTACCAGAAACATCAGCCATTAACATCATGGTTAATTCACGCTCCTCCTCAAAAACTTTTATGTACGGCTCATTATAGCGTGCTGTAACATTCCAATCTATATTTCTAACATCATCACCATATTGATATTGGCGAACTTCCGAGAAGGTCATACCACGTCCTTTGAACGTAGAGTGATATTCTCCACCAAAAATATGATCAGACAAACGACGTGTCTTAATCTCTATTTTTCGTACTTTCTTTAGAAGTTCTTTAGTGTCCATGATTCAATTTTCGATTGAAGATTATTGATTGACGATTTGGAAAATCGAAGTTCGTATTCTTAAATCTAAAATCCTATGGTACTTCGATTTCGTTTACAATCTTATTGATAATGTCTTCTGAGGTTACATTTTCTGCCTCAGCTTCATAGGTAATTCCGATTCTGTGACGTAATACATCGTGTACTACTGCTCTAACATCTTCCGGAATTACATAGCCTCTTCGCTTAATAAATGCGTAACATTTAGCGGCAGTTGCTAAATTAATGCTACCACGTGGTGACGCACCAAAAGAAATTAAGGCTTTTAAATCACCTAATTTGTATTTTTCAGGATAACGCGTTGCGAATACGATATCTAGTATATATTTTTCAATTTTCTCATCCATGTAAACTTCCCTCACAGCTTCTTGCGCACTTAAGATTTGCGCTATAGAAACAACTGGATTTACTTTTTCATATGTTCCTTTTAGATTTGCTCTTACAATGAGTTGCTCTTCGTCTAATTTAGGATAATCTATTACTGTTTTTAGCATAAAACGGTCAACTTGTGCTTCTGGTAAAGGATAAGTTCCTTCCTGTTCTACAGGGTTTTGAGTTGCCATTACCAAGAATGGCTTATCCAAAATAAAAGTTTCATCACCAATTGTAACTTGCTTTTCTTGCATAGCCTCTAATAAAGCTGATTGTACCTTCGCTGGTGCTCTATTAATTTCGTCTGCTAACACAAAGTTGGCAAAGATTGGACCTTTCTTAATTGAAAAATCATTCTCTTTTATGTTATAAATTAATGTTCCAACAACATCTGCTGGTAATAAATCTGGAGTAAACTGAATTCTACTAAAACTAGCGTCAATAGCTTTTGATAGTGTATTTATAGCTAATGTTTTTGCTAAACCAGGCACACCTTCTAATAAAATATGACCTTGTCCCAGTAAGCCAATTAGTAAACGCTCTACCATGTGCTTTTGACCTACAATGACCTTATTCATTTCAAAGGTTAATAAATCTACAAATGCACTTTCTTTTTCAATCTTTTCATTAATCGATTTAATATCAATTGTACTCGTTTCTTCCATGTTTATTCTATTTAAGAGCTAAACTTTTTTTGTAATTTTTTAGAACTTGCAAAGTGTTAAAATTATTCGTTAGTTGCTGTTAACAATTGGTTAAAAAAAGATGAGCAAAACAAAAGTATTGCTCATTTTGCCTTAATAATTATGGATTAATATAATTAATACTGGAATTGTCTTATTTCTGTATATAATTTAGGGTTTAAAATCATCATGTTTTCGTTTTCATTAATACTCACAGATCTATCAATGTCTATTTCAATTATGAAATCATAAAAACGATTTGCTATTAACTCTGTCTCTAATAAATTTGATGGTTTAGAATTTCCTAAATCAGTAATTTCTAAATTGTATAATACGTTATTTAAATTGATGAAATTATTCTCACCTAACACCAGTCTTATTTCATAAATATGAATTGAATTTATTTGAAAATCATTAACCAATACTAATTCAGAGCCTTCAGTTATATCATTAGTATTGTGAGATCCTTGATTAATAGTTTGCAAACTCATCCATGTATTGGTGGAATTTTCGTCTGGTTTTACTCTAAGTTGAACGGCTTCAATATCGATAAAAACATTATTCAGCTCACCAACTGTACTTTTCAGATTTACACTAATACTAGACATTTCACCACTAGAACTAATATCTTCTTTAGAACAAGATGTAGTGCAAAATAATATCATTACGATTAACAATAGAGCTTTAATGGGTTGAAATTGTTTCATGATTTTGAGAAATGGAATAATTAAAAACAATAATACCTTAATCCTTAATATTTGAGTATTTTTATACACCAATTGCATAAAAATCAATATAAACTGTAAAAAAAGTGACATATTCTCGATTAATTGCAGGTACTATGACCTGGGGAAGTTGGGGCAAACAACTCTCAAAAAAAGAAATGGACGCTTTAATGCACCATTGTATTTCTAATAACATTACTACTTTTGACCATGCGGATATTTACGGAGCTTATACCACTGAAGCTGATTTTGGAAAGGCTTTCACAGATTCTGGGATTAAACGTGAAGATATTCAACTCATTTCAAAATGTGGTATTCAGTATGTTTGTGAAAACAGAGACAATAAGGTTAAACATTACAATTACAGTAAAGACTATATTATATGGTCCGTTGAAGAATCTTTAAAAAACTTAAATACAGACTATTTAGATTTATTATTACTCCATCGCCCAAGTCCTTTAATGGTTGCTGAAGAGATTGAAGAAGCAATAACACTTTTGAAAAAAGATGGCAAAATCAGAGACTTTGGTGTCTCAAACTTTACGCCTTCTCAAATGGAAATGGTTGGTTTACGAATAGATATAGATGTGAATCAGATTGAATTTTCATTAACTCAACATTCTGCCATGCATGATGGTGCATTAGATTATATGATCACAAATGGTATTAAACCAATGGCTTGGTCACCATTAGGAACTGTATTCAGGGAAGACAATGAACAAACCAGACGCATACACAAGCAGCTTGGTGAGTTGATGGATAAATATAATGCAACAGAAGATCAATTATTATTAGCTTGGATTATGAAACATCCTGCAGGTATCCACCTAGTTGTTGGCACTACTACTAAAGATCGACTTAACCACGCCGTTGAAGCATCAAAAATAGAACTTGATCTCACGGATTGGTTCTTAATTTTAGTAGCAGGACAAGGGCATAAGGTACCTTAATTGAGATTTTAGTCACAGTCAAAATTGAATTAGTAATTAAAAATTAAGATTCCTGCCTTCGCAGGAATGACAGAACTATGAAAAAAACAGCTTTAATAACAGGCGCAACAAGTGGTATAGGAAGAGCTACTGCCCATAAATTTGCGGAACATGGAATCAATCTAGTACTCTGTGGTCGAAGACAGCGACGATTGGATAGTATTGAAAAAGCATTATCTAAAGAAACAAATGTCCACACCTTAAATTTTGATGTACGTGATAGAGAAAAAACGCTCAATGCGATTGAATCACTTCCTAAAGAATTTCAGAATATTGATATCCTTATAAATAATGCAGGGAACGCACATGGATTAGACCCAATACAATCAGGAAGTTTAGATGATTGGGACGCTATGATGGATATTAATGTAAAAGGATTACTGTATGTCAGCAAAGCCATCATACCAAATATGACGGAAAGAGAAGCTGGACATATTATTAATATTGGATCATCAGCAGGGAAGGAAGTGTACCCTAAAGGCAATGTCTATTGCGCTAGTAAGTATGCTGTTTTAGCCATAACTGAAGGTATGCGTATTGATTTAAATCCATTTGGAATTAAAGTCAGCGCTATTAATCCAGGTTTAGTAGAAACAGAATTCTCACAAGTACGTTTTAAAGGTGACAGTGCTGCAGACAACGTTTATAAAGGCTATAAGGCGTTACAAGCAAAGGATATTGCAGAAATTATTTATTTCACAGTAACAAGACCAGCTCATGTTAACCTAGCTGATGTATTGGTATTTCCAACAGCACAAGCAAATTCTATCACATTAAAAAAAGATGATTGAAAGAAAAAGTTGCTTTCATAGAGGTATTGTATGATCAACAAAAGACTTCTCATAAAAAACTTACTTGCTCATAATGATGAGAATAGCTTCTATGATAAAAAACGAAAAATTGATATAAGTTTTAAAGAGGGAAAAGCTAAATTTTTAAAACATATCTGTGCGCTTTCCAATAGCAATCCAAAAAATAATTCTTATATCGTTATTGGAGTTGAAGATGAAGACAATAAAATAATTGGTGTAGATTTTTTTGATGATAGTAAAATTCAAAACCTCATCAATGCCTACCTTACACATCCTCCCATTGTACAATATGAAAATATCCCATTTCCGCATTTACCAGATGATAAAGTTGTAGGCTTAGTTACCATCAGACCAAACGAACAAATTACATCATTGCGGAAAAATATCTGGAAATACTATGGTGGTTCCGTTTTCTTTAGAGATGGAAGTATGAGTGTGCCAAAGGTGTTTGATATTGAAATTAAAGATGTCAATTCTAAATTAGTCTCTGCCATTGAAAATCATGCACAAAACAATATTAAACTAACCTTAGATGGTGTGTTTGATTTTATGAATAAGCGGCAAGATTATAAGCCACAATACAAAGTATTTAAAGAGTATTTTGTGTTGTGCTGGTCTGGATCTGATAAAATAGTTAAGGATGAAGTTTTTTACTCTAGAGTAGATATAGAACTTATAAATGAACAGGTACGATTATTCTATTCTGCATTAGACGAAGTATCTATAGATTATACCAACGATACGTTTAAAATTGTGGAGTATGTTAAGCTTGGTTTGCAACACTCTTATAAATATTTTAAACTTGAAGAAACATCCATTCATTTTGACAACAACGCAAACTATACTATAGAAGCTAATTTAATTTTTAAACCACCACAATTTGACAAAAAAGTGTTGTACCATATCTACAATACAAATAATACCATACTAGAAAAACTAGAGAAAAACCTCTCATTAGCAGAGCACGAAGAGGTAGATCTTGAAAATTTAGCAGCTAGTTATTTAATATGTTATCTCAATGGGTTTGATGATGCATTGCCTAAACTAGTATATGCCAAACCGTATCTTAAAAAATATGGCGACAATCTTTACAAATCTTATAAAGAGACAATTAGAATTTTACGTAAGGTCAAATACAGTTAGTTGGTCGTATTATTGGTAAATTTTACCGTGATTTTTTGCGTCTTGTCGAAGTTAGTTTTAAGCAATTACACGTTATACATTTTTTTTTGCAATTCAACATAATTTTTGCTGACTTAGTTAAAATTATATGCATTTTTATAGTGCTATTAATCAATTATAAATAACCTTGTTTCAGTCAATTAATCATGACAAAGAGACAAGGTTTTTTGCTTTAGTTAGATTCCAGAAAAAATTCTAATTCTTCTGTAATAACATGGCAGTCATCTTCTGTCCTTTCGACTTCAACATAATCTGAAAAATAAGTTTGATAATCGTTAGAAGTAACCTCTATGACATAGGCACCTTCACGCTCACCTGCACCAATAAAATAGTTTAAATTTTCAGTCCGCATTAGTTCTTCTGTATAAGAACCATCAGTAGCTATTACTGTTAATCCGTCTGTTATTATGGCGTTGTTAAATAAATCTTTTACGGTTACTTTTAAACCATAGATATAAACATCAGTACAGTTCTGTGGTCCTGAATTATCATCATCAGAATTACAAGAAAGCATTAGACAGGTCACCAATAGTAGTGTTAGCCTTTTCATAATTGTAGCTTTTTTTAATAAATGTAATGAAAAAACGATTTCCGTAAGTTAAGACTAAATAAAATTCAACTTTTCAAAAGAATTGTTTAAAACCTTAGTATCGTCAGCTTTAAGCCATTGACTTAAAATAGTGACGTAGATTGTTCTAAAGTCAATTTCGTATTTTAAATCACCATTTTTCATCTAAATCATTGAGACTTGCTAATTCATTATAAAAACCACCTTTTTTAAGATTCTTACCTATTACAAAAACATTATTTGCTGCACCATGCGGTGCCGTTCGCAGCATTTTGCTTAACACGTCTTCCAAATTCAGAAAAGGTTAAAATCAACGTGTCTTCAAAAGTTCTACTTCGTTTTAGATCTTTTACAAATGCCGCAACACTCTCTGCATATTGCGATAATAAACGTTTCTGTTTATTTGCTTGATTAGCGTGCGTATCAAAACCAGTATGAGAGTTGTAAAATACTTTGGTTTCTTAGCCAGAGTTAATGAACTGAGCTACATTTTTTAACTGTCTTGCAAATTTGTTTTGCAGATTATCTTGTTGTGATAATTTTACTTTAGTGTTTTCATAAATATACTTGGCTGAGGACTTAGCCTCAATCATGGTTTGATATAAGTAACCTAAATTATGTTCGCTTAAATGTGTGTCATTATGGTGCTCTAATATACCCTTAAAATATGGGTCTTTTGACAACCTGTAAAACACTCTATAATCATTTGTAGCAATACCATTAAAGTGCTCTCCTTTTAGTGCAAGACTTAGAACTTCATCTGTTTCAATAGCATTGTAGGGCTGTTTACCATGTTCATCTAAATATCTACCGAGCCATCCGCTTTGTAAATATTCATCAGAGCCACTGGCTGTTTGCCAGATATCCATAGACCTAAAGTGTGATCGTACTGGATTTGGGTAACCCACATTATTTATTAATGAAAGCTCTCCGCTAACAAACAGCGCTCTTAAAGGTTCTAAACTAGGGTGAAAACCCAAATCATCATTAACCTTTATGATATCTTTTGTGATTGCTAACTTAGGTCTAGCATTATAATACAAATCATTAGTGTAAGGAATAATTGTATTTAAACCATCGTTTCCACCTGCCAGCTGAATTATAACCAATCGCTTATAATCTAATTGATGAGCAGACACAGACTCAAATGCCTTAACAAAACCTGGGACAAAAAACAGACTACTTGCTAGTGCAGAGTTCTTTAAAAATTTACGTCTTTCCATAATTAACACATTTGATATTCTGGTAGCGACATAAGCTGAATACAATAATCTCGCTTAGAAGATTTACCTAAAGTTTCTATATATGCTTTTGTACCGCCATTGAGGTTACCTTGAATAATCATATTTGCAAGTTCAATGGTTTGCACAGACTTATAATTCTCTAAAAACGTGTCCCAATCTGGTAATGTTTTAAAAGGTAGTTTGCCCTCAGTTCTTTTAAAATATTGCTTTCTGAATTTATCGTTAAAATCACCATACGATTTAATAGAAATTAAGGCATTATTGAGTAATATAGAAGGCAATTTTAATCTAATCATAATGGTATTTGCACCTATCCAAGCTTTATCACCTTTCCAGCCTGCAACATTAGGTGGATCTAACAACATCTGACCTAGTATCTTTTGAATAACGATAAGGTCTATATGCCTTTCAAACTTTACTGGGACTGTATTTGCTATACCAACTAAAATTTCGATTGGTGATTTTATCTTAGTACCAATATTAATGTCTTCATAAAACCAATCAGACATAAATACAAAGCGCATTAAATTCTCAATATTGTAATCTTTAAAAAACACAACTGTCATAGCTTCGATATGCTTTTTATTTGGAGTACGATTTACAAAATAGCAATATACCTTTTCAGATATATATCTGGCACAGGTCCGCTGTTCTAATAGAATATCAATAATATCATCACCATTGAAATTTCCAGACTTTCCAAAAAATGACTTTATGCCATTGTCGTGCTGAAACTGCCTGAATTTAAAATTTCCATCAAAATCATGATTATATCCTGTAAATGCTCTTGCACTTTCTTTTATGTCTGTTTCGGAATATTGACCTTCGCCAATAGTAAACAGCTCCATAAGTTCTTTTGCAAAATTCTCATTAGGTTTTTGTTTTCTATTCTGCTTTCCATTGAGATATTTAAGCATTGCGGCTTCTTTAGAAATAGCTTTTACAAAATCGCCAAAATTACCAAGCGCGTATGTTCTAAGTGTATTATTGTATTGTTGTATGTGTTTAATACTGTTATCCTTGCAAACAAAGTGATTGGCCCAAAAGAGGGTCATACGCTCTCGAAGTATTTCTTTTGAATTCAACATTTTTTCTATCCACGCATAATTTAGATCTAAAAATTTTCTTCCTACTTTTCTGTCTTAAGGCCTTTGCGAGAGTAGGGTTTTCTTTAAGGTTTATACGATTTATACCTTCTAAAAAAGACAGATCTATATCTAATGGTGTGATAGATTTAGAATCTTCAAAAAGTCTTTCAACAATACTTAGCTTAGATTTATCTAACTGTTTTCTCAGTTCTCGTGGTTGAATACCAAACCCAGCACGCCAATATAAATGTTGAATTTCTTTTTGTATCATATCTCTTAGACTATTATTATATACATTGGTTTAATATCAACAAAAACTGTTCCTTAATAATACTACCCTCAATAAAAAAGCCGTTTCAATTGAAACGGCTTTATATTATGATAAATTGTAATTTATATCTATAAATCAAACTTAATACCTTGTGCTAAAGGCAATTCATCTGAGTAGTTTACGGTATTGGTTTGTCTTCTCATGTACACTTTCCATGCATCAGACCCAGACTCGCGTCCACCACCAGTTTCTTTCTCACCACCAAAAGCACCACCAATCTCAGCACCAGATGTTCCAATGTTGACGTTAGCGATTCCACAATCAGATCCTGCATATGATAAGAACTTTTCAGCTTCTTTCATTTCATTTGTCATGATTGCAGACGATAACCCTTGAGCAACTCCATTCTGTTTTTCAATGGCATTTTCTACATCTCCAGAATATTTCATTAAATACAGAACAGGTGCAAATGTTTCATGCTGAACAATTTCAAAATGATTCTCAGCTTCTATGATCGCTGGCTTTACATAGCAACCAGATTCATAACTTTCACCTTCTAAAACTCCGCCTTCAACTAATACATTTCCACCTTCAGTTTTTGCTTTTTCAATCGCAGCTAAATATGTGTCTACAGCGTCTTTGTCAATTAAAGGTCCAATATGGTTCTTTTCGTCCAAAGGATTTCCAATCGTTAATTGATCATATGCTCCAACAATTGCATCACGTACTTTATCGTAAACCGATTCGTGAATAATTAAACGACGTGTAGATGTACAGCGCTGTCCACAAGTACCAACAGCACCAAAAACAGCACCAGGAACTACAACTTTTAAATCTGCAGTAGGTGTTATGATAATCGCGTTGTTGCCACCTAATTCTAATAATGATTTCCCAAAACGTTCTGCAACTGTTTTACCAACAATTCGTCCCATACGGGTAGAACCTGTTGCAGATACTAATGGAATTCTAGAATCCGTCGTCATAAATTCACCAACTCTATAGTCTCCGTTTATTATGCAAGAAATACCTTCTGGCATATCATTTTCTTTTAATACTTCTGCTATAATGTTCTGGCAAGCGATAGAACACAATGGTGTTTTTTCTGAAGCTTTCCACACACAAACATCACCACAAACCCAAGCTAAAGCTGTATTCCACGCCCAAACGGCAACTGGAAAATTAAATGCTGAAATAATTCCTACAACCCCTAAAGGATGCCATTGTTCTCTCATAACGTGTCCTGGACGCTCAGAAGGAATTACTTGTCCGTTTAATTGACGTGATAATCCAACAGCAAAATCACAGATATCAATCATTTCTTGAACCTCACCATAACCTTCTTGTAAGGACTTACCCATTTCATAAGACACTAACTTACCTAAAGGCTCTTTTAAATCTCTTAATCTATTTCCAAACTGACGAACAACCTCTCCACGTTGTGGTGCTGGTACATCTCTCCAGGATAAAAACGCGTCAGTTGCAGCATCCATTACTTTATCATAATCTGCCCTGGTTGTTGCTTTTACTTTACCTATCAATTGTCCATCTACTGGTGAATAGGATTCGATAATCTCACCATTGGAAAAATTATCTGAACCTGTTGAAGTTCCATTGTTTATTTCTTTTACTCCTAATTGCTCAAGAGCTTCTTTTATTCCGAAATCGGTAGCTACTGCTTCCATATATTCTTGTTTTTTATGAATTATTAAATTAAAGCACGAAGTTACTAATAATTTGTCAGTTTTTCTTGAAGGATGAGGTCTAAAAATGTAACTTTAAAGCACTAAATAAAACCAGCACATCATGAAAAAAATCATTCTATTAATTCTTATATTTCTTCTTTGCCTTACATGTAAAAATGAGACTAATTCTGAACAAACAGAAGAAGCAAAAACTACAGCTGAAGTTTCTAAAAAACCTGAATTTGCCATTATCATCCACGGTGGAGCAGGCACCATACTCAAAAAAAATATGACTCCAGAACGCGAAGCTGCATACAAAGCTAAATTAGAAGAAGCTATTAGAGTTGGTTATAATGTTCTAAAAAATGGAGGAAGTAGCTTAGATGCCGTTACCAAAACCATTAATGTTATGGAAGATTCACCTTTATTTAATGCAGGCAAAGGAGCTGTGTTTACCAATGCAGAAACTAACGAGTTAGATGCGTCAATTATGGATGGGAAAACTCTGAATGCTGGTGCTTCTGCAGGCACAACCAATGTGAGAAACCCAATTGATTTAGCCAGAGCTGTTATGGATAACTCTAAGCATGTGATGCTATCTGGTAAAGGTGCCGAAATCTTTGCCGAAGAGCAAGGTTTAATTATTGTAGAACCAGAATATTTTTATACCGAAAGACGTTTTGAATCTCTTAAACGTGTTAAAGAACGTGAGGCTGAAAAAACAAGTAACGCAGAAACAGTATCTGCTTATTTAGATTTTTATGATGCTGATATTAAAAATGCTAAATTCGGAACTGTTGGTTGTGCAGCACTTGATAAAGATGGTAATCTTGCTGCTGGAACCTCAACAGGAGGTATGACCAACAAACGTTATGGTCGCGTTGGTGATGCTCCAATAATTGGATCTGGCACTTATGCTAATAATGCAACTTGCGCTGTGTCTAGTACAGGTTGGGGAGAATATTTCATTAGAGCACAAGTAGCACACGATATTTCTGCTTTAATGGATTACAAGGATCTTAGCCTAGAAGAAGCGTCTAAAATTGTTTTAGACAAAGTTGCAGCATTAGGTGGAGATGGTGGTATAGTAGCAGTAGATAAAGATGGTAATATGGTGGCTGAATTTAATACAGCTGGCATGTATAGAGCTACCATGAATGATAAAGGTGAATTAGTGATTGGTATTTATGAAAAATAGTTTTTTGTGAATAATTTAACACAGCACAAAAATCTAAACCTTTAAAAATAGCCGTACTTATTTAACAAGAAAGCACCTAACTCTCTTTTTTAAGTCGAAGTTTTACCACTAAATCCATCAACATGAAAATCCAAAAGATCCTTGCCTTCCTAGCTCTAATTGTAATCACATTTTCATGTAAAAAGAAGCCTGTAGAAACTGACAATATCTTTAAGTTTAGAGATTATATAAGCTATACAACTTCTGGAGTGGTATCGGTAACAGCACCAATTAGAATTAACTTGGCACAAGAGGTTGATGGTTGGGAAGCAGAACAAGAGTTAGACGCTGGTTTAATTTCTACACAACCTCATATTCAAGGCACACTAAAAGCAGTCAATAAACACACCTTAGTATTTACACCAGATGAAGCTTTAGAACCTGCAACAGCTTACGGAGTTACAGTAAAATTAGGAGATATCTATAAAACAATTCCTGCTGAGTTTAAAAACTACACCTTTGAGTTTAAAACTATTACTCCAAGTTTTAGCATCATGACTAACAATTTGCAATCCTACAGTAAAGAATGGCAATATGTTTTGGGTCAATTACGCTCTTCGGATGTGATTTTACTTGAAGATGCTAAACAACTAGTCACCGCAAAACAGAACAAAAAAGACTTAAATATTGTTTGGCTAGAAGTACCAAAGCCTTCTAAATATTTTGAGTTTAGAATAGATAGCATCAAACGTCAAGTAGAAGATAGTAAAATTGATATCACTTGGAATGGTAAAGCGATTAAAGCCGACAATAAAGGTGAAAACTTCATCACTATTCCTGGTAAAAATAACTTTAGTATTGTTGAGACTAACGTCATTCAAAACCCAGAACAATATTTATCAATAAACTTTTCAGATCCTTTAAAAAAGCAACAGAATTTTTCAGGTTTAGTAACGATTCAGAATGTAAAAAACCCAAAATATATTGTCAATGGTAATGTTCTTAAAGTGTATCCAGATACCAAATTAGTTGGCGATATTAGAGTTGACGTATTCACTGGAATCAAAAATACAGATGGTTTTAAACTCAAAAACCCATTTACACAAACACTAACCTTTGAGGAATTAAAACCACAAGTACGTTTGATTAGTAATGGTTCAATACTTCCAAATTCTAAAGATTTAAAATTCAACTTTGAAGCAGTTAATCTAAGTAAGGTTGATGTGCGAATCATCAAAATATTTGAAGACAACGTACTTCAGTTTCTTCAAGAAAACAACATGAATAGTAATAACGAATATCATATAAAACACGTTGGTCGTCGTATTGCAAAAGAGACCATTACTTTAGTTCAAGATGAAGCTCAAAACACTGGCAAATGGAAAGCCTACAGTATCGATTTATCTAAGTATTTACAAGCAGATCCAGGATCTATTTACAGAGTAGAAGTTAGTTTTAAACGCGATTATTCCTTGTACGATTGCTCATCTAACTCAGAAACCACAGAAATAGATGAAGACGATTATTACGATGACTACTATGATGATTATTACGAAGAAGATTTCTATGCATCTGATGATATTTCTGAAGAAGAAGCAGAACTTAGAGAAGAACGTTATTGGGATAATTTAAGTTACAGCTACAAAAACACTAATTATAGATATCGCGACAGAAATAACCCTTGTACCGATTCATATTTCAACTATGGAAATCGTACTGTAGCACTTAATGTAATCGGTTCAAACCTTGGTGTTATTGCAAAACAAGGCAATGATAACACGTACTTCTTTGCGGTAACCGATATCCTAACTACAAATCCTGAAGCAAGTGCTAAAGTTACTTTATACAATTTTCAGCAACAAGAACTTGCAAAAGGAAATACAAACAGTGAAGGTATTATAGAAATAGATGCTAAAAAACGTGCGGCTTTTGCCATCGTTTCAAAAGGAAAAAACATAAGCTATGTGAAGTTATTTGATGGTAATTCTTTATCGCTAAGTCAGTTCGATGTCTCAGGGAACAGATTGCAACGCGGACTAAAAGGTTACATCTATGGAGAACGCGGAGTTTGGCGACCAGGTGATAGCTTATTCTTAACTTTTGTATTGAATGACAAAGCGAATAAATTACCAAAACGTCATCCTGTAAAATTAGAAATTACAGATCCTGTTGGCAAGTTGGTGTATAGAAAAATATCACTAGATAACATTAATAATTTCTATGATTTTATAGTGCCAACATCATCAGATTATAAAACCGGAAATTACAATGCTAAGGTCTCTGTTGGTGGAGCTAACTTTACTAAAAACCTAAAGATTGAAACCGTAAAACCCAATCGACTAAAAATTAAGATTGACTTTAAAAATGAGGTAATAAAAACTAAAGAAGGCTTAGAGAGTGACTTAAATGTAACATGGTTGCATGGTGCACCTGCAAAGAATCTAAAAGCTGAAGTTAAAGCTAAATTTACCACAGCTTACACCAGTTTTAAAGGTTACAAAAACTACGTTTTTAATGATCCAACTAAAAAATTTAGCACTAAAGAAACCAATGTGTTTGAAGGAAATCTAGACAGCAGTGGAAATGCTAAAATTGATACAGAATTAAACATTGGAAGTAATGCACCTGGTATGTTAAATGCACAATTCTTAGTGAGAGCTTTTGAAAATGGTGGCGATTTCTCACTCGATGCATTCACAATGCCATATGCACCTTATGAGAGTTTTGTTGGTCTACAATCACCTAAAGGTAACAATTATGGATCGTTCTTTACCGACGAAAATCACACCTTTGATATTGCTACAGTGACTGCTGAAGGCAAACCAATTCAACGCAACAACTTAGAAGTAAAAGTCTATAAAATTGAATGGCGTTGGTGGTGGAATTCCTCTTACGACAACTTATCAACTTATGTCTCGAGCAGTTACCATAGACCTGTTCAGCAATACACTATAAATACAGATGCAAAAGGTAAAGCAAGTTTTAAAGTCAACATTCCTGAAAATGACACAGGTCGTTATTTAATCAGAGTGTTTGATCCAGCGAGTGGACATGCCACAGGACGAACAGCTTATTTCTACAAAAACTGGTGGTCTAATTCACCATCAGGAGATAAAGAAGCGGCTAAGATGCTAGTTTTTTCCACAGACAAAGAAAATTATAATGTTGGTGATACAGCAAAACTAACTTTTCCTTCAGGTAGTGAAGGTAGAGCTTTGGTTAGTATCGAAAATGGAACTGAAGTGTTACGTCACCAATGGGTAAAAACGAAGCCTGGAGAAACCACAGTTGATATTCCGGTAACGGCAGAAATGGCACCGAATGTGTTTATTAATATTTCATTATTACAGCCTCATGCGGTAACCTCAAACGATTTACCAATTCGTTTGTATGGAGTCATTCCGATGCTAGTAGAAAATCCGGCAACGAAACTGGAACCACAGATTAATATGCCAGATGTTATAAAACCTGAGCAATCTTATGAGATCAAAGTCTCTGAAAAGAATAACAACGCGATGACCTACACCATTGCAGTAGTTGAAGAAGGACTGCTAGATTTAACGCGTTTTAAAACACCAAATGCCTGGAATAGCTTCTACGCTCGTGAAGCCTTAGGCGTAAAAACTTGGGATATTTTTGATGATGTTATCGGAGCCTACTCTGGTAGCATAGATCAAGTCTTTGCTATTGGTGGAGATGGAGCTGCAGCTAAAGGTAAAAACAAAAAAGCAAATCGCTTTAAGCCAGTTGTTACCTATTTAGGACCTTTCCTTTTAGGCGAAGGACAAACCAAAACGCACCAACTAAAAATGCCAAATTATGTGGGTGCAGTGCGTACTATGGTTGTTGCTGGTAATAACAATACAGAAGCTTACGGAAGCGCAGAAAAATCTGTACAAATTAAAAAGCCTTTAATGGTTTTAGCAACCTTACCACGTAAGCTAAGTCCTGGTGAAAAAGTAACCTTGCCTGTTACTGTTTTTGCTATGGAAGATAAAGTAAAAAACGTAAATCTATCTGTAAACCTTAGTGATGGTATTACTGTAAAAGGTAGTAAAACACAATCGCTTCAGTTCAGTAAACCAGATGAAAAAATGGTCTATTTTGAATTGGACGTGACCAAAGCAAAAGGCATCAATACCATTGAAGTTGTGGCTACAGGAAATGGCGAAAAATCAACGTACAAAGTAGAGATTGATGTTGAGAATCCTAACCCTTTTACCTCTCGTGTAATTGATAAAAAATTACAAGCCAATGGGAATCAAACTATTGCTTTTTCAACGTTTGGAGTGCCAGGAAGCAACTCAGCAACGGTTGAGTTTTCAACCTTACCTCCAATGGATTTTACAAAACGCATGGAGTATTTAATTCGATATCCGCATGGTTGTGTAGAGCAAACTACATCTGGTGTTTTTCCACAATTATTCTTGGCAGATATCATTAATTTAACACCTCAAAAGAAAAACCAAGTACAGCGCAATATTGAAAATGGGATTAGACGTTTAGGACGTTTCCAAAATACAACTGGTGGCTTAGGCTATTGGATGGGTGAGAGTACTGCAAATGATTGGGGAACTAGTTACGCTGGTCATTTTATGATTGAAGCTGAGAAGAAAGGGTTTATACTTCCACTTACTTTCAAAAACAATTGGATTAACTATCAAAGACAAGCGGCTCGTAACTGGAGACCAAGCTATAAAAACTATCACAGCGATTTTGCACAAGCCTATCGTTTATATACATTAGCTTTGGCTGGCAGTCCAGATTTGGCGAGTATGAATAGACTACGAGAGTTTGCAGAAATCTCAAACGATGCCAAATGGAGATTAGCTGCAGCTTATGCTTTAGCCGGACAGAAAGAAGCAAGTGACGCCATTTCTGAATCTGCAAATATTGATTTTGAATCAGACGAAGAAGACAACTATACTTATGGCTCGGTATATAGAAATAGAGCCATGGCTTTAGAAACCATGCTATTGACTAATCATCCAAAGAAGACAGGCTTAGCAAAAAGCATTGCTAAATCATTATCAAGCAACCGATGGATGAGTACACAAACCACAGCTTATAATTTATTAGCAATTGGTAAAATGATTACTCAAAATGGAGGTAAATATTTAAAAGTCACGTATAGTATCAATGGCATAACAGAAACAATAGATACTAAAAATGGAATTGCGCAACGCAATATTCCAATTAATGATGGCTCGAATCAAATAAGTGTTTCTAACGAAAGGGATAACATGGTTTATGTTCGTATTCTAAATTCAGGAAAATTAAAATTAGGAGATGAGATTGCCGAGCAACGTGGCTTTTCAATTTCAACCGTTTATAAAGATTTACAAGGCAATACCATTGATGTGTCCAAATTACAACAAGGGCAAGATTTTGTAGCGACAGTAAGTATTTCTAACCTAACGCGAGATTATGTTAATGATGTAGCCTTAACGCAAATTTTTCCATCTGGTTGGGACATTGTTAACACACGTTTTACAGAATTTGGAGATACAACAGTGAGTCAAGCAAGGTTTACAGATATACGTGATGACCGCGTCAACTTCTATTTTGACATAAATAGAAAAGGAAAATATGGTACAAAAACATTCACTGTAATGTTAAATGCATCCTATTTAGGAACCTATTATTTACCAGGTACTCAAGCCGAAGCCATGTATGATAATGATGATTATTTGGTTAGAAATAAAGGAAAATGGGTTACTGTTGAGAAGTAATCAAAGCCCTGCGCAGGCAGGAATCTCTTAAATTGAATTGTCATTCAAAGCAAAGCGAAGAATCTCATGATATGAAAAGAGATACTGAATCAAGTTCAGCATGATAAAACAATAAATAAACTAAAACTTGTCGGTCGACAGATAAGAATCCTAAGAAAAACAAACCGCTAAAATGTTTAACTTAAAAACAAGAAATTATGAACTATTTAAAAAAGATTTTAGCGATCACATTAGTATTTAATGTGGCAATTGTAACAGCACAACAGAAAGAGTCATATGTAGCTGCAGAAAGTGGATTATCTCTCAGAAATCAACCAGATGTTAGTGGAAAAATGTTGACCAAACTATCCTATGGTGAGGTTATTGGAGTATTAGAAGAAACTGATAAAAATTTGGTGGTACTCGATGCAGGAAAGAAAATTAGTGGAAAATGGGTAAAGGTTGAAACCAGAAACCATATTGGTTATGTATTCAACGGCTATTTATCGCCAAATAAAATTGCAAGAACAATTAGAGTCAACCTCGATAATGTAAAGGTTGAAATTAAAAACTTAGCCACAAGTGATTATAAAAGAATTCATGATTTAAAAGATGAAAACAAAGCTATAATCAACGTTGATGTGAGTGACTCACCAGAAGGAAAAAACATAGTGTTAGTTGATAACGACTATAAGCAAGTGAGTCTATTTCAACGTTATGAAAACAGTTTTTCCTACATGAGTATGGATGCTAAATGCAGTTCTAATGAATGGAAACAATACGATACTGAATGGAAACCATTGAAGCAAGTAAAATCAAATACTTTTGAAACTTTAACCTATACAGAAAAGGATTGGATTAATTTTATTGAAACAGCTACTGAAGATTTAAAAGAGGATGTGGTAGATAAATGTGGTGAAGACTGGTTAGCTTATATAAACACTATTAATAACATTAAAGATTTCCCAGTTAGTGTATCAACAAACCGTGTTTTTATTAAATTTATATTGACAGATTTTGAAGATAACATCACTGAAAAAATAATAGAATTTGAAATGCCTGTAGGATTATAAACAATGAAAAACTTTAAACCATACTTTGCTGTAATATTTACATCAACACAAACAGAAGATACTCAAGGTTATGATGAAATAGCTGAAAAAATGGAACTTTTAGCTAAACAACAAAACGGTTACCTAGGTATGGATGCTGCAAGAAACGATGTAGGTATTACAGTAAGTTATTGGGAAAGTTTAGAAGCTATAAAAAATTGGAAAGCAAATACTGAACATTTATTTGTGCAACAAAAAGGACGCGAGCGATGGTATAATTGGTATAATGTGAGAGTCTGCAAAGTCGAACGTGAGTATGAATTCAGAAAGAGTTAAAAGGCTAGCGTTTTAAAGTAAAATGACCTCTATATTCTTTACCATCTAAAATAATTAGATACCAATAATCTGAAGTGGGCAGTTCATTACCTATAAATGTACCATCCCAATTGACATCACTATTAGAGGCAGAGTATAATAATTTACCATAGCGATTGAATATATATACTTCTGACCTGGTGAAAAATTGAGAAACGTTAATCGAAAATGTATCATTTCTCCCATCGAAGTTAGGTGTCATATATTTCTGTATGAAAAAATGAAAATGCTCAGCAGTCACAACAGTTTCACACAAATTTGATTTCACATATACAGTGTAGGAACCACTTGGTGTATTTCCAAATGTGTTGCTGTATTGGTAATCCATACCATCAAGAGAATATTCATAATTGCCTTGGTTTAGTAAATTAATAACTATTGCACTACCATCAGAAATTACTGATTCTATTATAGGATTCTCAATTAGGGTCACGTAAAAAGTAACTTGTTCTGTTACACACCCATCAGTTATTTCAACCTGATAAGTGCCTTCAGAATCTACAGAAATAGTAGGCGATAATTCTCCAGAAACCCATTGATAACTAGTATTTATTATTGTAGTATAAGGATCTAATATAATTGTTTCATTTTCACAAAGATTCAAAAACTCATCTCTAAATTCTATGGGTTGTGTTCCCGTAATTTCCCAATCACATATGGTTTCATTAAAAACTGTAGATTGCCAACACTCTAAAT
This sequence comes from Winogradskyella sp., assembly GCF_965656915.1. GTDB lineage: Bacteria > Bacteroidota > Bacteroidia > Flavobacteriales > Flavobacteriaceae > Winogradskyella. Next base: position 10,814 of record NZ_CBFHMI010000026.1, on the reverse strand, counting down.
CTGTAGGCTCTGGCGCTTGAGTCCCTGAAATTTCCCAAGAGCATATTGCATCGTTAAACGTCGCTAACTCCCAACATTCTAATCCTATTGGTGCTTCAGGTTGTGTTCCTGTAACTTCCCAAATACATGTGGTGTTATTGAATGTTGCTGTTTCCCAACATTCAGTTGTTGGCTGCACTGGTTGAGTACCTGTCACTTCCCAATCACAGATGGTATCATTATATATTGCAACTTCCCAGCACTCTAATCCTGTTGGTGCGTCAGGTTGTGTTCCTGTCACTTCCCAAAGGCAAGATGTATTATTAAATGTAGCCGTTTCCCAACATTCAAGTGTCGGTTGCACTGGCTGTGTACCTGATACTTCCCAAACACATGTCATATTATTAAATGTAGCCGTTTCCCAACATTCAAGTGTTGGTTGCGCAGGCTGAGTTCCTGTAATATCCCATGAACACGTCGAGGTATTAAACGTAGCGGTCTCCCAACATTCAATAGCAGGTTCGGTTGGTTGTGAACCTGTTACGTCCCAAATACAAGTCGTATTATTAAATGTCGCCATTTCCCAGCACTCTAGATCTGTTGGAGCAGCGGGTTGACTTCCTGTTACAGTCCAGCTGCAGGTACTATCATTAAAGGTTGCTGTTTCCCAGCAGGCAATCGTTGGAGGAGGTGGAGCTTGATTCACTGTGATTTGATAAACGTCTGATAGCGTAATACAATCTGAATTACTCAAATTCGCTTGAAACTCTGCAACTTTGGCTCGGTAGTAGGTGGTAGCAGTTACACCCGAAACAGTAATAGATGAATTTGTTTCGCCAGCAACATCCTGCCAATTTAAACCATCTGTACTTATTTGCCATTGATAAAAATGATTACTAAACACCTCAAAATCTGGTACCGCAGTAATCGTCTCTGAAAAAGGAGTTTGAGAACTACAAATAGACTCTTGGTCACTCCCACTACTATCTTCTATAGCAATTAAATCACCACAACTTTTAAAGATGATATCATCAATAGCTAAATCGTTTCCGCAGCCACCTGAGCTATTATTTATCATTTTTAGAATTACAGAAGTCTGACCCGGAATAGTTTGAAATACTAAAGCATATTGCTCCCAATTAGGAGTCAGCGTTCCAGAGATATTTCCGGTAGTACCTGACGCTAATATATTTGTGTCGGTATTATCCCAAATTTCAAATCTTACATTGATAGGTATCGCACCAGCTCCACAAAATCCATTTGATGGTGCTAGATTAATTAGCCAAGACGAAAATTCATAAGTCGTGTTCTCACAAAGTCCGGTAATATCGGTTCTAAAAAATTCGCCTGCACTTGCATCAGAGTTCACAATTAGCATTCTACCATCAACGTCTCCTGGTGTGACATCACTGACGTTGAGCCAATCAAAATAATTAGTGTTACTAGATACCGTGTAAAATCCATCGTCTGGAGGTTGACCGTTAGCGTAGGTGTATGACGTTGTTCCGGGAGGCAATGGAGACTGCTGCAATCCTGTTCCAAAAGTTTCAACAAAAATTGGATCACCAGAATTTCCCTGACAAAAACCTAATTGCGCAGATATACTTTCAGAAAAAAAAGAAAGACATAAAATTATGAGTATTTTGAGATCTAAATAAGGCTTTTGCACGTTTAAATATATAGATAACTTTATGAATTCAGTTGGCTTTTCGATGAAAAGGCCATAAAATCTACCTTTGTATAGTCGATGTATAGGATAATAATAAATATTAAACGGCATAGAATAAAATCTATAGTGATTTTAATGGTATTCGTTGCTTATTATTTTTGTTTACCTCAACAACTGTTTAAAGATCCAACTGCTACTGTTATTACCAGTGATTCCGATGAATTATTAGGCGCTTTAATTGCAGAGGATGGTCAATGGAGATTTCCAGCAAGTAATAGTATTCCAGATAAATTCAAGACCTGTATTCTTCAGTTTGAAGACGAATACTTTTATAAGCATCCTGGCTTTAACCCTATTTCTATATTTAAAGCATTGAAAGAAAACTTGTGTTCTGGTTCCGTTAAAAGAGGTGGAAGTACCATAACACAGCAAGTGATTCGTTTATCTAGAAAAGGACAACCGCGTACTTATTTTGAAAAATTTAAAGAAATCATCTTAGCAACACGTTTAGAATTTAGATTATCAAAAGATGATATTTTAAATCTCTATGCAAGCTATGCGCCCTTTGGCGGAAACGTTGTTGGTATTGATGCTGCATCTTGGAGGTATTTTAATAGAAATGCTTCTGATTTATCTTGGGCGGAAAGTGCAACATTAGCAGTTCTCCCAAATGCACCAAGTTTAATATATCCTGGTAGAAACCAAAAACGATTACTAGATAAACGCAATCGTTTATTAAAAAAGCTATTTGAAAATAGTACAATTGATAAGTTAACCTATGAATTATCTATTGATGAGAGTTTACCTCAAAAACCTTATCCATTACCACAAATTGCACCTCATTTACTTCAAAAAATAGCTAGAAAACATAAAGGAAAACGTATAAAAACAACAATTAAAACTTCGCTTCAAGAGCAAGCTAATACTATTGTGAAACAGCATTACAATATCTTAAAACAAAATGAAATTTATAATATTTCTGTTTTAGTTTTAGATGTGAATAGGCGAGAAGTTTTAACTTATATAGGCAATGCACCGACAGATAATGCACATCAAAAAAGTGTTGATATTATTGATAAGCCACGAAGTACAGGTAGTATTTTAAAACCCTTTTTATATGCCTCTATGCTAGATGCCGGTGATTTATTACCAAATACTTTAGTGGCCGATGTACCAACACAATTTGGTAGCTACCAACCTGAGAATTTTAATAAATCGTATGATGGTGCTGTCTATGCTAATGAAGCTTTATCGCGCTCGTTGAATGTACCTGCTGTACGAATGCTTCAAGATTTTGGGCTTGATCGGTTTTATCATTATTTAAAACAGTTACAACTTAAAGATTTAAAATACAACGCCAACCACTATGGTTTGTCTTTAGTACTTGGCGGAGCGGAAAGTAACCTCTGGGATTTATGTAAAAGCTATGCGGCCATAGCTTCGACTTTAAACCATTATAATGACAATTCGAGTCAGTATTATACAAATGAGTTTCTTCAACCGACATATAATTCTGAATTTAAATTAGACTTTGGAAAACTAAGTACAGAGAAAACGGTTTTTGATGCCGCTTCAATTTACCTCACTTTTGAAAGTATGAAGCAAGTCACCCGGCCAGAAAGTGATGAGAGCTGGGAATTCTACGATTCATCTCAAGAGATTGCATGGAAAACAGGAACCAGTTTTGGTTTTAGAGACGCTTGGGCTATTGGAACAACCAAAGATTATGTAGTTGGTGTTTGGGTTGGTAATGCTGATGGAGAAGGGAGGCCAGGTTTAGTTGGTGTACAAACTGCAGCACCAATTTTATTCGATGTTTTTGATGTGTTACCAAAAAGCGATTGGTTTTCTCAACCTTATGATGAAATGTTGGAGGTTAGTATTTGTAGACAAAGTGGCTACAGAGCCTCAACAATTTGTGATGAAACTGAGTTAAGGTATATTCAAATATCTGGTCAAAAAACTGAACCTTGTCCATATCACCAATTAGTTCACTTAGATGCCACAGAAAACTTCCAGGTTAATTCATCTTGTGAAACAGTTTCAAATATTAATACTAAAACATGGTTTATTTTACCCCCTTTGCAAGCGTATTATTTCAAAAATAAAAACCCGTTTTACAAAGAACTTCCACCTTACAGAAAAGATTGTTTGGAATCAAATGGAACTCCTATGGAATTTATTTATCCTAATCAGCAGAGTACTATATTTTTACCAAAGGATTTTGACGGCAACACCAATGATTTGATTCTAAAAATTGCACACTCAAAACCAGAGCTAAAAATTTATTGGTACATTGATAATCAGTACATTGGTATGACTAAAGACATTCATGACATGGCTGTATTACCGTCAGAAGGTGACCATACTATTACTGTTGTTGATGAAGAAGGCAACGAGTTGAAGCACGAAATTACAATTTCAGAGTAGTCCTATTTAAAGGTCAAATTCTTACTTTTGTAATTAACAATCAATAAATATTTATGGAAACAGTTCAATTTATTCATTCATACTGGGCTTATTTAGTATTACTAGTCCTAATTCTGGCAACGTTCAATGCTCTTATTAAATTTTTTGGTAATAAGGAATTTGATGCTAAAGATTTCAGAATTTCATTATTTACCTTAATTACTATGCATATTCAGTTATTAATAGGTATAGTATTGTTTTTTCTTAAAGACTATTTCGATACCATTAAAGAAGTTGGTGGTATGGGAGAAGTGATGAAAAACTCTGAATTGAGAAACTTAATAATTGAACATCCTACTACAATGATAATAGCAGTGGCCTTGGTAACTATAGGCTACTCTAAACATAAAAAGAAATTAACGTCTAAACCAAAGTTTAAAATGCTAGCTATTTTCTATACTATAGCTTTGATTTTAGTTTTGGCTAAGATTCCTTGGGATCTATGGTTTTAAACATAAAAAAGGCGCAATCTTAATTGCGCCTTTTTTATTGATATTTCATTTCTTTAATCTTCAGGTTCTTCCTCTTTAACTTCCTTTATCACATAGACATATACAGGAAAGTGATCACTAAAGCCGCCAGTAAAACCACCATCAGCAAAACTTCTAAATGGATAGCCTTCATAGCGTCCTCGCTTATTAAACATATAGGATGGATTATAAATACCAGCTTTCCAGAACCTAAAAGTAGAATAGTCGTCTTCAATTAACGGCTTTGTCATCATTATTTGATCGAATAAACTTAGAGCATCTCTATAGGCTGTAGTTCCCCATCCTTTTTCAGTAAACATTTTTTCATACGGATTATAAATCCCTTTTAATGGTACCTCTTTCTTTTCCTTTTTAGCTTTAAGAACGTCTTTTACACTTTCATTAGTTGGGTCGTCATTTAGATCTCCCATAGTAAAGATCTTAGCATAAGGATCTTTTGATTGTATGGAATCAATAATCCGTTTATTCAATTTTGCAGCACCTACACGCTTAGATCTGCTTCGCGCTTCACCACCACTTCTCGAAGGCCAGTGATTAACAATAACATGAATAAGGTCACCGTCTAATTCTCCGCTAACTAATAATTGATCTCGAGTATACACTCTTTTTCTTGTAACATCATCATATATTAACAACTCATGTGAACTTGAGTCAATAGGTTTAAACAATGCTTTTTGATATAGTAGAGCTACATCAATACTTCTTCGGTCTGGTCCATCAAAATGAATGATACCATAATCTTTACCTAATAGCAGTGGGTCATTTACTAAGTCTTCTAAAACATCTCTATTCTCAATTTCACAAACGCCAATTATTGCAGGAGAATTATTTGCCATATCTGTACCGATATTAGCAATAACTCTTGCCATATTTTTCACTTTTTGCTTATACACTTCAGAACGATTAGCTTTCATTTCCATAATTGGACTAGCCTCATCATATTTTAGTGGATCATTGATTGTGTCAAATAGATTTTCTAAATTGTAAAACGCTACAGTATGTATTTTAAAACGTTTTTTTTCTTGAGCCTCAACGTTTATTATGCTTACTAAAGCAAACAAAACCAGAAGGGATTTTAATAATTTCATTTTGGTAATATTATCTAATTGTTATATCCAGAGCAAATTGCTTGTCAAAAGTATGTATTTATTATAAATAATGTACATTTGCACGCCTTAAATAACTATTATTTAATGTATAACAACAATCAATTTTAATATAGGCATGAAAAAAAGTTTTTTACTCTTTCTGTTCTCAATGGCCTTTACTTTAACAGGTTTTGCACAACAAACTATTGTTAAAGGAAGCGTTTTAGACGGAACTACAGGAGAACCAATTCCTGATGTAACCATTACTATTGAAGAAACCGGACAAACTCGCAAAACTGACTCCAAAGGTGAATTCAGTTTTACTCAAAATGTACCTCTTGGTGAGCAAGTTTTAAAGGTTGAAAAAGTAGGCTATGTTACAAAGCGTTACCCAATTATTGTTAATGAAGGACAAACCGTGGATATTAGCGGAATGACTTTAGACTTTGATTCGAGTGACAAAAAAGATTTATTCATTATTTCAATTTCCGACGCGAATTTAAATAGTGAAGATGATGGATTAACAGATAACATTTCTGGTTTATTACAAGCCTCTAGAGATGTATTCTTAAGTGCAGCAGCATTTGATTTTAGTGCAACATTTTTTAGACCAAGAGGTTTAGATAATGCAAACGGTAAAGTTTTAATTAACGGTGTTGAAATGAACAAACAGTTTAACGGAAGACCGCAGTGGGCTAACTGGGGAGGATTAAACGATGTTCAACGAAACCAAGAATTTTCAATGGGTATGTCTGCTAACGACTATAATTTTGGTGATTTGGCAGGTACCAACAATATTTTAATGCGCGCTTCTAAATATAGAAGAGGTGGTCGTATTTCTTATGCGTCTGCAAATAGAAGTTACACAGGCCGTGTAATGGCAAGTTATAGTTCTGGTTTATTAGAAGGAGGCTGGTCTTATTCTGTATTAGGCTCTCGTCGTTTTGGTGAAGAAGGATTTATTGACGGAACGATATATGATGCTAATTCATTCTTTGTTGCTGTAGAAAAACAAATTAATAAGAAACATAGTGTTAATTTTACAGGGATTTATGCTCAGAATAGACGTGGTCGTTCTACAGCAATTACAGAAGAAGTTTATGACCTAAAGGGAAGACGATACAATCCTTTTTGGGGAGAATTAAATGGTGAACAGCGTAACTCTAGAATGCGTGAAACAGATGAGCCAATTCTTATGTTAAATCACTACTGGGACATTTCTTCAAAGGTTAGATTAAATACTAACGTTGCCTACCAATTTGGTGAAATAGCTAACTCCAGGATAGATAATGGTGGAACTCGTCTAGTAAATATAGACGGTGAGAGTGTGTACCTAGGTGGTGCGCGTAACCCAACACCAGAGTACTATCAAAACTTACCAAGTTACCATTTACAAGATTCTAATCCTACAGCATATGATTATCAACTGGCATATTTAGCTGAGCAAGCATTTATAAGTGATGGTCAGTTAGACTGGAATGCATTATATGAAGGGAATGCGGCGCTTAGAGCGCAGGGAGGAAACTCACTCTACGCCGTCCAATCTGATGTTGTAAAAGACAAGCAATTAACTTTCAATACAATTTTAGATGCTGAATTAGCTGATAATATTAGATTAAATGCAACGCTTAATTACAGGTCTTTAAAAAGTGAAAACTTTGCGCGATTAGACGATTTACTTGGTGGTACAGGATATTTAGATGTAGATTTCTTCGCTGAAGAAACTCCAAATACTGTTGGTGGAAATCTAGAAGATGTTGCACAAAGTAATTTAAGAAACCCTAATCGTATAGTTGGTGAAGGTGACCGTTATAAATACAATTATGATATGGACGCTGATGTAATCAGTGGATTTGCACAAGCACAATTTAAATACAATAAAATAGATTTTTATGTTGGTGCAAATGTTTCTCAAACAACATATCAAAGAACTGGTAAATTTGAAAATGGAAATTTCCAAGGTGGAGGAAATGATGGATCCTTTGGAAAAAGTGATAAATTAGATTTTTCTAATTTTGGATTTAAAGGTGGTTTTACATATAAAATAACAGGTAAACATTTATTAGATGTTAACGCCAGTTACTTTACTAAAGCTCCAACTTTAAGAAACTCTTTCAGCAATGCCAGACAGACAAACGCTAAAGTGATTGGCTTAGAAAGTGAGAAGATTCAATCTGTTGATGTAAGCTATATTTTTAGATCTCCAAAAGTAAAAGCAAGACTTACAGGTTTTTATTCTGGTTTCCAAGATGGAAGTGATATAGGGTTTTATTTTACTGAAGATCTTGCTGGTCTGGGTGTAGACATGGGTGATGCTTTTGTTCAAGAAATTTTAACAAATGTTGAAAGACGACATGTAGGATTAGAATTTGGTATAGAAGCGCAAGTTACACCAACAATTAAATTGAAAGGCGCTGCCTCAGTAGGTCAATATACTTTCCAAAATAATCCTAATTTATATGTTACTAGTGTAGATATAGATGGTCCGTTAACTTTTGGTGATGGTACTACACAGATTAAAGATTATCATGTTGCTGGTGGACCAGAACGTGCTTATCAAATAGGTTTTGAATATAGAGATCCTGATTTTTGGAACATTGGTGTTACCAGTAATTTCTTTTCTAACGCATATTTAGATATGAGTAATCTAGCCAGATCAGCTAACTTTACATCAGACTATGATGGTAATACATTTAATGACTATGATCCTATTTTAGCTAAAGAATTATTGAAACAAGAACAGTTTGATGATTATATGCTTGTAAATATCATAGGTGGTAAATCGTGGAAAATAAATGACTACTTCGTTGGTTTCTTCGCTACAATAAACAATGTATTTAATGAAGAGTACAGAACAGGTGGTTTTGAACAATCGCGTTTAGCAAATTTCCGAAGATTAAAAGAAGATAAATCTAGAGCTAATGGTCCGGTTTTTGGTCCAAGATATTTCTTTGGGAACGGAACAACATACTACTTAAACGTATACGTAAGATTTTAAGCAATGACACAACAAAATAAAATTTATAAAATGAAAACTTTAAACATTAACAAATTCATATTACTACTAATAGGTTTAGTAGTATTCAACAGCTGTGTTGAAGATGATGACTTCAATACACCAAACACTTCTGTATCAGAACCTGTTCTTAACGGACCAGAAGTATCAATAGGAGCAATAGCTGGGCGTTTAGCTCAAGAACAAGATAATGGCGGAACATTAGACTATACAGATGAAGATACCGTTTTAACTTTTGAATTTAGTGAAACTAACGAATATATGGTTGGTTACGTGGTGTCTTCTGATGAAGGTGGTAACTACTTTGAGGAATTGATCCTTCAGGATAATATTGAAAACCCAACAATTGGGATAAAATTATTAATAGATGTTAATCCATTATTTGTAAGATATGAAGTCGGTAGAAAAGTATATATAAAATTAAACGGGTTAGCAGTAGGAATGACTAACGGTGTTTTAACGATTGGTACATTAAACGGTAATGAAGTTGACAAAATATCTTCAGCAGTAGAAAATGAGTTTTTAATTAGATCTGCAGAAGTAGCTACAATGGTACCAATGCCATTAGAGTTTGGTGATTTTGCCGATGATAAAACCAATCTATTGATAGAGTTACAAGATGTTCAGTTTAACCGAAACCAAGCTACTGGAGATAATCCTCTAAGTTTCGCTTCTGAGGCATCAGATGAATTTGATGGAGAACGTACTTTAGAAAGTTGTGCTTCTGCTTCTTCTGTAATTTTTAGCACTAGTACCTTTTCAGACTTTAAAAGTTTAACTTTACCTTCAGGTCGAGGAAGTATGACAGCTGTTTTAACTAAAGATTTCTTTGGTGAAGTATATAATGTAGTGATAAGTACTCCTGAAGATATCAATTTTGATAGTGATGATCGTTGTGATCCTGATTTCTTAGAATGTCCAGGTGCTTCAGGTGGTGGTACAGCATTTTTCTCTGAAGATTTTGAGTCATTCGGAACATTTACTTCTGAAGGTTGGACAAATGTTAATGTCAGTGGAGGAAGCACACAATGGGTAGAAGGTAGCTTTAGTGGTAACGCTTATGCTCAAATCTCTGGCTTCAGTAGTGGAGATGATGAAATTAATGTTTGGTTGGTAACACCAACAATTAATATGGATGGAACAACAGGTGAGGAATTATCATTTGATATACAGGCTAATTTTGATAATGGAACTATTTTAACGGTTTTAGTATCTGATGACTTTACTGGAGATCCTACAACTGCAACTTGGCAATTACTAGACGCAACAATTCCTGCTGGACCTAGTGGAGGATTTGGAAGCTTTGAAGGTGTTGGTCCAATCAACGTTTCTTGCCTAGATGGTGATGTTAACTTTGCCTTTTTCTATGAAGGGTCAGATCCTAGTGCAACTACAAGATATCATGTAGACAATGTAGAGGTTACAGGCAACTAATTCTCATTTATAAAAATAAAAGCCACATCTTTGTATAAGAAGATGTGGCTTTTTTATTTTCACTAATTTATGTTAGATTCCTTTTATATCGTCGTTTTTAATTACTATAAGAAGTCCTTAGGTAAACGTAGTTTAGCCATTTCATTAGCTTATATAAACCTATTGGAACTTAGTGTACTTTTAGCTCTAGCTTCCTTCTTTATGGCTTTTGCGGTACAAATGAAAATGATAGTTATGTCGTCTACCAAGTTTTGGGTTTTATTTAGCTTAATTAGTGTTTTTGTTGTTTTTAAAAATTGGATGAGATATAATGGAAAGAAACGTAATGTCTTAAACGCTAAGAATAAATCTAAACAGCACTCTATTTACTTACTTTGGCTTATGCCATTAGCATTTATTTTAATTGCGGTTGTGCTTATACAAGCACAATAAAAAAAGCCATTCCTTAAGGAATAGCTTTAATTATTTATTATTTTTCTAACTGTTTTACTCAGTCTTTTTTTCTGAATTGCAACAAGCTTTTTTACAATCTTCTGCACATGCCTTTTTTTCTTCTTCAGTCTTGTCAGCACAACAGGCTTTGTCACAGTCTTTATCACATGCTTTTTTAGCATCACCAAAGGCCTCAACTTTCTTCATGTCTTTTACAGAGTAAACATCTCCTACCT
>NZ_CBFHMI010000025.1:0-32446 GCF_965656915.1 Winogradskyella sp. | reverse complement strand
AATTCTGCAGTAAATAACCACCCTTTTCCATTTGTGATATGCAATTGGTCTCCAATTTTTTTACGCAGTACTTTTACAATATGACGACTTTCATCTTTGTCAAAATTAAAAGACTTATCGTTTTCTGAAATATCAGGATTAAAGAATAATTGCATTTATTTAATCGTTTCGGAAATTTTTAAAACCGTAATTTCTTCAATAGGTGTTTTAGCTTCTGTTTTTATAACCAAATAGTATTTATTTAATTCTACATCATCAACAAAAAACGCTTCATTTAAGTTTATACTATCACTAAAGGCAGTATCGTCAAAAGCTTTAGATATCTGTCCCGGTTTTATCCAACCAGTATCTCCGCCCATTTTTGCTGTTGGGTCTTCAGAAGAATGTTTTGCTAAATCCTTAAACTTGTAACCTTCATGCAATTTAGCAAGTATTTTAGAGCGTTTTTGTTTTGCCTCTTCAGCAGAGGTTTCAGAAGATTTGAAGAGTATAATACTAAACTTCCAATGTGGGACCTGGTCTTTATTAATAAACTTGTAATACGTTTTGTTATATTCAGTCTTAATGACTTTTTTTCCACCTTTAGATAATTTAAAAAGATCATCTGCTAGTCGTGTTTTGTGTTTAGCTTTATTGAAGGTATATAACTTTCCTTTATTAATTTTATGTTGTTTAATATAGGACTTTGCTTCTTCTGTAGTTGATATGGAATCTATGTCTTTCTCTAAATTTCCTTGAGAAAAGCTGATTAACGGTACCAAAAGTAAGATTGTAAAAAAATGTTTCATGTTTATTGAATTTAGTTTGATTTGGGTAAGTACAAAACAACTAAAATTTAAAATGAAATGAAAGCAAACCCAATTAGCTTATCAACAGATGTTTTAACAATTCACGTTATATTTTCAACCTAGCAGTTGCCGTTACATCAAAATCTGAGAAATCTTTTTCTAAATACTTTAAATAGCCAACAATAGCAATCATGGCGGCATTGTCTGTGGTGTATTCAAACTTTGGAATATAAGTAGTCCAACCGTGTTTTTGTTCTGCAAGTTTTAGGGCTTTTCTAATACCAGAATTAGCAGAAACACCACCACCAATAGCAATGTGTTTTATTCCTGTTTGTTTTACAGCAAGCTTTAATTTATCCATTAATATACCAATAATCGTATATTGGATAGAGGCACATATATCATTTAGATTTTCCTGAATAAAGTTTGGATTGGCTTTTACTTCGCGCTGCACAAAATATAGGATTGCCGTTTTTAAACCTGAAAAACTGAAATTTAACCCATCAACCTTTGGCTTGGTGAATGTATAAGCTTTTGGGTTGCCGAGTCGTGCACATTTATCAATTTCTGGTCCAGCAGGATAACCTAAACCTAATACTTTTCCACTTTTGTCATAGGCTTCACCGACAGCATCATCTATCGTTTCTCCTAACACTTCCATTTTAAAGTAATCATCTACTCTCACTATTTGCGTATGTCCACCAGATATGGTCATTGCTAAGAATGGAAATGGAGGTTTGTTATGGTCTGGCTCATCTATAAAATGAGCTAAAATATGCGCTTGCATATGGTTAATATCAATTAAAGGAATTTCCAAGCCAAAGGCTAGTGACTTAGCAAATGAGGTGCCAACTAATAACGAACCCATTAAACCAGGTCCTCTTGTAAAAGCAATAGCACTGAGTTGATTTTTAGAAATGCCAGCTTTCTCAATAGCTCGATGTACAACCGGAACTATATTCTGTTGGTGTGCACGAGAGGCTAATTCTGGCACAACACCACCATATTCAGCATGTATTTTCTGATTCGCAACAACATTACTCAAAATAAGGTCGTTACATAGTATAGCTGCTGAAGTATCATCACAAGAGGATTCAATTCCAAGGATATAAATATTTTCTTTTTCCATAGTCGATATTAGGCACAATAATTGTTAATTTTACAAGGTATAATCCAAAACCTTATGCAACAACGTATTGTGAGAGCAAAGGTAATGAAGATTTCATCAATTTTTAAGCGCAATTCGTATCAAAAAAGTACTCAAAATAATAGGTAAATTAGCAGGCATAATTTTATTGCTGTTTCTTATTATTTTTTTAATTCTTGGAATTCCTGTAGTACAAACCCAACTTGGTAAATATGCGACAGAGCGATTAAATGAAGATTTTAAAACCGATATTAACATAGGTAAAGTTGGTCTGCAACTCAATGGTGATATTGAGTTAAAAGAAATTCTTATAAGAGACTATAAAAAGGACACACTTATTAGTATTGGTGAGTTAAACAGTTCTATTATTAGTTTTAAAAAGCTTTATAATAGTAAATTGAATTTTGGGGATATTGATATTCATGAACTTATTTTTAATTTAAAAACTTACGAAGGTGAAGAAGATACTAACCTAGATATTTTTGTTGCAAAATTAGATGATGATAATCCACGAGTTGGACCAAGTGAGTTCTTACTTTCATCTAGTGATATGTCCATAGAGAATGGTATTTTTAGATTGATCGATGAAAACAGAGATACACCAAAAGTACTCGAGTTTGTTGACTTAAATGCCAATACTACAAACTTCTTAATTAACGGACCAGATGTTAGTTCTCGTATAAACAAATTCAGTTTTACAGATAGTAGAGGAATTAAGGTTGAAAATCTAATGGCAAATTTTGAGTATGCTTTAGATCATATGAATTTTGCTGATATAAATATTAAAACAGAAAAGTCAGATTTAAAAGGAGACTTACGTTTTGATTATAAGCGTAAAGATTTAAAAGATTTTACAGATAAGGTTAACGTTACAGCGAGTTTTAAAGATTCTGAAGTATCGCTTACAGAACTAAACGTGTTTTTTGATGAGTTTGGTATCAATCAGCGCGCTACATTTAATGCTGATTTATCAGGCACGTTGAATAATCTTCAAGCAAATAATCTCAATATTAGTACAACCAGAAACACCAGAATCATAGGTGATATAAACTTTAAAAACTTATTTGGTCAAGAAGACGACGGTTTCGAGTTAGACGGTAAGTTTCAGAATTTAGCATCCAACTATAATGATTTAACAGCGTTACTGCCTGGTATTTTAGGAAATTCACTTCCAACTGTGTTTGCTAAAGTTGGCAATTTTAGAATTAATGGTACAACTTATGTTACGGAAGAGCGTATCGATGCGGACATGAATATAACAACAGATTTAGGATTTGTAAAATCTAATTTAGAACTGGTTAATATAGATGATATTGATAATGCTAACTACATCGGTAATGTGGTTTTTGATGAGTTTGATATTGGCACGATGATCAATGATCCTATGGTTAAAAACATTTCAGCCAATGTAGATTTAGATGGTAAGGGATTTACTTTAGATAACTTGAGAACAGAGGTGAAAGGTCAGGTTTTCGTTCTGGATTATAATAACTATAAATACGAAAATATTACCGTTTCTGGTGATCTTGGAAATAAGATTTTTAATGGCATCTTAAAGGCAGATGATCCTAATCTAAAATTAGATTTTAATGGATTAGCAGATATTTCTGAGGAAATAAAAAAATTCGATTTTGAAACCAATGTAAGCTACGCGAACTTAAAGCTTTTGAATTTTGTAACAAGAGATAGTATTGCTGAATTTAGAGGTTTGGTAAGTATGACGGCACAAGGTTCAAGCTATGATAATGCTCTAGGAACCATTAAAATTAATAATACCGTTTATAAGAATCAAGACGGTAATTACAAGTTTGAAGATTTTGATATAGTTTCTGAATTTAATGGTGCAGAGCGAACAATAGCTATTAATTCTCCAGATATAATTAATGGTAAAATAAATGGTGAGTTTAAGATTAAAGATATACTGAAACTGGTCGAAAACTCAATAGGAAGTATATATGCCAACTATATACCAAACGAGGTTGAAGAAGGACAATACCTTAATTTTAGATTTAATATATACTCAAAGATTGCAGCTGTATTTTTTAAGGATTTATATTTAGGCAAAAACACATTTATAGAGGGAAGAATAGAAACAGACGAACGTGGATTTGAATTAACTTTTAATTCGCCAGAGATTAAATTTCAAGAGTATTTTGTAAACAATATTAATGTTACGATAGATAATAATAATCCACTTTACAACACATTTATAGAAATAGATTCGCTCAGTGCAGGCATTTATAACGCGTCTCAATTCAGCCTGATTAATGTTACTAAAAGAGATACACTTCTTATAAAATCTGAATTTAAAGGCGGTAAGAATAATCAGGATACGTTTGATATGAACTTGTTCTACACAATAGACGAGACTAATAAATCAGTGATTGGTTTTAGAAAGTCTGATGTCTTATTTAAAGGTTATGAATGGTTAATTAATTCTCAAAAGGATACGCTAAACAAAATACGTTTTGATAGACAATTCAAAACCTTCGACATATTTCCGATTAAAATAAATCAAGGGGATGAAGAAATATCTGTAGCAGGTAGTATAAGAGATTCTATAAATAAAGATATCAACGTAGATTTTAAAGATGTTCAGCTAGTAAAAATAACACCACGTATAGATAGTTTATCTCTCAAAGGTATTGTTAACGGTAAATTAAATATTACACAAAATAAAGGTGTGTATTTGCCAAAATCAGATGTAGTAGTAAGTAATCTATTTGTAAATGATTACGACTTAGGAAACCTAACAGCAAAAATAGAAGGTAATAAATCTATTACAGATTATAAAGTTGATGTATCCTTGGTTAATGATAATTTAAAACCACTAATCGCAAGAGGTACAATTGATGTAAAAAAACAAAACCCAACAATAGATTTAGATGTGGTTTTTGAAGAGTTTTTATTAGACCCATTAAATCCTTTAGGAGAGGGAGTTGTAAATAATATTAGAGGATTAGTATCTGGTAATGCAAAAGTCTCAGGAAGTCTCAATAAACCAAGTATAGATGGTGAGTTGTTATTAGATAGAGCGGGCTTATCTATTCCTTATCTTAATGTCGATTATGGATTTGATTTTGACTCAAAAGTTTCGTTACGAGAGCAACGCTTCATATTCAATAATGTGGCAATGACGGATTCGGAATTTTTCTCTAAAGGAAATTTAAATGGCTATATAGAACATAATAATTTTTCTGACTGGAAATTAGGATTAGATCTAACAACAAGCAGACTATTAGTTCTTGATACAGAAGAATCTGAAGACGAACTTTATTATGGAACAGCTTTTATTTCTGGTACTGCCCAAATAAAAGGTCCTACAGATCAATTGGTCATTAAGGTAAAAGATGGAAGAACAGAATCAGGTACTGAGTTTTTTATACCATTAAATGATTCTGAAAGTTTTGGAGATAACTCCTATATTCATTTTTTAAGTCCAAAAGAAAAGTTAGCGAGAATTAATGGTGAAGTATCAGAACAGATAGAAGTAAAAGGATTAGTATTAGATTTTGACTTAAATGTAAAACAAAATGCAACTATAGAAATTGTAATTGATAAAGAAGCTGGTAGTACCATCAGAGGAAGAGGAGAAGGGAATTTAGGATTTTTCATTAATACGAATGGAACCTTTGATATGTGGGGAGATTTTACAGTGTACGAAGGAACTTATAATTTTAAATATGGTGGTTTTGTTGAGAAGAAATTTGAAGTAGAAAGAGGCGGTAGTATTGTTTGGGAAGGAGATCCATTAGCGGCAGAAATAAACCTAAAGGCCATTTATGAAGCTACTGCAAATCCTTCTGTGCTTTTAGATAATCCTATTAGTCAAAGAATTCCTGTAGAAGTTGAGATTCAGTTAACAGGACAGCTAGAACAACCAGATCCTAATTTTAATCTTAGATTTCCTAATGTAACTTCGACTTTAAAATCTGAGCTAGATTATAGATTGTCATCTAAAGATGAACGTGATTTTCAGGCACTAGCCTTATTAGGAACAGGTGGATTCGCCAGTGGAGCGAGAGGATTTGATATTAGAGGAACAATCTCTGAGCGATTAAGTGGTATAGTAAATAACCTATTGGGCAGTAATGACGGAAATCTCGATGTTGGATTAGATCTAGCATTAGGACAAGACACACCAGAACTTCAGACTAATAATAGAGTGGGTTTAACCTTACAGACCAAAATATCAGATAAGATTCTTGTAAATGGAAAGGTTGGTGTTCCTTTTGGTGGTGCGCAACAGACCACAATAACCGGAGATGTTCAAATAGACTGGTTACTAAATGAAGATGGTACGCTCCGAGCAAAAGTATTCAATAGAGAAAATAATATTAGAAACTTTGGTGAAGAAATTGGTTATACACAAGGAATTGGCCTATCTTATAATGTAGAGTTCGATACGTTTAAAGAACTTCTTCAAATTATCTTTTCGGGAAAAAACAGAAAAGATAAAAAGGCTAAAAAAGAAGTCGAAGAGACAAAAGAAGATGAGGATGATTTTATGCCAGAATATATGTCAATGAAACAGAAAAAGTCGAAAACTAAGTCTTAAAACAGTAGACTTTCTTCATTTTAATAAATTATTTATTAACGAAAACGTTTGAATTAAATTAGTAGCCATTATTTTATGATAATACGCACTTTATTATGTGTATTGTTTATTAATTTTACTGTAATTAATTGAACAAAATGCTACATACAATAAAAAAAATAGGCGTAATGACGTCTGGAGGAGATTCTCCAGGAATGAATGCTGCTGTTAGATCTGTTGTTAGAACTTGTGCTTTTCATAATATTGACTGTTATGGAATCTACAGAGGTTATGAAGGTATGATAGATGGAGATTTTGAAAAGATGGATGCTCGTAGTGTAAAAGGTATAATTAATAAAGGTGGTACCATTTTAAAATCGGCTCGATCTGAAGAGTTTAGAACTAAAGAAGGAAGAGCTAAAGCACATAAGGAATTAATAAAGGCTAGTATTGACGCTTTTGTTGTTATTGGTGGAGATGGTAGTTTTACAGGAGCCATGATATTTAATCAAGAGTATAATTTTCCAGTAATGGGCATTCCAGGTACTATTGACAATGATATTTTTGGAACAACACATACACTTGGTTACGATACGGCTTTAAACACTGCAGTAGAAGCAATAGATAAAATACGAGACACGGCTAGTTCTCATAATAGACTTTTCTTTATTGAAGTTATGGGACGAGATGTAGGGCATATTGCCTTAAATGTAGGTGTTGGTGCAGGCGCAGAAGAAATTTTAATTCCTGAAGAAGATTTAGGATTAGATAGATTACTAGAATCACTTCGTAGAAGTAAACAATCAGGAAAATCATCAAGTATAGTTGTTGTAGCAGAAGGCGATAAAATTGGTAAGAATGTATTTGAATTAGCAGATTACGTTGAAGAAAATAAAGCTGAATATGAAGTACGAGTTTCAGTTCTTGGTCATATGCAACGTGGTGGTTCACCATCTTGTTTTGATAGAGTTTTGGCAAGTAGAATGGGCGTAAAAGCTGTTGAATCATTAATTACAGGAAAAAGCAATTACATGGTAGGACTTAAAAACGATATTATGGACCTAACACCATTTGATCAGGCTGTTAAAGGAAAATCGAAAATAAATATGGAACTCCTTAGAGTTTCAGATATAATGACAATATAAACAGAACACTTAAAACTAAATTAATAGAAAAGATGTCAAATTTAAAATTAGGAATCAACGGATTCGGTAGAATAGGTAGAATAGTATTTAGAGCAACAGTAAAGCGATCAGATGTAGATGTAGTTGCAATTAACGATTTGTTAGATGTAGAGCATTTAGCGTATTTATTAAAATATGATTCTGTACACGGAAGATTCGACGGAGATATTCAAGTTAAAGATGGAAACTTAGTTGTTGACGGAAAAACAATTCGTGTAACAGCAGAGAGAGATCCTAAAAACTTAAAATGGAATGAGGCAGGCGCTGAAGTTGTCGCTGAGTGTACTGGTATTTTTACAACATTAGAAACGGCTCAATATCACATCGATGGTGGCGCTAAGAAAGTAGTTATTTCTGCACCAAGTAAGAATGCACCAATGTTTGTAATGGGAGTGAATGATAATGAATTAACGGCAGACCATACTATAGTTTCTAATGCATCTTGTACAACTAATTGTTTAGCACCAATAGCTAAAGTTATCGAAGATAATTTTGGTATCGAAGAAGCATTAATGACAACGATACATGCAGCGACATCTACACAATATACTGTAGATTCTCCTTCTAAAAAGAATTATCGTATAGGACGTTCCGCTTTAAATAATATTATACCTACATCAACAGGTGCGGCAAAGGCGGTTGGAAAAGTAATTCCTGAATTAGATGGAAAACTAACGGGTATGGCATTTAGAGTACCCACTGTAGATGTTTCAGTTGTTGATTTAACAGTTAAAACTAAGAAGGATACATCTTTAGCTGAGATAAAAGCAGCAATGAAAAATGCAGCGAATGGTGCAATGAATGGCGTTTTAGGGTATACTGAAGAAGCTGTAGTATCACAGGATTTTGTAAGTGAAGAAAGAACTAGTGTTTTTGATGCAGATTCTGCAATAGAATTAAATTCTAAATTCTTCAAATTAGTGTCCTGGTACGATAATGAGTTTGGATATTCTAATAAAATGGTAGACTTAGCTCAGAAAGTGAATAACTTATAAAATACTAATAACACAGAAATTCCGTAGGGTGCTGAATGAGTCATACCTGCGGAATTTTTTAATTTATATCATCATGATTTTAATTACAGATGGAGGTTCTACTAAATGCGATTGGATAGCAATTGACGAAAATGGTAATCTTAAAACCAATAAGATTAGAACTAAAGGATTAAATCCTGCAATCTTAAGTGAAAAAAAACTAAATAAAATAATAAGAAAGAGTGATGAACTTTTGGCTATGAGTAATGATGTTACTCATGTCTTTTTTTATGGTGCAGGTTGTGGAACAGAAAACCCTAAATTGATTTTAAAATCTATATTAGAAGAGATATTCCCTAATGCAAATGTAGAAGTTCAGGAAGATACAATGGCTGCTGTAAGGGCATGCATTAATTCTAATGATGAAGCTGCGGTAGTTTGTATATTAGGTACCGGATCTAATTGTAGTTATTTTGATGGTGATAAACTCCACCAACGAGTATTAAGCTTAGGCTACACGCTTATGGACGAAGCTAGTGGTAATTATTATGGTAAGGAATTGGTGCGAGATTATTATTTCGATGTGATGCCACATAATCTGAAGTTAGCATTTGACCATAAGTATAATCTTGATGCTGATTACATAAAGTATAATCTTTATAAACAACCAAATCCTAATGCATATCTTGCTAATTTTGCAGAGTTTATGTTTTTAAACAAAGACTCAGATTATATTAAAGACTTGATTAAAAAAGGATTACGAAAATTTACAGAACATATGATTCTTCAATTTAAAGAAGAATTGGGTACAGGTATCCCTGTTCATTTTGCTGGTTCAATTGCCTACTTTTCTCAGGACGAAATAAAGGAAGTAGCGGAAGAATATGGATTTAATGTTGGGAATTTTGTGAGGCGTCCAATAGATGGTCTTGTAGACTATCATATAAAAAATATATAATGGAAATTGCAATTATCGCTCATGACGGTAAAAAAGCAGAAATGGTTCAATTTTTAAATGAACACAGTGATATACTGCATAAAAAAAATATTACCTTAGTTTCAACTGGTACTACAGGAGAAAAAGTTAAAAAGGCTGGCTTAGGCGTAAATGCTTTATTATCAGGTCCATTAGGAGGAGATGCGCAAATTGCAGCAAGAGTAGCGGAAGGTAAATGTGATATGGTTATTTTTTTTAGAGATCCATTAGACAGACATCCGCATGAACCAGATATCTATATGTTAATGCGGCTTTTTGATGTTCATAATGTGCCATTGGCTACAAATCCTGCAACCGCAGAATTATTGATTAAGGCAGTTTAAGACAACTGTTTATTTCATGTTAATAAATCTCATTATTACTATTGTAAAACTTATTATTTGGTTATATCTTTGTGCAACTAAAAAAATGAAACGCAATTATGTTCGAATTTGATCAATATTTAGGATTTTTAGCATTCTTAACCATTTTAACCATTGGATTTTGGTTAATGATTTTCTTGTTAACATTCGTAATCCCTTATTGGGTATTTGGCTCAGCAATTGAGCGTTTCAAAGAAATTAAGGCAGAAAAGAAAGCTGAGCGTGAGAGTTTAACGCATTAAGTTTTTAATCATATTATAAAAGAGCACATTATGTGCTCTTTTTTTATGCCTAATATTTAGGTATTTTCGTAATTCAAACCAATTGTATATGAAACGAATTTGTATTCTACTTCTATTTATAGGTCTAAGTATTAAAGCACAACAGATTTTACCTGAGCGAGAAAGAGCTGAGGTTATAGATAATATTTTAAAAGATCGATTTGATAATCTACTACCTAAACTCATGGACGAGACAGGGTTTGATATGTGGATAGTAATCTCAAGAGAGTATAATGAAGACCCGGTTTTAAAAACTATGTTACCAGCAACATGGTTAAATGCAAGAAGAAGAACAATTCTGGTATTTTACAGAAATAAAGAAAAGAATACCATTGAAAAACTTTCCGTAGCTCGTTATAATTTTGGAGAGAATATTATATCGGCTTGGGATAAGGAGAAGGAACCCAATCAATGGAAACGCTTAGTGCAAATTATTGAAGAACGTAATCCGACATCTATTGGTTTAAATTATTCAAATAACTTTAATATTTGTGATGGAATAGTTAAAACAGATTATGAAGCGTTTATGAAAAACCTTCCAAAAGAATTTAAAAACCATGTAAAATCGGCTGAACAATTAGCTATAGGTTGGATTGAAACACGCACTAAGACAGAAATGATTATTTATAATCAGTTGGTTGAGATTACACATAATATAATTGCCGAAGCATTTTCAACAAAAGTGATAACTCCAGGTATTACTACGACAACAGACGTAGAATGGTGGATGCGAGATAAAGTCACTGCTTTGGGTTTAGAAACATGGTTTCATCCAACGGTTGATGTACAGCGTACCGCAGAAGAATTAGGTAATCATTTGTATGCCTTTTCTAACCGACCAGAAAACATGGTAATTCTTCCAGGTGATTTAGTGCATTGTGATTTTGGTATTACGTATTTACGATTAAATACAGATTGCCAAGAATTAGCCTATGTATTAAAACCAAATGAAACTCAGCCACCACAATATTTACAAGATGCGCTTAAGGAAGGAAATAGAGTGCAAGATATATTCACTACTAATTTTGAAACAGGTAAAACAGGAAACAAAATTTTAAAAGAATCTTTAGAACAAGGTAAGGCTGAAGGCTTACGACCGGCAATTTACACACATCCTTTAGGAACTTATGGACACAGTTCTGGAACAACTTTAGGAATGTGGGATTCGCAAGGTGGTGTTCCTGTAAATGGAGACTATCCGTTACATAAGAATACAGTTTATGCTATTGAATTGAATACAACAGTGAACATACCCGAATGGAAAAGAGACATTAGGATTATGTTAGAAGAAGCTGGGTTTTGGGGAGAAAATGGTTTTAGATATGTCAATGGTCGTCAAACAAAATTGCTAACTATTCCGAGAACCAGTGAGCAACTTGGGAATTAGATTAATCAGAGTGAATAAACATTCCTGCAGGATGACCATTTTTTAATCTATCTTTACAAGCCTTATGCTGTTCTTCAAATGTTTTAAGTCTGGTTCCTTTACATATACCATAGGAATAATGATATTTTAAAAGTTCTATATCTAATATAGTTAATCGTTTATTGTCAGAATAGCAGTTCGCAAAGTAGCTCTCACAATCTAATTCATTGGACAGGGTAAACCACCCTAAAGAACCAAAAAAGAGTTCTTTTATTTTTTGAATTTCTAGTTTATCGCTAAATATTTTAGATTTTAAAATGCGAATATTTGATTGTGTTATTTGGTTTTTATTATTCCAATAGAGCCAATAGCTCGAATTCTTATAGTTCTTAAGATTATTGTCATAATGATAGTCACTGTCATGGTAGATAATATAGTTTGAGTCTTCGAGTTTTTTTACTGACATTATAGACAATGAATCAACAGCATTATCAATAGTCTCAGTAAATCTTAGAATTTCTTTCTTAACATTTTTTGAAACACTTTTAGAGAAGAAAATTTTTATTGGTTGCTTCCAATATTTCATAGGTTTTGTGTTAGCAGAATCTTTATGTATTGTTCTAAAAGCTAACTTTTTATATAATTCTAAAAATGTCGAATCTTTATATTCATATTCTACAGCAACACCTTTAGGTGCTACATAATTACTAACTCTTATTAGGGTATCTCCATCAAAAACTCTAAATCCTAATGAATCTTTTGCTTGGTACTTATCTTTAAAGTGCTCTTTTGGTACGTAGAATCGCTTTTTAACAGCATTATTTTCCTGAGCTATTGCCAATTGAAATGAAATGAATAGTAACCAAAATATAAAGAATAATCTATCAATCATTGTTGCATATTAATTTCGCTTGTTCCCTTAATTTTAAAATATCCGCTCTATGAAAAACTCCAGGATAAATATAGTAATAATGTGTTCTTAATAATTTTAAATCGAGCTCTGATATTTTCTCTGAAGATTCGTAAGTTGGACTTAGCAGGCTCTCATAAGGCATATATGTTATCATTACAAATGCTCCTAAACTCATAAAAAACATTTGCTTTAGCTTTTTTAGGGTCAATGAATCATTGTGTAAAACACTTTTATCTATTTCCAAAATCCCAGCATATAATTTGTCATTATTATCATTTAATAAATTATAAGTGACTTTGCTAAAAGGGTGGTATTCATCATACTCTTTAGTTTTAGTTTTTTTATTAGGTATTGTCGAATCAGAAACTCTGATTAAATAATTAGCATTTTTCAATTTTTTGCTAAATGCTATTCTAAAATTATTAATACCATTTATCTGTTTAAAGAAATTCACAAATCTCTTCCTAGTTTTTTTAGGAATGCTTTTATCTAAATAAACTAAAATATCACTATTCCATTGCAGTGCTTGTGCTATGCGCTTATTTTTTGGTAAACGAAAATCTACAGCAATCAGGTATTTTATATTAAAATCTTCGTACCCAAAACAGTCACAAAATTTATCTAGATCTTCAATAATGGGAGCTTTATTCACATTCACTAAGGTGTCTTTGTTGAGAATAATATAGTCTTCTTCATTAATGTTAATTTCTGAAGTTTTTATTGAAACAAATTTATTTTTGACATTAGTATTTACATTTAACTTATTTTGGGATGTAATAAAAACAGGAAATAAAATGAAAAATGTAATTATTAGTATTCTAACCATACATAAATGTATTAAAAAAGTAAGAATTATTATACTTTTTTAGAATGCTTATAAAACAGATAAGAAGCTATCAAACCAATTAAAGTAAATAATGTCATTACACCAAAAGCTTGCTGTAACCCAACTGCTCCAGGACTAGCGTCTAAAAAGTAACCCATTACTAATCCTGCAAAAATATCTGGTGTATAACCAACTATCGAAATAAATCCTACTGCTGTTCCTGTTACGGCTAATGGTATTTTAGCTTCTTCTAGTGTTGCAAAATAAAGTACTCTAGCTGAATATACTCCTAATGCCATGGTACCAATAGAAAGTATAAACAGAAGCGTGGTAGAATCATTGAGAATTCCAAGATAAAATATAAGACTGGTCATTGTCATCAATAAAAAACCAATAACTATCCATAAAGACGCTTTAGTTCTATCGGCAAGTAAGCCAATAACTACTCCAATTATAGGTCGTATATATAATAAAGAGGTTCCAACCTTAGCCGCTTCAATCTTATTGTAACCCATAACTTGTTCTGCATATTTACTAAAAAGATCAGTCATTTTATAACCATAGTAAGCACATAGAATAATAATCATTAGCAGCCAGATAGCATTAAATTGCATGACTAATTTAAAATTTTCAAGTGTCAATATTTTTGAAGGCTTCTCAGATGCAATCGATTTTGTTTCAGCAAATTTTAAAAAGAAAAAGACTATAAAACCTATGACCATTACGGCAATAGAGGTATAAATGATTACTTCTTTAAATGCTAAACGACGTTCTTCTATTGATGTTAGTTCTATGTCTTTGGTGATAAATAGAGAGAAGATAACTACACCAACTGAGCCAAAAAGAGCAGCTACCAAACCACGTCCTCCATCTAAAAATCCAAATGCGATACCTTGTTTTTTTGAGCCTCCCCAAATCCGTGTAGCTTTTATCATAGCCGCCCAAAACAGAAATATTGTGGTGAAACCCCAAAATGCATAAAGAATATGAAGCTTAACAAGGTTTGGATACGTTGCTAAATAGAATCCTCCTAAGGCCGTCAAGATTAAGGCTGAAGACATTAAAATATTTGGCTTGAATCTGTCCGCTAACGGCCCACCAAAAAGATAGGATACTAATGCCACTGTTCCGTAAGCTGCAAAACAACTACCTATTTCTGTATCATTTATGGAGAAAGATTCTAGAAATGTAGTTCTAAAAATACGTTGAAGTACAAATGGTAAAATAAAAACAGCTTCTGCTGCTAATATCAAAAGTATTATTACATAAACAGGCTGTTTTTGGTTTATTTTTTGTTGCATCCTACACTTGTAGCACACCTAAATTAAAAGGTTTTTCGATAGGAGCGTGGTTGGCAGCTTCAATACCCATACTAATCCAGGTTCTGGTATCTAGCGGATCGATAATACCATCAGTCCAAAGCCTTGCTGCAGCATAATAAGGTGACACCTGGTTATCATAGCGGTCTTTTATCCTATTAAATAATTCTTCTTCTTTTTCTTTAGTAATGGTTTCACCTTTCTTTTTAAGCGATGCCGTTTCAATTTGTAGTAAAACCTTTGCTGCTGAATTACCACTCATTACAGCAAGTTCTGCACTTGGCCAGGCAACAATTAATCTTGGGTCATAAGCTTTACCGCACATCGCATAGTTACCTGCTCCATAACTATTACCTATAACTATAGTGAATTTTGGAACAACAGAGTTACTAACGGCATTAACCATTTTAGCTCCATCTTTTATAATGCCTCCGTGTTCTGATTTACTACCAACCATAAATCCAGTAACATCCTGCAAGAATACTAATGGAATTTTCTTTTGGTTACAGTTGGCTATAAAACGTGTGGCTTTATCAGCCGAGTCATTATATATTACACCACCAAATTGCATTTCACTTGGTTTCGTTTTGGCTCCTTTAGTTTTTACAATTTGACGTTGATTAGCGACAATACCAACGGCCCAACCGTCAATACGAGCATAGCCAGTTATGATTGTTTGACCATACCCAGCCTTGTATTCTTCAAATTCAGAGTTGTCTACTAATCGACTTATAATATCGTTCATATCATACTGATCAGCTCTGCTTTTCGGAATAATTCCATAGATATCCTGTGGATTCTCCTTAGGCTTTTCAGCCTTAATTCTATTATAACCAGCCTTATCAAAATCACCAATTTTATCTATGATGTTTTTAATGGTATCCAAGGCATCTTTATCGTCTTTTGCCTTATAATCAGTAACGCCAGATATTTCGCAATGTGTAGTTGCTCCGCCTAGAGTTTCGTTATCTATGGTTTCACCAATGGCAGCTTTTACGAGATAGCTTCCTGCAAGAAATATACTTCCCGTTTTATCAACGATTAAGGCTTCGTCACTCATGATGGGCAGGTATGCGCCACCAGCAACACAACTTCCCATTACGGCAGCAATTTGGGTAATTCCCATACTACTCATTACAGCGTTATTTCTAAAAATACGTCCGAAGTGTTCCTTGTCGGGGAAAATTTCGTCCTGCATTGGTAAAAACACACCAGCACTATCTACCAGGTATATAATAGGTAACCGGTTTTCTATAGCGATTTCCTGAGCTCTAAGATTCTTTTTTCCTGTTATTGGAAACCACGCGCCAGCCTTTACTGTAGCATCATTAGCAACAACAATACATTGCTTCCCTTTTACAAAACCTATTTTAATAACAACACCACCAGATGGACAGCCACCATATTCAGGATACATGTCTTCACCAGCAAAAGCAGCAATTTCAATGGATTTTGACTTTGGGTCTAGCAAATAGTCAATCCGTTCTCTAGCGGTCATTTTGCCTTTGCTGTGATGCTTTTCAATACTTTTTGACCACCACCTAGTTTAACCTTTGCATAGCGCTTTTTAAGAGTTGAGAGTAGAAGTTTATTATGATCTTCGTTTTTATTGAACTTAATATCCATTAATGTAGAATTGTTTTGCACGAATTTACAAAACATTACTATTATATGCTGAAGCTATTTTCTAAATGAAACGTTAAATATAAATTACATGGAAATATATTCCTTGGAATATAAAAAATAATTTTATAATTTTGCATTATAATCAAAATGATAAAAACATGAAACAAATAATCGCATTTGCAGGAAGTGATAGTAAAACTTCAATAAATAAACAATTAGCAACTTATGCCGCATCACTAGTAGAGGGTGCAGAATCAACTGTGTTAGATCTTAATGATTTTGAATTACCAATGTATAGCATGAATTTAGAACTTGCAGAGGGTATTCCGGATAATGCTCACAAATTCTTAGGTTTAATTAAATCTACAGACGGTATTGTTTTATCATTAGCCGAGCATAATGGAACGTATGCTACTGTGTTTAAAAACCTATTTGACTGGATGTCTAGAATTGATGGTAAATTATGGAGTGACAAACCAATGTTATTAATGGCAACATCACCTGGTGCAAGAGGTGGTGCTACCGGATTAGAAATTGCTCGAGGGAGATTTAGTTTCATGGGAGGAAATATAGTTGGTAGTTTTAGCTTACCATCCTTTGGAGAGAATTTTTCTGATGGAAAAGTCACTAATAAAGAATTAAATAATCAGTTATTAAAGGAGGTGCATCAATTAGCTGACAGTATTTAAATATGGGTGACTTAGCTAAAGATATCAATTCAACGTTTCCGAATAATAGGGTAAAAGCATTGCTCAATATTATTTATACGGCTAACTGGATTACAAGTTGCCAGAACGAATTTTTTAAAGAATTTGGTATATCACCGCAGCAATATAATGTTCTACGAATATTGAGAGGTGCAGGTAAACCTTTAAAAGTTCAAACAATAAAAGATAGAATGATAGAGCGTTCACCTAATGCAACTCGATTAATGGATAAATTATGTGCTAAGAATTACATAGAGCGATTACCATCTGAGCATGATAGACGTGTAGTAAAGATTGCTGTTACGCAAGAAGGCAAGGATTTATTAGCATCAATTCCTAAAAGCTTAAATAAAGACTTATTAAAAAACTTAAATGAAGAGGAAGCAGAGCAATTAAGTAATTTGTTAGATAAAATGCGCTAGTCGTATTTTTTTAAATAAATAGTTTCCATGGAATCTAATATAAATGAAAGAAAAGTAAAATGAAACTAAATACAATACGAGAAGTGGGACGAAGTGATTTTGTCAATATGGGACCAATACGATTGCGTCAACCATTACCAACCCAAGGTATAGATATGATCGATCCATTTGTTCTGTTACACCATTACGGACCATATGAAATTAATGAAAAAAGCAATCCATTTGATTTAGGACCGCATCCGCATCGAGGATTTGAGCCTGTCACATTTCTGGTGCAAGGAGTACAATTACATAGAGACTCATTAGGTAACGAGAGTGTTGTTAAGTCTGGTGATGTACAATGGACAACGGCTGGTAGAGGTATTGTTCATGCTGAAGGTCCAACAAAATCCTTTGTTAAAAAAGGTGGTGTTATCGAAGGTATTCAGTTGTGGCTTAATTTACCTGCTAAAAAGAAAATGATAGAAGCTAATTATCAGCATGTTAAGCATGAATATTTTAGAATTGTGACTTCTGACGATGGGAAAATCACTACCAAAATTATAGCGGGTGAGCTTAATGAGACTTATGGAAGAATTGCTACGCAAACTGCAGTAAATGCATTTATGATAGATGCGAAAGCTGAAGGACATGAATCTATTTTGTTCTCAAATAGTCAACAAGGCATGTTATACTTATTAAGAGGTAAAGTGAAAATTAATGGCATTACCACTTTAGAATTAAATAACAATCAACTCATCCAGTTTCATCAAGATGGAGAAGGCTTTATTATTGATGCAGAATCTGATAGTTTATTATTATTTCTATCCGGAGAGCCGTTTAATGAGCCTGTAGCATCTTATGGGCCATATGTAATGAATAATCAAACAGAACTTTTAGAAGCCATGCGAGATTACCAAATGGGTAAAATGGGAT
The DNA here is from genome assembly GCF_965656915.1 of Winogradskyella sp. Lineage (GTDB taxonomy): Bacteria > Bacteroidota > Bacteroidia > Flavobacteriales > Flavobacteriaceae > Winogradskyella. The sequence goes on along the minus strand of NZ_CBFHMI010000025.1, from coordinate 14,082 downwards.
TTCTTCCAGTAAGTTAATTAAAAAAAAATAAAATCTATGAAAACAATAATTCACAAAGCAGACTCACGCGGTTATGCAAATCACGGCTGGTTAAAATCACACCACACCTTTAGTTTTGCTAGTTATCAAAATCCAGAGCGTAATAACTTCGGTATGTTACGCGTATTAAACGATGATCTTGTACAGCCAAAAATGGGCTTCGGTACACATCCGCATAAAAACATGGAAATCATTTCCATTCCACTTAAAGGTGCGCTATCGCACAAGGACAGTATGGGAAACAAACGCGCCATTGAAGTCGGTGAAGTTCAGGTTATGAGTGCAGGTACAGGTTTAACACACTCTGAGTTTAATGATAGTAAAACGGACGAAGTTAATTTTCTTCAGCTTTGGATTATTCCAGAAGAAATGAGTGTAGAACCCAATTACGAACAACGTCAATTTTCAAAAGACGGAAGACAAAATCAATTGCAAACAGTAGTAGCACCCAAAGATAAACTGGAAGGTGAGGCTTTGCCTATAAGTCAGCAAGCCTATATCTACAGAACGTCATTAGATGATGGAAGTCTTATAGATTTAAAAACAAAAACCGAAGGTAATGGTGTTTACATCTTTGTTGTTGATGGAACTATCGATGTGGCAGACAAGACTTTAGGTAAAAGAGATGCCATTGGTATAAGTGGTACTAGTGACGTTGCAATAAGATCTAATAAACAATCAGACTTAATTATAATAGAAGTTCCAATGAACTAGCTTATATTATAAGTGATTAATAGCGAAAAAGCATCTTATTTTTAAGGTGCTTTTTTTAGTTTATTTCACGATATTTGTGTTTCAACTAACTAACTAATATTAAGAATTACAATTATGACTATGAATAAAAATACAGTATTAGCATGGGCTACAGTTCTAATGATTATAATGGGAATTATTCTTATACTAATGGGAGCATATAGATACGATGATGTTGCTGGTTGGGGATTTGCTACTGTTGGAATTGGCTTTTTTGCTATTGCTTGGGTGTTTAATGCTTTAAAAGGACGTGTTTAATTATGAGTGATGATAACAAAATAATTTTTTCAATGTCTGGTGTTACTAAGACGTTTCAGTCTGCTAATACACCAGTTTTAAAAAATATATATCTCAGTTTTTTCTATGGTGCTAAGATTGGTATACTAGGTCTCAATGGTTCTGGTAAATCGACTTTACTTAAAATTATTGCAGGTGTAGATAAGAACTATCAAGGAGATGTAGTGTTCTCTCAAGATTATTCAGTTGGTTATCTAGAACAAGAACCACAACTAGATGACGAAAAAACGGTTTTAGAAGTCGTAAAAGAAGGAGTCGCTGAGACAGTTGCGATTCTCGATGAATATAATAGTATAAACGACCAGTTTGGTTTAGAAGAAGTTTATAGTAATCCAGATAAGATGGAAAAGCTTATGAACCGACAAGCCGAACTTCAAGACCAGATTGATGCCTCTAATGCTTGGGAATTAGATACCAAACTAGAAATAGCTATGGATGCACTGCGCACACCAGAAGGTGTCAAGAAGATTGGTGTGCTTTCTGGAGGAGAACGTCGTCGTGTAGCTTTATGCCGTTTATTGCTAAAAGAACCAGATGTATTATTATTAGATGAGCCAACTAACCACTTAGATGCCGAGTCTGTACATTGGCTAGAGCATCATTTAGCGCAGTATAAAGGAACGGTCATAGCTGTAACTCACGACAGATATTTTTTAGATAACGTAGCAGGTTGGATTTTAGAACTCGATAGAGGTGAAGGTATTCCTTGGAAAGGGAATTATTCATCATGGTTAGACCAAAAATCCAAACGATTAGCACAAGAAAGCAAATCAGCATCTAAGCGTCAAAAGACTTTAGAACGTGAGTTAGAATGGGTGAGGCAAGGTGCTAAAGGACGTCAAACTAAGCAAAAGGCGCGCTTGAAGAATTATGACAAGCTCTTGAGTCAAGACCAAAAACAATTGGATGAAAAACTGGAAATATATATTCCAAACGGTCCTAGATTAGGTACCAACGTAATTGAAGCCATTGGTGTAAGTAAGGCATATGGAGATAAATTGTTATATGAAGATTTAAATTTTAATTTACCACAAGCTGGTATTGTTGGTGTTATTGGACCAAATGGTGCAGGTAAAACGACCATTTTTAGAATGATAATGGGAGAGGAAAAACCAGATAAAGGTGAATTTAAAGTAGGTGATACTGCTAAGATTGCCTACGTCGATCAGAAACATTCTAATATCGACCCAAACAAAACCATTTGGCAAAACTTTAGTGATGAACAAGAGTTGGTAATGATGGGTGGGCGCCAGGTAAATTCCAGAGCATATTTAAGCCGATTTAATTTTTCTGGTAGTGAACAAAATAAAAAGGTAAATCTATTGTCTGGTGGTGAGCGTAACCGTTTACATTTAGCAATGACCTTAAAAGAAGAAGGTAATGTTTTACTTTTAGATGAGCCGACTAATGATCTAGATGTCAATACATTAAGGGCATTAGAAGAGGGCTTAGAAAACTTTGCTGGCTGTGCTGTGGTGATTAGTCACGATAGATGGTTTTTAGATAGAATATGTACTCATATTTTAGCCTTTGAAGGAAATTCTCAGGTTTATTTCTTTGAGGGCGGATTTAGTGAATACGAAGAGAATAAGAAGAAACGATTAGGAGGAGATTTAGTACCTAAGCGCATTAAGTATAAAAAGCTAGTACGATAGAAAATAACCGATAAATAAAAAAGCCCGCAAAATTGCGGGATTTCTTTATTATAATTTTTTAGTTATCCCCATATAAATGACCACCTGTAAAGTCTTTATAAGACTCGTCGACATCCTTGAAGGCATTGGTTTCCATTAATTTTTTATTTTCCGCCTTTAATCTATACATCTTAATAACTGCAATAACAATAAAAATAAGAAAAATGGATGCTACGGCTATTAGAATCATAGTAAGTTGTGCGGTTGTCACGACTAAAGCCTTTGACAGCAGGTTATTCAACATGATAGATAGTTTTAGAATTGGGTTCTATATTGCTAATATATAAAAAAACAAACGATAAATACCTAAGATTAAATATTTTACGCTAATATTCCTACAAAATTTATCGATAAAAGGGTCTTATACTTCGACCAAACGCACTGTTTATCGGCTAAAAACAGCTTTCTAAAACTTATTAACAAGTTGATACTTTTTTAAATTTTATTCATACCAGTTCAAAAGCTCCACATTTATAGAATTATCACCTTCGTTTACCAATTGTTTAAATTTATTAACATCACTTAATCCTTCAGTGCCTCTGTAATGATAAGGGTAAACTGTGTCTGGTTTAAATTCTAATACGGCATTTGCGGCAGATTCAACAGGCATGGTGTATGGTAAATTCATGCAAACAAATGCCTTATCTATATTTTTTAAACTACGCATTTCAGGAATGTCTTCTGTGTCTCCTGAAATATATATATATACGTTCATTATCTGTAGATAAAACATAACCGTTGCCACGCCCTTTAGGATGAAATTTCAAAGCTTCCTCTCTAAGATTATACATTGGAATTGCTTTAATATTTATGTTATTATGTTTATAACTATCGTTATTATTTATAGTCACAATAGTCTTGCAAATGGTACTTGGAATTTTATCAGTTACAGCTTTAGGACCAACAATAATTGACTCTTCTAAACTTAGGCTTTCTAAAGTTTTAATACTTAAATGATCACCATGTATATCCGTTATTAAAACTAAAGTTGGTTCCTTTTGATTCTTAAAAGCACCTTCACCAGCTGTTGGGTCAATATATATGATGTCGTCATCGCTTTCTAAAACCAATGCACCATGTTCAATAGGATTAACGTTTACTCCTTTGTTTTCGCTCATTTCTGGCTTCATCGAAGAATTCTCAGAGATCTCTTTATTGTCATTTTTACAACTAATTAGTAAACTAACTGTGATTAGTAAAATGTATTTTGTTAATTTCATAATTTATTTTTTTTAAAGATATTGAACAATTTATTTTTGTAAAAATACTGTAACATTTTTATAACTATTACTACTTATAATCTAGTGGATAAAGTTTTTATAGTCTTAAAAAATTACCGAAATTGCTTATCCTTAAATTGTTCAACTAAATAATACATTACAATATGGCTGATGATTTTGATTTATTAGAAACTAACTCGCAAGAAAAAGCGAAAAAAGTAGATGTTAACTGGGGAAAAGCCATAGACCAAATGAAGTCTAAATTGGCGCAAGAAGATGATCCAGAAAGTCGTCAGAAAATTTTAAATGCAACATTAGATAATGTTGTAGATATGGCTGAGAAAGACAGAACAACCTTACTTGATGCAATAAAAGACCTTACTGATTATCAGGATGAAGTGGGTATTATGTTTGAAGGTTTTTCTTCCTTAAATGCTGCTGAACAAAAAATCATCGATAATGCTATAAAACGGCTAGAACGCGCTAAGGTTGAGCTTGAAGACGCTAAAAACAAACCAGATACTTGGTGGAATAACCTTTGGGGAAGAAAAGGAAAAATAAGAGATGCAGAACAGGAGTTAACTGCGGCTCAAAAAGAACGCGATTCGGCAGACAATAGAGCTAAGGCAATGTTTCAGCAACGAATTGAAACTGCAGATGTACAGACTTTGTTAAATGAATTGTCATTTAAAAGTCAGGCTGCGATAAAACGTTTAAAAGACAGAGAGTTAGAAATTAAGGAAGTTGAAGAAAGCTTAAAAACTGCTATTGTTGAAGCTAGTAATAATCACACTAAAGCACTTCAGAAGAAAAAAGAAGTAGAAGAAAAGCTCGAAGAACAATACGCTTTATTAAAACAAGCGCGACAGGCCCTAGAAGAAGTTGCAGATAAACAATCTACGGAATACTCCGAAGCTTTAGAGAGAGTAACGCAACTGGAGCAAAAAGTAGAAGAGCTAGAAGGTCTTAAGAATGCCTACACAACTTTAGCCGCTTCTAAAGACAGTTTTGTGCACAAACACAATCTTACTATAAAAGTATTAACTTCTTTAAGAAGTAATTTACAAACACATAGAGCCAAGTTGAAATCAGATACTGATGAGCGTTTAAAATATTATGACGGTTATGTTGTGGCTTTAAAAGCGCGTACAGACCAAGAGTTTGCTGCCATATTAGAACATCTTGGTGTTAAAACTGATGAGCACATAGGTGAAACTTTAGCGGCTATGCACACAGCAAGTGCTAAAGCGCGTCAGGAAATGATGGATAATATTCCTGTACACGAAAAAGTAATGCAAGGTGTTTATGGAAGTTATGCAGAAGCTTTAAAAGAAATTAGAACAAAAGATTCCGAGATTCAGAAAAATTTTGCAGATCGTTATGGTATTGATATGAAAGAAATATTTGATGAATACTATAGTGCAGATCCAAATGCACCATCAGATGGAGGTGGAGAACCAGAAGGTGAGCCTAAACCAGAAGCAAACGATGACGACCTGTTAGGGTAAAAGTAATCAGATGCAGTATTACACTAAACTGATTACTGCTACTGTAAACTGAATACTTCAAGAATGATTGTAACACCATTAGATTCAGCAATATTAGATTCTAAGGAGCAATATGTCTTTTATCATAAGATGATTGACTTTTCGCTTAAGGAGCTTATTGTTGCGGTTCAACATAACCAGATTTGCAATAATCAAGAAGTACAATTGTTTAAACAATATTCAGATTTATTGTTGTACTCTATTGAGGCTATGCGTGTTAAATACATGTATGATGATGAAGAAAACATGAAAGTGGATTTAACGGATTCAGGTTTTCCAAATTATCTGGAGTTTCGTTATTTATTCAATGATCTGGAATTACGCGAAGAGTTTTTAGGTAGATTAACTAATGTCGACGATTTAAAAGATGAGTTTTTAGATACGCTAATGCGTAAAAAAGAACCAATAGCTAAGCGCAAATTATTTCAGGCAGCGTCAATTGTGTATTACACATCAGCTAAGAAAGAATACATATTTAATCGATTTGTTCAGGGAAAAATATTACCTGCGCCAGATTCGGTGCCAGAAGCAGAGCATTTAGTGAGCTGGAGCTTTTACGATGTTACGCATAACAGACCATTTATTTGCTACATGTATTTTAACTACGATGGCAGAAATGTGAAAGATTATAAAGACGAAATATATACCGTTTTAAAGAATACATCAGATAGAGAAATGGCTATGGATACCATGGCTTATGCTATAGATAAGCGATTGCCAAAGGTAATGCCAAAACTTATAAAACGTGTAGATCTCGGACCTATTCATAATGTATTTGCAAAGGATGAAAATGATGTCACTCATACTATTTTAGATGGAATAGCAAAGAAGATTATTCCATTAGAATCTTATGCGATTTCATTTAAAATAGATGAAATCAGCTCTATTAGTGAATTTAAAGAAGGTGGTTTTTTTAGTAAACAAACATTTCAAAAATGGAATACCATGTTTAGACAGAGATTTGTTTTTGCACCACATCGCATTATACAGTTGCTTTACAATAAAACACCGGAAATAATGAACAAACTAGCCCAAGCACCAATTCAAATAGCTGATTTGAAAATTGAAAAGTGAAAATCATGAACAAAGGTGCAACGTCTGGTTACAAATTAAGACCACCATATCCATTAATAAACCCTAAAAAGAAGTTTATTCTGTTTACCAATGCAAAATGTGGTGGAACAACCTTAAAAAGTTGGTTTTTAGATTCGTTAGACTTAGAGAATACGTTTTCAAATAGCGTACAAGCATTAAAAAACTTTGGAGTTATTTTCCTATTTAAATGGTATAAGTATCGATTTTTAAATCATGATTTAGAGAAGATTAAATTCTCTAATGCCTATTTAAGAAAGTTTATAAGAATCTATAGACGTACAACATTGTCTAATATTAAACGACATGTTAATGATTTAGCTTTTTACAAAGTAGCTGTTGTTAGAAATCCTTTTGATTGTCTTGTCAGTGGATATGTCGATAAATTTTGTGGTGAAGATATCAATAGATCATGTATGCAGGCTGTCATAACACAAATCGATTCAAAAGATGCTAATGGAAATGCCCAAATAACTTTTGCGCAATTTGTTGATTATTTATACAGCCGAAATCTAATGGAAGTAAATTCGCATTGGAGACATCAGACTTTTGTTTTTGAAGGTGTTAAATTAGATGAAGTCATTCATTTAAAAGATATGTCTGCAAAGCTTCCAGAATTAAGTAAAAAATTAGGGTTTCAATCTGAAATAGATTTTTCAAAACACAGACAATCTAATAGTTATAGAAAGGATATAGCTACCAAAGAATTGTCAGAGGTGTACCATATATCCAATAACGAATTAATAGAGTTTAAGTCAAAACATGGTTGTTTTCCTGAGAAAAATGCTTTTTATGATGATGAAATCAGACAAAAAGTAAGAGCTATATATAAACGTGATTTTGAAATGTTAGGTTATTAAAATAATTTAGATATGAAAGTGAAATTTAATATTCATGTAGTTATTTTGTTGCTATTTACATTATTGGCTTGTTCAAGTGATGATAATAACAATAATGGTAATAATGAAATTGATATCGATTTGGTAACAGGAATCTTTGCACGACAAGATTCTTTTTCAGCAGGATTTAGATTAGGGAATCCTAATGTAAGGATGCCATTAAGTATTTCTTCAACGTCTATAGTCGCTTTTCCTAATCCTGTCAATAATTTTTTAAGCATTGAAATTTCTCAGACCAATGAAGTTATAACAGATGTTTGGTTAGTAAGTGCAAATGCAAATCAGATATTTCAGGATACCGATTTTGATGAAGTTTATAATGAGAACACCTATACCATTAATCAAATTTCTCAAGTTTCGATACAATCATTTAATGACTTATCTAATACTAATTTAATGTTAAATCTTGAGAGCTTTGAAACAGGATATTATCGTGTTTTTATCAAAACAGATCAAAGCCTTTTTTGGGATAATATTTATGTCGATAATGATGGTGTTAATATTACAGAATTCTTTGATTCATGGGAATAATATAGCTAAACCTTGAATCGTAACTTTTATAAATTATCAATGGAACACAACTCAACTTTTCCTATAAAACAAAACGAACTCGACATGCTTCGTGATGAAGCCACATCGTATTTAAAATCTATACAATGGGAGCAGAGTCAACGCGCTAAGAACAAGGATAATAGTGGTAAGGACGAATCTATATTATTGTATTTATCCAGAGCTAATAACGGAAGTAATGTAGCTGTAACATCAGTGTCTAAAACCATTTTAGCCTTAAAGAAACGTCTCTTACCAGAGTCTGTTGCTATTCCTATTTATTTAAATCAAACTTTATTTGCAGTACAAGAAGGATTAACACTTGGTATATGGATAAAAGATAGCTATTATGATGCGTCTGGCTTATCGAGCTTAAGTGAAAATAAATCTGCCTTAGATAGCTCAGGTAAACGTGAGTATGAGAGTAAAATGCATACAGCAACAGCTTTTATGTTGTTCGCTACCGCATATAAAATTCTACACGATTTAAAACCTCACGCATCAGACGATCTTTCTGTGATGAAGCAGAAATTCGCAGGAATTCCAGAAGTGTCATTTATGACACCATTAAAGGGTATTTCTTGTCAATTATTTTATTATGATAAATACCTTGGTCATCCAGATATTATTAAGACAGATAAAGATGTTATAGACTTCACAGTGGTTTATTTTGAAGCTTTAATTGATGAGATACAATTAAGAAAAAGTAGTTTAGAATACACAGAAACCATTGCTGATAGAACCTATAAACTCGAAAACTCGGACTTTGCAGTTTCAGGATGGGAAAATGTGTTTCAAGGCACGGCTAAAAGTGTAGAGTTTAATAAAATTCAATTTGAACAGATTGTAGGAAACAGAGAAGCCAAGCATTTTGCGCGTCGTTTAACAGAGCGTATGTTGAGTTACGACTTTGAAGCAAAGAAGAATCCTTTTCAGGAACTAGGTGGATTTATGCCTGTGTTTATGGGTTATGGTATTCCAGGTACAGGAAAAAGTATGCTTATTGCAGCAATCGCTACACGTTTAAAAGAGCATAGCGATAATCTGGATATTCCATTTTTGTTTCACCCAATACCAGATACTTTAATTAGTACGTTTCAAGGTGGCTCTGCCGAGAAGATGGTGGAATGGATGAAACCACTTCAAGATCCATCTAAATTGATTTTTGCACCTATAGATGATGCAGAAAACAACTTACAAGAAAGAACTGCACAAGGTGTTTCGGCTGGTGTAAAGGAAGTTATTGGAGTGTTTTTAAGATATACGGAGGGCGCATATGCTGTCAATTATGGTAACAGTTCTATAGGTTTATTTACCAATCTACCAGAAATGTTAGATAAGGCAGTAATATCGCGTGTGCAAGGACGATTTAAGATTGATGGAGCAAGAACAGAGCACGATTTCTTAGATCAGGATTACATTTGGTGGAGAAAGCTACAAGATACAATGCCAGATTTTGTGAATATGGATGATCCAGAAGTCTACAAGTATTTAGCAGATCAAGGTTTAGCGAAGAGTATGGGAGATATACTAAACCTGGTAGAAAAGCCATCGGAAGAGCGTGTACTAGAAACATTTGAAAAAGTAGAAAAACTGCACGAAACAGAAGATCATATGTTTTACGCAGCGTTATATAAAGAAATTCAAAAAATATTTCCATTTTTCTCTTCAAGAGATGTACGAAATATTCAATCTGCAATATCGTTACGCTTAACCGATTTTGACCTGGAGAAAGATTGGTTTGAGAATCCTGACAAATATTTTAGAAAGGATTATGAGACCAAATTCAATATGCTTCAGGAATTGATGAAAGCCAACATGAAAGGGCTTAACTTTTCTGATATTAGAAAACAAGAGGTTATTCGTTATTTAGATAATGTTGCAACTATAGCAGATACCGATTTTAAACGAAAAGTAGATGCCAGAATAAATCAATTAAACATTGAGACCGAAGCAAGAGAACAATTCGGTGAAAGAGATTAGTATTATATAGAAGAGCCTGTAAATGCAGAAAGAGAATAAAGTCAGTAATATTGAATATATAAATTTATCTAATGAATGGGCAAAATTAGATAAGGTAGAATACGATTATACATTTGAATCTGGTGAGCAAAAACGAATTTCTAGAGAATGTTATAATCGAGGAAATGGTGCCGCTATTTTATTATTTAATCGCAGAAAAAAGAGTGTTATTTTAACACGTCAGTTCAGAATGCCGATTCATGTCAATAATACAAATGAAGCAATATCAATAGAGGTTTGTGCAGGAGCTATTGATAATAATGATACGCCGTTAGAAACCATAATTAGAGAAACAGAAGAGGAGGTTGGTTATAAGATAAAAGATGCAAAACATGTCCTTATGGCTTATACATCACCTGGTGCATTAACTGAAAAAATGTATTTGTTCGTAGCTGAATATTCAGATGCTCAAAAAGTGAATAATGGAGGTGGATTAGATGCAGAGAATGAAGAAATTGAAGTGCTGGAATTGCCTTTCACTAAGGCCATAGAAATCATAAAATCTGAAAAGATTATTGATGCCAAAACCATACTATTATTGCAATATGCTCAGATTAATAAGTTGTTAGATTAAAGATGAACAAACTAAAACAAGCTAATTTATATAGAAGCGAGCTTATACCAGTAAGTGGTAAGTTAGTAGAACGCTATAATAAGTGTTTGAGAACTCTTGGTTTTAAAGAAACCAAACTGAAGTCTTTTTCTATTGATGGAGTAGGTTGGAGTCCTGAAGTTGCAGAAGAAAAGAAAGACGTTCAGTATCTAAATCACGGTGATGCGAATCCTCACGGTATAATTATATCTCCTTTACAAAAGGGAAAGCCTGTTTATTTGCCATTTCATTCGTTTGATAGAGAAATGATGCAACACGTCTTTAGAACGCATGGTGCTAAGATTAATGATATTACCAGAGATTCTGCCATTTGTATGGATTTCGATCAGGATATTGACGTGTTTTACGAACCTATGGATATTCTAAAGTATGATGATGTCAGTATAACATTTAGATTGATTGACGATCTAGAAGAAAAGCAAAAAGAACAACTGAGACTTGTAGATAAGTTTAGAATGGGTAATAACTTTATAGATGAAAATATTCATAATGAATTATTAGATTCTGCTAAAACTTATGGTAATTTACGCAATCGAGACTTAAGATTGCATCCCCTACATTTTTCAACAGGCTCATTTTATACACGCGCTTTTGATGGTGTATACCTTTTAAGAGATTTTATAAAACCTATTCTGGTTTTTGAAAATAAAGAGGTATATAAACAAGCCATTAAAGATACAGTACATGATGTGCTGATTTATCATATTTCACAGCCAGAACTAATTGAAAAGCTGAAAAGCCATATTATCATAGAATGCAATTTAGAGGCTATGGTAAAGACACCAAATTATGACCGAATTAAAAAATTTGAGCTTTCACAGTATTTAAAGGATACAGAACATCCTATTAAAGATATCCTCAATGATAAAGTGTTATTTAAGAGTTACCTTAATAAAATAGACATTAATGCCAGAAAGCGTGTAATGGGTGTAGAACTATATCTCGAAAAACTAGAGCGTAGTAATGCCCACAAAATTGAAGATATAGTCGACCAATCCTTATATTTTTCATTACATCAACCGCATTCCTCGTTGTCGGCAATACATCGAGATTTAATTCATAAACTATTAATTAACATTTCACCAAAAGACGTGTTATTCTTGTATTGGTACGATAAAGAGCAATTTTATAAAAGTTATGATACCTGGGATAATTCATTTAGAGATTGGGTAATTGAGCGTATAAGTAACAATATATAAGAAAATTAGACTAATTTTATAAGAACCTTAATTACAACATCATGGGATTAGAACTTGTCATTTTTATTGCGGCCGTTTTATTAGGTATTTTCATTTATTGGAGAGAATCTAATGGTAATGGTGCATATAGATTATTAAATAAGATTGTTAATAGCAAAGAGTTACAAATGAGTGCTGATAACCCTAAAGGGTTTGTATTCAAACAAGCATTTTTACCACGTTTAATATTTGTTGTAACATTAGTTCTTATTGCAGCACTTGTAGTAGAATTTTTAACACCATTGACAGTTTTTTCAAGTTACGATGGTATTTCTGCGTTTTCATCATTTGCAGTCGGAACATTATTAGGCACTTATGTTGCAAGTTTTGTCATTAAAACGACAGAGGTTGTTGAGGAAAAGAGTGATTCTATTGGTGATATCGTAGACGATGCTGTAGAAAAAGGAAAGGATTTTATAGAAGACCTAAAGACAAAAGATAATAAAGCTGTCGAAGAAGCGAAAAAAGAAATTAAGACGGATCCTCAAACAGAAGCGGATAAAAAATCCGCACGAGAGCGCTTAAAAGATAAAGGGTTGATGTAATGCTGATTGTCATTCTGAACTAGTTTCAGACTCTCAAAAAATAGAACAAATAATCAAAAGATGACCATATCTCGAAATTTCGGGATTTACAATTACAACAGACTGTCATGATAAAATCATATTGGAACAAAGGAGGCAAACAAAAGCGAATTACCATATTTGTGGTTCTACTATTACTCATTTTACTATTCTTTTTTAGAGATGACTATCAGCCTGTTTTATTATTTCTGCGCAAATATCTTTTTGTCATTATTGTTAGTTTATTAATACTAACTTTTGGATTGAGAAAATTCAGAAAGACTTCCAGCACAGGTCGTCGCCTTGGAATATTAGCTTTGCTAATTGTCTTTTTCGGAGTATTGTACGTTTTTGGCTGGCACTATAAAATGTACGATTATATGAAAACCTATAATGTTTTTAATAATCTTAATAAAGTTGAAATTAATGAGTTACCTCTAACTCAGAATGAACGCATACAGCCTCTAAGAAATATTTTTTCGATGGCAAACGAAAGTGTAGGTGAAACTAAAGACGTGTCACTACCACATTTAGTGCGAATCGGTACTGAGAATAAATGGACCATGGCTATTCAGCCAAGTGAGAAACATATCATGCAGCGTATTAGCGATAATACTGAAGAAGTATTTGCAGTTAGTAGTACAACACCATTTCCAAGATTTTCAAATGAAAATCGTATTGATGTTACATTTTCTATTGGTGAATCTTTAAAGTTCAGTAGAAACACCTATAACGCGGTAGTACAACGTTTTAATCCGTGGATGTTGTTCAATTATGAACCAAGTGATACTTTTTATATGCAAAATGATGACGACCAATGGGTACAGGTTGTAAGCCTTATCAAGTGGAGAGGATTTTTCTTTCCATATCCAACGTTTGGTGGTGTTATGATTATAGAAGCTGGAGAGCACGACTTTAATGATTATCTAGAACGTGTAGCCATCGGTAAAGGCACATTTGTGAGTCCAGAAGACATTAAAAACTATCCGTTTTTAAATAAACAGAATACGCTGGCAGAAAAAGTCTCACAGTTACAAGCGGAGTCTTTAAAATTCTTAGGAGGATTTAGTGATCCATTACCATGGAATATGGAAACAGCAGTAAAAATTCCAGTAATGCCAAAAGATCAAAACCAGCAACCTTATGTCACTGATTTTGATTTTGCAGGAACAAACACAGATGCTTACAGTGGACTATACCATTGGTTTGGACTAGAGCCAGTAGGTGATGAGCGCACAAATTTAAGTTTTAGTGTTTTTGTACCAGCGGATGGTTCAGATAAATTGTATTACTATGACCATGCGTCCAAAAAGCAAGGGTATGCTGGTGTTTCCGCAATGCCTTTAAAAGTTATAGAATCTCGTAAAGAGTATGATTGGAAAGCTAGTACACCTGTAGAGTTTAGACCCTACATAAAAAATATTGCTGGTAGAAAACGTATGTTCTTCTTAGGAACTATTTCTTCAATTAGTGAGCGAAACGCACAACAATTTGATGGTTCTGCAACTCCAGACTTGGTTTTAATCGATAGCGAATATAGAGATGTGATTTGGATA